>JAFTXX010000034.1 GCA_017461475.1 Clostridia bacterium
ATCTCCGCTAAGCACTGCTTTTTTAGCCGCTTCAAAATCCTCATTACTATTCTTTGGATATTTACGCGGATAGCCCGACCATAACGTATCGTCATTAAACTCGTACACATCCTCGTCAACTCCGCCATAAAGAATTGCACCGAGATGCCCGTTGCCAATTAATAGCGTCTCACTAAAATCTTCTGCTGGATTTAAGAAAAATAAATTATTCATTATACTTCCCTTCTTAGTTAAGTAAATTACCTTTACTATCGGTCAAAGCGAAGTCGGTCTTAGTACCGCCGCCGTCAATTCCAAAAAATACCGCTCCCCTTGTCATCTTTTCGATAAAAGGCTTCTATGCTGGTATGTAAATGTTTAGCAAGTGCCGGCAAAACCTCAGCCGGCGGTGCGCCTTTTCCGCATTCCCATTTGCTGATCGTCTTTACAGAATAGCCAATCCTTGCAGCAAGGCCGGATTGCAGCAGTCCGAGTTCTATGCGGCATTTCCGTATATTCCTACCGATATTTTTATAATGCTTACCATCGCACTACTAATCCTTTCCTTATATATTTCCATCTTATACTAAAATGCTATCAAAATCAAGATACTATTAGTAGACTCAGGATTTCGATTCTACCAATAGTAGATTTTTCACTCAACTATTAGATTGTATTGTTTTTTTGATTATTGTATAATGTATTTACACGAGAATTAGCGAGGAAAGCTTATGTTTTACAAAAATGCACGAATATACTGTTCTGATTTTAAGTTTCGTCACGGCAGCTTTGAGGTAAACGGCAACCGATTCGGTGAGATTCTGCCTGATACTGTTCCCGAAGAGGCTATTAACCTTGGCGGTGCAACCGTTATCCCGGGTCTTATTGACATACACACGCACGGAAATTCGGAGGTGGATTTCTCCGACGGCGACTATACAGGACTTGTAAAAATGGCGGCTTATCTTGCAAAGTTCGGAGTTACATCATTTGCACCTGCCTCTATGACACTTCCGTATGATTCACTTGCTAAAGCATATGATAATGCTAAAAGATTTTCGGAAGAAGGCGGAGAAAACCTTTCCGTTCTTCGCGGAATACATATGGAAGGTCCCTTCCTCTCGCAAAGCAAATGCGGCGCACAGAATCCAAACTTTCTGAAATCGCCGGATTTTGATGCATTCAAAAAGCTTTACGATATCAGCGGCGGACTTTTGAAAATTGTAGATATTGCTCCGGAGCTTGACGGTGCAGCCGAGTTTATTGCCAAAGCAAAAGACATTTGTACCGTAGGCATTGCACACACGGATACCGATTATGATTGTGCAAAGAAAGCTTTTGACACGGGCGCAACACATCTTACACATATGTTTAATGCGATGCGTGCCATAAACCACCGCTCACCCGGTGTTATACCGGCGGCTGCAGAAAACGAAAATGTATTTGCAGAGATCATCTGCGACGGATATCACGTTCATCCAGCCGCAGTTCGTTTGTCTTTCTCACTTTTCAAAGACAGAATGATACTCGTTTCGGATTCCGGCAGATGTGCAGGAATGGCGGACGGCAGCAAATTTATGCTCGGCGGACAGGAAGCATGTCTGAAAGATGGAATTGCAAGGCTAAGTGACGGTACTATTGCCTGCTCTGCTGTCAATCTCTTTGATTGTTTGCAAAACGCCATCGCCTTTGGCGTTCCCGAAGAGGAAGCGATACGTGCGGCAACATACAATCCATCATGCGCCATTGGTGCAGAGACACAAGTAGGCTCTATAGAAAAAGGCAAAGTGGCAGATTTTATAGTCTGCGATGAAAATTATAATATTAAAACAGTATGTATTAAAGGAAAATAACAAATATACATAAAAGAACCGTATAGCAAGCGATACGCTATACGGTTCTTTTTATAGGTTCAATTCAACCAAATTCTGCCATGCTTTTTGAAGTGCTTTTTCATGCAAAGAACGCAAAGCACGCCTAAGACAGGAAACACTCCTGCTACAAGCAAACCTGCTCTCATACTGACTTGCTCTGCACTTATATTAAACATGTCCGAACCCCTCAAAGCAAAATCAGTAGTTTTGAATTTATCTGATATTATTCCCAAAAGCTGAGGAGCTAAGGAAGCACCCAGATCTCCGCCTGCAGCCATCAGCGCATATACTGCCACTCCGACATTTTCAAAATTCTCTTCTACGTAAATCAGCGTTCCGGGCCAAAGCATTGAGGTGAACATTCCTGTTAGGGCACATGCCATAATTCCAGCAACGGGATTTAACGACAATCCTGCAACAAGATAACAGACACATGCTCCGAGCATCCCATAAAACAATATATTAACAATTCTTTTACCGTACCGCGAATAAAGCGTTCTTCCTAAGCCGAGTAATGCCGCAAATAATGCGACTCCAATCACATCTCCGTAAACTTTAGGAACGCCTATGGCATTTTCAATAAAACCTGATGCCCATTGTGACATTGTACATTCAGCCGCACCGCCAAAGAATATGCACAACAGGCACAGTATAGTTCCTTTATTGAATATTCTTGTGCATTTTTGCGTACCTCCGAAATTATCCATTTCAGGAAGCTCTGCCTTAAGAAACATTAAAAACGCAATAAATGGTATTATCGACCAAAGTAAGGCAAGATATGTCCAGTTCTCACTGCCGAAAGCGGCTAAGAACAAAGTGCTCACTATGACGACGCCTACGACGCCCCACGCATACATTGAGTGCAGTTTGCTCATCTCCCTTTCGGGGTTTTCACTCGGTATCCCCGTAATCACAGGGCTTAACAAAACCTCACTTAATCCTGATGCAGTAGAAAATATTACCGTTCCTGTCACAATCCATAAAAAAGCCATATCAGGAAAAACTCTTGGCAATACTGCATACAATAGCAATCCTATCCACACAATTAACGGTGTAGCTTTTACAGTTTTATGTATATTGAAAAACCTGGTAAAAAAGGTAAACACCAAATCGACAAGCCATTGTGCCAAAAAGTTGATTACTACAAGAAACCCAAGCGAAGTATAAGACAGAAGATACATGTCCCTGAATGTCAAAAACAGCAGCGGCGACAAATTTGCCGACACAGACATGGTCACTCCTGACAGATAACACGCATTTTTTGCAAGTTTATATTTATTCATTTTTTCTCCTACAGTCCGCCGCGACATCATATATATCCTTTTAATGAATTGATACGATTATTATAACATAAAGCTGCGCACCTGTATTTTTATATTTTTCCTCTTTCGATTATTTCTTCAAGCACGTCGCCGATAGCCTTTGCCATAGAAGCAAAGCCATAGTCGGTAGGATGTGTGCCATCCACCATACCGTCACCGCCACAAAGCGCAGAGAGCGCCTTTCCGTCAAGGAAATACACGTTTTCATCTCCTGCGGCAATCGCATTTTTATAGGTTGCCTCGACTACCGCACGGCGCTTTTCATCCTCGCCGACGATCCTGAATCTCGGGCGTGACATACAGATTATCGGGAGGGTCGGATGCGCCTCTCTGATAATCTTAAACATCCTTTCGTGCGTTTGCGCAAGGAACGCCGCATTCGGCGAATTGTGGTCGTAGTCGTATACAAATGCCGACATATCGAGCCCCTTTATATATTCGGCAATGGTCAGCTCGCCTTTTGCATTTCCCGAAAATCCAAGATTAACAAAATCGAGATTAAATCTTCTTGAAATGATGCTCTGATACGCCATTCCCGGGCGTGAGGCGCATGCGCCCTGCGTAATCGACGATCCATAGTAGACAACAGGCTTTTCATTTGCATACGGCGAAGGAGCCTTGACTGCAGCACCGTCCGAAATCCCGATATAGACATCGCGAACATCGCTGTAAAGCGGGAAATTAATAGTAATCTCCCTCTCCTCGGAGGAGCCAAGCTCCACTACCGCCTCATAGCTGTCGGTGACGCCGAAAGGTGGGATAAACGCACCTCTGTAAAGAGTTCCCACATACAAATCAAATCCGACCGAGCCGCTAAGCGCAAAATGCGGCATTTTGCCGACTCTGCCGAGACGCACGCTTACTGCAACATAGCTTGAATCGGTGACAAATCTCACCCTGCCGCCTGCCGTATTTGCGTGCAACTTGTAAACTCCCTCGCTCACGCTCCTTGCGACCTCCTCGGGAAGTCTGCGAAAAAGTCCGTCATCCTTATAAACTCCGTAAATCTTAAATGGCGCATCCTCGATGCTATAAAACCTGATGTCGTCCTTTTTGATTTTGGTTTCTATGTGAAAATTCTTATCAATGCTTGAAATGCACACTGCTTGCTCACCGACACTATTTTCCGCATTAAAATGGTTTATTAAATTTTCTTTTCCCGAAAGTAATATTTTTGATTTGCCCATACTGTCTCCTACTACATGTCCTTTCTGTTTTGCGCATTTTGGCCGCTTGGATATAACACAATTATTCGCCAGTTTAATTATATCAACAATTTTTTTATATTCAATTAAAAAATTGTTCTCCTGCCGCAAAAACACGAATCATTTGTGGCAAACGCTCGTTTTTAGGGCTTGAAAAAGGCGAAATCTCTGCTATACTAGAGGTATAAAACTATACAGCCTTTTTCCAAGGAGATTTGCAATATGAACCGCATTCTTTTTTTCGTGTTGACAGCGTCGCTTTCCATCCTGCTTTTGTCCTGCGGGCATGGCGGCGAGACACAGCCGCCCGGCGAGACGCAGCCGCCCGAAACGGCAGCACCCACAGAAGAGCCTATACCCATCAAGGATGTTGCGCATTACCAAAACCCCATCATCCGCGTGAATGACAAAAACACCTGGGCGGATTACGGCATTGGCGACCCGTTTGTCATGCGCTATAACGGCCGCTACTACCTCTACAATTCCACTAAGGACGGCAGAGTGGGCATTCAGTGCTGGACCTCGGACGATCTTGTGGATTGGCATTACGAGGGGCTATGCACCGAGGCGTGGCTGACCAAGAGCGCCTATGCACCAGAGGTCGTATACTACAACGGCAACTTCTATATGTACACCTCCCCTGCCGGCAAAGGACACTATGTTCTGCAAAGCAAATGGCCCACCGGTCCCTTTGTGGCGGTCACCGACAACTTTGGCCTGTCTATTGACGGCGACGTGTTTATCGATGATGACGGCTCGTGGTACTTCTACTCTGCGGCAGTGGACGCGATCATGGCATACCCGATGAGCGCCCCAAACAAGGTGAAGGCAAACCGCGGCATCAAGATTTCCTGCGACCTGCACGGCTGGACCGAGGGGTCGATGATCATCAAGCACGACGGCGTGTATTACTTGACCTATACGGGCAACCACGTCTGGTCAGCAGGCTACCGCATCCATTATGCGACGAGCACAAAATCACCGACAAAGTTCACTCCGGCAAAGAACAATCCGCTTCTGCTTTCAACAGACGAGGCGACCGTCAAAGGCATCGGTCACAGCTCCACCGTGCTGGGACCGAATCTGGACGAATACTATATCGTCTACCATTCGCACACGACCGTGCCCCAGCGCAGCATGAATATCGACCGCATCTTTTTTAACGGCAACGGTACCGTTGTCCTCGGACCTTCCACAACAAAGCAGGATGCGCCGCGTATGCCCGATGCATACAGCCGCTTTGAGACCGAAAGTGACCTTGTCGGCTGGACGGTTGACGGCGGCACGCTGACCGTAAGCGGTCTTGTGCTGTCTGCAGGCGGCTCTGCTATCTCCGAGTACACCTTTGCCGAGGACTACACCGCGGAATACAACCTGAAGTCTCTCACCGACAAAGCAGGTATTCTTTTTGGCTACACCGATGAAAAGAACTTCGGCAAGGCGATCTACGATGCCACTGCTGAGGAGCTGACCGTCACCTTTACAGTAGATGGCAAGGAAACCGTAAAAGTATGCCCCATCCGTGCAAGCTTTTCAGATGCAATGCGTGCGGATGCACTGATTCTCTTTACTGTACAGAAGTGTGGCACAGAATACACCTTCTTTGTCAATCGTCGCGAGGTACTGCAATGTGAAAATCCCCTTAGCGGCGGCGCGATCGGCGTCCTTTGCGAAAGCGGCGAGGCCGCCATCGGCTTTGTCGGCGCGACGGGCGGTGCGCTCCAGTCCACCTTTAAGGACGTATACAAGCCCGCAGAGAGCGTGATCCCTGCCATCACCTGCGTGACCAAGGCAGAGAAAACGGAATATGACGGCATCAAATTCCTTTCCATGCAAGGGGGCAAGCACTATACATATAAAGCAAATGTGAGCATGGATGACACATACGATCTCGTGGTCGAATACCGTGCCGAACAGGATTGCACCGTAGACGTATATCAGGGTAGCGCCCTGCTCGGAACATTGTCTCTCCCTGCATCTGAAAAGACAATGCGCACGGTGACGAGAGGCCTTGCTCTACGCAAAGGACTTTGTACCGTCAGTCTCTGCGCCGATACGGATGCAGAACTCCTGAGCTTCTCCTTCCACAAGGCGGAGACGGCACCCACCAAGGAATACTCCCTTGCCTACAACACATATAAAGACGGCACATGGTCTGCGCAGGGCGAAAAACTAACGCTGGAAAGCGAATACGGCAAATACATGATCGGCTCCGAAAATTGGGGCGACTACGCAGTAGAAGCGGAGATCACCCCCACCTCTGACAACATCAATGTCGGTCTTTGTGTGCGCGTTTCCAATCCTGCGACCGTGGAAAAAAGTAACAAGAGTCTTGCCGGCGGCACCGACTTTTTGCAAGGTTATTTCATCGGGCTTTCGAAGAATTCAATCGTGCTCGGCAAGCACAATTACGACTGGAAGGAGCTTGCCCGTGCACCCTACACAATACAGAAGGATCAGACATACACGGTCAAAGCCGTGGTCAAAGACAACGTCCTTACAGTCAGCATCAACGACGAACCCGTGCTGGAGTATACAGACACAGATGCACCTTTCTTGCATGGCATGATCGGCTTCCGCGCACACCAATCTACCCTGCGAGCTAACAGGCTTGCCGTTCGCCCAATAGAATAAGCTTTCATATACAAAAATGTCTGGAACAAAAGTTCCGGACATTTTTACTTTACTGTTTTTTTATATCGCGCACATAGTTTCATAATACTGTTATACTTAGAAAACGTATCGTTCACAACATTCTCAAACTCATATGATTAGACGAATCTACATCAATCCACTCTCGGTAGATTTGTTCGAGAAAATTGCCTTTGAAATTCAACACTGTCTTGATAGCAGTTGAAATATAGTTATATGATCACTTTTTTCATCATCGGCATAACCTCTTTTGAACTGCGCGACTATGAAGTGGTTTCCTTTTTACAACAAAAGCCTCTCTTTCGTGAGCCTTTTTTCGTTTAACCTAAAAACACTCAATTACATCAGAACCAACCTTGACAAATGCAACAAACTCATTGAGCCCTGCGTTTATCTCATAGGTTCCTTTTGTGTACACGGTATTGTCCTTGGTGAGTATCCATTCGCCATCGGGAATATACACGGTCTTTTTTGTCTGTCCTTGATTAACAATGGGGGCAAAAATAATATCATCGCCGAACATATACTGACTATCGAGCATATAGCACACTTCGTCCTCGGGATATTCAAAGAACATGGGGCGAATGACGGGATAACCCTTTTCGGATGCAGTATCAAACTGTTTCTGAATGTACGGACGGAGTCTTTCACGAAGCATTACGAGGTCTTTGAGAATTTCAAAATTTCTCTCACCGAAGCTCCAGAGTTCATTTGGATCTCCGGTAGGTTCTTTCACATTTCTTTTTTCGCCGTGCCGTACTCTGTTTCCGTGCAGACGCATAACAGGCGAAAACAGTCCGAACTGGAACCATCGAACGATAAGTTCCCTGAAATACTCACTTGTGGTATCGCCGCCGTAAAAGCCGCCGATATCGGTATTCCACCACGGTATGCCGCACATTGCCATGTTCAAAGCGCCCTTCACCTGATGTGCAAGACTCTCAAAGGTGGACGCAATGTCGCCCGACCACACAAGCGAGCCGAACTTCTGGCTTCCGAGATATGCCGCACGTGTCAGCGTGATAATATCTTCTCTGCCCATGGATTTAAAACCGTCGTATACAAGCTTTGAATAGTAATACGGATACAGAAGTGCAACCACATCGCCTCTGCCGGCGTGCATAATAAGATTGTCAAACTGCGAGGGATCAATCTCCGGTTCTGCTACATCAAACCAAAGAGCATCAACGCCTTGGTCAATGTAGTTTCCCTTCAATTTGCTCCATACAAATTCTCGTGCATCTGGGTTTGTAACGTCAATCTGTGCCTGCCAACCGTAGAACGGGAACACTCTGTCCGATCCGCGCATTGTACGCATAAGCATATTGTTGCTTTTCATATAGCCATAGTTTTCGCTGTGCTCATTGATTGTTGGCCACATGGAAACCAAAAGCTTTGTATTCATTGCGTGCAGTTCCTCTGTCATAGCAGGAACATCGGGCCAATACTTCGGATCGAATTTATAATCGCCCTGCTCCGTCCAGTGGAAGTAGTCAACGATAATCGCAGAAAGCGGAATACCGAGTGCCTTGTATTTTCTCGCTACCTCTAAAAGCTCGTCCTGCGTTTCATAGCGAAGTCTGCTCTGCCAGAAGCCTGTTGCCCACTCCGGCATCTTCGGCGCATAGCCGGTAAGGTCTGCAAGCGTTGTGCAAGTCTCCTTGGGGGTACCTGCTATAACCACGTAGTCCATGAACTTTGCATTATCGCTTGTCCAACGTGTTCTGTTATAGGCAAGCTCGCAAAGTCCCGGCGAGGGATTGTTCCAGATAAAGCCGTATCCAAGCGAGGAATACACATACGGAATGGTGACCTTAGCATTGAGATGACAGAGGTCAATTGTCGAGCCTTTGAGATCAAACTCATTGTCCCAGCTATGTCCGAAACCAAAGAAATGCTCACCGTCGTTCGCCTCAAAATTAGCACTTACCGACCAGTTTTCATTGCCTTTATTTACAAATCTGCGGAAATCGCCTTTCCCACCGAAGGTGTGACGGCTTTTATCAGCAATCACGCATCTTTCACCCACGTAGAAGCAAGTTTTTCCGTTCTGTTCAAGAACAACTTTAAGCTTTCCACAGGTCAAAGTTACACTGCAGTCATCCTCAATGATTTCACAGGGGACATCATTTCTTGGCACCAGCGTGTAATCCTCGTCAATAACCTGACAGTCGGGAAATGACTGAAAGCGAATAGCATTATTTCCGCAACTGCTGATTCTGATGAGTTCTCCACATCTCGAAAACAGAATTTCTTTTTCTTTAATTACAAGGTTTTTCATATCAATATCCTCTCTTAACCAAACATGATATGGTTGACTACGCCTTCAAGATACTCCTGTCTGCCACTTTGAGAAGCCCCGATGCAAAAGTAATCCAGTTTTATTCTATCACAGGAGCATTGACTTCGTTAGCCGTTTATTGTACAATTAATGGACAATATTTGACTTTCGGGAGCTAGTCTATGTTTTATCAATTCGAACATTTCGGAAGAGGAGAACATTTTTGCAAGGAAACCGGTGAGAACTTCAGTTTCCCAATACATATGCACAACTCTTTTGAACTGATTATTATACTATCGGGAAGCATGGATGTTACTGTAGGAACTGCCAAATATACATTAAACAAAAATGAAGCCGTGTTGGTGTTTCCACATCAGCTTCATTCGTTAAGCAGCTTACACAGCAAGCATATTCTATATATTTTTTCACCGGATATTATAAAAGCATATTCTTCAAAGGTATTGCAAAAAATTCCCACAAGCAACAAGTTTGTTATTGATGAGCATCTGCTCGCCCTTCTTAACATGACAGATGAAAGCAGTTCGACCATTGAGAAAAAAGGTGTGCTGTATTCTGTCTGCGCCGCATTCGATAAATCAAACAGTTACACAGATAAAGCAAGTAATAAAAACAATTTACTTTACCGCATTTTTGAATTTATCGAAAGAGAGTACAGTAAGGACTGCTTGCTCAAGCAACTCTCGGAAGAGCTTTCCTATGATTATGCATACCTATCACGTTTCTTCAAGCGCAACGTCGGCATCACGTTTAATGAGTATGTAAATCATTTCAGAATCAGCAAAGCATGCGAACTCCTATCCAATACCGACAACTCTGTACTACAATGTGCCATGGAGTGCGGCTACTCTTCCCTGCGAAGTTTTAACCGAAACTTCAAGGATATTGTATCTGTTGCTCCGACTGAATATAAGAAAGCTAACATTATATAACAAGAAACCACCTAAGCATAGGTGGTTTCTTGTTTGGCTCCCACTTGCTGGGCTAGAACCTGTGACATCATGATTACATTAGTCTATTCACATTTGTTTCAAGACTCATCTATTTTCAAGGCGTATTCTTCTTCCTTTTGTATATAAGCGCGTGTAGTCCGTGTCAAGACTGGCTAAAAAGGATTATTCCAGTATATTGCTGGTTATAAAGTCCACCCCATAAGAAACTAATTTTTCAGCATCGTCTTTGTTATCACAAGTCCAACAATTAACCTTGATACCTTTTGAAT
>JAFTXX010000035.1 GCA_017461475.1 Clostridia bacterium
CTTCTTACGCTTTACGCTGGGCTTCTCATAATGCTCTCTCTTGCGGAGCTCGGTGAGCACACCGGATCTCGCGCACTGGCGTTTAAAGCGGCGAAGAGCGCTGTCAAGAGACTCATTCTCTTTTACTCTGACTTCTGCCATCTGTTTTCCCTCCCCTCGCCGTTGAGCTGATACTCAACAAACAACTACAATACATTATATCTTCTCTCGGACAAAAAGTCAAGAGAAAAAATGCAATATTTTTATTTATTTTACAACAATATTTACAATTTTGTTGGGTACAACAATTTCTTTTACGATAGTTTTACCATCAATCATGCTTGCAAGTTTTTCATCAGCCTTTGCAATTGCAAGAAGCTCGTCCTTGCTGATGCCTGCCGGAGCCATAATTGTACCTCTGAACTTGCCGTTAACCTGAAGAGCAATTTCCACAGTGTTATCTACAGTCTTTGCCTCGTCATATGTGGGCCATGCAGCAAGTGCGCAAAGCTCGGTATTGCCGAGGAATTCCCAAATCTCTTCACAGAGGTGAGGAGCATAAGGGCAAAGAAGTCTTACAAATATACCAAGTTCATCCTTTGTAAGAGCTCCGACCTCATAGATTTCATTGATAAGACTCATCATAGCTGCAATGGCTGTATTGAACTTCATATCCTCGATATCCTCGGAAACCTTCTTTATGGTCTTATGGAATGAGGTTTCAAGCTTTTCGGTTACGCCGTTGCCGTTTACTATATCGCAAAGTCCCGCAACACGATCAAGGAAACGCTTTACACCCTTAACCGAACTTTCACTCCACGGAGCAGCGGAAGCATAGTCTCCCATAAAGAGAGTATAAACTCTGAGTACGTCTGCGCCGTACTGGTCAACAACATCGTTAGGGTCGACAACATTACCTTTAGACTTGGACATTTTTTCGCCGTCGGGACCGAGAATAAGTCCCTGGGCGGTTCTCTTTGCATAAGGTTCGTCAACAGGCACCTCGCCAATATCATAAAGGAATCTGTGCCAGAATCTTGAATAGATAAGGTGACGGGTTACATGCTCCATACCGCCGTTATACCAGTCAACAGGGAGCCAATAGTTAAGCTCTTCTTTAGAAGCGAACTCCTCGGTATTGTGCGGATCGCAATATCTGAGGAAATACCAGGAAGAACCTGCCCACTGAGGCATGGTATCTGTCTCGCGCTTTGCATCACCGCCGCACTTCGGGCACTTGCAATTAACAAAAGAATCAATCTTGGCAAGCGGGCTTTCACCGCCTTCGCCGGGGGCAAAGTTTTCAACATTCGGAAGTTTGAGAGGAAGTTCCTCGTAAGGAACGCCGACCATACCGCACTTTTGGCAATGAACTATCGGAATAGGCTCGCCCCAATAACGCTGACGGTTGAACGCCCAGTCCTTCATCTTATACTGAACACCCTTTTCGCCGCAGCCTTTTTCGGCAAGGAATTCAAGCATCTTTGCAATGGCTTCCTTTTTAGTGGCAATACCGTTCAAAAATTCGGAATTTACCATTTCACCGTCACCGGTGTACGCTTCCTTTGAAATATCGCCACCTTTAATAACTTCGATTATGTCAATACCGAACTTCTTTGCAAATTCATAGTCTCGGTCATCATGAGCAGGTACAGCCATGATTGCGCCTGTACCGTAGCCCATCATTACGTAGTCGGAAATGTAAATCGGAATCTGCTTTCCGTTTGCGGGATTTATCGCCGAGAGACCTTCAATGCATACGCCGGTCTTGTCCTTGACAAGCTGAGTGCGCTCAAACTCTGTTTTCTTTGCGCATTCATCCTTATATGCGTCAAGTTCCGCTATGTTTGAAATTTTATCGCGGTATTTTTCAATAATAGGATGCTCGGGAGCGATAACCATAAAGGTTACACCGAACATTGTGTCGGGGCGGGTGGTATAAATTCTAAGACTGTCATCCGTCTCCACGCTGCCGAGTGCGAGTTTAAAGTTTGCAAATGCGCCTTCGGAACGGCCGATCCAGTTTTCCTGCTGAAGTTTAACATTGGGAAGATAGTCAACCTTTTCAAGTCCTTCAAGGAGCTTGTCTGCATACTCTGTAATTCTGAGATACCAAACGTCCTTGGACTTCTGAACGATATCACTGTGGCAGATGTCGCACTTGCCGCCCTGCGAGTCCTCGTTGGAAAGAACGACCTTACAACTGGGGCAATAGTTTACAAGCGTTGTTGCGCGGAAAACGAGCCCCGCGTCAAACATCTTGCGGAATATCCACTGAGTCCACTTGTAATAACCTTCTTCGGTAGTATCAACTACTCTGTTCCAATCGAAAGAGAAGCCTACGCGCTTAAGCTGAGAGGTGAATTTTTCAATATTATTATCCGTAACCTGTCTCGGATGGATACCGGTCTTTATAGCGTAGTTTTCGGTAGGAAGACCGTACGCATCAAAGCCTATCGGGAACAGGACATTGTATCCCTGCATTCTTCTCTTTCTGGAAATAACTTCGAGTCCGGAATAAGCCTTGATGTGACCAACGTGCATACCCGCGCCGCTGGGATAAGGGAACTCAACAAGACCGTAGAACTTCGGCTTTGAATGATCAACAGCCGCTTCAAAAACATGAGCGTCTTCCCATGCTTTTTGCCATTTTGGTTCAATTTCTTTAAAATTATGCTTCATCTGTTTAGTCCTCGCTGTCTTTCGGCGTGCCGATGCCCGTCAAAAGGTCTTTTATATCAATTTCATTTTCTTCGTTATAAAGTTTTTCGAGTTTATAAAACTCACGCTGGTCTTTTGTAAAGATGTGCACAAGCACTGAGCCGTAATCCATCAGAACCCACGTTCCGGTTTCTCTGCCGTCAACGCGCAACATCTGCACACCCTTTTCACCAAGCTGGTACTCAACCTCATCGGAAAGAGCTTTTACATGAGTTGTAGCACGGCCGTTGCACATTACATAATAATCAGCTATTATAGTCTGTTCATCTACTTTAAACAGTTTGATTTCGGATGCATTCTTTTTATCAAGAGTGCTTACGCAAAACTGCGCCAATCCGAGTGGTGTAGTTAAATCAAATGCTTTTTCTTCCATTTGTACTCCTCTATTCATTGACAGTCTCTTCGGGCTCTGCAGTGGTAACAAGTACCGTGTCTGCGGAAGTCTCTGTGACTATAATATCAGGCTCTGCTATTATATCAGCAGGTTCTGATGTTATGCTCGCCCCAAATGATTCTCCTGTGGTTTCGGACGGACTTTCTACAGTCGCATCTGTCGTTTCTATCGTTGTTTCTTCCCAAATATCAGGCTCATTTGTGATATCGGCTTTTTCGGGCGTTGTATGTATGACATCCTCATCTTGAGAAGAGGATGTATCCGCAACAGTACTTGTAACAATCGCAGCGGTTACCGCAGTCGTTGATACACTTGGGATATGAATATCGCTTGTATCGCCTGCGGAATAGGTGGAAGCAATATTATTACCTGAATAAGTTTTTGTATAAACGCCATACATGCTTGTGCCTACAGCGTCGTATAAACTACCGTTTGGGTCGAAATTATCGCTCTTTAGCGGAACTTTGTACGGATTCAGATATGTGTTTACCATGTTGTATGTGTCCTCACGGTAAGCAACATAGTACTTCCCGGAAACATCGCCTGGCATCGTAAACATTGTAATATTGTCAGGGTTGACAGATAGTGCGTTCTTTGCAAAATAAAGCATATCCTTTAGGCTGACATCCGTAACAACATATTTACTGAGCTGGTCTACGATATTAACAATTGTATCAACACTGAAGCTTTTTTGAACTTTTTCAATAAACGCACTGATAAATATCTTCTGTGCGTCTACACGACCGAGGTCTGCGTTTACATAACCTTTGCGAAAACGGATAAACTGCTCTGCTTCATCTCCGTTTAAGTTTTGATAACCTTTTTTAAGATTTATATACAGACCTTGCTCGGGGTCTTTGTAATACATATCTCTCGGAACTTCCAAATCAACACCGCCGATAGCATCAACTATGTTTACAAATCCCTCAAGGTCGAGCATAACATAATTATTTATCGGTATGCCTAAAATTTCCGAAAACGAGGCAGTAAGATGGCTGCAGGCGGCACTCAGAGCTTCACTGTAACTAACACCGGAAACATGCGCCTGATTATAATATACAGCAAGCTGTGAGTTAATTTTTCTTCCGCGCAAGTTGCCGTTTTTGTCAGGAAGCTGCACATATGTGTCACGTGGTATCTGCATCATGCTGACCGAGCCATCATCGATATTATACGAAACAACTATCAGCACATCAGTATTAAAAGCGGCTCTGTCCTTTCCTATTACCAAAAAATTATATTGGTCTTTGTGAAGATCGTTATCGTCCACAGAAACTACGACAGTCTCACCATTTGCGTTTACGGAGTGATAATATCTGTTGCCGTATTCATCGGTGCTGTAATCAACATAGTCATCGATGTTGCCTTTGTTGGGATTTTCCTTTTCATAGAAAAAAGCGACACCGACAATTACTGCAACTGCCATTAAAACAACAAACAATGAAATCAAAACCGCAACTGCGACCGAAGAAGCGGCGCTCGGTTTTCTATTAACTTTTCTGCGTTGACTTTTTACAGGCTGTGAATTGTTGGAGCTTGAATTTTTGTTTTGCTCGTTCATTAATCCTTTTCCTCTGAAATACTCAAACATTTCAATACAAACGAATTACGTGCCATAATGGTTTCCGGTGCTATAATGCCGTTTTCTTTAAGCAAATTTTCGACAGTCATGTTAAAAGACATTACCATTGTCTTGTACAAGTGCAACAGCCTGTCTTTCTCATTTTTCACACCGTCAATTCCTTGCCAAAAATATTCTCGAAGCTTTCGGCAATCTTCAAATTTACGAAGCGGCTCAATATAGTCCGCAAGATATATTATTATATCCAAAAGCGGCATATCGGAGCACCCTGTAGTGTGATTTTTTACAGCGGAAATGACCTCATCGTCAGCAAATTCGGCAAATTCACGAGGTATCACCAAAGCCGCCGTCAAAGCATGCATGACTTTTGGAGAATTTATAATTGCATTATCGACTATTATATCAAAATCCTCAAAGATTTGCAACTGCTTTTTCACATCATATTCTTTAGTAATGTCGTGTAAAAGCGCCGAAATCCTTACTTTTTCCAACTTTTGCGGTAAATATATCTCCGCTATCCTTGCCGCTTCCTCTTCGGTTGAAAGCACGTGCTTTGCACGGTATTCTCCAAGGCGTTCGACAACAGCATTTCGCAAATCATTCAACTTATCGCAGGAATTCACTTGTTTTGCCTCTTTTGTATATCAATCAATTATTATCTTCTTTTTGTTTTTCGATTCTCTGTATAAAACGAATCTCGTTCCGGTGACCGCTACAACATCCGCCGAAGTTTCCTCAGCGAGTGCTTCCGCAGCTTCTCTTGCGGTATAACCGCTGTTTTCAAGCACGCGTGCTTTAATAAGCTCTCTGGCTTCAAGCGCGTTTGAAATCTGTTTTACGGTTTCTTCACTGATACCGCCCTTTCCTATTTGAAAAATGGTATCAAGCTCGGTTCCCATGGCGCGAAGTTTCGCGCGTTGTTTACTTGTAAGCATATTATTTTTCCTTAAAATTTGATTTTTGCAAATTCATCCGCGAACATTTTCATTGCCTGCCCGCGATGACTGACGGAGTTCTTTTCGCACGAAGTCATTTCGGCAAAAGATTTCTCCATAGGTTTATACCAAAAAAGCGGATCGTATCCAAAGCCACCTTCCCCGCGATAATCTGTCAAAATAGTGCCGCGACACTCGCCACGAACAACTATGTCAGCTCTGCCGTCGGGAAATGAACAAGTAACCACGGAAACAAATTTAGCGGTTCTCTTTTCTTCAGAAACGTCTTTTAATTCGGACAACAGTTTTTTGTTGTTATCTTCATAACTGCAATCTTCTCCCGCGTACCTTGCCGAATAAACTCCGGGAGCACCGTTAAGTGCATCTACCATTAGCCCTGAATCATCGGCAACTGTAATATAGCCAAGTTTGGCGCCGGTGTGGGACTTAATAAGTGCATTTTCTTCAAAAGTTTTTCCGTCTTCAATTATTTCATCATGATATCCGATATCGGACATTGAAACAACTTCGATATCTTTTGAAACAGCACTCATCAACGTCTGCAGTTCTGCAATTTTATTTTTATTATGTGAAGCAAGTAAAATTTTCATCTTTAATCACTCAAACATTGCGCGCACAAAGTCGCCCGCGTCAAACGGCTGCATATCGTCAATTTTTTCACCGACACCGATATATTTTACCGGAACATTGAGCTCACTCTTGATGGAGAAAATACTTCCGCCCTTGGCGGTGCCGTCAAGTTTGGTAAGAACCAATCCTGTTATATCAGCGACGCTCTTGAATTCCTTAGCCTGGATAATAGCATTCTGCCCCGTCGTAGCGTCAAGAACAAGCAAAGTTTCTCTTGAAGCATCCGGTAGCTCGCGCGAAATAACACGATTGATTTTTGCAAGTTCATCCATAAGGTTTTTCTTGTTATGAAGTCTTCCTGCGGTGTCTACGATAAGAACATCTGCGTGTCTGCTCTTTGCCGCGCTTACAGCGTCATAAACGACCGCCGCAGGGTCGGAGCCTTCGCTCTGTTTTATAAGTTCTACCTGAGCACGGTCGCACCAAACCGCAAGCTGATCGATTGCGGCAGCACGGAAAGTATCTGCAGCCGCAACAACAACCTTTTTTCCCTGTGACTTGAGCTGTGCAGAGATTTTGCCTATCGAAGTGGTCTTGCCCACGCCGTTTACACCGATAACAAGAATTACCGAAGGAGCAGTATCAAGCGCAAGAGGTGTTCCTTCACCTATCATTTCAGAAAGAATGAGTTTAAGCTCTTCTTTGACGGTTTCGCCGTCGGTTATGCGTTTTGTCTTAACAACATCGCGCAATTTTTCCAAAATCTCTTCGGTAGTATTTACACCGACATCGGAACATATTAAAAGCTCTTCAAGTTCCTCAAAAAGTTCTTCATCAACTTTTACAAAGCTTTTAAACAGATTGTCAACCTGACTCACAAAGGCGTTCTTTGTTTTTGAAAGCCCTGCTTTAAGTTTATCAAAAAATCCCATTATTGCGATAGCCTTTCTAAAATTTAAAGTTTAAAGTCGATGTCCCCCACATTGAGAGAAAGTACCTTTGAAATTCCGCGCTCCGGCATTGTTACGCCGTAAATGCGGTCCGCGGCTTCCATTGTACCGCGGCGATGGGTAATAAGTACAAACTGTGTATTTGCGGACATCTGTTTTACATAATCGGCAAAGCGGTTAACGTTAACCTCGTCAAGCGCCGCCTCAATCTCGTCCAGAATACAGAACGGAGAGGGGTTAACCTTGAGAATAGCAAAGAACAATGCAATCGCAACAAAAGCTTGTTCGCCGCCCGAAAGCAATGTAAGACTCTTTATTATCTTGCCGGGAGGAGCCGCTTTAATCTCAATTCCGCTTGTGAGCACATCTTCGGGTTCGGTAAGCGAAAGTTCCGCTGTACCGCCGCCGAACAGCGCACTGAACACCTCAGAAAAGTTCTTATTGATTTGATTGAATGCGTCCATAAACTGACCGCGCATTTCATTTTCAAGACGGTTGATAACGCTTGTAAGTTCGGATTTGGACTTTTTCAAATCCTCAATCTGCACAGACATTTCGTCGTATCTCGATTTAACCTCGGCGTATTCTTCAATAGCACCTACATGCACAGGACCAAGCGACTTCATTTCTTTACGATATTCAGCCGCGGCGGACGCAACGGAAGGACGTGTCTCAGGCGAAAGCGGCGGATAACCGAGCTCCATTGCCAAAGCAAACGTAAGCTCATATTCCTCATACATTCTTTCAGATGCCTTGTCCTGCTCTGCGCGGAGCGCTCTGAGTCGAGCATCATTTTTGTTGTGAGCAACAAGAACAACTTCCTTTTGACTATTCTTCTCACGAATACGCAAACGCGTATCATTTAGTCTGCGCTCATACTCGGTGGTGTCATTTTCGACACTGCCGCGCTGCTCGCTCAGGAGTTCAAACTTGGTCATCATCTGAGCAACTGCTTCACGCGTGTCAACATTTGACTTTTCGAGTTCGGCGATTTCATCAAGATAAGTTTGCTTTGAACGCTCAGCCGTCATTACGGAGTTTGCAATTTCCGTAAGTCTTGCACCAAGCTGTGTCTTCCTGACGTCAAGTGCTTCAATATCCTTATTTGCCTCGGCGATTTTAATAGCAATTTCACTTATTCTCGCGTCCAGCTCACGCTGTTCGTCAATGACATCATTGCGCTCACTGTCTCTGTTTGCACGATATTTTTTGATTTCTTCAATTCGGCTTTCAAGCGCCGCGCATTCTTCAGTGAGCTTAGCGATTTCTCCGCTGTTGCCCTCGTTTTGGCTCTTAATACGCGCAAGGTCAGCACGAAGTTTTTCACACAAATTCGTATTTGTGGAAAGCTTTGCAGTAAGAGTTTCGATGTGTGCTCTCTCGGAAGTTATCAAAGTGTTAAGAATTTCCTTTTGCTGAACAGCACCGGCAAGACGAGTCTGGGCATCTTTCAATGTATTTTGTGATTTTACAAACTGCTTATCGAGACGATCCAACTCTTTCTTAGTTTCCTCAGCAGATTTACGCAATGTACGTATTTCCGCCGTACGGGTAAGGATTCCGCTGTCACGTCTTACCGAGCCACCTGTGTAAGAACCGCCCGCATTGATTATCTGGCCGTCAAGCGTGACAACCTTAACATGATACTTCTGCTCTCTTGCCATAACGGACGCGTTGTCAAGAGTATCAAACACAAGCGTTCTGCCGAGGATACTGCGCATTACCTCTGAGAACTTTGGGTCATAATCAAAAAGTAAATCCGCTCTGCCGATATATCCGTTATATTTTCTTGCACGAATCATTTCTTCGGTCTCATCCTGTGCGGTAGCGGAAGTCAGCGGGTAAAATGTAGCGCGGCCTGCGCGAGCGTCTTTAAGCACGCGTATAGCTGATTTTGCCACATCTTCATTTTCGACAGCAATATTCTGAATATTCGCGCCAAACGCAGTTTCAATGGCAGTTACATACTTTTCCGGAACGCTTATGAGTTTGGAAACAGGCCCATATACCTCGCCGCCGCGTATCTTGCCGTCGGAGTAAGCCTGCATTACGTAACGCACACTTGACGAGTAACCTTCAAAAAGTTCTTCCATGCGCTGCAACGCTTCTGCACGGTGCACAAGACCGTCATATGAAAGTTTCTTTTCCGAAATCGCCGCTTGAACATCGTCGCGCTCGTTTTCAGCACTTTCAAGAGACTTGGTAAGTTCATCAATCAGTTGCTCTGTCTTTTCGGAGCTCTCGTTGTATGAATCGATTTCTTTATTTACCGCAGAAATTTCATCAGAGATTTTCTTTGCTTCTTTTTCGTATTCGATAATTTCGATTTCCGCTTGGTCGCCGGCATTATTATCGCTGATAATGGCGTTCTCAAGTACATTAATACGCACCTTGATATCAATAACCAAATCGTGAAGTCTTTGAACTTCGGCTTGTTTTTCATCGATATCTTTTTCGATCTCAGCGGCTTTTATACCGCACCCCGCGTGCCTTTCAATAAGCTGAGCGCGCTCATTTTCTGTATCTTTGATTGCAGACTGCTTTTCGACGAACAGTTTATCTACCTCTTCAAACTCCGCCTTGACGGAATCGGTAGCGGTACTTGCGCCGTCTATTGCATTCTCGGACTGCTTAAGAAGCTCTTTCTTGTGCGCGATCTCGTTTTCGGCGACTTTGATATCACTGTCAGCCTTGTGAATTTGTTCCTTTAAATAGTTGATTTCGGTCAAAAGTTTTTCAGAAACCATTTTGCCCTGCTGGCTCTCTTCAAAAAGCTTATCGCTTTGGGTTTCAAGCGAGCGAAGGCTGTCCTCGGCAACTTCAAGTTCGTGAGCGGAAAGTTCAAGTGCTTTTTCGGCTTCCGTAATCTTTGTTTTAAGCACCTCGCTGTCGTAAAGCCAAAGGCTTACATCGGCGCGTTTTTTGCCCTCGTAAATTTCAAGATATTTTTTAGCTTTGACAGACTCTTTTTCAAGAGGACCTACACGACTGCCTAGTTCGTTGGCAATATCGGTAAGACGAACGAGGTTATCGTCTGCAGCGGACAGTTTCTTTTCCGCTTCATGCTTTTTATATCTGTATTTTGCAATGCCTGCCGCTTCTTCAAAAACATTTCTGCGGTCTTCACCTTTGCGAGAAAGTATTTCCGCAATTTTGCCCTGTCCGATTACCGAATATCCGTCACGACCAATACCGGTGTTCATAAACAGCTCATGGATATCCTTGAGACGAACCGCTTTGCGGTTGATAAAATACTCACTTTCACCCGAGCGGTAGTAGCGTCTTGTGACCGTAATTTCATCATACGGTACATCTATGCGATGTGCTTCGCCGGAATTGTCAAAAGTAACCGAGACCTCGGCAAAGCTCATAGGCTTACGTGAATCCGCACCGCCGAAAATGACATCTTCCATTTTCGTTCCGCGAATGTTTTTGCTGGAAATTTCACCAAGCACCCAACGCATTGCATCGGAAATATTAGATTTACCGCTTCCGTTTGGGCCTATAACAACAGTCGCGCCGGGTTCAAAATTCAAAACCGTTTTATTAGGGAACGACTTAAAGCCATGCAGCTCAAGCGATTTTAAGTACATATGCGGTCCTCTTTCTTTCAAATTTTTATTTATATATCACTAACTTTAATATTATACAACACCCTATCTTTTTTTTCAACATTTTTCGGCTTTTTATTCGCAATTTATAAAAAGAAAAGCGCCTCGAAAGGCACTTTTCGTATGTTATTTCTGACCGAACAGAGCAAGTGCCTGCTTCGCCGCCATTTGCTCCGCCGCGCGCTTGCTTTTTCCGGTTCCGACACCGATAACATTGCTGTTAAGCCGTGCTTCAACCGTAAAATTTTTATCGTGATCGGGACCTGTTTCTTTTGTAACAAAATACTCTAAAACTTCTCCGCCCACTTGCTGAACAAACTGCTGCAGTAAGGTCTTGAAATCCTTTGCTGCACCTGTAAGTTCAAGCTTCGCAAGTTCTTCTGCAAGGAGAGGCAACAAAAATTTTGCAACCGTGTCTTTATTTTTTTGACTGTCGATAAACATCGCCGCTAAAAGTGACTCGAAAGCATCAGCCAAAAGCGAAGGTCGGTCTCTGCCGCCGCTCATTTCCTCACCGTGACCGAGATTTAAAAATTCTCCGAGATTGATTTTACGGGCGAAAACCGCAAGCGCCTTTTCGCAAACTATTTCGGCACGCATTCTGGTAAGCTCCCCCTCGGGACAGTCAAACTCAAAATATAAATATTCACTTGCAATTATAGAAAGAACCGAGTCGCCCAAAAATTCCAAGCGCTCATTACACTCTATGTTAATGCCCTTGCTCTTGGCTTCATTTGAGTAGGAGGAATGCGTCAAAGCAGTTTCAAGAAGCGTGATATCGTTAAACTTATATCCGATTTTTTCTTCAAGCAGCGCTCTTTCTTTTCTCAGATTTTGCATATCAATTTCCTCCGCGGTAGTTTTTTATTCCTTTGTATCTTCACGCTCTTTTATGCGAAGTGCACATTCGGAAATGTTATCAATAATTCCCGTTTTGGCATAGCTTACCGCTTGCCTTACAGCATTCATGACGGCTCTTGCATCAGAAGATCCGTGAGCCTTTATAACAGGCTTTGCAATGCCCAAAAAGGGCGCGCCGCCGTGTTCTGACGCGTCAAACTGCTTTTTAATGCCGCCGATTTTGCCTTTAAGCATAAGGGCGGAAAGCTTTGTAAACAAATTCTCATAGAACACATTTTTAAGCGTACGCATAAAGAATTTACTCATACCCTCAATGGATTTAAGCAGTACATTTCCCGTAAAACCGTCGCAAACCAGTACGTCACAAGCCCCGAAAGGAACTTCCTTGGCCTCAACATTGCCTACAAAATTTATATCAGCGGAAGCGCCGAGCAATTGATTGGCGTTCTTGTAAAGCGCCGTTCCCTTGGTAGACTCGGTACCGTTATTTAAAAGTCCGACGCGAGCGGTATCAATACCGTATATCTTCTCCATATACACAGAGCCCATAACAGCAAACTGCTCAAGGATTTTTTCATCAACTTCAATATTTGCTCCCGAGTCGATAAGAAGCGTAGGAGTCTGCAAAGGAAGAACAGTAGCGATAGCTGCACGCTTGATTCCCTTTATGCGTCTAACGATAAGAGTTGCACCTGTAAGCAATGCGCCGGTATTACCCGCGCTGACAAACGCATCACCCTCGCCGCGTGAAAGCATTTGCAAACCAATACCCATGGAAGAGTCTTTCTTAGCGCGGACAACACTTACAGCATCATCTTCCATGTCAATTACAACATCGGTGTTTACAATTTCAATGCTGTCGATGTTAAGCGACTGCTCAGAAGCGATTTTTCTGATAATTTCTTCATTTCCTACAGCGACAATGTCAACGCCGAGATTTTCTTTAGCCATAACAGCGCCTTTAACAAGTTCTAATGGCGCGTTATCTCCGCTCATTACATCAATAATAACTTTCATTTGTCTTCTCCTTCGCAAAATCGGTTGATGATATTAAGCGACCTTTCGGCAAGCGCTTCATTTTTTGCTTTTTTACCGCCTTTAACTCTGTGTTCAAGTGGGGCAACAATGCCGAAATTTGCATTCATGGGCTGGAAAGAACCGGTGCCTCCGTTTGCGACATAGCTTGCCATAGCACCGATAACTGTCTCACGCGGTAAAAATACTCGTTCTTTATCCAAAGCAGTCATTGCGGCATTTATTCCTGCAAGCAAGCCCGAAGCCGCGGATTCGACATATCCCTCAACACCGGTCATCTGTCCTGCAAAAAACAAATTTGGCTCATTTTTAACCGAATAATCAGCAGCGAGAAGTCCCGGAGAATTGAGGTAAGTATTTCTGTGCATTACACCGTATCTTACAAATTCGGCATTTTCAAGCCCCGGAATAAGAGAAAATACTCTCTTTTGCTCGCCGAAAGTCAAGTGTGTCTGGAATCCGACAATATTGAACATCGTTGCTTCTTCGTTATCTTGTCTCAGCTGAACCACTGCGTATGCGTCTTTACCAGTCGAAGGAACAGGCAACCCTACGGGTTTAAGCGGACCGAACAAAAGCGTTTCATATCCGCGCTTTGCCATCACTTCGACAGGCATACAACCTTCAAACACAGTAAGATCCTGCTGAGATTCCTTGTCAAACTCTTTAAGTTCAGCTTCCTTTGCCGATATCAGTTCGTTATAGAAAACATCGTACTGCTCTTTTGTCATAGGGCAATTAATGTACGATGCCTCTCCTTTGCCGTAACGCGAAGCGAAAAAGGCAACATCCATATTTATACTGGAAAAATCAACAATGGGAGCCGCCGCGTCGAAAAAGTGCATTTTAGAACAACCGATGCGCTTTGCGATATCTTCGGACAGAGCGTCGGAAGTAAGAGGACCGGAGGCTACAACGATGATCCCATCCTTAGGGATTTCGACAACTTCGCCCTCGATAACCTCAATATTGGGATGATTTTTGATTTTTTCAGTAATATATGAAGAAAATTTCGTTCGGTCTACCGCAAGAGCACTTCCTGCAGGAACCTCAGTTGCATATGCGGCTTCAATAACCAGCGAACCGAGTACTTTCATCTCCTCTTTCAAAAGCCCGACAGCGTTTGACACCACATTGGAACGCAGAGAATTTGAGCAAACCAGTTCAGCAAAATTTTCACTATGATGTGCGGGGGTGTATTTTTGCGGCTTCATCTCATAAAGACGCACTTTAACACCGCGCTCTGCCGCCTGCCATGCGGCCTCACAGCCGGCAAGCCCCGCGCCTATTACATTTATCTCTTTCAATTAATTCTCCTCGGTCTGTGCAAGTGCGGGAGCCTCAGCTTTATAACCGCACTCCTTATCCTGACAAACATACAAATCTTTACCCTTCTTGCGGTAAAGCATTTTTCCGCAAGCGGGACACGTTTCATTGGTAGGCATATCCCATGTGGAAAAATCGCAATCCGGATAACGCTCGCAGCTGAAGAAAACAGACTTGTTTCTTCCCATCTTGGAAACTATCTTAGCACCGCACTTGGGGCAAGGAACACCTATGTCTTTGGTGCGCTGCTTGGTAAACTTACACTTGGGATAATTTGCGCAAGCATAGAAACTGCCATATCTGCCCGTGCGAAGTACCATGTCGCCACCGCAAAGCTCGCACTTGAACTCTGCAACGATTTGAGGCTTCTGTTCATGCTGTTCCCCGTCGTTTTCCGGTTTGTTAAGCGGCTTTGTGTTCTTACATGTCGGATAGTTGGGACATGCGGCAAAGCGGCCGAATCTGCCGTTTTTGACAACCATGCGGCTGCCGCATTTATCGCAGATAATATCGGTTTCTTCAGCGGGAACATCAATATTACTTGCGGTGATATTTGACTCTGCGGCTTCAAGCGATTTTGCAAATCCTACATAAAAGTCGCCGAGTACCTTTTCCATTGTACTGTCACCGCGTGCGATGCCGTCAAGCTTATCTTCCATTTGTGCGGTAAACTCATAATCAACGACCTCGGGAAAATTTTCAACCATGAGTTTAGTTGTAACTTCACCGAGAGTGGTGGGAACAAGAGACTTACCCTCGCGTGACACATAATTGCGCGCGATAATTGTAGTAATTATGGGAGTATATGTGCTGGGGCGTCCGATGCCCTTCTCTTCCAGAAATTTAATAAGAGATGCCTCATTGAAACGCGGAGGGGCTTCGGTGTAGTGCTGAGCATTGTCATAATCCTTCAGCTTAAGAGCGTCTTTTTCATTGATAAGCGGAAGTTTTTCGTTTTTGTCAACTTCTCCGTCTTCACGCTTTGAAGTTTCATCGACAGACTCCTCATAAACTGCCATATAACCTTGGAATTTTACTGTATAGCCGCTGGTGCGGAAAGTGTAGCCGTTAGCATCAAATTCAATGGTTTCGGTATCAAACACAGCCGACGACATCTGACTTGCAATAAATCTGTCCCAAATAAGCTTATAAAGTCTGTACTGGTCAGACGAGAGATATTTTTTGATCTGTGCGGGCTCAAGCTTCATATTAGAAGGTCTGATAGCTTCGTGCGCGTCCTGTGCATTGGATTTTGTCTTATATACGCGAGGACGTGACGGACAATAGCTGTCACCGTACTTGTCTGCGATCCACTCAAGAGCAGCGCTCTGAGCATCTGCGGAGATACGAAGCGAGTCGGTACGCATATAAGTGATAAGACCCTGTACACCGCCGTTTTCACTGCCGAGGTTGACGCCTTCATAAAGTTCCTGCGCAACTCGCATGATTCTCTGTGACTGGAAACCGAGCTTACGCGATGCTTCCTGCTGCATTGTGGAAGTGGTAAACGGAGGGGCGGGTTGCTTTGTCTTAGCCGCCTTTTTTACGGAAGAACATACAAATGCGCTTGTGCCGATTTCACCAAGTACCTTATCCACATCTTCTTTATTTGAAAGTTTAGTCTTTCCTTTGCCTTTGCCGATAAATCTTGCCTTTACAAGGCTGCCGTCATTGGTCAAAAGAAGTGCGTCTATAGTCCAATATTCCTGAGGAACAAAGGCTCTGATCTCAGCTTCTCTGTCTACAATAATTCTTGTAGCGACAGACTGCACACGTCCGCCAGAAAGACCGCTCTTGACGCTCTTCCAAAGAAACGGACTGATTTTATAGCCTACTATTCTGTCTAAGATACGGCGTGCCTGCTGAGAATTTACAAGCTCTTCATCGATTTCACGGGGATTTTTAATAGCTTCTTTGATTGCGCTCTTGGTGATTTCGTTGAACGCTACGCGATAGCACTTTTCGGGCGCGATATCAAGTGCGGTGGCAAGGTGCCACGAAATAGCCTCTCCTTCGCGGTCAGGGTCGGTTGCGAGGAAGACTTTATTTGCCGCTTTTGCATCCTTTTTCAGCGCCTTGATAAGGTCGCCTTTGCCGCGGATATTAATATAATGCGCGGCAAAATTGTTATCTATATCTACTCCTAGAGTGCTTTTAGGCAGGTCTCGAACGTGTCCTTTTGAAGCAACTACTTTATAATTACTTCCAAGATATCCTTTAATCGTACTTGCCTTAGCCGGAGACTCTACAATTACTAAATTTGCCATTATTCAAATACTGCAAAAGCAGTTCCTTTCATTTTCTATATTCTGCGATAGCGCTTTCCCGGAAGTTCAACAACAGCGCCCTTACATGTAAGCGAAAGCAAGTGCATGTTCACTGAATCTTCTCCGATTCCTGTTGAAGCAACCAAAAAATCCATGCTTACATCGCCCTCATTCGGTATATTATCGTATATCTGCTTTTCAAGCGGTGCAAGAATCGCAAATTCGCGTTTCGGTTCTTTCTGTTCTTTTTCGGTTCCGAGAGACGAAGCCGGTTCTGTTTCAGCTGTATCAACAGCGCCTTTAGACTTTTTGAAACTAATTATACTTCGCTCGTCTTTTTTAGATTCGACACCATATCGATTTGCCGCTTTCTTTGCATCATACTCCACGGCACCTATGGCGTTTATATCCAAATCAGAAAAGGCTGACTGCTCAAACGCATCCAAAATATCAGTAACAGAAGTAACCATTTTAGCGCCGTCTTTAATAAGTTTATTTGCACCGACGCTCTTTTCCATATTTAAAGCACCCGGAATTGAAAAAATAGGTCTTCCTTGCGCACTGGCTTTATTTGCCGTTATCAATGCGCCGCTATGTTCAGGACATTCAACCACCAGTGTGCACCGCGCAAGACCACTGATAATTCTGTTCCGCTTAGGAAAATGCGACGGCTCCGAAATCGTTCCGGGAGGATACTCACTTAGAACAAGTCCGTCCTTTAATATACTGTTATATAATTTTTTATGTGCTTTCGGATATACTACGTCCACTCCGCCGCCGAGGACAACAACAGTTGCCGCCTGTGCATCAAGCGCGCCGGCTGCAGCCATGCCATCTACACCGAGTGCCATACCGCTTACCACAACCGCGCCTGCGGAGGAAAGTTCGTAAGCAAACTTATATGCCATATCTCTACCGTAGTCACTCATTGATCGCGTACCAACAACCGCGACCCCGAGTTTTCGGTCAAAATCAATGGGTTTGCCCTTGAAATACAAAACTGCCGGTGGATTGCTTATATATTTTAAAATACGCGGATACCTTGGGTCGGCAAATGTCATTATGCCTATTCCGCTTTTTCTGCAATCCTCAAGTATACGTTCGGCTCTGTCAAGATTTTTGTCAGCCAAGCGGTTTTTAACTGAATCGGGAATTTTATCAAGCGACAAAAGTTCACTTCTTGACGCTTCATAAATCTCTTTGGGAGATGCAAATTGTGAGACAAGTTTGTTAAGATACGGACTTGCGTCGCCGAGTTTTAACGACAGCCATACCCAATATAAACTCTCGCTCATATAAACACCTCCATTTTCTATCTTTGCACAAATAACAATACCGAAGCGGCTATTGCGGCATTAAGCGACTCGGAATTCGGAGCCATTGGGATATATACGCTTGCGGTACATTTTTTTGAAATTTCAGCAGGGATGCCGTGTCCCTCATTTCCAATTATAAAGCAATCGTCTTTTGTAACAGCGATATCATCGAGAGACTTTGCACAGTCTCTGAATTCCGCGCAAAAAACACGTCTTCCGCTATCCATCAAAGCCGCAACCGTAGAAGAAAAATCGTTGACAAAATCAATTTTAATCTTAAAGAACGCCCCCATTGCGGCACGCATCGAGCGGCTGTTATACGGGTCGGCTGAATCAGAGCTTAAAATAATTCTGTCAAATCCAAAAGCCACAGCACTTCGAACTATGGTTCCGACATTACCGGAATCACGAAGCGAACACAAGAGCATGATTTTCTCGCCCTGAAATTTTTTTGCGTCATTGCTTTCTATTTTATTATAAAATTTTAAATTGTCAAGATATTTTGCAACACATATTACGCCATCGGGCGATTTTTCTGTGCTGATTTTTGAAAAAGCGCTCTCGGAAAGAAGAAAAAAGTTTACGCCGCCGTACTCTTTTATTTCCTTCATTTTATGATATGTACGTGATATTATTTCGTTTTCTTTCCCATTGAGAAGCAATACCGACTCAAAAGCAACGCCCGCGTCCACTGCTTCCTCAAAAAGTTTTGCGCCCTCAATCAAAAAAAGCTTATCACTTTCGCGGTATTTTTTATCCGAAAGTTTGGCATACTTTTGCACATACGGATTATTTCGGCTGCTTATATATGTCAAATCCTGCATTAATAAACTCCCATTAAAACGCTAAAAACCCGGTAAAAACCGGGTTTTTACTTTGTAATTAAAGTGCAGCTTTAGCTTTTTCTGCGATTGCAGCAAATGCTTCCTTATCGTAAACTGCGATTTCAGCAAGCATCTTTCTGTTGAGGTCGATACCTGCCTTCTTGAGGCCGTGCATGAGGGTGGAATAGTTCATGCCGCATACCTTAGCCTGTGCGGAAATTCTTGTGATCCAAAGAGAACGCATGTCTCTCTTCTTCATCTTTCTGCCGGCGAAAGCGTAATTACCGCTCTTGAGAACGGCCTGCTTCGCCATCTTGAAGTGCTTACTCTTTGCACCCCAGTAACCCTTAGCAGCTTTAAGTACACTCTTTCTTCTCTTGCGCGTCATCATGGCGCCTTTAACTCTTGCCATTTTATTTAATCCTCCAAATTAACTGATTTTTAGATAGCGTCGATTACTTCTGGATGAGCGCCTTGATAGTAGGAGCCATCGAAGTGCTGAGGTAAGCACCCTTGCGAAGAGTTCTCTTACGCTTTGCGGTCTTAATGCCGAGCTTATGGCGATGCTGTGAATGGTTCATTTTTACTTTTCCGCCGCCGGTAACGCTGAATCTTTTAGCCGACGCCTTGTGTGTCTTAATTTTTCCCATGGTTATATCTCCTTTTCAGTATTAACTGCATTTATATAAATTCAAATGAACTTATAAACTTATTTTTTGCTAGGCGCAATAATTGTCGACATAAATCTGCCGTCAAGCGAAATACCTTTTTCCGAAGCTCCTACGTCCGCACAAGCATCGAGAAACTTTTCAAGCATTGCGCGACCGATATCCTGGTGAGCCATTTCGCGTCCCTTAAAGCGAACGATAACCTTTACCTTGTCGCCGCCCTCAAGGAATTTGCGAGCGTGATTAGCACGAGTCTCAAAGTCATGCGTATCAATTCGGCAGGAAAGCTGAATTTCTTTAACTTTGACTATCTGCTGCTTCTTTTTTGCTTCCTTTTGCTTTTTTTCTTTCTCAAAACGGTATTTACCGTAGTCCATAACACGGCAAACAGGCGGATCTGCCTGAGGAGAAATCAGCACAAGGTCAAGACCTTTGTCATAAGCAATTTCCTTTGCATCGTTGAGAGGGAGAATGCCTACCTGCTCACCGTCTGCTCCGATTACGCGTACTTCTTTAGCCCTGATATCATCATTAATCAGAGTAGTATCCTTTGTGCTAATGAAAAACACCTCCAAGAAAACAAAAATTGCGAAGAAAAACTCTCCGCAAACAAACTGCTGACTACAGCAATAATGTATTAACCGCGACAAAACTCTTTTCGCCGGGTGAGAACGGAGTGTGTTCTTCTTTGTTGTACCTATGAAGGATATCACATCGCCGCGTTTTTGTCAAGCATTTTTTTGAAAAAAATTATTTTTTGAAAAATTCATCGTTTTTTCACGTAAAAATAACATTAATTTTTTGTTTTTGCTATGGAAATTGCGTCGAGTATATGATATAATATTAAATTGAAGTTTTATTGTTTGCGAAAGGACTGCGGTTTATTATTCCGCAGATTTTATAAAATGTCTTGCAGCACAATCTCAAATGAAAAAATCAATCTTCCCGTTCTTCCTCTGAGGGGCATGGTGGCGTTTCCGTCAATACCGATGAGTATTGAAGTGGCAAGGGAAAAATCAATTCACGCCATTCGTTCCGCAGAGCGTCTCGGCGGTTGCATCATGCTTATCGCTCAAAAGGATATTTCTGTTGAGCGTCCCACGCCGGACGATTTGCATCGCATCGGAACTATTGCGAAAATTAAGCAGTCGGTAAAAACAAATGACGGAAATGTCAGGGTTATCCTTGAGGGAAAAAGCCGCGCTACAGTTCTTGAGTATACAAGCAATGACCGATATTTAAGCGCGTGCGTTTGCAGTACCGATGTCGGCGAGGCTACAGAAAGCACATACAGCGAAGCGCTTATGCGTCAGGCTTTCTCTGCGCTTGAGCGTGTAACGTCTCTCATGCCTAAAATCTCTGACGAGATGATATACTCTGTTCGTACCATCAGAGATCCCGGGTTCCTTGCCGATTTCATCGCCGCCAACATCCTTGTCAAATACGAGGACAAACAGGAAGTCCTCGAGGAGCTCGACCCTATTTCACGTCTTGCGGCAATTCTTACCATGCTCGAAAATGAAGAAGATATCCTTCGCTGTGAAATGGACATCCACAAAAAAGTCAGAGCTAACCTGGATGAAAATCAGCGCAATTTCTATCTTCGCGAGCAAATTAAAGTTATACAAAGTGAGCTCGGCGACGACGGTCAAAGTGAAATAGACGAATTTTTTGACCGCATTGACGACGCGCATCTACCCAAAGAAGTTGAAGATAAATTAGTCAAGGAGACCAACCGACTTTCGAAAACTCCGTACGGCTCTGCCGAAAGTACGGTTTTGCACAACTACCTTGAAGAATGTTTGGAAATTCCTTTCGGTCACTACACTGAAACCGAGTGTGATATAAAAAAGGCTAAAGAAATTCTCGACCGTGACCACGACGGAATGAACGAGGTAAAAGAGAGAATTCTCGAATTTCTGGCATCCACACAGTTCTCCGGAAAAAAGGGCGGACAAATCATTTGTCTTGTAGGCCCTCCCGGCGTGGGTAAGACTTCTATCGCCTCATCAATTGCCGAAGCATTAGGAAGAAAGTATATCCGCGTTTCTCTCGGCGGCGTGCGTGACGAATCCGATATACGCGGTCACAGAAAAACTTATGTAGGTGCAATGCCCGGACGCATTGTGGCTGCACTCCAAAAAGTCGGCGTTATGAACCCGCTCATTCTCCTCGACGAAATCGACAAGCTCACCTGCGATGCTCACGGCGACCCGTCTTCCGCTTTACTCGAAGTTCTTGACGGAGAGCAAAACAAAGCTTTCCGTGACCACTTCACAGAACTTTCCATAGACCTCTCGGAATGCGTATTTATCGCAACTGCAAACACACTTGACACCGTTTCGCGCCCGCTTATCGACCGTATGGAAGTAATCGAGCTTGGCACTTATACAAGAACCGAAAAGCTCAAGATTGCAAAAAATCATTTGATTCCAAAGCAATTAGAAAAGCACGGTATGTCGAAAAAGCAACTCACAATTTCGCAGTCAGCGATATCCGAAATTATTGATTACTATACCGCCGAGGCAGGCGTTCGTAATCTCGAGCGCGAAATTGCTTCCCTTTGCCGCAAAGCAACCAAAGCTTTGCTTGAAGGTGCGGAGAAAGTTACAATTAAAAATTCCGATATTGCAAGCTATCTCGGAGCAAGAAAATATCTGCCCGAAAAGATTGAAAAAGAGGACGAGGTCGGCATAGTTAACGGTCTTGCTTACACTTCGGTCGGCGGTGACATGCTAAAAATCGAAGTTGCAGTTCTTGAAGGCAGCGGCAAGATTGAGTTTACCGGTTCTCTCGGCGATGTTATGAAAGAATCTGCGCAGCTTGCAGTAAGCTATGTCCGTTCAATTGCAAAAGATTATGGAATTGCAGACGACTTCTATAAAACCAAGGATATACATATCCACTTCCCCGAAGGGGCAGTCCCCAAAGACGGTCCGAGCGCGGGTATAACCATTGTTTGTGCACTTGTAAGTGCACTTTCAGGCATTCCGGTAAAGCGCGATGTAGCAATGACGGGCGAGCTCAGTCTCAGAGGAAAAGTTCTTGCAATCGGCGGTTTGAAAGAAAAAACCATGGCGGCTTACACTTGCGGTATCAAAACCGTCCTATTGCCGTTTGACAATACAAAAGATTTGGAAAAAATAGATGTTGAGGCACGAGAAAACCTCAAGCTTATACCTTGCCAAACTGTTAAAGAAGTGCTTGACAACGCACTCGTGAAATCGGCCGCAGAAAGCGCAGACGTGCTCAAGACTGAAAAAACGACTTCATCCAAGCGAAGCAATTCTACCGATAACAAAAGAATTCGTACATCTTTCAGAGGTAAATAATGGCAGTTAATGTTCAAAATTCCGAATTAAGAATAAGTGCAGGACTTCCTAAACAGTTCCCCAAAAAAGCGATTCCGCAAATAGCTTTTTCTGGACGTTCTAATGTAGGCAAAAGCTCGCTTATAAACACTTTGCTCGGACGAAAGTCTCTCGCACGTGTCAGCAGTGCTCCCGGTAAAACCATCACCGTAAACTTTTACGAAGTCGACTCAAAACTTTTTTTGGTAGACCTTCCGGGTTATGGCTTTGCAAAGCGTCCGCCTGCTGAAAAAGCAGCATGGTCCGCGCTTACTGACGGATATTTTACAAACAATCCCAATGTTGACTTACTAAAGCTTGTAATTCAGCTTATAGACGCACGCGTAGGCGCTACGAAAGACGACCACATTATGATTGATTGGCTTTTGCAATCGGGAGTTCCTTTCATAGTCGTTGCCACGAAAATGGATAAGCTTAACAAGACTGAAGCTTCGAAAGTTGAAAGCAGCCTGCGTGCATCTGCAGAAATTCCCGACGATGTCGCAATAATTCCCTTCTCATCGGAAACGCGCCTGGGCAAGCAAGAGCTTTGGAATGAAATTCTTTCTTACGCAAATCTACTTTAAGGATTGATTAAATGGACAAATTTGAAATATTCGAATACATTCTCCGAATACCGATAATTTTGCTGTCATTGACAGTTCACGAGGTAGCACACGGTTACGCCGCGTATAAACTCGGAGACCCCACTGCTAAAAACATGGGTAGGCTCAGTTTAAATCCACTGAAGCATCTTGACCCTATCGGTGCCGTTTGCATGTTGCTTTTTAGATTTGGCTGGGCAAAACCAGTGCCGATAAGTACACGTAACTTTAAAAAGCCAAAACGCGATATGGCAATATCAGCGCTTGCGGGACCGCTTTCAAATCTTTTAATGGCATTTTTGGCATATGTTATAAGCATTTATGTTGCCACCCTAAGCGCACAGAATCTACAGTTTGGCTGGACTTCTTCAGGCGACCTTCTGATATTGACCGACACGGGAAATTTTCTTTACATTCTTTATCTGTTCTTTGATACATTTTTCCTTTTGAACATTTCTCTTGCGGTGTTCAATTTGCTCCCCGTTCCGCCGCTTGACGGTTCGAGGATACTTTTTGTACTTCTCCCCGACAAAGCATATTTCGGGGTTATGAAATATGAGCAGGTTATCAGTATCGGAATTATGGTTTGCCTTTGGACGGGTCTGCTTGATCCGGTCTTAAATGCAGTCTTTGGCTTTTTTATGAACATTTTCAATTCAATTGTGCAATTCCTACCGCTTTTGTAAGAGGTAAAAATGGAACAACTGACATATAAGCTTGAGGTTTACGAAGGTCCTCTTGACCTTCTGCTTGACCTTATCGACAAAAACAAAATAGATATAATGAATATTCCGATATCGCTTATATGCGACCAGTACATGGAATATATCGAGCAAGCGCGTGCCATGGATCTTGAACTCGCGGGCGAGTTCATTGTTATGGCAAGCGAGTTGCTTTATATCAAAAGCAAAATGCTTCTTCCCCGTACAGAGCCTGACGAGGAAGACCCGCGTGCAAATCTTGCGGAAGCGCTGCTTATTTACAAGCAAGCGAAAGATGCGGCGGAACTTTTGGCTCCGCTTTATTCTTCATACAGCGGAAGAACCGAAAAAGAAGAAGACGAAATAAAGGCATCGAACGAAGTGCCCGAGGGGCTTTCTCCCGAACTGCTTAAAAAGGCGCTCGGCGTAATCTCAATACGTCTCCGCGAAATCGAAGAGGCGCATTCACGAAATCTTTCCCCGCTTGTAAAAGGCGAGGTCGTTTCGGTTTCAGAGAAAATATCCGAAATCGCTGTTCATTTAAAGAAAAAGCCGCGCACATTGTTATACATAATGCGTACCGCTTCATCTCGCTCGGCGCTTATTGCAACATTTATGGCGCTTTTGGAACTGATAAAAGAACGTACTGTTTTGATTTTTGAAGATGACAGCGACAGCGGAAATATCAGCGACAATGTTATGCTGAAATTCAATGAAGATGCGGACGGGCATCTCCCCATGACTGAGTTTTAATTTTAAGGACGGTTAACTGCAATGTCTGAACTTTTTGGTATATCCGAACAAACAAAAGAAGTGCTTGAAGCGGTACTGTTTGCGGCAGGTCATCCTGTTACATACGACAAACTTGCGCAGGTCTTTGAAATTCCATCGCGAGAGGTCAAAGAAATGGTGGAGGAATATGCCGAAGAATATAACAACGGAAAAGTAACACGCGGTATTATGCTGCTTGCTTTCGATGACTGCTGCCAACTTTGTACAAAAGAAGACTACATACGCGAAATTCGCCTCGCACTTGGCATTCGACGCGGAGGAAATCTTTCCAATTCTTCTCTCGAAACATTGTCAATTATTGCCTACAATCAACCTGTCACGCGTGCATATGTTGACACAGTTCGCGGTGTTGATTCAAGTTATGCCGTAAACTCTCTTGTAGAGCGTGGTCTTATTGAATCAAAATCAAGGCTCGACGCCCCCGGTCGCCCTATGCTTTATACCACAACTACCGCTTTTTTGCGTTGCTTCGGGCTGAATTCTCTTGAAGAACTGCCCACAATAAGCGAGGGCGACAACGCTTTGCTTAACTCCGTTAAAGAAATGAGCGGTGAAACAAACGCAGATATTATTAAGGAAAATACCGTCGACGCCGATTGACCGATATATTACTTGTCAAAAATGTTTGGGAGGTGAGCGCTTTTGATAATACTTGTAATCATCGGGATTATGTTGCTTCTTATTGCTGCGCTCCTTTTTCTGCGAATTAAATTTGACATAATTTTAAAAGACGAAATACTGATCAGACTGAATGTTTTAGGTATTAAGCTTCAGCTTTACCCTGCAAAGGAAAAGAAAGTTTCTTCTAAAAAATTTAAAAAAGGATATCCGTCCGAAAAAGACAAAAAGGATGAAGAAAAATCTAAAAACAAAAAAGAAAGATCAGACGATAGCCCAAAAAATCCGCTTACCGAAAAAATAAACGTTTTGACATCTTTGCTCAAATCTTTTTTCGCAAAACTGTTTAAGCATTTACGCTTGGATGTATCTAAAATATTGGTTACTGTCGGCGGAAAGGATGCCGCTGTCTGCGCAATATCATATGGAGTTATTTCACAATCGGTAGCATATCTTCTTGAATTTTTAGACAGTAATCTTAAGATTCATAAAAAAAGACGCGGAGAAATAAATGTTTTGTGTGACTTCACTTCAGAAGAAACCAAATGCGATATTTTCATTTCCGCTTCACTTAACATATGGCAAATTCTTGACATTGGCATCTCTTTGGTGTACAATTATTTTAACGGAAAAGATATTTTCAAAATAAAAAAATTATTACTCGGAGGACAAGACCACAATGGCAGAAAGCAAGATCAATGATATAATCAAGGTCTCTCTTGAAAGAATAAAAGACATCGTAGGAGCAGAGACGATAATCGGTTCACCTATCGAAACCGCATCGGGCACAACCATTATCCCTGTTTCCAAGGTTGCGGTCGGTTTTGCATCAGGCGGGCTTGACTATTCTCCCGAACTGTCCGCTAAAGACCCTAAAGAAGCAAAAGGCTCTTTGCTCAAAAATGCAAATTTCTCCGGTGGCGGCGGAACCGGTATCAGTGTTTCTCCTATCGGATTTTTGGTTGTTGACAGAGAGGGGTGCGTTGAACTTTTGACCGTAGACAATCCCAGTACCGGCGACTCTGTTGACAAGCTCGTTTCCGTAATTGAACGCTCGCCAGAGATTATCGCAAAAGTCAAGGATATGTTCCGTAAGGATTAAAAAGAATATTTTTCATACACCGATTTTGCCCTTCACCGAATATCACATACGGTTTTGCAGAAACTATATGCGTTTAAAGGACGGTGATTATATGCGCAATTTCGGTGTTTTTTTCCAAAAAGCCGCTATCTTTTCTCTTTGCTTGTTTTTGTTTGGCTTTCCTATTTCAAGCGCACCGGTTATCTCTGCTAAATCCGCTATTTTAATCAACGCAGACACAGGTGAAGCTGTTGCCGAATACAATGCAGACGAAAAGCTCGGAATGGCAAGCACGACAAAGATAATGACTGCTGTCATTGCGATTGAAAGCGGAAAGTTGGATGAGAAATGTATCATTCCTAAGGAAGCGATAGGCGTAGAGGGTTCTTCACTTTATCTCCAAAGCGGCGAATCCATGACTCTCAGAGAACTGGTTACCGGACTTATGCTCAGAAGTGCAAACGATGCAGCTGAAGCTATCGCTGTAATTGTGGGCGGAAGTGTGGATAATTTTGTTGCAATGATGAACGAAAAAGCCACTGAGCTCGGTCTTTATAACACGCATTTCTGCAATCCACACGGGCTTTCTTCGGATGAGCACTACACAACTGCCAGAGAACTTGCGCTTATCACCGCCTATGCGCTTAAAAACGAAACTTTTTGTGAAATCTGTTCTACGCAAAGCGCTACCCTGCCCGGTGTCGAAGCACCGAGATATGTCGCGAACCATAACAAAATGTTGAAATTATACGACGATGTGTACGGCGTAAAAACAGGTTTTACAAAAGCAACGGGTAGATGCCTTGTCACAGCGGCGAAACGCGACGGTGTAAACTTGATTGCCGTCACTCTTAACGCACCTGATGATTGGAACGATCATCGCTCACTTCTGGACTATGGCTTTGCCGAACTGGAATGTGTGTCATTGGCAAAAGCAGGCGATCAAGTTGCCGCTTTGCCGATTTTGGGTGGAGACAAGGATAGCGTTACCGTTTACGTTAAAGAAGATATTTCAGCTTGCCTTAACAAAAGTAGGGGCAGTATTGTTGAACGTATTGAACTTAACCGTCCTAAATTTGCGCCTGTATACGCAGGTGAGGAAGTCGGCAGAATTGTGTATCTGCTGGACGGAAAAGAGATTGCTTCTTCTCCGCTGTGCACTGCCAAATTCGTAGGTGCGCGTTCACAAAATAAGACTTTTTTAGAAAAAATATTTAACTAGGTTTATCATGGAAAAAATCAGACTTCAAAAATTTTTTACAGAATGCGGCATTATGTCTCGCAGAAGTGCAGAAGCAGAAATTGAAGCGGGCAAAGTCACCGTAAACGGAATTACAGCATCACTCGGCGATAAGGTTGACCCTGCCGCCGACGTGGTCGTTTATAAAGGAAAAATTCTCGAATACCCGCTCGGCGAACACATCTATATTATGCTCCACAAGCCGCGCGGTTACTTAACAAGTATGACTGATGACCGAGGCAGAAAATGCGTATCAGAACTTGTGTCTGACCTCGGCTCACGTGTTTATCCTATCGGCAGGCTGGATTTGAACTCGGAAGGTCTTTTACTTTTAACCGATGACGGAGAGCTTGCAAATATTTTGACACATCCGAAGCACAATGTCAAAAAGATATACAATGTATCTTTCAGAGGCGAGATTAGCAATGAAAAGCTGGAAATTTTGTGCGCACCCATGATAATAGACGGCTACAAAACCCATGGCGCCGATGTCGAACTTATCGAAAAGCATGACGGCGGTGGCAAATTGAAAATAGCTATATCCGAGGGACGCAATCGACAAATCCGAAAAATGTGCGAACAAGTCGACTTACATGTCAGCAGACTTTGCCGTATACAGATCGGAGAAATTAAACTCAGCGGACTTGCTCTTGGCAAATGGCGTTTTCTCGACAAATCACAAATCAAATATTTGAAAAGCATCAAAAAATAATAATTTCCGAGGGTACATATGCTTATTGTAAAACCTATTTTAGATAAAAAAGTTCAGGAAGAACTCGGCAATCTGTGCGGTGCCGAGTTTAACCCCGATTACCTTGCTTTTTCCGCTTACGATGATGATAACTTCGTCGGATTCTGTCAATTTTCTGTCGACGGCGGTGTTGCCACAATGACTGATATTCGTCATATAAACGGTTTTAACGACTTTGAAGCAATGTTTATTATTTCACGAGGTTCATTGAATTACATAGACTTATGCGGATTTCACGTTGCGCGCTGCACCGCCGATGCAGGAGATCTCACGCTCATTCGAGCTATCGGCTTTAAAGAAATCGGCGATGGCATTTTTGAGATGAATCTTACAGAAGAATTCACAGGAAAATGCTCAAATTGCAATTGAATATCATGTTTTTTGACATGCCACTCTTTACTTCGACAAGAGTGGCAGTTTTTTTGTTGTAATTTTCTAAGTTTTAAAGTTAATTTTTGGTAATTTTTATTTTCTTTTTCCTCTTGCAATTGCAGACACTATATGGTAATATATAACTGTAAAATCTTTACATCGTCAAGAAGGAGCATTAAGTTAATGGAATTAAACACAAAAATACTAATAGCAGATGAAAATCTCGAGCAACGGAATTACCTAAAAGAAAATCTGTATCGAGCCGGATATCGTAATGTCGAAATTGCCGCAAACGGAGATGATGCACTGTTAAAAATCAGCAGGTCTCACCCCGATATTGCAATTGTTGATATTTGGCTGACAAAGCTCGACGGAGTCGGTGTGCTCAGAAACAGCAGAAGTATCGACTTTGGGAAAGACACTCCGACTTCGTTTATTATTGTCTCAATGGTTTCAAACCAAAATCTTTTTGTTGAGGCGACTAACCTCGGAGCCGAACTTTGCCTTTTGAAGCCGTATAACTACACTAGCCTTATCGAGCACATTGATGCTATTGCTACAAGAAGAAATAAACCGCACATGTCTTCGCAAAATGAAAACGCGCAAAAGCCGATAACAGACCTTGAAACACAGGTTACGCAGATAATTCATCAAATCGGTGTTCCTGCTCACATAAAAGGATATCAGTACCTCAGAACCGCAATACTTATGACTATAAATGACAGCGAAATCATCAACTCAGTGACAAAAGTCCTCTACCCTTCGGTTGCTAAAAAATATTCCACAACAACATCAAGAGTGGAAAGAGCCATACGTCATGCAATTGAAGTTGCATGGGACAGAGGCGATGTCGATACACTTAATTCTTACTTCGGATATACAATTCAAAACAACCGCGGAAAGCCGACAAACAGTGAGTTTATCGCAATGATAGCCGACAATTTGCGATTAAAGCTTAAACTGTTTTAATTATATAAAACAAAAAACCACGTGAAGTGGTTTTTTGTTTTTAACTTTATTTTTCTGTTGAAACTCCGAAAGCAACTCCATCGGTAGAAATGACGATATTTCCTACTTCATATGTGACATACATATCAGCCTTTAACTCGTCAAGTCTTTGAACGGTCTCGCTGTGAGGATGACCGTATTCATTATCCTCTCCTGCGGAAATTACGGCAACGGTTGGAGCAACGGCATTTAAAAATTCCTCACAAGACGATGTGTTCGAGCCATGGTGCCCCACCTTGAGTACATCTGCACTTACATCATACTTTGCAGAAAGAATTGCCTTTTCCGATTTCTTTTCGGCGTCTCCCGTAAACAAGAAAGATACATCGCCATAGGTAAGCTTTGCAACGATACTCATATTGTTAAGGTCATCTGCATCATAATCGGAAGTAGGAGCAAAAATCTCTATTAATGCGTCCCCGAGAGTAAACGATTTACCCGCTTCACCCAGGATTACTTCGCAGCCTTCAGTTTCAACAGCGTCAAGCAATTTCTCATATATTTTAGTAGTTGAAACCGCATTGGGAAGAATAACATTGTTGAAAGTATATTTTTCAAGTAGGGTGGACGCGGAGCCTATATGGTCGGAGTGAGGGTGAGTAAAAATTGCATACTCGAACTGCGTAATCCCCATAGAATCTATGTATTCGATTATCGGGTCTTTGCTGTCTGTTTCGCCGGCGTCAATAAGAATATATCCGTCGCTCGTTTCCACAAGCGCGCAATCTCCTTGACCGATATCCAAAAAGTGCACGCGAAGGTCACCGTTAAAAGCGTCGGATTCCTGCGAATAATACTCATCATTATAATAGTTAATACCTTCGATGTTGCATCCGCACAAAAAACAAAGCAGAGTTGTAACAATAAGTATTACCGAAAGAATGTTTCTAATTTTTTTGTTCATAAACAACCTCAATTTTAAAGTTTAATATTTCGCCATTTGCCGTGATAAAAATGAAGCGTCACACAGATAAATCGAGTGTATTGGTCGATCATAAGCGCAAACCATGCGCCGATTACGCCTACTTTAAAAACATGGCAAAGAGTATATGCGATCATCGGGCGCACTATATCTATGCTGAACAGAGAAACAATAGCGTTAAACATTGTATCACCCGCACCGCGAAGTGCTCCAGTGAAAATCACCTGTGACACTTGCGCAAGGCTTACGAATGCAACAACAATAAGTATTTCTCTGCCCTCTTTGATTATTTGCACATCATCCGAAAAGCAGTGCATTAACAAATCTCCACCAAGTGTAAATATCACAAACAAAACCGCAGAGAATCCCCACGCTATTCGTTGTGCAACTTTACCGTACATCAATGATACATCGCTTCTTCGGCGGCCAAGATTTTGCCCCACCATTGCCGATGTCGCGGCGCTGAGCCCGTCTCCGCAAGCAAACGACAAATTTATGATGTTCATGCAAATCTGATGCGTAGTCATCGCCTCGGTGCCGAGATCTGCCACAACTTTCGCGAACAAAAACATTCCCACGCGCATGAACAGTTGTTCAACTCCGGCGCCGCCGCCTACGCTTGCAAAAGCTAAAAGCGTATTCTTTTCAAAGCTGAAAAAATACGAAGGCTTCAGTCTCAAATATGAATTCTTGCTAAAATATGATAATAGCGAAATCAAAAATGAAACGAACTGACCTATCAAAGTTGCAATTGCCGCACCTTTAACTTCAAGCCTTGGGAAAAACCACATACCATTTATAAGGAATAAATTAAAAACTACATTCACGGAGTTTCCGATAAGCGAAGAACGCATTGTTATCTTTGTTTTTCCCGTGCCGCGCTGTGCTGCATTGAGAACACAGCTGAAAGAATAAAACATCATGCCCACTATTGATATTTTAAAATATATCAACGCCTCGGCGATGGTATCATCCTGCGCTCCCGCAAATCTTAGAAGCGGTTCAGCTACCGCAAAAGCAAGCAACAACTCAAGCACAGCGATAATTATGCTGATGGTGAAATTCTGTGCAGCACATCGGCTTGCAGCTTCTCTGTTCTTCTCTCCGTAGCGGCGGCTCACAAGTGCTACCGTAGATGCACTGACAGCAAAAAAGAGCATATAAAACAGCATTCTCGGCTGAGTAGTGACGCCGACTGCCGCAACCGCGGTTTTACTGGCACGGCTGACCATCATCGTGTCAATAAAGCCTGCCATAGCGACAAACAGTGACTCAATCATTGCAGGCCATGCAAGTTTTACAAAAGAAGTATAAGCCTCGCGGTTACTCGGTAATTCGCCGAGCCTTTCCTCGGGCTTGACCATGCTTTCTGTTAAAAAAATTTTACTTAAACAACTCATAATTCAAATATAAAAAGTGAACGTCACGCGTTCACTTTTTAATATGCTTCCTGTCTGGGCTTAGAAAGTCTGAGAGCGCCGTCAGCAGTTCTTGAAAGATTGTCAAGTGCTTTTCCTGTTCCGCGTGCAACACACTGTACGGCGTTTTTTGCAACTCTTGTTTTAATACCAGTAGCTTTGTAAATACGATAATCTAAACCGTAAAGCAAGCTTCCGCCGCCGGTCATGACAATTCCGTTTGCCAAAACGTCACCGACAAGCTCAGGAGGTGTTTTTTCAACGACAGAACATACTGCTTCAAGAATAGAGGAAACGGGTTCGTCAAGCGCGGCGACCATTTCAGACGAACAAAGTCTGATAGCCTTAGGAAGTCCCTGCGAAAGGCATCTGCCTTTAATATCAATATACTTTTCTTCGGGTCTCGGTCCCGCCGAGCCTATACGAACTTTAACCTCTTCTGCGGTTCGCTCACCGATAAGCACACCGTATTTTCTTCTTATGTATCGGATTATCGCTTCATCAAACTTATCTCCGCCTACCTTTACCGACTCGGCAACGACAGTATTATCAAGCGAAATAAGCGCGATGTCGGTTGTTCCGCCGCCTATGTCAACGATAAGATTTCCGTTCGGCATTGAAATATCAATATCTGCACCGAGAGCAGCAGCAACGGGTTCTTCAATCAAATATGTCTTTCTGGCGCCCGCCTGATTAGCCGCGTCAATAACAGCGCGTTCTTCAACCTCTGTAATACCGCTTGGGATACAAACCATTATCCTGGGTCTAAACAATGAACTGCCGCAAACCTTGTTCAAAAAGTGTCTAAGCATCTGCAAAGTAACTTCATATCGGCTGATAACACCGTCGCGAAGAGGTCTTACAACCTCTATGTTTGGAGGAGTTCTGCCAAGCATCTGCTGTGCCTCTCTGCCAACACATATAACTTTGTCAGTAAGCTTATCTATTGCAACAACGGAAGGTTCTTCAAGAACGATTCCCTTGCCTTTTACATATACAAGGACAGTAGCAGTACCGAGGTCAATACCTATATCTCGACTCATCTATATAAAAATTCCTTTCGGTACAAAAATATCTACATACAGATTTATTCTAACACAACAGAAGGACAAAATCAATAATTTTTTTGTTTATTCTTGCGATATGTATGCGCAATACTTCGACAAGTTACAGACCTTGCACCCGCAGCATATAAAACCGACACGCATTCCCCAAGCGTTGCACCGCTTGTAACCACATCATCAATAAGAATAATATGTTTTCCTTGCGCCGCTTTTTCATCTGTCACCGAAAAAACATCCTTGACATTCGCGGCACGCTGGCGAAAGTTCAGCAATTTCTGCTCTGACCGGCCGTACTTATTTTTTCTTTTTATCAAAGTTTCAAATCTGTACTCGCCGACTTTTGCGTATTTTTCAGCAAGAAGTTTACCATGGTCGTATCCATATTTCTTTACCGATTTTTTGAGTCTTGGCGCATAAGTAACCACACAATCTTTAGGCAACATTCCTTTGTCAATCTTATAAAGTTCGTCAGCGAAAAAGTCAATCAGCGCAAGATTGTAACTGCGTTTTACAGAATAAAACATATTGTGTATAGGCGCAGTATGCGGATTTTTTCTGTAGAAAATTAACTTTCTGTAATCTATACAACCGCCTATCATCATGTTTTGCGGTATACAAGTACAAATACTAGCCGACAACCCGCAAAAGTCGCAGAACTCATCTTTTTCGTCAAGATACAGCCTGTGGCAACTTGTACACATACCGTCTTCGAGATTTCTCATACGGGTGTGGCATCCGCCGCATTTGGGAACGAATATTAAATCGTGGAGAGTGCTGAGAATATTACGCATTTACTGCCTCCAGTAATGTTTTAAGTCCCGTGTGACGTACAGACTTCTGCTTATTTTCAACCATTTGCATGAGAGCACTCTCACGTCCGACCAAAACCGCCATGCTTTTTGCGCGAGTCACAGCAGTATAAATGAGATTACGTGTCATAAGCATGGGCGGAAAATCTGTGATAGGCATAACCACAATCGGGTATTCACTGCCTTGACTTTTGTGCACGGTGATTGCATACGCATGTTCCAAATCAGCCAAAGAATCAAACGGATACTGAACTTCTCTGCCTTCAAAGTCGATTACCATATGACTTTTGTTATCAACTATTTTTTTGATAACACCGATATCACCATTGTAAATTCCGAACCGCTCCTTACCGCCCTCAAGCCACATCAAATCATAATTGTTTCTGACTTGCATAACTTTATCGCAGACTCTGAATGTAACTTCGCCATGTTTTTTCTCTGCTTTTTCAGCAGAAGCAGGATTTAAAATTTGTTGCAAAATACGATTAAGCGACTCGGTTCCCGCTCCGCCTTTTTTTGTAGGCGTAATTACCTGAATACGGTCAAACACGCTTGCTCCGTAAGTTTTGGGCAAACGATTAACACACAAATCAGTAAGCGTATTTACAATGCTCTCGGAACTTTCTCTGCGCATAAAGAAAAAGTCCATATCATGTTTGTCAAGCACGGGTTTCTCCCCGTGATTAATTTTGTGTGCGTTTGTAACTATAAGACTTTCTTTACCTTGTCTGAACACCTGAGTAAGTTTTACCACGCTGAATGCGTCACTGTCAATGATGTCCTGCAATACATTCCCCGCTCCCACGCTCGGCAGCTGGTCACAGTCGCCTATCATAACAAAGCGCGCGCCGGGGCGAATTGCACGCAAAAGAGAATTTAACAAAAACATATCAATCATTGACGCTTCATCAATGATTATAATATCCTCATCCAGTAAATTTCGCTCGTTACGAGCAAAAAACGACGCGCCGCCATCATCGTCACAGTATTCGACTTCAAGCAGGCGATGTATCGTTTTGGCTTCGTGCGATGTTGCTTCGGACATGCGTTTAGCCGCACGCCCTGTAGGCGCGGCAAGTGCAACATCGCAGCCCATGCTTTCATAAATGCGCATAAGCGCTTTTATAATCGTTGTTTTTCCCGTTCCGGGACCCCCGGTAACTACGGTAACACCGCTGAATGCCGCGGTGAATATAGCTTTACGCTGCTGCTCAGCAAATTCAATACCGCTTTCAATTTCCACGCGGCGCAGCATTGCCTCCATGTCGGTCAAATCATATCGTACGCAACTGCCATCAAGATGATGCAGCTGCCTTGCGATTGCTTTTTCCGCAGCGAGAAACTCGTTCAAATAAAGAAGTGCTCCGTCTTCGCGTTTTAGATACCCTATTTCTCCGCAAAGTGCAAACTCTTTTTCAAATTCCGCAACATTTTTCGCGTCGACATTTATAAGCTCTGCAACCTCTGTTATAACGGTTTTAACAGGCAGTCCGGCATGACCGCCACTCTCGCAAGCGAGTTTCAAAACCTGAACGGTAGCGCCGAACACACGTTCTCTACCCTCCGGGTCGTATCCGCCTTCTACCGCAATGGCATCAGCAGCCGCAAATGTAAAACCGTCTATCTCACTGCAAAGTTTATAAGGATTGCTCTTCATAACTTCAATCGCTTTGTCGCCGTAAGCGTTATGTATACGTAGCGCCACGGTCATAGGAAGACGGTCGCGGCAAAAGTCAAACAGTTTATAAAAAGTAGTCTGCTGTCTAACCTGTTCGCTTATTTCAAGCGCTTTACGCGCAGTTATTCCTTTAAACTCGGCTATCCAGTCCGGATGCTCCGACATTACATCAAGCGTTTCGGCTCCGTATTTTTCAACAATTTTAGCCGCTGTTTTCGGACCTATGCCCTTAATAATTCCCGATGAAAGATATTTTAAAATTGCATTTGTGTCCTGCGGAAGTCTCTTTTCAAAGCTGTCAGCGCGAAACTGCTTGCCGTATTCGGGATGGAATACCCACTCACCTCGAACCTCAACAGCCTCTCCCTCACCTACAAACGGCATAATGCCGACAACAGTGACAACTTCTTTTCTTTCTTCAGAATATACATCCAGTATTGTATAACTGTTTGCGTCGTTTCTGTACACAACAGCTTCGACAGTACCGTTTATCACATTACTCTGTTCGGTCATTCTTCCTCCGTTTGTTTAATATATATCTCGTATCCGTACTTTTTTAAATCATTAGGCACACACCCGTCACAAAGCAACACAGGCGCGCGTTCGAGAAAAGTGTGCGTTGCGATGTATTGCTCTGCGGTTACAATCGCATCATTTTGCAACTGCTCATTGCTTTTTACACGTACCGCCGCGGCAACGCGGTTTTTACGGGAAAACAACATCGAAATCTCTCTTAAAAGCGCATATGCACCGTAAACGGCAAATACACACAAAATTATTATAACAATATCATTATACACGAAAATCACCCCTGATACAATATATGAAAACATTGTATCAGGGGTAAATTTAAATTTATTTTACTGCAGCCTTGAGCGCATCAACGATATCGGTCTTTTCCCACGGAATGTCAAGGTCTTCTCTGCCCATATGTCCGTATGCAGCAACCTGCTTGTAGATAGGACGGCGAAGGTCGAATCTCTTGATTATAGCAGCAGGACGAAGGTCAACCAGCGCGTTAACCGCATCCGAAATCTTTTCATCGGAAACAACGCCTGTACCAAAGGTATCAACCATTACAGATACGGGAGTTGCAACGCCGATTGCGTATGCAATCTGAACTTCGCACTTTTTGGCAAGGCCTGCGGCAACAATGTTCTTTGCGATATATCTTGCGGCGTAAGATGCACTGCGGTCAACCTTAGTAGGGTCCTTACCGCTGAATGCTCCGCCGCCGTGACGGGAGTAACCGCCGTATGTATCAACGATTATCTTTCTGCCGGTAAGACCTGTGTCACCCATAGGTCCGCCTACTACAAAGCGTCCGGTGGGGTTAACGAAAATCTTGGTATCATCGTCAATCATGTCAGCCGGAATAATAGGCTTGATAACTTTGTCAATAACATCTGCACGAATCTGCTCAAGTGCAATATCAGCGCTATGCTGAGAAGAAACAACAACCGCGTCAACTCTTGCAGGCTTGCCGTCAATATACTCAACAGTTACCTGTGTTTTACCGTCGGCACGGAGATATCCAAGAGTGCCGTTCTTTCTTACCTCAGTAAGACGAAGTGCAAGTTTGTGAGAAAGCGAGATGGGGAGCGGCATAAGTTCCTTGGTTTCATCGCATGCAAAACCGAACATAAGGCCCTGGTCGCCCGCACCTGTGTCAAGTCCGTCGCTCTGCTCGCCTGCCTTTGCCTCTGCGCACTTATCTACGCCGAGCGCGATATCGGGAGACTGCTTGTGAAGCGAACTTACAACCGCACAGGTATTGCAGTCAAAACCGTATTCTGCGTTATCGTAACCAATCTCACGAACAGTTTCACGGGCAATTTCGGCAACGTCAACGGTTGCGTTGGTAGTAACCTCGCCCATAATCATTATGATACCCGTAGTTGCAAAAGTTTCGCAAGCAACGCGGGAATTGGGGTCTTGTGCAAGCATTGCGTCAAGAACCGCGTCCGAAATTTTGTCACAAATTTTATCGGGATGTCCCTCTGTGACAGACTCAGATGTAAAAAGATATTTACTCATTTGTACCTCCTCGGTAGCAGAAAGAAACGCCCTCGGAAATCCCGAGGGCGAAAATCTCATCTCTCAGGATTTGGCACCTTACAATTGTAGGTTGCCGGGCTTCACAGGGCCAGTCCCTCCGCCACTCTTGATAAGAAAATTATTAATTTAACGTGTATATTCTAACACATAAAAACAGCATATGCAATACTTTTCTGATTATTCTTCAAAAAATCTTCCGCATCCGTTTTCTTCGACAACGGTTCCGTATTTTTCACCGTTTTTATAATACAAAAAATATGTGTTTTCGGCAATCTGCTCCACTGTTAAGCGCTCGATAGTATTGTCTTCATAATCGTACACATACACAGCATCCATTGAAGCAATATTCTTTGTTGAATAGTTCCACTGTTTATAAATAGGATCAGTTTTGAGCGAAATCGGCACATAAGTGATACCCTCAAACGGATTGTCATTATAGCACTGTACCGCACCTGTCAGTGCCCATTCGGACTCAGTAACGCCGTGAATATGCTCATGATAATAACTGTTAAGTTCGCTCACATATTTTGCGTCAACATTGAAAATTGCGACCTTGCTTTTATCCGGAAATTCTTGTTTAATTTCCGAAGTAACCGTGGAAATCGCACTTACGACTTTCGTATCCGCTTCGGTAGTCGAGCGGTAATCCGCAATCTCCGAAACCGAGCAAATGCAAAATATCAAAGCAACAAACGAACTGAATACTGCAACGCCGTGTTTCTTATTTTTTGTAAGCAATCGCACAACTACATCACAAACAAGCGCTATTCCGACAAAACTCGGAACCGTACCGCGGAAGGAAAACCACGGATTCTCAATTATAAAAAACGGTGCAAGCGGTGCAAGTATCAAAAGTACACCGATACCCAGCGGCAAAAGCATTTTACCTCTGCCGTTATTTTTGTACTGAGAAATAATTGTATACCCGAAAAATACGCACGCCGCAATAATAACAACACAATAGAACCATGCGCCATCGCTAACAATACGCATTACACCGCGGATAAATCCATAAACCAAGGTGTAATAACCTCCGCCGAGGAACGCCGACTTAAACTGCGAAAGCAGGTCAGGTAAAAACGTATCATAATAATACGCGGATGTAGGCCACATTATATTGGTTCTGCTTGAATATAAGACGCTGTCAGACTGTATGCTTGTTACAAGAAAATACAAAATTGCGCAGCCGAAACAACCAAAAGAAAGTAACCACCGTGTATTGCTTTTTTTGCAGTAAAGAATGGCAAGGATAACATTCAATGCGCATGAAAGCACAGCTGTCTGTTCATAGAAACAAAAAGTAAAGAATTGAAATAATAACGTCAAAAGTATATCCTTATTCTTCCCTTTTTCCAAAAACTTTACAAACAGAGATGCTGATAAAGACGCAAAAAAGATACCCGGAATTATACGGGTTGATGCGCTCATCCAATATGTACCTTCTATGCCAAGAGGGAGAATCGCAAAAATTACGATAAAGAACTTTGAAGTGCCGAAAAGTTTTTCAAAAATTTTGTGAAACTCTATTGCAGAAAGAGCATATAGTGCACTGAGTAAAAGTACACCTACAATAGCACAAGGCCATAACCATGACCAAAGCGTGATATCGAGAATTCCGGCAAGCGGACGCGCTGCAAGCAGACCAAGTCGCTCTAAAAGATAAAAAAACGAACCTTGCGGCGCATAATTATGGTGCTGAATATAGTCATCAAGCTGCGGAAAATATTCAAATCCGAAATAAAGAAAACGAACTGCGACAAGCAAAAAAACAGCAAGAAAAGAGGCGAAATATTCGCCTCTTTTCGGCTTATTTAAACCACGGTAAAATTCGTGAAGCACGACACTGACCTCGATTTATATAATTTTTAATATTCCAAAAGTAAGCAAACTCACAATAAGTCCCGCGGCAAGCACACCTGCAAATATAAACGGCAATGCTTTTTTCATACGCATATCCAAAAGTGCCGCTATAAGCGCTCCTGTCCACGCACCGGTTCCGGGAAGCGGTATTGCCACGAACAAAAATAGCCCCCACGTTGCATACTTTGTTACTTCGCCCGAATGTTTAGCGGCTTTTCGTTCTACCCACAGCGCAATTTTGTCAAGATATTTAATACCTTTCATCCATCCCAGCACCGCACGTACAAACAGCAAAATAATCGGCACAGGAAGCATATTTCCAATGACACTTATTATATAGCACTGCCAAAACCCAAGTCCCATCCCCTGCCCTATCGGTATAGCTCCGCGAAGCTCAATAACGGGGATCATGGATATAATGAACGTGCAAAGCTCTGCACCAACGGTCTCGTAAAGAAATTCACTTATATTATTAGCGAAAGTATCAAACATTTTTTCACCTAAACATACATATTATCGTAATCATTATACTACGCTTGTATATTAAAATCAAGATTCTATTACAAATGCTCCGCCAAGTTTTACAAAAATAAACGCAAGCGAAAGTGCCACTATTATTATTGCAATAACAGCCACAATAAATGTATTTTTATTCAACTTTGTAGTTGTATCCGTTCTGCCTGCATACCCTGTTCTTTTCAAGGCCAAAGACACATGCTTATAAAGTAGCATTACAAGAGCGGAATTCAAAATACCTTTAACAAGATTAAAAGGCAAAAACAGCGGAACTATCAAATCCTTTACGGTTTGAATACTTACTCCCATGTAATATGGTGTAAAAATCAAATTTGCTACAACCATGACCGCGGTCATGCCAAGCGAAGCGCAAGCCAATGCAATAACTGCACCACATAGGCTTTTTTTGTTTTTATATATTAACGAAGCAACTGCTGAAAAAGCAGCGGATCCGAAAAAATTCATAATCATACCATAAAATCCGGTGGTGCTTCCAAAAAGCATTTCAAGTATCGAAACAACAGCAGAAATCAACACTCCTGAAAGCGGACCGAAATAAAGCGCGGCTATTGTGATAAACGCATCTTTAATATCCAGAGACAAAAAATTTACTTTTATCGAAGGCAAGATTCCGAATATATATGCAACTGCAGTGAATAAAGCAATCGCAACAAGTTTAAATGTTCTATCATTTCTTTTGGTCATAATTATCCTCCTAAAAATCGGAGAAAAAATAAAAATCCCCTTATACAGGGGAATACAGCTACAGCTATAGTGCTTTATCTTTTCTCATCCAGACTTTACTGTCGGTGCAGGAGTTACACCTGCTCGGCACTTTCGTGTTCGCGGACTATACCGCCGGTATGGAATTTCACCATTCCCCAAAGATATTTTATTAATAATATATTCAAAACGGAGAGAGTCGAAACTCTCTCCGCATGAACATAAGTCTAAAAATTAGCCTTTGATTTCGGTAACAACGCCCGAACCAACAGTTCTACCACCCTCACGGATAGCGAAACGAAGACCCTCTTCGATAGCGATAGGAGTGATAAGTTCAACATCCATGTTTACGTTATCGCCGGGACGGCACATGTCAGTGCCTTCGGGAAGCTTGATAGTACCGGTAACGTCAGTAGTTCTGAAGTAGAACTGAGGACGGTAACCAGTGAAGAAAGGCTTTTGACGGCCACCCTCTTTTTCGGTAAGTACATAAACCTGACCGATGAATTCAGTGTGAGGGTTGATGGTGCCGGGCTTGCAGAGAACCTGACCACGCTCGATCTCGTTCTTCTGAACACCACGGAGAAGTGCACCGATGTTGTCACCAGCCTGAGCTTCGTCCATGAGCTTATGGAACATCTCGATACCGGTAATAACGGTCTTCTTTCTCTCATCGGTGAGACCGATGATTTCAACTTCCTCAGACATGTGGAGAGTACCTCTCTCTACACGACCGGTAGCAACAGTACCACGGCCAGAGATAGAGAATACGTCCTCGACAGGCATAAGGAAGGGCTTATCTGCCATACGGTCAGGAGTAGGAATGTAGCTGTCTACAGCATCCATAAGCTCCTTGATAGGTGCGTATACTGCATCATTTGCATCAGTAGAAGCAGAGGTAAGAGCCTCACGAGCAGAACCACGGATAATCGGAATATCGTCACCGGGGAACTCGTACTGAGAAAGGAGATCACGGATTTCCATTTCTACGAGGTCAAGAAGTTCAGCATCGTCAACGATGTCGCACTTGTTCATGAATACAACGATTGCAGGAACGCCTACCTGACGAGCAAGAAGAACGTGCTCGCGGGTCTGCTGAAGAGGTCCGTCAGTACCTGCAACAACAAGGATAGCGCCGTCCATCTGAGCTGCACCGGTGATCATGTTCTTTACATAGTCAGCGTGGCCGGGGCAGTCAACGTGAGCGTAGTGACGGTTTGCAGTCTCATACTCAACGTGACGGGTATTGATCGTGATACCTCTTGCTCTCTCTTCGGGAGCGTTGTCGATCTGGTCGTAAGCCATGAACTCTGCGCCGTTACCAAGAGAAAGGTACTTGGTGATAGCAGCGGTAAGAGTGGTCTTACCGTGGTCAACGTGACCTACGGTACCGATATTAACATGGGGTTTAGTTCTTTCAAACTTCTGCTTTGCCATTTTTAATATCCTCCTAAAATATAAAAATTTATTTTTGTTTTTGATTTTATAAATCGGCTATACCGAAATATTCAAATTAGTCTTTTTTGCCTCTAGCCTTGATAATCTCTTCCTGGATGTTCTTAGGAACTTCAGCAAAGTGTGAAGGCTCCATGGTGTAAACACCGCGTCCCTGAGTTCTGGAACGAAGGTCGGTTGCGTAACCGAACATCTCAGACAGAGGAACGAAAGCAAATACTTCCTGAACGCCGTTTGCCTGCTCCATAGACTGAATCTGACCACGACGGGAGTTAATACCGCCCATAACGTCGCCGAGATAATCATCGGGAGTAGAAACAACAACCTTCATGATAGGCTCTGTGAGTACGGGGTCAGCAAGTTTCATAGCTTCCTTGAATGCCATAGAACCGGCAATCTTGAACGCCATTTCAGACGAGTCGACTTCGTGATAAGAACCATCGTAAAGTGTAACCTTAACGTCAACTACGTTGTAGCCTGCAAGTACGCCCATCTGCATTGCGCCCTGGATACCTGCATCTACTGCGGGGATATATTCCTTAGGAATAGAACCGCCGGTTACTGCGTTAACGAACTCATAACCCTTACCGGGCTCATTGGGCTCGATAATAATCTTAACATGACCGTACTGACCGCTACCGCCGGACTGTCTCTTATACTTAGTCTCGTGGTCCACCTTCTTGCGGATGGTTTCCTTGTAAGCAACCTGAGGATTACCTACATTTGCTTCAACCTTAAACTCACGGAGAAGTCTGTCTACGATAATTTCGAGGTGAAGCTCACCCATACCTGCGATAATGGTTTGACCGGTTTCATCATCGGTATAAGTTCTGAAAGTCGGGTCTTCTTCTGCAAGCTTTGCAAGAGCGATACCCATCTTTTCCTGACCTGCTTTGGTCTTGGGTTCGATAGCGACACGAATAACAGGTTCCGGGAACTCCATAGACTCAAGAATGATCTTGTTCTTTTCGTCGCAGAAAGTATCACCGGTAGTTGTGTTCTTAACGCCTACAACAGCTGCGATATCACCAGAATAGCATACATCAATGTCCTTACGGTCATTAGCATGCATCTGAAGAATACGGCCGAAACGTTCACGAGCACCCTTGGAAGAGTTGTAAACAGCACTGCCGGCTTCAATCATACCCGAGTAAACTCTGAAGAAGCAAAGCTTACCAACAAAGGGGTCGGTCATAATCTTGAATGCAAGCGCAGAGAAAGGTGCGCTGTCGTCTGCTGGTCTCTCGTCTTCCTCATCAGTATCGGGGTTTACACCCTTGATAGCGGGAATATCGAGAGGAGAAGGCATATAGTCGATAATTGCGTCAAGCAATTTCTGTACACCTTTGTTCTTATAAGAAGTACCGCAGCAAACGGGAACCATCTGGTTTGCGATAGTTGCCTTACGAATAGCAACCTTGAGTTCATCAACGGTAATTTCCTCATCGTTGAAGAACTTGTCCATGAGTGCGTCGTCAGTCGAAGCAACGCTCTCAACAAGGTTTGCACGATATTCGTTTGCGAGGTCTACCATGTCCTCCGGAATAGGCTCAACGCGCATATCCTTACCGAGGTCATCGTAGTAAACATCGGCTTCCATGTTGAGAAGGTCGATGATACCTCTGAAGTTGGATTCTTTACCGATAGGAAGCTGAATCGGAACGGGGTTAGTGTGAAGTCTATCCTTCATCATCTGAACAACGCGGTAGAAATCAGCACCGGTAATATCCATCTTATTAATATAAGCCATACGGGGAACCTGATACTTATCAGCCTGTCTCCATACGGTTTCCGACTGGGGTTCAACGCCGCCCTTTGCACAAAGAACTGTTACAGAGCCGTCGAGTACGCGAAGCGAACGCTCAACTTCTACTGTAAAGTCAACGTGGCCAGGGGTGTCGATGATATTGATTCTGTTATTTTTCCAGAAACAAGTGGTAGCAGCAGACGTAATTGTAATGCCGCGTTCCTGCTCCTGCTCCATCCAGTCCATCGTAGCTGCACCTTCGTGAGTCTCACCAATCTTGTGAGTCTTACCGGTGTAGAACAGAATACGTTCGGTGGTGGTGGTTTTACCGGCATCGATGTGAGCCATGATGCCGATGTTGCGAGTCCGCTCAAGCGGGTATTCTCTTGGCATTGTTTGTCTCCTTTAAATGCGGCTTAATATCTGTAGTGAGCAAAAGCCTTGTTAGCTTCTGCCATCTTGTGAGTATCTTCCTTCTTCTTGAATGCTCCGCCGGCGCTGTTCTTAGCGTCGAGAATCTCAGCCGCGAGTCTTTCAGCCATGGTCTTTTCACTACGGCTTCTGGAATAAGCGGTGATCCAACGAAGTCCAAGAGTCTGTCTTCTCTCAGCTCTTACTTCCATAGGAACCTGGTAGGTAGAACCGCCGACACGGCGAGCCTTAACCTCAAGTACAGGCATTACGTTTTCAAGAGCTGCGGTAAATACATCGAGAGCATTTTCGTTTGCCTTCTCGGATACGATTGCAAATGCATCGTACACGATTTTCTGTGCAACACCCTTCTTACCATCAAGCATGATATTGTTGATAAGCTTTGTTACAAGCTTAGAGTTGTACACGGGATCCGGCAATACATCTCTCTTGGAAATTTGACCTCTTCTAGGCACTTTCCTTCCCTCCTTCACAAAAAATGAATCTCATAGGTACTCGAATCTGATAATCCGTAAGCGCTCGTCCAAG
>JAFTXX010000036.1 GCA_017461475.1 Clostridia bacterium
ACGGTCTGCGGCACAGCCGTAAACCTCGGCGCGTTCCTCACCGTCGCCACAACAAAGCAAAAGGGCAACCGCAGCCGCAAGCTCCGATTTGCCCATCTTCTTTGGTATTTCAATGTAGGCGGTGTTGAACTGCCTGTACCCGTTCGGTTTCAGAATGCCGAAGAGGTCACGAATGATTTGCTCTTGCCAGTCAAGGAGTGTGAAAGGTTTACCCGCCCAGGTGCCTTTGGTATGACATAGGCACTCAATGAAGCTAACCGCATAGTCGGCGGAGGCTTTGTCATAGTGCGAGTCCTTTGCCTTGAACTTGGTAGGGGTGTATTTCTTTGCTATGTCTATCCACTCCTTAAAGGTAATAAAAAAACAGCCCTACGGCTGTAACGAGAATATTTGAGAAATCTTTCTCTTGATTTTTTGCAACAAATAGGTTATAATAATATCAAATCAAGATTTAGTAAAACACGATTTGAAAAGACGAGGTGCTGATATGTTTATAGGCAGAGAAACAGAGCTTTCTTTTTTACAAGATAAATATAATGATAAAAATGGGCAGCTTGTTGTATTGTACGGTAGGCGACGTGTCGGTAAAACGGAAACACTCAGAGAATTTTGCAAAGGAAAACCGCATATCTTTTATTCGTGTACGCAGAGTACCGATAAAGTGCAACTTTCAAAGTTCTCCGAACGGATTTTTAAGGAGGATATACCTGCTAAACGCTATGTCTCTGAATTTGCCGATTGGGAAAGTGCTTTTAGATCTGTGTTGGAACTTCCGTATGGAGATGCAAAGAAACTTCTGATCATCGACGAGTTTCCGTATATGTGTAAAGGTAATAAGAGTATTCCGTCCATTTTGCAAAATTTGTGGGACTCGGAACTTAAAGACAGTAATGTAATGATTGTTCTTTGCGGTAGTGCAATGAGCTTTATTGAAAAAGAACTGCTTGCGGAGAAGAACCCGCTTTACGGCAGAGCAACCGGTATTTATAAAATGTCCGAAATGGGTTTTTACGATGCCGTTAAGTTTTTCCCAAACTACACAGACGGGGATAAAGTGTTGGTGTATTCAATTCTTGGTGGAATTCCGCATTATCTTCGTCAGTTTAATCCGGAGTTGTCGGTAGCTGATAATATCAAGAAAAATATATTGACAAAGGGTTGTGTTTTATATAGCGAGGTAGATTTCCTGCTTCACCAGGAACTGCGAGAAACACCGATTTACAATTCCATTATAGAGGCAGTCGCACTTGGCAACACAAAACTTAATGAAATCAGTCAAAAATCACTTGTGGAGGATACCTCGAAAACCAGTGTATATTTGAAAAATCTTATTGAACTCGGTATTATCGAGCGAGAGTTTTCAGTTGACTCAAAAACAAAAGAAAAAGCAAATGCAAACAGAGGAACATATCGCCTGACGGATAACTTCTTTAGGTTTTGGTATGCTTTTGGCTTTACCAACTATTCTGAACTTGAGGACGGAGACGTAAACGGTGTTTATGATTATGTTGTTGCCCCTGCGATGCACGAGTTTGCTTCGTTTGCTTTTGAGGATGTTTGCAGAGAGTTTGTAAGAGAAATGCAAAAACAAAACGAATTGCCGTTTAGATATTCCAAGATGGGGAAATGGGTAGGCAGAACAACTATTCGTGATAAGGATGCACCAAGCGGTATGCGAGTTGGAGAAACCGAGATCGACTTACTTGCTATAGGAAGAGGCTCGACGGAGTATTTGGTAGGAGAATGTAAGTTTAAAAAAGCACCGTTCGACTATTCTGAATATCTCAATACCACGGCAAAATTAACACCTCTTAAAGAAGGAGCGACATTTTACTATGCCTTGTTCTCGGAGTCCGGATTTGACGAAAAAATAACCGCCGAAGCGGAGCAAGGAGATAATCTTAAACTTTATGATTTACACAAGATTGTAAATTATAAATAGCATATACCATAGGGAGTTCTTTTTTAGGACTCCCTTTTTACATGGATTTATGTACGAGAAAAACTCCCGTAGGAGCTTTCCTATTTTGTTGTTCTTTTCGTTAAATGCCCTGACCCCAAGCGATATGCTTTTCGGCTCTCTTTGCAATCATTGCATTGCGAAGTTCGGTGAACTGTGCGTGGGTGATTTTGTAACTGCTGTAAGCCTGGCAAATTGCGATGTGTGCATCGATGAGGTCGTTCTGCTTTTCGATTTTTGCTACCTGTTTTTTGAAGTTTTTGTAAGTTGTCATTGTGGTTTCCTCCGCTTTCCTTTTGTTGTACACATATTAACTCTAAACGGAGATAATAGCCAGTCATTTTGCAAAATAACGTACACAAAGATGAGGGGCAAAATTGTGTAGATTACAGGCTTTCGATAAAGGTGAAGCACCACTTTACTGCATCGCCGCTTGTTGCAAAATTTCCGTTTGCTTTTTCAATGAGGGAGAGGCGACATTCGATTTCTGCAAAGTCATCGGTGGAGTCAATAAACTCATAAACCTCGGCATCGTATGTGCCTTTGTAATTCATTTTCGCATGGCATACATAACCGTTGTATCTCACGATGCAATCGTAGCTGGGGGAAGCGTTAAGTGCAAGTCTTTCAATCGTAGTGAAGTTTGTCATCTCGGCGTCCTCCTTTATGCTTTTGCAACGTCAACCGCCCACACTGCGGTGGGGTGGCTTTCGCCTGTAGCCTTTTCGGTAACCATCCAAGCCTCGTCAATGCAGTGAATGCTTTTGCCGACCTTGATGAACTTTGCGGTATCGTAACCGAAAAGGTCGGTCTTGTAAATGCAAGCGGTGCGTGTTTCGCCATCGTAGGACTTGCCGTCCCAACCATTGAAGGTGAAGGTTACCTTTTCGCTTGTCTTGAAAAAGTGCTTTTCAAAGGTTGCCTTGCTGATTGTGGTAGAGTCGATTGAGTAAAGGTCGTTTCTGATGTTCCATCCGTTTTTCATTTTTGTGTTACCTCCGTGTTCCTTTCGGTATACACATATTAACTCTAAACACCTGTAATAGCCAGTTATATTTTCGCATAATGTACACAATCTTTGAGGGGTGAAATTGTGTACATTTCGGGGTCAACTTTCGGCTTGGGTGATGGAGTAATCGACAGCATCTTTGAGAACTTGAGGGGCGAAGCCTGCCGTTTTGTAGCCTTGCAGAATGGTGTTATAGTAGTACGCACTCGGCATACCGCAGGGGTAGAGGTCGTTCATTATGTAAACCATAGCCTTGACCGTTTTCTTCTCAAACTTCACCTTGACAGTTTCTTTGCGGTAAAGGCGAGGGAAGCCTTCGTAAAGGTCGAGAGCTTTTTCGTCTGCCGGAGTAATGCTCCAAAGCAAAACGGGTACGGATGAGCCTTCACAAGGCTCGACAGTTGCCACAGAATTTGCGTGTCTGCCCTTGAAGAGCAATCGGTAGTCCGTAAGCACGGCGGGACCGAGAACCTTCGCCGTAGGGCAACGTTGTGCCATCTGGTAGCGATTAAGGTTTGAGCCGTAAGCAAGATAAATTGTTCTGTTCATATTCTTTTCCTCCTTTGAGGGGTTCGACCCCTTCTACCACCTTAAGACCGCCGAAGCGGTCGGTGGGGTATGGTTTTTCTTATGCACCGAATCTCCAAGCCGCCGAGCCTGAAAGGTGCTTGGTGAGGTGTTCTCTGCAATTCTTGAACTCGTCACCGATAAAGCCGATACGGTTGAGGTAGGTTCTCATTGCGAACTTTTCATTCTCGACCTGGGGTTTCTTTGTGCTTGCACATTTCTGTGTCAAGGCTTGTTCGTTGAGGGCAAGGGCGAGAACTATGTAGCTTCTGATTTCACCGGCATGGAGGGTACTGTTGAAGCCTCGAAGTTCAACTGTGCGGTGTCCGTGGAAGAAGCTGTGGAGGTTGAGGAAATGGTATCTTGAACCGTGGTAGTGCTTTGTTCTGCTTTCTCCGTAGCCTTCGTACCAAATGTCCTCGATTTTGTCGAAGGTGGTCGGCTTTGAGCGGTTCATCTTGGCTACCAGGGTTTCATCCATCTTCTTGCAGAATCTTGCTCTCTCCGCTTTGATTTGGAGTGCTTTGTAAAGAAGGTCGTTCTTGCTGGCGATGATGTTTATGAAGTTGCGGATGCTTCTCGGGGTGTGGTTCGAGCCGTCAAGGTGAATGTGAATTCCGCAGGAACTGTTGGCGAAACCGCCTGCATTGCGGAGTGCCCTAATTAACCCTTGAAGCGTTTCGATGTCGTTTTCGTAGGTGAGTATGGGGCTTACAAGCTCAACGCTGTAATTCTTGTCGGCGTAAACTTTACTTCCGTTTTCCTTCTTCTGCGTGGTTATGCTTGCATCGCTCATAAACTTCCATTTGCGACCGTCCTCGGTTGTTACTGCGTATGTTTCGTAGTAGGTGCCTTCGTAGGTTCTTGTGCCTCCGAGGAACTCTGCTGCAACCTCTGAAGCCTTGTTTCTTGTAATGCCTGTGAACTCGATTTCAATACCGAACTTTGTGTTTTTCATTTGTGTATCCTCCGTGGTGTTTTCCTTTTGGTATACACATATTAACTCTAAAGTGTAGTATTATCCAGTTATATTTGAGCATAAACTACACAATGTTTTAAGGGCAAAATTGTGTAGTTTATGCCTCGCCCGTAAGGATGAAATGCACATAGGAATTGGGGTGTTCTTCAATGTAGCAAACAAGCTCGTAGTAGCCTTTTTCATAGGCGATACGCTGAACGGTGTACCCGTCAAACATATTGGTAACACCGCTGTTACGGATGTCGAGGATTTGCTCACGAATCTTGTCTGTCATTACGCATCCACCTTTTCGCAGCAATCTTCGCCGTATGCAACGGAAAGAGAACTGCCCGTGTCCCATCTTACCATAATGCTACCGATGTCATCGACACCGCGAACCGTACCCAGGGTCCCAACCGGCGGAGCCTGGAAATCGTTCATGTGCACAAGTCTAACACGTGTGCCTTCGGGATAATTCTCACGGAGCATTTCGATGATTCTCTTGGAAGGAGTGTACATATCAGCCTACCTCCTTTTCTGCGGGATTCTTGAATGCGGAACTGCCGGTGAGGTTGCGGAGCAGAATTTTTCTTTCTGCTTTGAACTCCTCACCGATGAAGCCGAGGCGGAGCAGGAAACAGCGGAATGCGTATTTCTCGTTGTCCACTTCCTTTTCCTTTGCGTTGATGCGTTTCTGTGTTTTTGCCATCTTGCAGAGTGCGGAAATGAAATGTGAGTAGGCTTTGATCTCTTCGGGGGTGGGGTCAGCGGGTAGCCAATTGAACTTCAGAGCATCGCCCTCAAGGTCAAAATTTGCTATACCGAGGTTGAAGGCTTTGCAGATGAGGTTGCTTTTCGCTTCGACAAGGTCTAAGAGGTTCTTGAGCGAGGTTTCGGTGAACTCTGCCATCGGGATGCTGATAACCACGCCTGTGGTATCTTCGGGTTCTGCTTCCTCTTCGCTTGCACTCTGGTCGATGTCGAAGCCTTCATCGTAGAGGTGCTCGAGGAGTCTTTCGATTACCTCGCTGTCGGCTCTGCTATCGAAGGTAAGGCTTCCGTTTTTGTCGATGGTGAAGTAGTCGACTTCGTAGGCGAAGCTCGGTGCGCCGAGGTATTTTGCTTCGCAGCCGAGCCATTTTGCAATGGTAAGTACCAGGCGTTTTCTCTCTGCACCCTGTGCGTTGATTTTGATGGTTGTGTTTGTAACTGTCATTGTTATGACCTCCTTTGTTTTGGTAGTCACATATTAACTCTAAACGCCTGTAATAGCCAGTTATATTTGCGACATTTAAGGAGAAACTGTGGAGAATTACTCGGCGGTATTTTGTGTACTGTACACAATGCCGGAGAGTACAAAATAAACGCACGGGAGAGCCACACCATTACCCCAAAGTTTGTATTCTGCGGAATCGGAATGCGGATGGGAGAGCCACTTGCGGATTTGCTTTTCGGTCTTGGGTTTACAGCCCGTGACCGATGCGTATGTGTCCCATACGTTTTTCCAAAAAGCAATATCCTCTTCGGTGGGGTCTTCTTCATCAAGGGCATAACACCAAAGGTCGGGGAAACCTTGAAGTCTTGCACATTCGATGGGTGTAAGTCTGCGGACGGTGTATCCCGTATCAACAACTCCGTTGTGGTAGCCGGGGCAGCTTCCGTTGACGAGAGTATTACCGCAGTTTTCAAGACAGTACTGACCGACATCTCTTGAAGCTGATGGGTCAAAGCCATAGGGGGTAGCAACCGCACCGGGACCTTTCGCCACGATTGTAGGTTGCATCTCCTCTTCTATTGCAGGCTTGAACTGTGCATTCTCGCCTTGGTTAAAGGCATCTCTGCCGATACCATAGGATGGGACAGTAACGATAGCGGGGTCTTTATAATCCCTACTCAGTAGGGTAGGTGCTTTGTCTTTCTGCGGAACGAAGTAATATCCTGTGGTCATCGAATACACGGCATGGCGGTCAACGGTATTAAGGGTATACATTACATCGGTTTCCTTGTAGCCGTCTCCTTGGTGCGAGGGGCGACTTCCGTTACCCTCTATTGCGATTGTGACTCCTTGGGGGATGCAGACCACGGCAATGCCACCTTGATTGCAAGTGGGGTTACCTCCATTTCCGTCAAGGGTTCTTGAAGTGTTTGCTTCATAGATACCGCTATGTGGATTGCTCGAAAGCATCGCATTGGATTTATCCGAGCAGATACCGAAAGGCTGTAGCACACAATTGAAATTGTCCTTGTCTGGCATTCGCTGACTTCCGCTTGCGTTCTGCCTTGTAAGCGTGGGACAGATTTGACTGCCGTCCCAACCGCAAGGGACGAACACGGTCTGGTCGTTGTTGCAGGCAAGTGTAGCGGATTTGTCTTCCTGAATAAGGGCACCTTTACCGCCGCCCTCGCAACCGCAGCGAATCTTCATAACAAGAGGTACGTTGCCACCACCCGTACCCATGCGAGTACTTAAGGTTTGTACCTTATTGTTGTCCTCAATTCCAATTCTACTATCGTTCGGATGGTTTTCGAGAGCAACCGCATCGAGTACACAAGGAGGATGATGTGCTTCTGCACGGAGAGTGCAAGTTACCTCTTCGGTTACATCCATACGGTTGCCACCTTGGTCGTTAAGAACTACACCATTACGACCGGTGGACATACCGCAGTTGGCACCGAGCGTTGCAGCTTTGTCCGCTACTGTCCCGTTGTATCCGTCAAGACCGAAGCCTGTCGTACAAGGGCAGTTTGTAAAACCGTTGGCAGCTCTTTGCCACGCACGGAAGCTCTCCGCAGAATACCCTGACACGCCTTCGGACTTAAATAATATGTCGCCGGCACTCCTACCTGTAAGATCTGCGACAAGGTAGATTCTACGGCGACGTTGGGGGACTCCCCAATATTGAGCATCGAGAGTTCGGTACGCAAGGCTCCATCGGTCTCCCAAGTACAGGTCGGCATAGGGCCACCTTCCGCTTTCAGGGAAAGGCACCTCGGTGTTTTCCCGGACGATGCCGATGACCGCTTCGAGGACTGCCTTGAAGTCCTCTCCTTTATTGCTTGAGAATGCGCCGGGGACATTTTCCCAGACGATATATCTCGGTTTTGTTCCATTGGTTGCTGTCCTCATTTCTTTAATTATTCTGATGGCTTCGAAGAAGAGGTTTGAGCGTGAACCTCCGAGACCATCTCGCTTTCCGGCTACGGACATATCCTGGCAAGGCGAACCGAATGTGATAATGTCCACGGGTTCGATTTTGCCACCGTCCATAGAAGTGATGTCACCATAATGTTTCATATGAGGGAAACGCTTTGTGGTAACACGAATGGCAAAAGGCTCAATCTCCGATGCCCAAAGCGGTGTAATTCCTGCAAGTACACCGCCCAAAGGAAAACCCCCGGAGCCGTCAAAAAGGCTACCGAGGGTGAGAGTATTGTTTTTCATGTTGTACCTCCGGGTAAAAAAGATGCTTTGCAAACGGAGAAGTCTGCAAAGCGGTCGCAAATCTTTTTTACTTTTTCATATATTTCACAAGGAGCATCCGGTACATCGTTGTATAATCCAAACTCGCCAAACATAAACTTCATTCCTACGTTTCTTGCTTGTGTTGCTTCAAGCATGGTATTGAAATAACCGAGGTGAATATCTGTTTGAGAAACCTTTATTCTTGCGCGATATTTATTTCGCGGAGCGTAAAAACTCACACCGGTAACACCGGATGTATTGTTACTCTGCAAAGGTTGATTACATTGGTTTTGTTGGTGTGTGCAAATCCTCAAATTGCATTTTCTGTTATCCGCAGGATTATTGTTGATATGATCGATTTCAAACCCGACAAGGCAGGGAAGAATAAATCTATGTATGCAGATACCTTTTGAATTGCCAATGTATTTCGGTGTATTGACGGCATTATTACAGGTATACCAAGAAACGTCTTTAATTCGGTCGAAATCCTCTGCGTCAAAAAGGAAAACTTCGCCTGTCGGCGTTTTCCCATATCCTATTTTCCCGTCATCGGAAAACCAGAACGGATTACTGTAACGCGGCATTGGCAATCTCCTCGTATTTATAGGAAAGACCGTCTCGCTGTACGGTGACATTATCGGCATTGCCGATAAGCTCAATGTATCTCTTTACAGCAACATCTACGAATTTCGGTTCGATTTCTACGCCGTAGCACACACGGTTCAACTGCTCACAGGCAACCAGGGTTGACGCAGACCCGAGGAAACCATCAAGTACAAGACCGTTGGTCTGGGTTGAAAGTCCAATCAAATATGCAATCAGAGGAACAGGCTTGCTGGAGGGATGTCCGCAACCGTCCTCCTTGGAATTCTTGATGCGGTCAAACTGAAATACTGTAGTTTGTTTTTGATCGCCATACCAGATATGCTTGCCATCCTTACGCCAACCGAAAATTATAGGTTCATGGATGTATTTCCAGTCCGTGCGTGTCAGCACAAGGCGGTCCTTCTTCCATACAAGTCCGGCACCTACCTTAAATCCCGCATCTTCGAAAGCATCGTGAAATACACGTGCTTTGGAAGTAGCATAGAATTCATAGATGGAGGCATCCTTAGCCATGGCATCATGGAAACAACGGAATGCACTCAAAAGGAACTTATATCCTTCCTCGTCATTCAGGTCATCGTTTTTGATTTTGCCGGATGAGGATTCCAACTTTACAAGATACGGAGCATCTGTACAAACGAGGTTGACTTTCTTGTCGCCAAGCAGCATCTCATATGTTTCGTGGAGCGTGGAGTCACCGCAAATGACACGGTGCCGTCCAAGTTGCCAGATATCACCCGGTTTTGAGAATGCAGGATTTTTGAGTTCGGATTCCACATCGAAGTTGTCTTGTTTTACTTCGTCCTTGTTGTCAAACAAGGCATCAATCTCCGCAGCTTCAAAGCCTGTAAGAGATACATCGAAATCCGCACCTTGCAAATCTGCAATAAGAAGTGCGAGCTTATCTTTATCCCAATCGCCGGAGATTTTGTTGAGGGCGATGTTGAGCGCTTTCTCCTTTTCTTCGGGCATCTCAACAACCACGCATTCGACCTCGGTGATACCCATATCCATAAGAACCTTGAGTCGCTGATGCCCGCCGACAACTCTGCCGGTGGTTTTGTTCCAGATGACGGGTTCAACATAGCCGAACTGCTCAATGGAGCGTTTCAGTTTTTCATATTCGGCATCGCCGGGTTTGAGGTCTTTTCGAGGGTTATATTCTGCGGGCAGAAGATCGGCGGTGTTCTTCTTTTCAATCAACATACTTTTCCACCGCCTTCTTCAGCTCATCGGTCTTGTCTATGTTTTCCCACGTGCCACGGTAACCATTGAAGTGACCATAAGCAGTTGTGTCCGCAAAGCGGGGTGTACGCAAACGGAGCAGAGAGATGATTGCGGCGGGGCGAAGGTCGAACACATCGGTGATAGCCTTGCGGATGATATCATCGCTTACGATACCAGTGCCGAAGGTATTCACTTCGATTGCGGTAGGCTCGGCTTTACCTATTGCGTAGGAGATTGCAACCTGGCATTCGTCTGCAAGATGTGCGCCGATAACATTTCGAGCCACAGCTCTTGCCATATACGCACCGCTGCGGTCAACCTTGGTTGCATCCTTGCCGCTGAAAGCACCGCCGCCGTGAGCAGCAAGTCCACCATAGGTGTCTACCATAATCTTGCGACCGGTAAGACCCGTGTCAGCGGCGGGACCGCCCTCGACAAATCTTCCCGAGGGGTTGATGAGGATTTCGGTATCGTTATCAACAACCGCACTGTCAAAAAGAGGGTAGAGAACTTCGGTGATGATTTCACGGCGGAGTTCTTTGAGGTCTTTGTTCTTGTCGTGCTGCACCGAAACGATGATGTTTGCAAGTCTAACGGGTTCGCCGTTTTCATATTCCACGGTAACCTGTGCCTTGCCATCGGGACCGATACCACGAATGGTGTGGTTGTTCATAGCCTCGTCAAGCTGCTTGCAAATCTTGTTTGCAAGTACAACAGGGAGAGGGAGTTTCTGCCAGGTTTCGTTTGTGGCATAGCCGTAAACGGTGCCCTGGTCGCCCGCACCCGTGGTTGCGAAGATGTCTTTGTTGGGAGTACCGCGAACACCGATAGCACGGTCAACACCGCCCTTGATGTCGGGACTCTGTCGATGCACATAAACAAAGACGATAAACTTGAGAGGGTTGTATCCGATTTCACGGAGCGTATCACGGACGATACGTCGAATGTTGATACTGCCGTTGCAGGTGATTTCTCCGCAAACAAAAATTCTGCCCTTGGTCGCCATTACTTCACAAGCAACACGAGAGCAGGGGTCGAGTTCTACACATGCATCGAGGATGCGGTCTGCGATAATATCACAGAGCTTGTCGGGGTGTCCTTTGCAGACACTTTCTGCGGTTTTGAAATTAGTCATTATGTTTTCCTTTCCGAGCGGATAACAACCGCTCCATCAAATCGTCCTGCGGATTTGCACCGCCGTATTCGCAGGTGCAGTTTTCACGGACTATCTGGTAAATCTCCGACCACAGGCGGTTAGCCTGAGTCATATATGTGTTTGCAATCGCCACATACGGCGACTGTATTGCAGCACCTGTTGTGGGGTGCTTGGCGAGGAAACCGAGCTCACTTGTGAGGGACTCGCATTGAATCCATCGTGCGCTTGCCATAGCGAAGCGTTCAATGAGCTGCGGAGAAACGATAGTAGCGCATCCACGGTCGGAAAGCCACTGCCATACGTTTTCGTATATCTCGGTAGCACAGAGCGTTGAGCCGTCCTTTTGCTTTGCGGATAGAAACTCGGACGGTTTTGGCATAGGCTGACCTTCAAGATCTGCCGCGCTGTCT
>JAFTXX010000007.1 GCA_017461475.1 Clostridia bacterium
AGACCTTCGTCAAAGAAGCTCCAATCGGTATGCCAGCGCAGAGACTCGAGGCGGAATGCCGTGGGCCATGCGGGCAGCCACTGGGAAGGACCGAACGGCTTGACGCCGTAGCGTCCCCAACGGGTGTGGAAAACTGCCTCGTCCTGCGCACCTGCGGGACGGAGACGACCGTTCAAATACATCGTACCGTCGGAGATGCACTGGCAGGCGTTGCACCAGAATGCAAGCGCACGCTCACGCCACTGTACATAGCCGGTGATCTCGTAGAGTTCGAGGAACGAAAGCACATCGCGCAGCGCATACTGGTCGAGTGCATTGTGCGGCGTGGAAACGCTGGTCGAACCGAAGGTATCGTAGCCCATCTTCGAGATGAGGCAGTCCTCGGGGTACTCGACCGTAAAGTGCATCATCCATGTGCAGAGATACCATGCGATCTTCTCTGCGCACTCGATATACTTCTTGTCGCCCGTAACATTGTAAAGCGCCAGCGCATCGCGCAGCAAGGGGCTGGACGACTCCTTGTCGATCGAATAGGTATCGAGCGCACCTGCGGTGGTAAAGCCATCGCGCTTCAGTCCTTGATAATAGAAATCAAAGGCTCTCATTGCGGAATCAAGATACTTTTTATCCCCGCTCTTTTTATATGCGGTAAGGATAGGCAGGATAAGGAAGCAGCCGATCGTTCCTTTCTTTGCCAAGAGGTTTCCCTCGTCGTCCCAGCTCTTTGCAAAGCTACCCTCCGCGTCTTGGCGGGCAAGTGCAAAATCGCAGATGCTGTATGCGGTTTTTAAATATTCCGGCTTGTCGATACCCGCCTTTTTGCAGAGGTCGTATGCTTCAAAATATCTGTCCGCGCCCGTACCAAGATTGCAGGCGTCGTTCTGGATCAGAATCTGTCCGTCGGCGGCACGGCGGAATTTTTTTCCTTTCAGGTTCTTGTAGCCCTCGAACATACATTCGCCCAGCTTCCAGCGGTCAATATCATCATCGGTGACTTTTTCAAAATCTACGTATCTCCAGGGATCGTAATCTATATTCGCGCCCAGATGCCCTGCGTTGCGGCGCCCGAACTGTATCCAATTATCGTGTGCCTTAACGGCAATGTCCAGTTTTTCCTTATCGCCGGTCTGCAAATAATCCCAAATATAAGCGTTTGCCATGGACGCGCTCTGCCCTACCCAGCCAAGCTCGTAGCGGTGTTCGGTCTTTTTGTAGCTATGGGAATTCAGATGCCACTCTGCCCCCACCGCAAAACCGGAAAAACCGTTCTGCTCCTCCTGATAGAGGTAACGGCAGTATGCGATCGAAAGTCTGTACAGCTCCTTTGCGGTCATGGGGGCTGCGATCTCGTGTCCGTAATAGCGCCATGCAAAGTCCATCAGGCACTTGTAACGGTGACGGGTTCCATCCGAGGGAACAGCGAGAATGATCGCCGTGAAATCACATCTCGGCTCCATCGTGCCCCGGAAAGGATCGCCCCAGAAGTGGCGCTGCAGCGTCTTCGGCTGTTCCTCCTCGGGGAAGATGACCGCGTGCAGCTCACCCTCGTCCACTTTGTAGAGCGAGCAGGCGTTGTTGTCGTTTGCCTCTGCCATCAGGGCAAGGCTGATCGCCTCGTTTTCACTGTATGTACAGGACGGGATCGTCACGCGGTGGGACGCCCATGACCAAGGGGTACCGTCCTCGGCGCGGTCGCCTACATATTCCGCAAGACCGCCCCAGCCGTTTCCGTTGTAGCTGACGGCGGGCACCATAGTGAAAGTGGGCTCGCCGCAGAGCAGCATCTCCATGCGCATCTTATCCATGGGGACATCTGTCTTGCGAGACCAGCGCCATGCACCGTTTTCAATAGGCTCGAAGCTGTCAACAGCCCCATCGATGCCAAAGATCTTTGCGTATACCCTGCCGTCCACCGTTACGGCGTGTCCATAGCCCGTTTTGATGATACTTACCATTTTGTTCCTCTCCCTATTTACTTTCATGGATTCTACTGCTTTTTTCGCTGTATTTATCAGGCTTTTTTTACGGTTACGGCTGTATTCCTCTGTATTTTTTCTATCCAAAGCAATACTTCTTCCTGCGAAGGCGTTCTGTATTGCAGCCACGGTCTTTCGTAGCCCATTTCTGCGTATTTTATCTCGCCTATCGTATGCGCAGGCTCAATTTCGACCCTTAAAATATTTGTAAGCGCATTTGCCATTTTACAGATGCCGCTCAAATGTTCCTCCGTATCGTTTACGCCCGGTATGATGGGACAACGCAAAACTGTTTTTGCGCCGTTTGCATCGATTTTTACAAGATTTTCAAGAATCCGTTTGTTTTCAACACCGGTGTATTTTTTGTGCAGCGCAGAATCGGTCAGTTTATAATCATACAAGAAAATATCCACATAAGGCATGATCTTTTCAAAGGTTTCATAGGGCACGAATCCGCACGTTTCCACACAGGTCGTGATCCCTTGCGTTTTTGCTGCTTGCAGCAGCGCAAGCGAAAAACCCGGTTGCGCCAAGGGCTCACCGCCCGACAACGTAAGTCCCCCGTTTTCTTCATAAAAGGGTTTGTCTTCCATGACCTCCGAAATCACTGCTTCTACGGAAACGTCCTTGCCGACCTCTTCAAGCGCCGACGCACATATCCGTACACATGCTTTACAATGCACACAGTCTTTCCGATTGAACGCGTGTCTGCCGTCCGCCGTTTTGTGGCAATGCGCAGGGCATACCGAAACGCAAGCACCGCAATGTAAGCACCGATCCTCGGCATAATTGATCTCGCTTTGAAATGCCCTCGATTCGGGGTTATGGCACCACGCGCAATCCAGCGGACAGCCTTTTAAGAAAACGGTCGTCCTGATCCCGGGACCGTCATGTGTACAATATCTCTGAATATCGAAAACTTTCCCCGTAACCTTAAAATCATCGGAAAGATTGTTCATTTCTGTCGATCACCTCTTGCTGAACGTCTTTCGGCAAATGTGTAAAATATGCGCTGAAACCGCTTACGCGCACCAACAGATCCTTATAGTTTTCAGGATGCTTTTGCGCGTCCAACAGCGTTTCATTCGAAATACAGTTGATCTGCACTTCCATGCCCTTTCTTTCGATGAATGCCCGGATCAGTGTCAGAACGTTATCTTCATTTTCTCCGCTCATTTGATCGGGGGCGAACTTCAAATTCACAACGATTCCGCCCATAAAGGGAGTGTGATCCCAGCTTGTTGCGGAAAGGATCGCCGCTGTAGGTCCTTTGATTTCTCTGCCTGCGGTTGCGGAGGAACTTGCCGCAAGCGGAGTGCCGCGCAGCCTGCCGTCCGGTGTAGCTTGCGTTACCCTGCCGAGCGTTGCATTTTCGATATACGTAAACGTACCGGGAACAAGAAAACTGTTTCTATACGTTGTTATTCCCTTGCACGCGCCGACAATAGCGGTTGTAACTTTTGCTGCGTACTTGTCTACGTGGACATCGTTTACGCCGTAATGCGGTATACGACTGATAATGTACTGTCTCAGATCTTCTTTATTTTCGTAGTTGCTGTCTACGACAGCAAGAAGCTCCTGCATCGTTACTTTCTTTTCTTTGAAAACAAGCGTATCAATTGCGATCAAAGAATCCACCACGTTGGAAACACCCACAAATGTAGGCATGATGTGGTTATATTTTGCGCCGCCCTCATCAATGGATCTGCCAACGCTCAAACAGTTATCGACCAGGCAGGATACACGCAGAGGTTCGCCGCCGTTGCGTGCTCTTTCCATTTGTCTTCTGTTGATATGCAGCTGCTGTTCCTGGATTTCTCTATGCAAGATCCTTTCAAAGCTTTCGAGTATGGGAGCCGTCGAGGCAGCATCGAGATTTTCACGCATGGCAGCAAGCAACACATTCGCAATATTATGATACGGCGCACAAGGATATATCCCCGAACAACCGATGGGCGTGACCTCCGTACAACCCGTATTGCAATAATATCGGGCGTCTTCGGGCGCAACGCCCATTTTGATCAAGCCCTCCGTGATCAGATCGTCATTATAAATTGCAGGTTGGCTTGCGCCCGAGGCATTTACCTGAATCGCACGGCGCAGCAATGCATCGCTGTTATCCTTGCCCACGGCGAGCGCGATCTTTCCCGTGCCGGAGCGCACGATCTCCGCCGCATCCAACGCCATAAATGTCAGTTCGTTTTCCACGATATTTCCCTGCTTATCCTTGCCGCCGATCATAGAATCATAGGCAACGTTTGGCTTGATGTAAGCATCCGGCAGGAGCAGGAAACAACACAGTAGTTCAAGCGCTTCGTCGGGTGTGATCCTGCCTGCTTCCAGATCTGCTTTATAGTAAGGGTAGAGGTATTGATCTATTCTGCCGAAATAGTAAAGCTCCCAAAGCGTAAACGAAAAGAAATGAATGGATTGCAATGCTTCGCGGAAAGTTCTTGCCGGTTCGGCGGGCACACGGGAGACGATTGCATACAGTTTTTCAAACTCTGCCTTTTTCTTGCCCGTTGCCGTTTCTGCTTTTTCCTTGAGTTTCGCTGCGTATTTTTGCTGCAGCGTGATCTCGCTTTCGAGCTCCAGCAAACAACCTTCGTAAAATTCATATTTAGAAAGATTTTCCGGAAGGTTCAGATCCAGAGCATCCTTACGCGCCTTCACTTCTGCAATCAAGCCGTTAATACCGACCCGCAACAGCTTGGGATAATCCAAAGACATGTGTCCCAAAGTAAGATACGTTGTATTCGGCGCACCGCGCATTGCAATTTCAAGTTCCTTATATTCTTTCGTTTCTTCTTCCGTAAGCGGAGTATAATCGGGGCGGCCGACGATCAGTTCATCATCGTGGATCATCGGTTCCATGTTGTTGAGTATAGCCGCCTCGGCATACGCAAGACGAAGTCTGGCTGTATACGGTCTTTTTTCCAGCAATGTTTTATTGCGCGGTGTAACCGCTGCGCCGATATGCTCGGTTCCGATGCTGTTCACGTAAGCTCGCATAAAATGCAGTCTTTGACGCATGACGCGAGTATAGCCTACATGATGCTTAAAGACAGGCTCTTCCATATAAAACGCTTTAATGCGGCGAACTCTCGCCAATTGCTCATTGTTCAACATAAGATTTCTCCTTACATAAAAATATAGAGTTTACCAATCCAAACCGCCGCTTACAAACACGGGTCTGCCGATAATTCTCTTGTTTTTATCCGATGCCAAAAATACGGTCAGATCCGCAACTTCCTCCGGCGCCCCCATTGTGCCGAAGCAGTTGGGGAAATCTTTGGGCAAGCCTTCCTTCCAACGCATCATATCTGTCGTAATCGGCCCGGGCGCAATGGAAGAAAGCATGACTCCCTTTTTATACAGATGTTTCGCCATACCCATTGAAAATCCGACCACCGCCCACTTGGAAAGCCCGTAAGGCATTGCCGACGGCTGAAAGCCCGTTTCCGAAGCCATATTGATAATCCTGCCCTTAATGCCGCTTTGGATAAAGTAATTTGCCGCCGCCTGACAGGAGAAATACACCCCTTTGACATTGATATCCATAACGGTATCCCACGCCTCCTCGCGTACAGCGAGGAAGCGTTCTCGGTCAATAACGCCTGCATTGTTCACCACAATGTCCAAACCGCCGAGCAATTCTGCTGCATTTTTCATCATCGCATCTGCCTTGGAAACATCTTGAATATCCCATTCCAAACAATACACATTTCTGCCATATTCCGCCGTTTCTTCTTTTACGGCGTTCAAAGTCTCCATATGTCTGCCTGCAAGTACGATATCCGCGCCTTCTTTTGCAAATGCAAGCGCAATTGCCTCGCCTATCCCTCTGCTTGCACCGATAATGAACGCTTTTTTACCCTCAAGTTCCATGCTTATATCCCTGCCTATTCGTTATTTTAACGTTAAAATGATTTTCTTGATAGAAGTGTACCATAAAAAAGTGCGTTTGTCCATACTTTTAAAAAATTTTTTGCGAAATATAAAAACGGGGCAGTTTTTATAAACCGCACGTCTATAAAAACCGCCCCGTTCTTAACTTTCTGCTCATTCGCCGTCTTCCGAAACTAAAAACACATCAAATATATGATTTTCTGCGCTTTCGTCACCGTTGTTTATCTTTTCCATCAATACACTGACTGCTGTTTTTGCCATTGCTTTTTTGTCCGCACCTATTGTGCTGATCCTGAATGGGAACTTAAACGTTTCCTGGATATTATCAAACCCCACGACCTTGATATCTTCACGTTTTTCCTCTTTCAACACACTTAATGCCGCATAGGCGATCATATCGTTGAATGCAAATATCCCATCCACCTCATGCTCTTTTAAATACGCTTTTAAAAGCTTTTTCATCGGAGAGTACCCTAAGACCAGCAGAAGATCCTCTTTCATCCCCGCATTTTTTATTTCGCGCAGAAATCCCTCATAGCGCTCCTTGCCGCATATCATATCCAAAGAATAGGTAATATGCAAATTGTTTTTGCAGCCTCTTTCCATCAGATACCTTGCCGCAAGTGCGCCGCCGTTGTTTTCGGAAGTTGTGATCCAACTGATGCTGTTACCGCTTTTCCTGCCGAGGACCAATACAGGCAAATTATTTTGTTTGCTGAGTTTTGCAATATTTTCGTCCACGTCCAAAAAGGAAATGACGCCGGCAACATTACAGGATAATATGTGGTAAAAAGTATCTAAATCTAAAAAATAGGAATCTGTCGTAAAAATCAGAAGAATATATTCCTGCTCTCTTAAATAATGCTGCAGGTATCTCGTCATGATAGAGAAATAGGGATTTGTAATATTGTCATATACGATCGCGACCATATTCGTATGTCCTTTACGAAGATTGATCGCCGTGCTGTTTTTAACATATCCCAGCTTTCTTGCCGCTTCGTTGACGACATTCCTTGTGTTTTCCGTGATACATTCCTTGTTTCTCAGGGCAAGAGAAACCGTCTGTGCAGAAAAACCGGTTTCGCTCGCAATATCTTTTATTGTGACTCTTTTGTTTCGTAAAGCCGGTTGTTTCATACCCTTCCCATTATTCTTTCATCTTTCGTTGATTTGTAAAAATTATACTACTCACGATATTCTTTGTCAAGTATTCCGGACGTGCGGAGTTACAAACTTCAAATATCGTGCAACGTCCCTTTGCGCCTGCAAACGCAACCTGCCCAAAAAACCTCTGTCCCCTGCGGTATTCCGCAGGGGACAGAGGTTGTTCAAAATATACATTTATCCTTCGATCTTGCCTTCGATATGCGTCAGACCTTCGTCAAAGAAGCTCCAATCGGTATGCCAGCGCAGAGACTCGAGGCGGAATGCCGTGGGCCATGCGGGCAGCCACTGGGAAGGACCGAACGGCTTGACGCCGTAGCGTCCCCAACGGGTGTGGAAAACTGCCTCG
>JAFTXX010000008.1 GCA_017461475.1 Clostridia bacterium
AGCTCATCCTTCCCGAAGCTATTAAGGTTCTTCAGATGAAGAACGCCTAAAGCAATAGGTGGTGGCAAGTCTGAAAAATAAATTTTTCAGACGGTGAGTTTTGTGCCTTTTGCGCCATAAGGCAGGCGCAAATTTCGGTATAGACCGAAACCGGCGAAAACTCACACTTTACAGAAAGGAATTGTCATAATGATGGACGAGCTTATCGTTAAGGTCAAGCAAAACCTGATACTCGAACATTCGGCAGATGATGAGCTGATTGAAAGGTTCATCACTGCCGCCATCTCCTATGCCGAAAGCTATCAGCATCTTCCCGAAGGCTACTACGCAAATACACAAATGCCCCCTACCACAGAACAAGCCGTCATTATGCTTTCGTCCCACTTCTACGAGTCGAGGGACGGAAGCACCGGTGGCTTTTTTGCAGACAATGTACAGGCAGGACAGCAGGTTTGGAATACGGTAAATCTGCTGCTCCGCCTTGACAGAGATTGGAGAATGTGAAATGTCTTTCGGAAACATGAACACCTTTATAGAAATCTGTGAAAAGGTCGATGCCGTGGACTTGGAAGGTTTCTCTGTGAATGGTATCAGAGTAATCAAAAAAGTACGTGCATACCGAGAAGGACGGCACGGAAGTGAAAAGTGGGCATCCCGTGCGAGTTTCACGGATGCCACCGACCTTTTCCGTATCCGTGTAATCCCCGGCATCGAGCTTAACACGGATATGCTTATAGGTGCGGAAGATGCCATGTTTGAAATCACATCCATTGAAAATGTTCGTGGCAGAGGTATGTATATTGAAATTCTCGCAAGGGCGGTGAAACCAAGTGGCAAAAGTGTCTTGTAAGCTCCCCGATGAACTTCTCGAAAAACTCTCTCGTCTCGGAAAGAAAAGCGATGAAATTGCCGAAAAAGCACTCAAAGCAGGCGGAGAGGTTCTGTATGCGGAGGTCAAGAAAAACTTGCATAGCGTAGTCGGACAAGGGACCGCTTACCCTTCTCGCTCCACCGGCGAACTCGAAGATGCACTCGGTATCAGCTCGGTGAAGATAGATAAGAACGGCAACTCGAATATCAAGGTAGGTTTTGCCGAACCCCGTAAAAACGGCAAGAAAAATACCACGATTGCGATGGTGCTTGAATACGGAAAGCACGGTCAGGCCCCGAAGCCTTTCCTTGCACCGGCAAAGCGAAAAGCAAAGAAACCCTGTATGGAAGCAATGAAGTCTGTACTTGAAAGCGAGATGAACAAGGTATGAGTTTGTTAAAGGATTTGATGGATATTGTATCGCGTCATCTGCCTACGGAAACCGCTATCTATAATAGCACCGCAGAAACCGACTATGCTGTTCTTACTCCGCTTTCAGACACCTTCGGTTTTCATTCGGACAATCGCCCGAACTACGATGTGCAGGCAGTTCAGATTTCAATGTACACAAAAGGCAACTATCGCATCGTAAAAAATCAAATTATCCGTGATCTTCTCAATGCGGATATTACAATCACCGGTCGCCGTTTCATCGGTTACGAGAGCGACACCGGTTTTTACCACTACGCCATTGAAGTGGAAAAATACTACGAATTGGAGGAATAACCATGGCAACTATCGGTCTCGATAAACTTTATTACGCCAAAATCACAGAAGATGAAAAAGGCGAAGAAACCTATGCTACTCCTATGCCTCTTGCAAAGGCAATCTCCGCTGAACTCTCTGTGGAACTTGCGGAAGCCACTCTGTACGCAGATGACGGTGCTGCCGAAATGGTAAAGGAGTTCAAAAGCGGTACACTCTCCCTCGGCATCGATGATATTGGATGCGAAGTCGCATCTGCACTTACCGGTGCAACCATCGATGACAACTATGTACTAATCTCTTCTACCGAAGACGGCGGTGCGCCTGTCGCTATCGGTTTTAGAGCAAAGAAGGCAAACGGCAAGTACAAGTACTACTGGCTCTACAAGGTCAAGTTCGGCATTCCTGCCACCAACCTTGCTACCAAAGGCGACAGCATTACTTTCTCTACCCCCACGATTGAAGGTACTATCCTTCGCCGTAACAAGGTAGACGGAAGCGGTAAGCACCCCTGGAAAGTTGAAGTAACAGAAGGCGACACCAAGGTCGCTGCGGACACCATCAACAAGTGGTACACCGAGGTGTACGAACCCGTATTTGCGGCAGCACAGCAAGGAGAATAAAAATGACTACTGACAGAACTACCCTCATTAACATTGGTGGCAGTGAGTACGAGCTGATTCTCACCACCAAGGCTACCAAGGAAATTGCGACTCGCTACGGCGGTCTTGAAAACCTCGGTCAAAAGCTCATGAAGTCAGAGAACTTTGAAATGGCACTTGACGAAATTGTGTGGCTTATCACACTTCTCGCAAACCAGTCGGTTCTCATTCACAACCTTAAGAACCCTACGGAAAAGAAGGAAGTTCTCACAACCGACGTTGTTGAACTTCTCACTTCTCCGCTTGACCTCGCAGATTACAAACTTGCGATTATGGATGCTATGTTCAAGGGCACCAAACGCAATGTAGAAAGCGAAGATACGGGAAAAAACATATCGGTCGAGTAAGTGATGACGAGTCATTTACTCGACTTCTTTATTACGGCGTTTGTCAACTACACCTCACATCGGACGAGGTGTGGCTGATGCCTTTCGGACTACTCCTCGACTTAATCGAATGCCACAAGCAATTTAACGGTATCGCAAAGCCAAAGCGTGAAGTGTATATCGATGAAATCATCCCCACGGGAATATAAGGAGGCGAGAACATGGCAGATAATTTTGGACTCAAAATAGGGCTTGAGGGCGAAAAGGAATTCAAGAACGCTCTTGCTTCCATCAATCAGCAATTCAAGGTTCTCGGTTCCGAAATGACACTCGTCAAGTCCGAGTTTGACAAAAACGATAAATCTTCAAAAGCACTTGCGGCGCAGACAGAAGTCTTAAATAAGCAAATCGAAGCGCAAAAGCAGAAGGTAGAAACGCTCGAAGCTGCACTTAAAAATGCAAATGATACCTTCGGCGAATCCGACAAACGCACACAGAATTGGCAAATTCAACTTAACAACGCTAAAGCAGCCCTTAACGATATGGAAAAAGAACTTGACGATGTCGAAGAAGGCGTTGACGATGCGGGAGAAGCGGTCGAAAAATCGGAGAAGAAGTTTAGTGCTTTCGGTGCGACTCTTAAAGTTGTTGGTGCATCCATTGGTGCGGCTGCAGTTGCCGCCGGTGCAGCCACCGTCAAACTTGTTTCGGAGGTTGTCGACCAATTCGGTGAACTTGAGCAGAATATGGGCGGTGCTACTTCCGTATACGGAGAACACGCAAACAAGCTGATGTCCATAAGCGAAGAAGCCTACAGAACAATGGGTACTTCACAGAGTGAATATCTTGCTACCGCCAATAAGATGGGCGCACTTTTCCAAGGTTCGGGTCTCTCCCAGGAGCGAAGCCTTCAGCTCACCACCGATGCAATGCAACGTGCCGCAGATATGGCTTCCGTTATGGGTATCTCAACCGAGTCCGCACTTGAAGCCGTCACCGGTGCAGCCAAGGGCAACTACACGATGATGGACAACCTCGGTGTTGCAATGAACGCAACTACACTCGAAGCCTATGCTATGTCGAAAGGCTACGATACCGCATGGAAGTCTATGTCAAATGCGGAAAAGGCTGAAGTTTCCATGGCGTACTTCATGGAGCAAACATCACAGTACGCAGGTAACTTTGAAAAGGAATCGACTCAAACGGTCTCCGGCTCTATCGGTCTTATGAAAGCATCCATCAGCTCCTTTATTGCCGGACTTGGTAATTCAGAAGCCGATATGGTAAACCTCACGGCAAATATGATCGATGCATTTGAAGCTGTTATGGCAAATGTTGTACCAATTCTTGAAAACATCGTAGCGGTACTCCCCTCGGTAATCGGTGCAATTTTGGAGGCAGTAGGCTCTCTGCTTCCTTCACTTTTGCAGGTTGTAACAAGCATTTTCAGCCAGCTTCTCGAAACCATACTCAGCCTATTGCCTACACTGCTACCCGCAGTTATCGATGCTTTGCTTACTATCGTTGATACGATTGTCGCCAACATCCCTTTGATTGTGGATACCGTGTTTGTAATCGTCAATTCCCTGGTGTCAGCAGTCGGCGAGGCATTGCCTACCTTGATTCCCGCAGTTATTGAAGCACTTGTTCAAGTAGCGACTTCTCTTGTCGAAAATCTCCCTATTCTACTCGACTCGCTTTTGCAACTTGTTATGGGTCTGGCTCAAGGCATCGTGGATGCTATCCCTATATTGCTTGAAGCTCTGCCCACCGTAATAACATCCATTTTCGATTTTATTATTGGTGCTATCCCTCAACTTGTAGAAGCGATTGTACAGATTTTTACAACCATTGTGGGTATGCTCCCGGAGCTTATTACAAGTATAATCACATTCTTGCTCGATGCCATTCCGATGATTATCGAAACCGGAATAACACTTCTGACTTCGCTTGTGGAAGCGCTTCCTACAATTATAGATTCCATAGTTACAGCCATTCCGCTTATCATCGAAGGTATTGTAACCGCCGTGCTTGAAGGTCTGCCAAGTATTATCCAAGCCGGTATCGACCTCCTTATTTCCCTTGTGCAGGCTTTGCCTACCATCATTGTTACGATTGTGCAGGCAATTCCTGAAATCATAACAGGCATTGTGGATGCAGTCGCAAATTGCCTGCCCCAAATCATACAGGCAGGAATACAGCTTTTTGTGTCGCTCATCGAAGAACTTCCCACTATTATAGTTGAAATCGTAAAAGCGGTTCCGCAGATTATTACAGGCCTTGTTGATGCAATCGTAGGTTCCATACCGAAACTCATCGAATCGGGTAAGAACCTCGTCAAAGGTCTGTGGGATGGTATCTCCGGTGCTGCCGACTGGCTTTGGGATAAAGTATCTGGTTGGGTGGACGGACTTGTAGGAGGTATAAAGGATTTTCTTGGCATCCACTCTCCTTCAACCGTGTTTGCCGGTATTGGTGAAAACATGGGTGCAGGTATCGGTGTAGGTTTTGCCGATGCGATGAGCGGTGTCGAAGACGATATGCAGAAAGCTATCCCCACCGAATTCGATGTAAGCACATCATTACAGGGACTTGCTCCTACGGACAACTTTGGTGGAAAAAGCATCAACGTTACAATTCCGCTTACCATTGACGGACAAACTCTCTCAAGGATTATCGCTGAAATCCAGTGGACACAGAATGCGGTATTCGTGAGAAATCTCGGCACAGCTTAAGGAGGAACGGAAATGCCTATAGAACTTTATGACGGCGAAAATCTCATCAGCACCCTGCATAGTGTGATTTCCGCTTCCTTTTCCGAAAAGCTGTCGGGCGAACTTTCTCTTTCCGTCAGCACCCTATCTTCTCGAAGTGAACAGATGGCGAATGGGCAAATGCTCAAGCTCAATGGTCAGTACTATAGCATTGTGAGAATTGCGAGAAAACTCTCCGGCGGTATGCCCATCACCACCGCTTCTTGTGAACACGTTTCGTATCTGCTTAATGACGAGAAATACAACCTCGTAACCTTTGTGTTTGAAGGCACACCCGCAGACGGTATGGCAAAACTACTTGAAGGCACTCCCTTCTCACTCGGTATCAACGAAGCCACGGATACTGTCGCCGTGGCTTTCACCGAAGGCACCTTGAACCGTCGAAATGCGGTAATGCGTTTCATTGATGCCTGCGGTTGTGAAATCGAATATGACGGTTTCAATATCAATCTCCGTAAGCATCGCGGTTCTTCTGAACCAAAGGTACTTATGGACGGCAAAAATGTGACCGACCTCTCGGTTACCATTGATGCACGTGAAGACACCCAATCCTATGAAATCTCCTTCTACAAGATGGCAGATTTGCAAGTAGGAGACGAGGTGTCTATTACTTTTACTCCAATGGCTATTGATGTCCGTACTCGCATTGTGGGCATCGAGTATAACCCCTTTTACAAATACACTATCCGCATCGAAGTCGGCGACTATGTTCCAAACCTCATGGCTTCCACATCTACACAACTTGCAAACATCAAACAGGAGTTCCGTGCTGCTGACGGCGAAATGCAGTCCTCGATCCAAACGCTTGACGGCAATATGTCCATACTTACACAGACGGTTTCCACATATGATGTACGCATTCAGAATGCCGAAGGTGCTGTAGCCGAAATGGAACTTACTGTCGGCGGTTTTGACTCCCGAATAACGCAGGCAGAGACCCTTGTTCAAAGCTACGGTTCCGAAATTTCGCAACTTGCGAACAAAATCGCTCTTGTGGTTACTTCCAAGGATGGCACGGATACCGTGAACTCTGCGGAAATAATCGCCGCCATAAACGAAGACGGCAGCTCGGTAACCATAAATGCCAACAAAGTAGACATTTCAAGTGTAGCGGATGATGTTACCGCTGATGTTATTACGGGACTTACGCTATCCGCTTCCAACGGCGAATACAGCAGCACCATAAAACTGAAATACGGTTCGTTGGAACTGGACTCCGTGAGCATCTATATGGACGGAATGGTGACATTTACCGACCTTGAAACTGACGGCTATACAACTATCAATGGTTCTAATATCACCACCGGTACGATAAGTGCAGACCGTATAGACACAGAGAGCCTGGCTTGTACCGCCGTTTATGCAAAGGACTATCCTAACGGTCACTATTTTGCGTTAGACGGAGATTGGGGCGACTTTGGTATTTTTTCACCAAATGCCGAATCAACGAATGACCCGAGGGACTCCTCCTGCGTATTCGGAGCATTCCAGTCGGACATTAAGGCTATCAACTTCTACTGCTTCGGCTACAACTTTATGGGGTTCAACGCAACTACAAGCAATACTCTGTTTGCTAAAGGAAAGTGGGACTTCACCAGTGCCTATTTCACCGGTGTTCTCGATTTCTCTACGGCAACAAATATTATCTACCCCGACACCACTTCGGTGGTAGCGGTTTTCGGAGCGTGATTATATGACCTATGTTGAACTGTTAAAAGCCGCATCAAATACGCTCTATGTTCGTGTTGTTGATGAAGGCAACGACAATGGATATGTCGGAGAGACCTTGCGCGACTGGATGCTGTTTTACGGCGGTGGAATGGATTATGTTGACCTCGATTTTATCACCTTCACTCTGGAAAATGGGGATGCGGTTTCCGAGGTTTACACCATTGAAGACCTTGAACCAAGCACGGATTATGTCTTGGAGCTTTATGACACGGATGGCGAACTGCTGTTTGAGGAGTACGGTTTTGTAACGAAGTCCTCATCCTATGTTGACCTCACTCCCATAAATCTTCAAACCACAAGGTACAACGATGGATTTACATTCCGTTTCCTTGGA
>JAFTXX010000037.1 GCA_017461475.1 Clostridia bacterium
GTATCTCACGATTTGAAGACACCACTGACCTCTATTATCAACTATGCGGATTTGATCTGTGAGGAGAAGTCGGATAATCCTAAGATTGCGGAATATTCGGAGGTGCTGTTGCGTCAGTCTAAACGGATGAAAAAGCTGCTCGAGGATTTAATGGATGCTGCAAAGGCCACAACAGGCAATCTGGAGGTTAATATGGAGCCCTGCGAGGTCGGGGTTTTATTGAGCCAGGCAGTAGGTGAATATGAGCAGAAAATGCAGGAGAAGGATTTGCAGATGCTCACGCGTTACTCACCCGTCCGCCACTAAGTTATTACAAAATCCATCCGAAAACTTCATTCGTAATAACTCCGTTCGACTTGAATGTGTTAGGCACGCCGCCAGCGTTCATCCTTATACAGGATCAAACTCTCTAAAGTGTTGTATTTAAAGCACAACCGATGTTGTACATTCAAATCTTCATCTAGAAGTTTGTATCTCTACTCAAGCAATCGCTTGCTTTTTCGCATAAGTTTTTTTACTTGGTTTCTCTAAAGAATTGTTCGAGATCTCTACACTACTTTGTTCGTGTTTTCTTTCTCTTTGTTGTTCAATTTTCAATGACCGAATCTTTCGTCAGCCTCTCGGGTGCTCCCCGCGGCGACTTTGTTAGTATACACCACAACGCGAGTTTTGTCAACACTTTTTTCAAAAAAATTCGCATTTTTTTTGCTTTTTGCGCTTTTGTACAAAAAGACGCCCAAAAAATCGGACGCCCTTGTCAAAATGCTCAGTATATATCGGTTATTTCAGCAGTCCAATACTTTCAAGCATGGATTCTACTGTTTTTGACTCTCCATCTGCCACAGCTTCGCTGGTGTTAAGTTCATTAACCACTTTGTTGCGCTTTTCTTTTTTAAGCAAGCCCAAGCAACGTTTAATAGTATAAATAGGATACTGAAGCACGGTAATATTCGGATTCCCGCATACACGTCTTAGTTCGCTGAGCGGCAGGAAGATTCTTGATAAAATAAATCCAACTTTTCCGCCGGCTTTTGTCTGCTTCACTGCTATACGGTTAGCATAGTTACCGTATACGCCTCCCGTCAAAATAAACTTCTGCAAATTCAGCGTCATCTCGTTATGAGCTGCTCCGTCGAACCACACCTCCTGAAGCTCCAACATTTTTTCATAGAACTTATCAAGGCCACATGATTTACATAGCTTATAGACTGCGTTTTTATCATAACCCAGAATCTTTTCAAACAAATACAAATCGATTAATGGCTTTATGCCGCAGCCACCGATAGCAAAATGTTTTGCCATATGTACAATATGATAATATATGAAATAATCTTCGTTCAATTCATATTCATATCGCTTTGATTCTTTAACGTGCGTGTTATCCCAAGGGGTTGAAAGCTGTTCGAATACTTTAAAATCCGATTCATTCAAATCAAAATGCAACTCCAGACAAACTTTGTTTGAGGAAAAGAAAGTTACATCGTGAGTAGAAACTTTACCGCCGCTGTAATGCAATTTGCTCGTCAACAAACTGCTCGCCTTTTCAATATTCTCCTTCTTTACAAGAATATCAATGTCGCATCTCGTTCTCATCCAAGGTTCCGGGTAGTAATCCATTATTACAGAACCTTTAAGCGGAACAAACTCAATTTCGTTCTCTTCAAAAAGCTCGCGGATTCTATCAAACTCATACTTTTGCATTTCATGTCTGTAAAATGCGCTAAGCTGCTGAGATTGAAACTGTTGATAATACTGATCATACTCAAAACAGTTACCGCTCTTGGCAAGTGCATCCGAAATCAAATGTGCAATATCATGTTTTTTTGACAGTTTATAAAGATCCGGCAAACCTGCGGGGGTGATTTCGCTTTTGATCTCATCCGGAATTTCTTTCCCAAACACCTCAAATGACAGAAGCGAAAACATTATATCTATTATTGCGCTGCTCAAAATATCAACCTCTCTGTCATCAATCTCTTCTAAACAAATCTCTTGTGTACACCTTGTCTCGGGCATCGTCAAGGCAGGTATCGTATCTGTTGGCAATTATCGAATCGGACATCTTTTTAAACTTTTCCAAGTCATTTACCACTTCACTGCCGAAAAAGGTTGTGCCATTCTCGAGAGTAGGCTCATAGATGATAACCGTAGCACCTTTTGCTTTTATTCTCTTCATTATACCTTGGATGCTGCTCTGGCGGAAATTATCGCTGTTGGCTTTCATCGTAAGTCTGTAAACACCGATAACTACCTTTTGTTCTTTTTCAGCATCCCAAGCGCTGTTTGCAGTATAGTAGCCTGCTTTTTCGAGAACTCTGTCCGCTATAAAATCTTTTCTTGTGCGATTTGATTCAACTATAGCTTCAATAAGGTTCTCCGGCACATCCGCATAGTTGGCAAGCAACTGCTTTGTATCCTTTGGCAAGCAATACCCGCCGTATCCAAAAGAAGGATTGTTGTAATGCGCCCCTATTCTCGGATCAAGACAAACACCGTCGATGATCTGCTTTGTGTTAAGCCCTTTCATCTCAGCGTATGTATCAAGCTCGTTAAAATACGACACACGCAGTGCAAGATATGTATTGGCAAAAAGCTTGACCGCCTCTGCCTCGTTAAAGCCCATAAACAAGGTGTCTATATCTTCTTTTAAGGCACCTTTCTGCAAGAGCTCGGCAAAAACATGTGCAGCTTTGACAAGTCTTTCGTCATCCATGTCAGTTCCGACGATTATTCTTGACGGATAAAGATTATCATAAAGAGCCTTGCTCTCCCGCAAAAACTCGGGACTAAACAGTATGTTTTTGCTACCTGTCTTTTTGCGGATTTCTGCGGTAAAGCCTACAGGAATCGTAGACTTTATCACCATAATAGCATTGGGATTACATTTTATAACAAGGTCTATGACCGACTCAACGGCAGATGTGTCAAAAAAGTTCTTCTTGCTGTCGTAGTTAGTCGGTGCGGCGATTACAATAAACTCCGCGTCCTTATAAGCACTCACAGCGTCAAGAGTTGCGGTGAGATTCAATTTCTTTTCTGCAAAATATTTTTCTATATAGTCGTCCTGAATTGGAGAAATGCGATTGTTGATTTTCTCAACCTTTTCGGGAATGATGTCGACTGCCGCAACTTCATTATGCTGTGCCAAAAGGGTTGCTATTGACAGGCCAACATAGCCTGTTCCTGCTACAGCTATTTTCATTTTTTCGCTCCCTTTATACTTTATAAAATTCTTTGTACCATTTTGCAAAGCGGCGAAGACCTTCTCTGAGACTTGTCGAAGGCTTAAATCCGAAATCTTCTTCAAGCGAAGCGGTGTCCGCATAAGTCACCGGAACATCTCCCGCCTGCATCGGCACAAGTCTCTTGTGTGCATCAAAGTCATAATCGGCAGGTAAAACCTCTGCGCGCACCAACTCTTGTTGCAGAATATCAACAAAGTCCAAAAGATTTTCCGGACTGTTGTTGCCGATGTTGTAAACCTTATACGGCGGTATAGGAAGACCATCTTCTCCCATCTGCTTTTCGGGGGCATGCATCATAACTCGCTTCACGCCCTCAACGATATCATCTACATATGTAAAATCCCGCTTGCAATTTCCGTAGTTAAATATTTCTATAGTCTCGCCCTTTATAAGCTTATTTGTAAAGCCGAAGTACGCCATATCGGGTCTGCCGGCGGGACCGTAAACGGTAAAGAAACGAAGCCCTGTAGAAGGAATATTGTAAAGTTTGGAATACGCATGCGCCATAAGCTCGTTGCTCTTTTTAGTCGCCGCATACAGCGATACAGGGTTGTCCACCTTGTCTTCGGTAGAATACGGTATCTTTTTATTTGAGCCGTAAACACTTGATGAAGACGCATATACTAAATGCTCAACAGGATTATTGCGGCACGCTTCTAAAATGTTATAAAATCCGATTATATTGCTCTCAATGTACACATCGGGATTTGTAATAGAATAGCGTACACCCGCCTGAGCTGCAAGATTTACTACAACATCAAACTTGTATTCGCTAAAGAGAGATTGAATCAGCGTCTTGTCGGCGATATTGCCATTTATGAATATCCATTTCGAATTTTTCTTTTCACTCGCGAGTTTTTCTATCTCGGAAAGCCTATACTCCTTGATAGAAACATCGTAGTAGTCGTTCATGTTGTCAAGGCCTACGATATCAACATTGGGTTCAGTTTTCAATAGTTCAATTACAAGATTCGCACCAATAAATCCGGCAGCGCCGGTGATAAGTATTCTTTTCATTTTGAACTCCATGTAAAAATCAGTCAACGTATTCTAAGACGTTTCAGCATTTTTAATACAAAAATTTTGAACTTTAATACCAGTTTATCAAGCAAGGAAACTTTAGTATATTTTTCTATCAATGTATCTATGCTTGAATCGCCACTAATTCTACTGAAAAATTCATGGCGGTTCTTACTGGGTTTTGCAGAACGATACACAGAAGGATTATGCCTCAGCGCAATTTGCGAATCTACCGGTTGGTATCGAATCTGTTCCTTAATAAGTTCAAGCAGCTCTCTGCCCTTTCGGCTGTTGACTAAGACCAAAGAAACTCCACGCTCATCAAACATTTCAGGTAAAGTCTTTTCTACGCCCCAAAAATCTGCAAGCGTTATGTCGCTATTACGATTTATTGATTTAAAAAAACAATTATGGCAACTTGGTCTTAAAAACAAATTGGCCAAGAAGCCTTGAAAAAATATGTCTTTTGTGTGATTTTGCTCATAGCAGGTACCATTAGCAAAATCAAATAAAACAGAATAGTCTTTCCACCCAAGTTTTTTGTGTCTGAAAGATACTCTCGACACTTTGGAAGATGCCTTTTTTTCACGATATGATACATACTTGTCCCATACCAACGGCGAAGGAGTGCCGTGGCAAATAACGTCTTGTGTATACAATCTCTCATAAGGCTTTTTTAAATAATGCAGTAAACCATCTATCTGACAAGGGGTTCCGGTAAAAAGAACATATCTGTCCTCCTTCAAAAACTTTTCAGCGTCTCTATATGCCGTTCCAATGTCGCTTTGTACATATTTAGAACCACGCAACTTTTGCAAATCGTCAACATTTTCTACACAAATATGCCTTACCACAAAACTGTCATCAAAAGCAGCTCCAAAAACAACTCCGCGTAATTTCAAGATCTGCACGGCAAGCAACGTAAAAACTCCACCTGAACTTGACTGCGAAAGTACATTTTCATCATTGTTAACACAAGCGTACGCTTCGAACTCATTTGTAGAAATCAACGGATTGGTAGATTGACAAGCCTTTTCACACACTCCGCAATCAACGCACTTCTCTTTGTAGATTTGCGGATATAAAAAACCCTCGGTGTCCGATGTCATTGTTATACAATTTACCGGACATGAGTTTGCACAAGCACTGCAACCGCTGCAATTAGCCTTCGTTATATGTAACATTTTTCAAGCACCTATCTAAATAGAGTCCTATTCTTTCTCTTTCCTTTTTCAAAATATCGTTACATACGGTGTAATCAATATCGAACCAATCTATATCGCCTTCTCTGTACAAACGATCACCTGTTTTTAAAACATCAAAAAGATTGTGTAATCTTGTCATCTGCGACGGATCCCAATTCAATCTATTGAAAACTACAAACGGCTTATTGTAAATGATTGCAAAGGCGGCGCAATGAAACGAATCTGTAAAAACAATTTTTGCATTTTTAATATATGAAATAAATTCCTCAGGTCCGCTCGTGAACGACGAATCACCGACATCATTCATATTTTTAATTACACATTCCTTGGCTATATCACATATGTTTTTGTTTCTCTCGGCATCGCTACCGCCAAGAAAAAACGTGAGTGCGTAATCATGTCCTATATAGATGTTAGAGATTGCAAGTTTGTCCCAGTCAGAAACATCCAGACCGAATACGGGATCAAGCAATAACTCAGCGTCTTTACCGGTAATCTCTTTTATTATCTCGACACCCGATTGTTCTCTTATTTGCAGATATTCAAGTTCATTAAGGTAACCGGATATTTTTCCCTTATACTCTTCTGAAACTTTGCCTCCAAAGCTTACTCCAAAAGGAATTCTTTTGCTTTTGTCGATCAAGTTTCCGAAACGATATCCGGGAATACCATAGTCGCTGTTTCCTGACGCCCACAGTTGGTCGCCGCCCAATATCAAATAATCGTAATTACCTTCAACATACTTTTTTACATTCGACTTATGCAGAACTTTGATATTCATATACTTCTTATTGAAAGCGATTATTTTTCTTGTCCTTTTAGATGTAATAGCAGACTTTTTACCAAGGAATCTTCCTAAGAAAAATGCTTTAAAATAAATTTTAAACCATAACTTTTCATCAGACAAACGTATGGACTCACATTCAAATCCGCGTTCTTGCACCAAAGTTTGAACAGCATAATTCTGCAATCTGTTGCCGTAATTAACTATGCTCTGAATGGTAATGATACCAACTTTTTTCATGTTATATCTCCAATATAATCAGGACTCTAAGTACTTTTATTTCGTTAGAAAAACGCATTACAGCATATGCAATATATAACACAACTTGGTTATTTATTGCTTTTTCAACGTATTAAAAAATGTGAAAATCATCGATTTCAATTTACTTGGTTTTGTCATCAGCAAAACCGTTGCGGCAGTTGTGAATATCGCAATCGGAATAGCCGCAATAACTAAATCAAACCAGCTGTCAGGTGCCAACCGACTGCACAGCAAATAGCCGAAACCAACGCTTACAGCGAGTGCAAAAATACTTTTAAACACCGGGATATAAAATGTGCGCTTTTTCATATCTATGCACTTAGCAGCATGCGGTATTGAGAAAAACAATGTTCTCAAGATTGATGTAGTAACGCTGACACCAGCCACCGCCAAAACTCCTAAATCAGTAGTTCTAATCAAAATATAAACAATCAATATGTTTATAAAGCCGGTAGCTACAGTAACAATACTATTCAACTTAAGTTTGTTAGTAATTGTAAAAACATTCCAAACACACTGAACAACACCTTCTACCGCCAAGTAAATTACAGTAATCGTAGAAAGGATTTGTAAAGCAAAAGAATCCATATCCGGAACCCACAACGAAAAGAAAGGCTTGCCAAGAACTATCAAGACAGCAATACACAAATTTGACACCCAACTCAATATCAGCATGGATTTCCGCATTTCTCGCTCAAGCTGTTTTTTATCATCATTTGCATACGCTATTGTATACGAAGGCGCAAACACTCCGCCTATCGTTCCTATAAAAGGGCTGATGACATTAGGAAGCATTTTAGCTACCGATAAAACTCCCATGGCATCGGCACCTATAAACAGATTAGCTACAAGTAAATCAAGTCCGTCTGACAAAACACTTCCAAGACGAGTAAACGAACTCCATATGCCTGATTTTATGAGTTCCGTTACTTTGGAAAAGTTAAAATTCTTTCTGCCGATTACAATCTCGGGTATTAACTTTTTTGTATAATACAAATTTGCCGCAAATGTATATAACGTCATCAGTAACGATGCAATGCCGACATAATAAACATGGGGAGAAAAAATTGCAAACAGGCATACAATGATTACTACTTTAATAACATGAGCCTCTATGTTTCGTTTCGCTTCCAAATCCTTGCGATTAGCAGCAAATGTAGCAACACTAAAAGCAGAGCCGATCAATGTGACTAAGAAAGCTGCAAATACCAACGAAAACAAGCTCTTGATATCTACAAGTATCGCATCAGAAACATTTACAAAGTTCTCAAGTTTAAATACAAAAACTGTACTAATGACAAAAAGAACTATGGCCATTATCAAGTTGGCATAAAATGTAGAGGTAAAATATCGGTTTGCCTCATCATACTTTTTTTGAACAAGAGAGATAGTAATAAACCGTCCCGCCATTGAGTTAAGAGCTATGGTCAAAATCTGTGCGTAGTTTGTAAAATTATTTGCCAGTGACACGAATCCATACGCATCGTAACCAACATTATTTACTATGTAAGGAGTGAGTAAAAAACCTATTCCCGCATTAACTACAAATGCTACGATACTGGCAACCATTGATATAGTAAGCCTTTTATTATTCATGCATTACATTCTCCACAAAAAGTCAAATTGAATCTTTATTTAACCATTTTACATAATCAATATAATCCTGATAATAACGCTTACCTAACGGATCAGCAAAATTCAAGAGCCTCGCGTCTGTTTTATCGGAAAATCTTTTTGTATAAACACCGCTCTTTATTTCAGGCATTTCTTTGCTTAAAAAAATTATTTTATGTTCAAAAGGAAGGCTATCAAAATCAAGTATCTCATCATAAGATAATCCTTCATCACAACAGATAACAAAAATATTATCCCAGTTGATACGCGCTTTTCTATCTTCCCACTTTTCGTTTGCTTCTTCTGCGGTTTTATAATGTAAAAACCTAATCTCTATATTGTTTAAAAAAGCGACCGGATAATTTGTATTTCTATCTTCAAATCGCAAAGGCGCTCCCAGATATGTTTTTATATCTTTCATAAACTTTATAAAGTCGCTGGGGGTAAAAAGCAAATTCACAGTAGGAGATCTAAACTGTAGCCCCAAATCGTGATACATAATACCACCGATACAGTTCTGAGAGAAAATCGTAAAATCGCAATTTTGCAGTTGACTTCGCTCTAACTTGTTACGCCACAGTTTTCTTGATATTCTGCCGATCTTATCGCTAAGTTGCATATATGTAGCAGCAAAATAGTTTTTCATATAAACCTCATACGCTTTTAAGAACTGATTCCCACTTTTGTGTAACAGAATTCTCATCAAAGTGCTCAATATCCAATACCGAATTATCTGAGAATTCTTTTTTAAGGCTATCGTTTTCTATAAGCTCATTGATTTTTTCTGCCATAACTTCTATATCGTATGGTGGTACAAGAAATCCGTTTACGCTGTCTCGAATAATTTCATCGGGGCCTGTTTCTATATCAAAGCTGACAAGCGGCAATTTCCTTGCCTTAGCCTCAAGCAATACCATAGGCAACCCCTCTTGCAATGATGTCATAACATACATTGCGGCACTCTTATACACGCTGTCCATATCGTTACTTCTGCCGCAAAATATTATTTTTTCTTCAAGTCCATAATCGGATATCTTTGCTTTTAGCTTCTCGTACTCTTCCCCCTCGGTTGCACCGTAAATCTTCCAGTTCCAATCGGGGTGCTTGGCAAATACGATTTTAGCAATATCCGGAATTGTTGTGAAATTCTTTATCTTTCTGATATGCCCTACGCTTACTATTGTTTTTGAAGACATATCATACTCAACATCTGCTACCGATTCGATAGGATTATAAATATAGTCGATACGGCTTTTAATTTTAAAATTCTGTTTAAAATTGTTTAAATCTCTTTTGGTCAAAACTATATATGCGTCTGCAGTTTTGAGTTCTAACTGACGGATTTTTTGGATATAACGACTGCCCTGGGTCTGAAAATAGTTTGCGTGCTCCCAAACAATATGTTTGCAGCCTGTAAGTCTTGCAGGAATTAAAGAAAATATACCAGCCATTGCTTCGACGGTAATTACAACATCAATTTTTTGTTCTTTGAGGAACTTAAAAAAACCGATATTTTTATTAATAATGTTTCCGGATGTCAAGAACTCAAACGATACTTTTTCGCTAAGATAAAAATAAGGTTGTCTGTCACATGTATTTACAAGAAAAATGTCATTATTGTCGCACAACCCATTAGCAACAAGTGCGGTTGCTCTCTCGGTACCACCGGCGGTAAAATGACCAATAAAACAAATGCGCATAACCGCTTCTCCAATTTTATTTACGCTTTAGCTTTAACAAAAACATAAACACAGATTTAGGTAAATTACGATACATCCATCCAAGCAGTCTCATTTTCAAACTGCGACTATCATTCTGCAACTGTTTTTTTTTATGCGAAGTATTGGCTCTATATTTCCAATATTCTTCACGCAAGGGATGCGTACAGTGTTTAACCCAAGGTCTTGTACTCATATTGGGCGTAAAGTGCACAAACACAGGAGAGTTAGTTGCTTCGCGCAGCAAGTCGTCAGAATAGTATTCCAGCAAACGGTAAAACTTCAGTATTTCTTTGTTTTTTAACTGAAACATGCTGGTAAGAACATTGAATTTAGGGTGAAGTTTTTTAATTAACCCCATTTTTGACAAAACACCATTAATAGTTCCCTGGTCCATAGCATCAACTTTGCCGTCGCGGGACATAACAAACTCCTTGCATCTGTCAACGAATCCAATCTCGCGACATTTTTCAAGATTCCAAAGTATCATGCCTGAATTTATATAAATTTCGTTATCGTCAAGTCCGACATTTCTATGTCTTGTTATCGGGTTGGTATCTGCAACACCTGCAATAGCAAAGCCGCTCAAGTCAGTGTTATACAATTCCGACAAATCCTGCATCACTATTGCATCAACATCCAAATACAGTGCTCTTTCAGCTCCTATAATCTCCGGAATGAAAATTCTTGCGTATGCCGCAAGGCTCCTGTCCTTTGAAGGGTTACCGCCAAGCTGCGCCGCAATAGTGTCACTGCTCATCTCCAAAAAACTGATTTTCATATTAGTATAAATAACCGACAACTCGGAGATAGTACGTTTGGACTCTTCGGATATTCCGCTGTCAAAAATATAAATTGTTAAAGAGTCAACATTTTCATTATTGATTCCGATAGAAACAAGAAGTGTTTCAAGATGCGGAACATAATTTTCATCGCTTGCAACAACAATGTTCATATTTTTCCCTTTCACAGCGTGTTCAAAAATTCTTCTACAGAAGCAGTAGTGGACTTTGCGTTAAAATATTTACCTCTTTTCTCTGCCATACTCGTATAGGTATTAAGCTTTTCAGTGTTTGTCAAAAGTTCGACGAGACTGGTATATAATGCTTCTTCCGCGTTTTCGACTATCACGCCGTACTCATTATCACCAAGCAGTTCTTCCATACCTGAGCACAATGTTGTTATTACGGGAGTGCCAACAATAAGAGACTCTGTTACAGCCGTGCTAAAGCCTTCGTGTAAAGACGAGCAGACGAACAAATCGGCGTTTTTTACATATTTGTACGGATTTGTACGATATCCTAAAAACTCTACCCTATCATTTACATCTAATTCTTCTGCTTGCTTTTTTAGTTTTTCAAGCAATTCTCCGCTTCCGAGCAGAAGAAGTTTTGCATCAATGTCGATCTCTTTCTTCAAGCGCGCCATTACCGAGACAAGTCGGTCAAATGACTTTTGCGGAACCATTCTTCCGACGCTGACCAATGTTATCTGATTATCGTATAGCTCTGCATCTTCAACTTTTTCGTTTGCAAGTGCCGTGATTTTATCGGATTCTACAACGTTGTAAAGCACGACATTCTTGATATTACAGTTTGTAAGTTCCGGAAAAGTCCTAAGATAAATGTCTTTAACGGTATTAGCCACGTATACTATCGCATCGTATTTCTTTTGCAGCTTGACCGACTCGGAAATACTTCGGTAACTTGCAGCGATTTTTTTCTTTTCGTGGAATTCGTTATGTACCCATTGAACGATTTTAACATTCTCATACGGACAGCCAGCAACAATGCGAGTAGTAGGCCCCTGAACAAACGAAACGACAATGTCATACTCATTAGGTATCATTTTACGATACAGAAATTTTGGAGAAAAAAGTTTAAGTAAATGGATGTTACCTCTGAAAGACTTTTTAAATACATACTTATAGGTAACGTCCTTGGAAATATACTGTTTATTTACCCCCACATCAAACAGAGAAAGCAGAGTTACATCATACTTAGTTTTATCAATGTTGTTTACTAAATTGACCAACACCTTTTCTGCGCCGCCTCCGGCAAGAGAGGTTATGAAAAATAAAACTCTTTTCATCTTTTATCTCACTTATTAACCAAATAAATCAAATCTGTAAGGAATCAAATGACCTTGTTCAAGAATATATGCCGTCAAAGTAAAACGCGCTATGGCATATAAATATATTGATACAGTCGTAAACGCTTTGTTATGTTTCTCTACGCAGAACGGTAAATAACCGAAAATAATGACCTGCGAAGGAACAGAGAAATAGTACGCAAGGCGCTTAACCTGCGGGTGTGAAAAACCGGTGATACCTATAAGATTTGCAACTATTAAAAGAGAAAACAAAAACTCAAGTCGCGGATCTTTATCTTTGAATTTTTTATATAATTTCGAAATTACAAAAAGAACTAAGAGATTCAAATAAAACTCTCGGTTACTTCCCCCATCTTTGTCATTTGCATACGAAGCGTAGCTTTCAAAGAGCGATACATTTGATGAAAAAAACGATATGATCGACTGATATCCAAGCACCGCAATTGTAGCAGCAATAATCAAAAGCACTCGGCGGTTACCTACTACTGCAGAATCTGTCTTGTGTGACCAAAATAACCAAAATGTTATTGCTACAAACGCCGAGGCATGGAACATTGTGGCTATTATTACACATAAAGCAAATTTGAAAAACTTGTTTTCAAAGACGTATTTCATTCCCCAAAACACTATCGCTACAGCAATAAACTCACGTGATACATTAAAGGAAGTGGTATACATGAGCAACAAAAACACTACCATTGCACAACTTATATCCATGTCAGAATAGTGTTTTTTTACCGTACTGTATATCGGAATGACAATTAATGCCGCAATAACTCCCCATGTAAACACTCTTCCGCCGATACTGTAGGTTATCTTATTAATAAAGTTAAACAAAATATCATCGTTTACTTTAGAAAAAAAGTCTCCCCATTCCATCGCCGCATATCTTTTAAAAATGTTCATATACGTAACAAAGTCGGTACCGACTCTATTACGTCCTGCAGCAAATATAATTACAACAGCAAGTCCTATAATACCGTATACATCGTATTTTTTGGGGGAATAACCAAGCATCATTGCTCCGAACGTCAAAACAATGATATATATTAAAAGACTATTCATTAATACAGCTTTTCTCCTTGCCTTCTGCCTTTTTTTTGTGATAAAAAACCATCAGCTTTGTAGGAATAATTGCAGAAATAATCGGTTTAAATGCCAAATAATATTTAAAAATAGGGGCTTTTACAAGTCGATAACCATAAATCGCTGTTCTGGTATACATTGTTGCGGTTTTCAGAGTACGCTTTTTATAATCAGATGAACTCTCATGATAAATTATAAGAGGTTCCTGCATGTTGTAACCTTTAAAGCCTGCGGCAAAAAATCGAAACCACAGATCCCAATCCTGACCACGAACAGTTCTTTTTGCAACGGTATAACCGCCAAGTTGATCATAACAGGACTTTCTCATCATAATGGTAGGATGCATAAACATTGGACCGCGAAGAAGATTGTTTAAATCCGGATTTTCTTTGGGAATTCTAACGCCTACTATCTTTTCTCCGTCAAAAACCTTAGCCGCGCTACCGACTACTGCATATTCGGGATTATTTTCCAAAAAGTCTACCTGCTTTTCAATTCTTTCGGGCAAACAAACATCATCAGTATCCATCCGCGCCACATATTCGCCTTTAGCAACCCCAAGACAATTATTAAGTGTTGCAGCAAGCCTCATGTTTTGGGGATTACTGATAACAACAATTCTTTCGTCTTGCTGACTGTATTTCTTCAAAACCTCAAGCGTATTATCCCGTGAACAATCATCACATATTATAAGTTCCCAATTTGTATAAGTCTGTGCGATTATAGACTCTATGCACTTACCCACGGCATCGGCACAATTATATGCACCAACAATTATACTAACTAAAGGTTTCATAATATTTCCTCATTTACTGTAATTGTTTTATTGTATCTGCAACTACAACTCTTTTATCAAAAACTTTTTCCATATGTGCTCTGCCAATGCGTCCCATTTCTGCTTTTTCTTCGCTCGAAAATTGTGAAAATTCAAGCATTTTTTCATAAAGGCTATCGGGATTTTGGGCTTCACACAGAAGTCCGCTTTTGCCGTCAATCACCGCTTCTTTACATCCGGGGATATTACTGGTTATAAGAGGGCGTCCCATTGCGGCAGACTCAAGATTAGTATTTGCCATGCCTTCATGCCACGACGGCAAAACAAAACAGTGACACTTTTCAATAAACGGTCTGACATCACTTTGAAAGCCATGATTTTTCAGCCAACCGACTTTTTCATATTTGTGTATTTTTTCAGAATAATCCTCTTCAAATGGACCGACCAGATTAAGTGTGAAGTTAATACCTTTAGAGTTTAACCTTTCTGCGGCAGCGAAAAGTTCTTCCACGCCTTTCTCTTTCATAACTCTGCCTATAAAGAGAAATTCGATTTTCTCATCACATTCAGGATACTGCGTATAAGCAAAGTGCTCAAGGTTTACACCTGCTCCGCTCAGAAGATGCGCCTGTTCCTCTTTTATTATTTTCTCGTCCAAGAAAATCTGCATATTGGTACTGTTCTCAAAAAATACCACCTTAGCCTTCTTGAGCGCGATCTTATACATAAACACTACAAGCTTTTTCAAAAAGCCGTTTCCCTGAAATGAGGTTCCGAGTCCGGTTATATTGGCAAAATAATCAACCTTCTTAAGCCTGCAAGCAAAGCCGCCATAAACATTGGGCTTAACCGTATATGTAATAACCTTATCGGGTTTCAGTTTTCCGAGAGTCTTGAATAACTTAAAAAAAAGTTTGATATCCTTCAAAGGATTCATTCCTCGTCGGTCAATGTCTGTAAAAACGCACTTGCAACCGATATTTTCAAGTAAATCTACTTTCTCGCCTTCAGGCATAACACAAAAAACTTCGTTTCCGTTGCCTATAAGTTCGGATATAAGTTCCCTGCGAAATGAGTAAAGTCCTCCGCTGTAATTGGTAATTATAACAGTTTTTTGCATCTCTTCCTCGAATTACATTTTAATCGTTTCAATAAAACTAATCGTGTATAACTGCCGGTACGCCAAGATATGTTCCGGACCTTTCGATATCTTTCACAACAACAGCACCCGCGCCTATCATACAATCATCACATATACTTATGTTATTAATAACAGTGGCGCCTGCGCCTATCCATGTATTCCTTCCAACAAAAGCCGTACCGCACAGATGTGCTCCCACAGAGACATGGACATAATCATTAACAATACAATCATGGTCAACAGATGCGGCTGTATTTATGATTGCGCCGTCACCGATAGTTACTCCGGTATTTATAATTACACCCGGCATAACCACCGTCCCGCGCCCGACTACAACCGAGCTTCCTATTATCGCAGACGGATGTATTAAAGTGGCAAGATTGGCGTTTATATACGCAAGCTTTTCGGAAATTCTTTTACGAATCGCACAGTCGCCCACCGCAACAAAAAAATCATACTCGTTAACAAAGTTCTCCGCATCAGCTATCGTTCCTAAGACAGGGTAATCTGTGACACTTTTTTTTGCATTATCATCCAAAAAAGCAATTTGGGAATACATCCCCATTGTTTTTGCAACATCGGCAACTACACGACCGTGTCCACCGGCACCGATTATAATCAATTTATCTTTGTTCTTCATACAGTCTTTTTTCTTCTATGTGTTTACACGTTCCCGTAAACTCTTCCATAGTTGCAGATGACTCAGCCGAAACACCGTCTCTCATCAAAACACATTTTATCGTTGCAAAAAAGATTTTAATATCCATCCACAAACTTATATTGCGAACATACTCGACATCCATTGCAAATTTCTCTTCCCAAGAAAGAAGATTTCTACCGTTTGCTTGAGCATATCCGGTAAGCCCCGGCCGTACATCGTGGCGATGACGTTGTTCATCGTCATATAACGGCAAATATTTCACCAAAAGCGGTCTCGGGCCGATGATGGACATATCGCCTTTGAGGATATTGATAAGTTCGGGGAGTTCGTCGATTGAAGTTTTGCGGATGAATTTACCGTATCCTGTAAGACGTTTATCGTCGGGGAGAAGGTTGCCGTCTTTATCCTTTTCGCAGGTCATGGAGCGGAATTTTATCAGTTTGAATATCTTTTCATCTTTACCGGGGCGAAGTTGAGTAAAGAAAGGATTGCCTTTCATCACTATGGCGCCGATTATTGTGAATATCAGCAAAAACGGTGAAAGCACTATCAGCGCAAGGAGTGACAAAACAAAGTCAAAAAAGCGTTTAAAAAATTTTGCATACATGTCTATGTACCTCAAAAGCAAGACTTAACAACGTCAATAACAATCTGCTGTTCTTCCTCTGTCATTTTTATATCGCTGGGGAGACAAATTCCGCGGGCGAAGATGTCCTCGCCCACGTTATCGCCTGCGGTTATCATATCACAATCAGCGTAAACCGGCTGCATATGCATGGGTTTCCAAATCGGGCGGGACTCAATATTGAGTGAATCGAGAATTTCGCGGAGTTTATTCGGGTCGCATTTATCCATTGCGTCTTCGTTTATTGTAAGGCAGGAAAGCCAGAAGTTAGGCTTTGAACATTCGAGGTATGGGTTCATCTTTACGGGAAGGCCTTTGAACGCTTCCTCATAACGGCGGTAAATCTTTTCTTTGAGGTCGCGGTGACCGTCAAGATGAGGAAGCTGGCCGCGGCCGATTCCTGCAACTATATTGCTCATGCGGTAATTATAACCGATTTCGCTGTGCTGATACCACGGCGCGGCATCGCGTGCCTGGGTTGCCCAAAAGAATGCTTTTTTCTTGGCTTCCTCGGTGTCGGTAATGAGCATACCGCCGCCCGAGGTGGTGATAATTTTATTTCCGTTGAAGGAAAGGATCGCGTATTTGCCGAAAGTACCCATTTTTCTGCCCTTATACTCTGCGGAAAATGCTTCAGCCGCGTCCTCGATAAGAATAGCGTTGCGCTTTTCGCAAACGGCAATTATCTCATCCATTTTTGCGGGAGTGCCGTAAAGGTGAGCAAGCATAACAACTTTTGTGTCCGGATACTTTTGAAATGCTTTTTCAAGCGCCGCGGGATCCATGTTCCATGTATCGCGTTCTGCGTCTATAAACACAGGGGTTGCACCCTCATACGTAACAGGATTAACGGTTGCAGCGAAAGTCATGTCCGTGCAGAACACACGGTCACCCGCCTTTACACCTGCGAGTTTGACTGCAAGATGAAGTGCGGCAGTTCCGGCATTGAGAGCAAGGGTATGAACATCCTGCGCAAGATAATCCGCCGTTTCTTTTTCAAAAGCATCTACATTGAATCCGAGAGGCGCTACCCAGTTTCTTTCAAATGCCTCCTCAATGTATTTCATTTCATCGCCGTGCATGGTGGGAGTTGAAAGCCATATTCTTTGGCTGTCTTTATTGCGCTGCATTTTCTTAGTTCCTTTCCGAAATGCCCACATGGCATACTTTGACACATACAGTAATATTGTATTACTTTTTCGACAGAAAGTCAAGGAATATATAAATTATATATAAAATTATATATAAAAAGCACTCGGGAATTCACCCGAGTGCCCAAAACTATAACGGCGTGTTATTTGGTTTTGATTTCGTTTTCGTACTTCTCTACCATCTTCTTGACCATCTGGCCACCGATAGAACCGGCCTGCTTGGAGGTGAGGTTACCGTTATAACCCTGATTGAGAGTTACGCCTACCTCACTTGCAGCTTCCATCTTGAACTGTTCAAGAGCAGCCTTAGCTTCAGGAACAAGTGTCTTGTTGCTTGCCATTTCTGTTCTCCTCTTTTTGTTTTGTGGAATAATCTATATCATCGAACACACTCTCGTGTGCTCTGTTATTATTATTATCAAAAGCCGAGGTATTATGACTGGCAATTTAATCAAAAATTTTCTGAATTTGTTTGCCGACGAGCGCCTGTTCAAGAGTTTCTTCAAGGCGTGAAAAATCAGCGACCAAGGAGTGCGGTTTTTCTACGCAGTCATCCTGCTTCATCGGCACAAAGTAAACATTTTTGCGCATAAGCAACGTCGCAATGTTTTTCAAATTTGCAGACAAAGCATCGTTTGAAGCGAGTGCGATAACAAGCGTGCGATTAGAGCGAAGATGTGCTTTGGCCGCCATTGTTACCGCCGTATCGGTAATACCGTTTGCAAGTTTAGCAAGAGTGTTGCCCGTACACGGGCAAATTATAAGCGCATCGAGTGAAATTTTAGGACCGAGAGGTTCGGCTTCTGCAACGGTATGTATTACCTTTTTGCCGCTGACTCTTTCAAGCGACTCGCAAAAGTCGGCGGCTTTTTGAAATCTTGTGTCAATTGAGAAAACGTTTTCGCTGACGATAGGCAAAACATCTTTGCCTTCCGAAATCATTTTCTCAAAGTGGGAAAAGGATTTTGAGAGAGTACAAAACGAACCGCAAAAAGCGTATCCTATCATTGGTTTGGCAAAACTCCCTTTTTTAAAAGCATTGTGTATATACTGTCGGCAAGTATCTCGCCGGCTGTAACAGGCGCAACTTTGCCGGGCAGTGCAAGTGCGTGTATGCACTTTATTCCCGATTTTTCGGCAGCAGAAAAATCGATGCCTCCGTCCCCCGACGCAAGGTCTACCATAAGTTTGCATCGTGACATGTTTTCTATAACGGTTTTGTCGATTATACGAGCGGGGACGGTGTTAAAAACCGCATCCACCATTTTTGCCGTACACATAAAGGTATTATCGGTATAGCTCACAGGGATATTCCCTGCCGCCTCGATATACGCGAGGTCACTCTCGCTTCGCGCACAAACATACACTTTGGCGCCTAGTTTTTCGAGAAGTGTCGAAAGTATTTTACCTATCCTGCCGTAACCGCATACGAGCAATCTTGAGCCGTTTATCGTTATCGGCAGTTCGCGCATTGCGATCTCTATCGCGCCCTCGGCGGTAGGAATCGCATTTTTTATCTGCAGTTCCTCGCTGTTAAAATAATCAAGCACTGCGATGTTATGATTTGCAGTCGAGCGTTTAACCACTCCATCGGGACTTGGGCAAAGCAAAATCGCATCTTTGGGCATGATATACAGCAATTCAGCAAGCGGTACTCCTTCGCCGCCTAGACTGGAATTTATGACATATTTTCCATCCTTGAAAGCGCCGAGCGGAAGTATAACAGCACTGCTTTTTTCAACGGATGAACGCCAATCCGTACACCGAACCGCGCCGCCTATATCTCCGCGTGCGAGCCCCCATACCGCAACTTCAAAACCGTTTTCCGAGAGACGGCGGCTGAGTGAAAGTTGCCGCATATCGCCGCCTATAATTCCGATTTTCGCATTATTTTGCATTATAAATCATCATCTCCCTCGGTTATATTTTATGTCGCAAGGAGAGAAAAAGTGAAAAAGGCAGACCGTTTTAGTCTGCCTTTTATGTAATCAAATCTTATTTGCCGCCCTTGAGCATAGAGATAAGGTCGGAGATATCGTCATCGTCATTCTTAACCTTTACGGGTTCGTCAGCAACGGGAACATCCTGCACCTTGGAAACGGGAGCATCTGCGGGCTTAGGATTGCCGTGTACCTTCTCGGACTTGTCCTTTTTGAAGCCGGTAGCAACGATAGTTACGCGCATTTCATCTTCAAGGCTCGGGTCGAGTGCTGCACCCCAAATGATGTTTGCGTCTGGATGAGCCTCGTTTGCAACCATCTGAGAAGCAATATCAACATCTTCAAGTCCGATATCGGGAGATGCGGTGATGCACATGAGAATACCGGTTGCGCCCTCAATAGAAGTCTCGAGAAGAGGGCTGGAAATAGCAGCTTTTGCAGCAAGAACAGCCTTGTCCTTACCGGTTGCGCTGCCTACGCCCATGTGTGCGTTGCCTGCGTCCTTCATAACTGCGGTAACGTCAGCAAAGTCAAGGTTGATGAACTGAGGAACGCTGATAAGCTCGGAAATGCTCTGTACACCGCGGCGAAGAACATCGTCAGCGATGGTGAAAGCGTTAGCGAGAGTGATACGCTCATCGGTAACCTGCTTAAGTCTCTCGTTGGGGATAACGATAAGAGAGTCAACAAACTCGCGGAGACCTTCTATACCAACCTCTGCCTGATCCATTCTTCTCTTGCCTTCAAATGCGAAAGGCTTGGTAACGATACCTACGGTGAGGATGTTCATCTCACGTGCAATTCTTGCAACGATAGGAGCTGCACCGGTGCCGGTACCGCCGCCCATACCTGCAGTGATAAATACCATGTCAGCGCCTGCAAGAGCGTTCTTGATATCGTCAATGCTTTCTTCAGCAGCGCGCTTACCTACTTCGGGATTTGCGCCTGCGCCGTGACCGTGTGTAATCTTTTCTCCGATAGTGACCTTCTGTGTAGCGCCCGAATTAACAAGCACCTGCTTGTCCGTATTAACACAGATAAACTCTACCCCGCGGATATCGGTAGCCACCATTCTGTTTACGGCGTTGTTTCCGCCGCCGCCGACGCCGACAACTTTTATACAAACACCGCTGTCAAGCGCTTCGTCAAGTTCAAAACTCATTTTTTTCGTCCTCCAAAATCTATGATAAATATAAAATTTGCAACATTTTTGCGACAATGCATATATATCATAAACTATTATTTGTTAATTTGCAAGTATTTTCAGCAAAATAATTAAATAAAATTAAAAAATATTATATATCCCGTTAAAATTCGCCTTCGTAATCAAGCACCATGCTCGGTCCCGCGCCCGAAAGTGAGGAGACGTTTATGAGAGTTCGCTTTGAATGTTCCGCTTCCGATTTCTGCAAAAGCTGACTTGCGGCATTAAGTTTAAGCGGCATATCGTTGTAGTCGCCGAAGTTTATTTTTACATTGCCGCCTACAATTCCCGAAATCGAAAAGCGGTCGGAAACATTAATCGAGGTAAAAGGCAATGTGTGCTCATCGTTAAGCAGTGAATCAAGCACCGCAGGGACAAGCTCATTATATCTGTCCTCACTGAATTTGATTTTACTGCCCTCGATAACGGTAACAACATCAGGCAACGTTAAAAAGATCAGCCCGTTTGTGGAGTCGGTAAATTCTATAACACGAAGGTTGGCATCAAGCGAATAGTGTTTCCCGTGTATGTCAGCACAGTAAACCGCCTCAGCCTCGGTAACGACTATCTCAACACTTGACGGATAACTCTTTTTCAGTTCAATGCTGTTGACATACGGGCATACCAAAACGATTTTTTTATAAACTGCATCATCCGACGCAAGCGGAAGTATGTCACCGTCAAGCTCCGCCGCAGAGATAATCACGTCCGCAGAATATCTGGTGTTGCCGCTGACTGTTACGTTTTTCACTCGCATCAGCGCAAGCAATATTGCCGCGAGCGTTATAACAAACAATGCAGATACAAGCAAAGTTGCAAATAATTTTCTTCTTGCTTCCCTTGCCTGCCTTATCCTGCGGTTACGCTCAATGCGTCGGTTTCGCTTGATTTCGTCATGTACGCTGAAAGCGGGAGCTTGATGTTTCCGTGTTGTGCGGTGCTCTTCGTTTGAATTTTTGCCTCGCATTGCTCCGCCTCCTTTTGACCATCTTTGACTTTTATCGACTTATCAATCGACAAATATCTTCATAAATCTTTTTGTTCGCATCCGGAACCGCAAACTTATAAATGTTTTCTCCAAGTGAAATCTGTTTTTCTTTATTGTTAAGAACTGAGGTGATAAGCTCCGCGATTTTTTCACGTGTGATATCCTTTTCCTCTATCAAAAGCGCACCGCCTTTTTCAGCGATTGCATTTGCGTTTTTAAACTGCTGATTATCCGTAACGTTAGGCGACGGGATAAAAAGTGCAGCTTTTTTGAGAAGTGCGAGCTCAGAAACTGCGTTTGCACCCGAGCGACTTACAACAACATCTGCCGCCGCCATTTGTAACGGCATGTCATTTATGTACTCTACAAATCTTATATTAGGGCATTTGTCAAGTCCGCGCTTCTTGAATATATCGGTAGCAATTTCCCACTCTATTGAGCCGGTTGCGTGGATGTGGACCACTTGCGGATGATCTTTCACATAGTCTTCCATGAAGTCCAGCATTGCAAAATTGACCTGCTCCGCTCCGAGAGAACCGCCAAACGAAAGTAACACTTTGGCATCTTCCGGTATGGAAAGCTTCTTACGCGCGGTCTTTTTGTCTACAGCTTCAAAATCAAGGCGTAAAGGACAGCCGACGCGCATCGCCTTTTCTTTATGTGAGAGAAGGTCAATGCTTTCCTCGTAGTTGACATAAACTCTGTCTACATACGAAGCGAGTTTGCGCACTGTCATACCCGGCACTGCATTTGACTCATGCACCGCACCGGCAACGCCAAGCTTTGACGCGGCAACGAGAATAGGCCACGACACATATCCGCCTGTTCCGATAACGATATCGGGTTTGAAATCGCGTATGATCTTCTTTGCTTTATACGGCGAAACAAACGCAAGATATGCGGCTTTTATATTTTTCAAAGACAAGCTGCGGCGAAATCCTTTTACGTCAACATGATACATCTTGTACCCTGCCGCGCCGACAAGCTTGTTTTCAATCCCTGCGGGAGTTCCGACAAATGCTATTTCAGCAGTGGGGTCATTTTGTTTAATTACAGAAGCGATAGCTAAAGCGGGATACACATGTCCGCCCGTCCCGCCACCTGTCATTAGTACGCGCATAATCTTTGACCTTTCTTGACTTTAAAATGCTCTTATACAACTACTATATATAATATAAATGAAGAAAACTATCGTTTTTGGAGTGAATACCTTGATATTGCAAGCAAAGTTCCCATCTCTACAAGCTGAACTACCATTGCTGTGCCGCCGTAACTGAAAAATGGAAGAGATATACCAGTGTTGGGGATAGAATTGGTCACGACCGCGATATTGAGCACAACTTGCAGTGCAACTTTAAAGCTTATGCCGATAGCAACGAGTTGAGAAAATCTATCGGGTGTACGAAGCGCTATTACAACGCCGCGCCACACTAAAATGCTGAATAGAATAATAACAGCCGCAGCGCCGATGAAGCCTAACTCTTCGCAAGTGATAGTGAAGATAAAGTCATTTTGCGGCTGTGAAACATAACTGTATTTCTGACGGCTGTTTCCAAGTCCGAGACCGAAAAATCCGCCAGAACCTATTGCGCGGAGCCCTTGCAAAGTCTGCCAACCGCCGTCTTGAGGATAGAGTTCCGGGTTCTGCCAAATGTCAATACGGCGCTTTGTATAGTCGGTAAGAAAGGCGATTGCCGCCACACCTGCAACGGCAATGCCGCCAAACAAACCGAGAAGTTTCAACTTTATTCCGGAAACGAACATTACCATAAGACCTATGCAGCCGATGATAATAATTCCGGAGAGATGCTTTTCAAGCATAACCAGCACGCATATACCGCCTATCAGAAACAGCGGTATCATCGTGCCGTACCAATTTGAAATACGAGGATTTTTTACATCGAATGCTTTATCGTGGAATTTTGAATAGTACCACGCAAGCGTTAATATGAGCGAATATTTTGCAATTTCCGAGGGCTGAAAGCGAAGCGGTCCAAGTTCTATCCATCGCTGAGCGCCGCCGCCCGTATCGCCCATAAAAAGAACGAGAATAAGCAATACCGCGGAAACAATATATGCAAGAGGCGCAAGTCCTCTGTATATCTCTACTTTTACTCTTGAAGCGACTACCATAAACACAAGTCCGATAACGACCATCGCGGTTTGTCGCTTAATAAAATAAAAGCTGTCTCCGTAACGCGTTTCAGCGTCGGCATAGCTTGCGCTAAAGACCATGATAAGTCCGAAAGCGAGCAAAATAAGTATGGTAAACAAGAGAAAACTGTCAACGCCGCCGCGTACCGCCACATACTCGTCAGGATTGAACTCTTTTGATTTTTCACCCCTTGGCGTAACAGCCGTTCCGTTTCTTACCGCAGGTGTGGGTGCGGCATTTCTCATATTCTTTTTTTCGGTCATAATGCCGCCTCCTTGAGATTATCTCGCAAAAAATGCTATAGTGCAGAAAACCGCAGTCACAAGTGAAAATACTATGACAACTTTGATTTCGCTCCAGCCGCATTTTTCAAAATGATGATGTATGGGTGCCATTTTAAACACACGTTTATGCGTAAGTTTATATACGCCGACCTGAATTATATCCGACATTGCTTCGCAAATGTAAATGATACCGGCAAGTGCTATTACAAGCGGGTCGTCAATCATAAACGCCGCTCCTGCTACAAGACCGCCGAGAAAGAGCGAACCGGTGTCGCCCATAAATACTCTTGCGGGATAGAAGTTATAAACAAGAAATCCGAGCGTTGCACCTACCATTACTGCGCCGAGCACGCCTAGCTCTATCCCTTCGGAAATAAAAGCAAGCACTGAAAGAAAAACAGCAACTACAAAAGTAACAGAGCTTGCAAGACCGTCAATACCGTCCGTAAGATTGACACTATTGATAATACCTGTGATAAATACAAGCGCAAAAACGTAATAGAACCAGCCGAGTTCGATTTCTGTTTTAAAAAACGGGATACTGAGCGATGTGTCGATTTCTCCGTAGAGTTTGAGCAATGCTATGAAAGCGCCTGCCATTGCAAGCTGCAACGCAAACTTCTGCGGTGCGGTAAGCCCCTCGTTTTGCTGTTTTTTAAACTTTGTGAGGTCATCGACTACGCCGATAATACAGTTACCTACGGCAAGAAGCAATGTAAGCATAAGCGGAAGCACCGAACTGCTCAAACCGCTTGTGCGTATGTAAATCATCGCAACCACCGAAACAATGACAACGGGGATGGCAAAGCCCAAGCCTCCCATTGTGGGAGTTCCCTCTTTGGACTTATGCCAACGAGGGCCGATATCGAGGATCTTCTGTCCCATCTTCATACTGCGAAGTTTAGGAATTAAAATGCGAAGCGCCAGTACCGTGAGCAAAAATACAAGTACCGCTGATGCAGCATATACCAAAAGTGCCATATACAATTCCAACCTTTAGAGTTATTTTTCAAATCTTGTGCGCAAATACTTTTCTATCTCCTCTGCCGCATTTTTACGGCTGAGTCTTATCAGGAGCACATCGCCTTCGCGGAGCTCCGCCGCAAGCGCCTCTGCGCTTTTGACGGGTGAAAACAGTTCAAGATTTCCGCTTACGTCTTTATCGCACATTCCCGCACGACGAGCGCCAACACCTATCTGTTCCGCCGCAACGCCGAAAGTAAAGAGCTTGTCGATCTTCTTTTCAACGATATATGCGCCCATTTTTTCATGCAAAATCCGCGTATCCTGCCCAAAATCACGTATGTCACCTACAAGAGCAATTTTTCTGGATCTCTTATGCAGTTTTGCAATGTCACAAAGAGTATCGATACCTTTTTTAACGCTATCAGGCGTTGCAGACGAAGTATCGACGATGAAAGTTATACCGCCGACTGTAAAAATCTCAACACCGAGTTCTGAAGAGTGATAGTTCTTTAAGCCGGTTTTGATTTTTTCCGCAGGAACATTGTATCGCAGTCCCACAAGTGCCGCAAAAAGCGCACTTGTGATGTTTTCTTCTCCCGTGAAGTGAATCTCGACATCGTTAATACAAACCCCATCGCCTACGATATCAAACACCATACTCTCTTTGTAGGTGCGGATATTTTCAGCGTGAAGTTCGGCGCTTGCGTCATTCACGGACACTGTGCCGGTTTTCAAATCGGTGCGACAAATCATGGAGAGCACATCGTCCTCGGCACAAAATGCCACTTCTCCGCCTTCTTTAAGTCCCGCAAGCACATCAACATTTGCTCTTTCGTCAATGGAGCTGTTTACGGTTGTTACAATTCCGACATCGCAGTCAACAAGTCTGCCAAGGCGTGCGATGTCTCTTTTATCATGGATTTTCAGTTCCATAAGGAAAAAGTCAGCGTCAGAAGGAATGTCAAGGAGCGCGAGCGCGTCGTTTTTCTCTGTGGTTTTTTTATCCGTGCACTTGTGTACTTTATACATTTCCTCAAGCACGGAATAGACAAACTCGCCAGTACGTGTTTTGCCTTTTGCACCCGTAAGTGCTATCGTTTTGTGGTTTCCGCGCCTTGCGTAAACTTTAGCAAAACGTTCAAACGCAGCTCTGATATTATCGCACTCAATTACCGCGGTATCAGGGATTTTTTCCAACGACTCGGGGGCTTTTGTACAGATTACGCAATACGCGCCGTTCTTTGCTGCCGCCATCATTTCGGCAAGCGAATTGTCCTCGCTTGCGACAAAAAGTGTCTTATGCGAAATTTCACCTATCTCATCCGTGATGAGCTCAATCTCTCTATCGGGCGCGCTTTTTGAAAGTGTATAAAGTTTCGCCTGCATACTGTCTGCAAATTCTTTCGCGGTTATTGCGCCTAGTTTAAGTTCAATCTTCATAACGCGCCTCCTCTCGTTTTAAATCTTTCTTTTTTCAGCCGCTTTTTCAGCAATTTCAATCTCCGAAAAAGGGTGTAATCCTTCTTTATCAATTTCGTACTGTTCGTGTCCTTTACCTACAAGCAGGATTATATCTCCCACCTTGGCGTTTGTTATTGCGTATTCTATAGCTTTGCGACGATCTTCAATAACGGTATAATTTTCGGCATTTCCTACGCCTTTTAAAATATCATTGATTATGGTCTTCGGCTCCTCGGTTCGGCTGTTGTCACCTGTAATTATGACAAAATCGCTCATTTCGACTGCCGTCTTCCCCATTACGCTTCGTTTTTCACGGTCTCTGTCCCCACCGCAGCCAAACAGCGTCACCACTCTCTGACAGTCGGTTTTAAAACCGTTTACGCATTTTAAGAGGTTTTCAAGTGCGAAAGGTGTGTGCGCGTAGTCTATAAATACGGAAATATCGGCGCCGCCGAAACCGAGCTTTACGCGCTCAAGCCTGCCGCAAACACCGTTCATGGAATAAAGAGCGTTTTGCACGGTTACAAGATTAACGCCGAGTTCTCTCGCTGTAACTGCTGCTGCAAGAGTGTTATATAAAGTGAAATGTCCGGGTATTGTGGTCTTGATTTTAAAGCGCGAATTTTCGGAGTGAATTACATATTCACTGCCGTGCGCACCTTTCAAAACAATATCATATGCATAATATCCTTTGCGGTTTTGTACACCGAAATATACCTTTTTGCACGGTATCATTTCAGCAAGCGTTTCCGCATATGCGTCATCGGCGTTGATAACCGCGAGCTTACTTTGCATAAACAGTTTTGCCTTGGCGCGTAGGTATTCATCCATGCTGCCGTGAAAATCAAGATGTTCTTCGGTAAGATTTGTGAAAATGCCTATTTCAAAATCAATAGGTGCAAGTTTTTCAAGTGCAAGTGCGTGTGACGAAACTTCCATGACCAGTACCTCAACGCCCGAGTTTACCATATCTCGCATAAGCATATAAAGTATATCGGGGTCGGGGGTAGTCATTGTGCGAAGCTTATCTTGTTCAGTTTCTCCGAGCTTTGGAACATATTCCGTGTCACCTATCATGCACTTAACCGTGCCTATGAGAGCGGTTTTAAAACCGTCATGCGCAAGCACATTTTTGAGCATAAAAGCAGTCGAGGTCTTACCGTTGGTACCGGTTACACCAATTATACGCAGTTTGTTTTGCGGGTTGCCGTAAAAATTTGCGTATGCCAATGCAAGAGTTTTTCTTGCATTGGCAGTAGTAACCTTTGGAATTTGCAATCCGCAAGCGTCTTTTTCACCGATATACAACACGGCGCCTTTGCGCTCTGCCTCAAGCGCGTATTCGCTGCCATCGGCTTTTGTTCCGCCGAGCGCTATAAAGACATTACCGCTTTCCATGCGGCGAGTATCATATGATATACCGCTTACGTCAAGCGAAGAAAGTGTTTCGTCTAGTGTAACGTCAGTGCCGCTCAGCAATTCTGAAAGTAGCATAAATCCTCCGAAAGTTTAAAATATTTAAACTTCCGTTAATTTACATCAGTCCGAGCCGTCGAGGTGAATTACTTCAACAGTAACAACCGTTCCGTATGGGACTGTTTCTCCTGCGGAATAGCTTTGCGATGTAACTATCGCACCGCTTCCCTTGTTATAATTCTGCGCGCCCTCAATTTCGATATTGAGACCTGCGTTGATTATCTTTGTATTGGCTTCGGCCGCGGTAAGCCCGAGCACGGAAGGAACCGTGACGGTTTTGGCGGCGGAGTCTGCATTGTTGGTATAAAGAATTATCTTACCGTTTTCTTTTGAGATAACGCTTCCGCGCACAGGAACTTGCGAAGTCACAGTTCCGCTTCCTCCAACTACCTCCACTGAAATACCAAGCTTAGCTATCTCAGCCTTTGCGGTTTCGGAATCCTGACCGATGTAGCGCGAAACTGTGAACTGTGCATTTTCAAGCTCTTCTACTGTATACTCGGGTTCAACGCCGAGATAAGGAAGAACATTTTCAAGAAATTTTGAGACATAAGGTGCAGCAACTATACTGCCGTATACACTGTCACCCGTAGGCTCATCTACCATGATTATAACTGCTATCTGCGGGTCATCCGCGGGAGCATATGCTATGGTCGAAGAAATGCGCGCTTTGAAAGTTTCATCGTCGCTTGTTGTGCCGTCAAATTTTTCGGATGTACCTGTTTTTGCGGCAACTTTATAACCTGCTACGTATGCGTTTTTGGCACCACCGTCACCGGAAACGCCTGCTTCAAGGATTTCGGTAATGGTGGTTGCGGTAGATGTGCTTATCACCTGTCTCTTTGGGGTGGTGTCGTACTCATAAACCACTGTGCCGTCGTCGTCCACAAACTTATCAAGAAGATGCGGAGTAACGAGGTAACCGCCGTTTGCAATCGTGCAAATTGCGGTAAGTTGAGACACCGGATTTACTTTGAAGCGCTGACCAAATGACGCAACCGCAAGGTCAGACGCGCCCATAGTTTCTCTGCTAAAGAAAATCGTGGTAGCTTCGCCGGGAAGGTCAATACCGCTTTTTTCAAGGTATCCGAACGCTTCAAAATAGTTGCAGAACTTTTCGGTTCCGACACGCTCGGCTATAGTCATAAGCACGGGATTGCAGGACTGCTGAAGTCCGCGCGCGAAAGTTACCGTTCCGTGACCTGAGGTTTTATGACAGTGAATAGACCAGCCGCCGACGCGGTGAACGCCGGTACATGTGAAAGTTTCCGTGGGGGTCACAACGCCTTCCTCAAGCGCCATAGCAGTAGTGATAGGTTTAAATGTGGAACCGGGTTCGTAAAGCTCGGTCGTTGCCTTATTGCTCCACATAACTTGGCGAAGCTCGGCACGCATATTGACATACTCTTCGCTTCCCTCTTCAAAACCGCTTGCTTCAAGTGCAGTTTGCGAAATCGAGTCGAGCGTATATGGGTCATTAAGGTCAAAATCAGGTTGAACGGATATAGCATATATGGCGCCGGTTTTGGGATTCATTGCAATTCCCACAGCGCGATTATTAGGTGCGTGGTCTTCAACGGCCGATTTAACCTGAATATCGAGTTCATGCTGAATGCGCTCATCGATAGTGGTTATCATATCGTAACCGTCGATAGGTTCAACGTAGCTCTCGTAATCATACGCCATTTCGTTACCGCGTGCATCCTGCGCGATTATGTACTTGCCGTCAACTCCCGTAAGCTCTTCGTCGTACATATATTCAAGACCGTAAAGCCCCTGACCATCTGCACCGGTAAAGCCTATAGTCTGTGCCGCCATAGTGCCGTATGTGTAGTACCTCTTATTTGTAGCTTCGAGGTGAATTTGATTTATAAGTTTGTTTTCGGAGATGAAAGCAAGCACTTGGTCTGCCGCATCTTTGTCTACATTTTTCTTTATCGTCTCGTCGCGTCTGCCCTTTTTGGCCGCTTTTTCAAGTATCATCTCACGGTCAACGCCTAAAATTTCAGAAAGTCCATCGGCAATCAGTTCAGCTTGTGAGCCGGAGTTCACATATGCATCGACGCCGTCACTGTATCTTAGCGCAGAAACAGCGCGCTCCACCGCCGAGGAATATTCAGCATCCTGAATATCCGCAGGCGAAATAAAAACGCGCCATGTGGTCTGATTGGCGGCAATCACGTTCATATTGCTGTCGTAAATCGTGCCGCGTTCAGCCCCGACTGTGTTTTCAACCGTTATCTGGTCTATTACTTCTTTTTGATAGGTCTCATAATCTATGACCTGCATTTCAAAAATAGTGCCAAGGAGCAAAAAAGCAAAAAGCGCAAAAAGCGTGAGCAATATAAAGCTTCTCCCTGCCATTACACTGTTCACATTTTTATGCGCCATTACAAATTTCTCCTTTTAGTGGGAACTGTTTTAAATATATTCGATATTAGTCAAGATATTCTAAAAAACCGCTGAGTTTATCACCGAAAGTATTAAGCAGTTCGACGGTAACGGGGGTATTGCCGTTATCTGCATCATACACTTCGACCGAATCACCCGAAGAAAGCGAAAGATATTCAACGGCTGCACTGTTTGCAGTCACCATACCGTAACCGTCGGCAACATCGGCAATGTCAATGCTGTTATGTTTTTCTTCAAGCGCAAGTGTGAGGGTCTTATCTTCTTCCTTGAGCTCAGCAAGAGTATCGGAAAGTTCAGAATAGCGACGTGCTTCCTCATTGATAAGCGAGCCGCTGAACACTACCATAGCAAGCACCATAGCGGTTATCATAACGGACACGAGCATGCTGAGAGAAAGGCGTGTGCCTTTTGACTTTACAAGTTCAAAATTTTCGATATGTACAATCTCGCGGCGCGCACGCTGAGGTTTTACCGCAGGTGCGGCTTCTCTGACGACCGCTTTTTGTTTTTTTGCAACAACGATTCCGGTTTCGGGAACAACTACGCGGCTTGCTTTAGCGCGCATCTCATCGGTAACGCGTCTTGCATTTGCATCTGTGCTCTTGCAATAAGGGTTATAGCCGTTTTGAATAGCTTTTGCGATAATAACATCTTTTACAGAAGTTGTGTATCTTGCGCGTGTCATACCTGTTGCGTTCATTTTTATCCCCCGAATTTTAGATTTTCTCAGCGACGCGGAGTTTTGCGCTCCTTGAGCGAGGATTTACCTCGAGTTCATCATCGCCTGCCGTTATCGGCTTTTTATTTACCGTTTTAATCTTAGGTTTGTTATTGCACACGCACACGGGAAATTCTCTCGGGCATGTGCATCCGGTCGCGAGTGCCGCGTATTTTTGTTTTACAAGTCTGTCTTCAAGCGAATGGAAAGTTATTATCGCTATCCTTCCGCCCGCGCTCAGGCGCTCCACCGCCGATTCTATAGCGCGCGGTATTGCAGAGAGTTCCTCATTGACCTCAATGCGTATAGCCTGAAATGTTCTTTTAGCAGGATGATGTCCGCCCTCGCGCGCCGCTTTAGGCATCGAAGACTTTATCAGCTCCGCAAGTTCAAGTGTGGTTTCTATAGGCGCTTCAGCGCGTTTTTTTACGATGTTTGACGCAATGTTCTTTGCAAACTTTTCTTCGCCGTATTCAAAGATTATCCTTTTGAGTTCTTCTTCCGAATACTCATTTACCACTTCATAAGCGCTCTTCGCATCCTCGCGGTTCATGCGCATGTCAAGTTTTGCATCCTGCATGTAGGAAAATCCGCGTTCGGCAGTATCAAGCTGGTATGACGAAACTCCGAGGTCCATCAGTATTCCGTCTATTTTTTCAATTCCGAGGTCGTTTAGTACCGTTTCAAGTTCGCTGTAATTGCTGTGCACAAACGTCACTCTGTCAGAATACTCTTCAAGACGTTTTGCCGCCGCTGTAAGAGCATCGGTATCGCGGTCTATTGCTATGAGCCTGCCGCCTTTGTCAAGGCGCTTTACGATTTCGAGCGAGTGTCCGCCGCCGCCTGTCGTGCCGTCGACGTATATTCCGTCAGGCTTGATATCAAGTCCCTCTATGCACTCTCTGAGGAGCACGGAGACATGTGAAAATTTAATTTCTTCCATACATCCTCACTTTTAGAAGCCGAGAGCATTGAAAGTCTCAGCGAGTGCTTCATCACTGAGTTCTTCTTCAAGAGCATCCCAGTTGGTATCCGACCAAATCTCGGCGTGATTTCCGGCGCCGATGATGACTACATTCTTTTGCAATTCGGCGAGACCGCAGAGGGTTGTCGGGATGATTACTCTTCCCTGCGCATCGGGAGTTGCATATGTAGTTTTCGAGAACACCTTGCGTACAATACGTTTGGTATCGGCAGGTATGCCGTTCAAAAGTTTTTCGGTGTAGCGTATCCATTCTTCCTCGGAAAAAAGAAGAAGGCATTTTTCATTAATGCGGGCAATGGCAAAATTCTCACCGAGAAGTTCGCGAAACTTTGCGGGAATGAACAAACGGTTCTTTGCATCAAGCGAGTGGCGATACTCGCCAACGAAAGTCTGTCTGCTTTCCAACCGTCTCATCCCCCTTTTCGCTACACTTTTGTGGTTTTTTGCCCCTTTTTTCCCCACTCATGTTTTTATTATATAGTATTAAAAAGCAAATTGCAATACTTTTTGCAAAAAAATTCTATTAATGACAAAATTAAAAAAGAAGCGGCAAAAGTCGCTTCAAATCTGGGTTTTCAGGCGTTTAAAATACAAAAAAATCCGCATGAGAAATCATGCGGATTTTGAATATTGTTAATTATTTTTTCTTGCCTTTTACGATTACAACTACCACAGCAAGAATGACCACTACAGCAACCGCTGCAATTATGATCACGGTCGTGGAAGAACCGCCTTCGGAAGGTGCTTGGACCTCAGTGGTATCTGCAACTTCAGCGGTGGTTTCTTCAGCAGGAGCAGTAGTTTCAACCGCTTCGGTGGTAACAACTTCTTCTACTGTATCGTCAATGATTTCAGAGTTGGGAGCGAAACCGGAATTGATAAGCGCCGCTTCTTCGCCCTTAACGGTAACCTTGAGATTATCAAAATATGCGTGCATAGCATTGACGCTGTCGCCGTTATTCGCTCTCATACGGAGACCGAAAGAACCCGTGCTCCACTTATCAGCGGTAGTGGAATATTCATATACAAGTTCGCCGCTTTCGATATCAGTGAATGTGAATGTAATCATACCGTCAAAGTGCTCAGCTACAATGTGATAATCATTGCCAGGAGTGAGAACTCCGCCGCTAACCTTGATATTGGCATATGCACCGGTCGCATCGGTTGCACCGAGAGCTGCTTTTGTAGCATCGTTGCTTGCAAAAGACATGTAGCCGTAGAACTCATTGCCGCAAAGCGTGGGGTCGACATAAGTAAGAAGTCCCGCACCCGCCATTACGTCGCAAAGATCAACTTCGGCGGTGTAATCGGATGCAAGTCCGACATAACCGGTCTCGTCGCCGATGTATGCGATATAGGAGAATACAAATCCTTCATCAACCGAAGAAAGATAAAGTTTACCATCCTGAACAACCCATTCGCCGCCGACTGTCATAAAGTCTTCAAGAGTAGTTTCGTCGGAGAAATCATTCTCATAAAGAACGTATTCGGTGTTGGAAAAATCTATCTCGCTTGCGTTTACCTTTTCGATAACAATAGGATTAGACTGAACCGAGGGAACATATTCAGAAAGTGCACCGCCGTTTGCAAGGTGATCGCCGACAGCCCCAATAGCGGTAACCTTGAGGTTATCGAAGGAAAGGACGCCAATGTTTACCATGCTGACACTCATGTCGGCAGGAACTGCGGAGAAACCGAAAGTACCCATAGCCCATTCGCCGTTCTCAGCGGTGTAGTTCCAGAGTTCAACACCTTCGGGATCGGTAACAACGACGGTGACATTTGCGCCTTCAACAGTCATGGTTATGTGGTGTGTGTAATTGCGCTTGGATGCAAAAGAAGAGGAGCCGAGAGGTCCGGCAGAAACGCCTGCGGTATTGGTGCGTCCGAGAGTAAGACTTTCGGTGGTGGCAGAGTTACCGCTGTTAGTGGCAAAATTGAGCGCGAGCTGATAGCCGCAATAGCCATCCTCAGCCTCAGCATACGCATATCCGAGGTCGCAACGTGCAAGCACACCTGCAAGTGCGTTGGGAGTAACATCGACCTCAAGGATATAATCGGTAAGGTTCATAACCGCATCATCTGCGGTATAAAGCAGGAATACCTGTTCATCAAGACCGAGACCGCCCGCACTCTTGAGCTTGAGCACGCCGTCTTCAACAACCCACTCACCGCGATACTGAGTGAAATCGCTAATCGTTGCAGAATCGGAGAAATCATTCTCATAATAAACATATTCAGCCGCACTTGCGGAAACCGCCATGCAAAGCACGAGCAACGCGGCTGTGCAAATAAGAGCAAAAAGTTTTTTCATGTCTATACCTCCGTAAGAAACATCTATACACTCTTACTTTACTGCATTTTGATATCAAAGTAAATACATAATGTAAACATTTTTGTTCAAAAAATACAAAAGCGGTCACTTTGATGACCGCTTTTGATGTAAATTTCAATTATTTCTTTTTCTTTGTAACAACTACAACAACTGCTACAACTGCTACAACCGCTACGATAACTACAACGATAACTACAGGGCTGATTCCGCCTTCGCTTGTAGCTGCAGGAGCCTCAGTGGTCTCTGCAACAGCCTCGGTGGTTTCGGGAGCCTCGGTCTCGAGAACGGGACGAGTAATAACGACATCGGGATCAGGAATAATCATGCCGTTTTCATCAGTCTTAACCTCGCGAACCTTTTCCTCAACGGTTACAGTATCAGCAATGTAAACATTACCGCCGCCGGTGATGGTATCAAATGTACCGCCTCTAACGATAAGAGTAGAGCCATCTTCTACATAGAGGGAAACATGGCAAGGAATAGCATAGTCGGCGTTAGCCTCGTTGTTCATAGAAACAATATTCTCACCAATAACGAGAGTTGAGTTGTTGGTGATAGCGATAGTAGTGGAAGAATTGTCAAACTCGTTGAAGAGAATGATGTCATCAATGATAGTATCGCTTACGAAAGTACAAGTTGCATTCTGCTTAATCTTCATAGCGCATGAAGGGTTGGTTGCAGGTTCTGCATTCTTGTAATCGGTGGTTCCGTCGTTGGAAGTAATCATAAGTGTATTTTCATACTCGGGGAACGAATATGTAGCGCCTACATAGAGCTTACCGGTAGCAACGAGAGTACCGCCGTTAGTCTGAGCGAGGACGCCTGCGGAGCCGTCGCCGTCAGCTGCGCCGAGGTTGGGCTTAGGAGTATCGGGGGTAAGACCGTCATTAGCCTTATCTGCACCGAACTTGATGTAAACATACGCATCGTTCATGTTGTCGTAAACAGCTTTTTCTGCTGCATCTGCTGCGTCTGCGTCAATGTAATCAAGAACTTCGTCCTTAACTTCTTCTACAGGCTCAGTTTCTGCCGCAGTGGTTTCTGCTACTGCATCGGTTGCAAATACGCTCATAGACATTGCGGAGAGCATAAGCAGCGCTGCCATAGCAACAGCCAAAATCTTCTTAGTCATATGTATCCTCCAAATTTTGCACATTTTTGTGCTTTTTATAAAATGATTATACTATTTTTGGCTTGTCAAGTCAATATATTTTACAATTTTATATTAACTTTTTACACCTCTTATGACTTTCGGTCAAGCAATTCTCTTGCCATCGTCGCGGCGGCAACAGGCATAAATGCGTCGATTCCCTGCTGATTTTTAAGTGCCGCACGCACTTTTGTGGAACTTACCGTATGGTATTGAGGCTTTGCGAACAACATCACAGTGTCTACGCCGCAGGAAGCAAAATTTACATCTGCCATGTGCTGTTCGTACGCTACGTCTTCCCCGCCGCGTATTCCCCGCACGAATGCGTCGGCGCCGTGAGCTACCGCAAAATCGGCAACAAGTCCGTCGCAGCGCATTACCGTAACGCCGTTAATGCCCTCCACCGCCTTTTCAGCAATTGCTACGCGCTCTTCTATGGAAAACATATATTGTTTTTCATCGTTGTTTGCCACAACTACAATTACACGGTCAAAAATTTTTGCCGCACGAGTGACGATATCGAGATGCCCGACGGTAATTGGGTCAAAGCTGCCTGTGACGAGTCCGAGCTTTTCATTCATTGTCGGTCTCCTTTCGGACGAAATAGTTTTCGCTTGGGGTAAGTATTTCTATATGCACTCTGCCGTAATGCTTTTGGCGTACCGAACTGTACATGTCCGCAAGTGAAGGTTCTTTTTCAAAGATGCGAAGGTCTTCGTTTTCGCTTTCACACACGACAAGGCATCCTCTCTTCATCAGTTTTGTACGGTACAGACGGAGCAAAGCGTCGGTGAGAGCGCCCGACGCATACGGTGGGTCGAGGAATATTATGTCAAAGCCTTCGCGTGCATCGGATTTTCGAAGAAAATTACGGTAATCGGCTATTGCGGTTTTAGACTTGTCTCCAAAACGTGTTTTTTCAATATTTTTACGCACAACAGCGATGGCATCTGCCGAAGCGTCGGTAAACATGCAAAACTCCGCGCCGCGACTGAGCGCTTCAAGTCCGAGCTGTCCCGAGCCGGCAAAGAGATCAAGCACTCGGCGCCCCTCAATATCAAACTGTATCATTGAAAACAGTGCTTCTTTTGCACGCTCGGATGTGGGACGCGTCGTATCGCCCTCAAGGGTAACAAGCTTTATCCCTTTTGCACTGCCTGTGATTATTCTCATTTGTCTACTCCTGTTTTGATTTAAAATACTCGCTTATAGCAAGCGCATCTTTCTCCGTAATGCCCATTTGTGCCATCTCGGAAACGCTTGCGCTTTTAAGTTTGGCAAGGCTGCCTGCGGCTTTGAGAATCTTTTTTGCCTTTGCCGGTCCTATGCCTTTTATATCTTCAAGCACCGAATGTTTAAGCGTTTTTCTTTTGGCATCGGTCATTCTTCCTACCGAATAGCGGTGAACTTCCTCTTGCAAGCCGTAAATAAATACAAACACACTTTGCTCGCGGGCTATGCTGATATCGTTTTGCCCGTCGGTGAGCGCACGGGTTTTATGGTGCTCATCCTTTACCATGCCGTAAACCGGGATATTAACACCGAATTCGGCAAACAGCGCTCTTACGGTTCCGACATGCCCGGCACCGCCGTCAATCAATATCAAATCAGGACGCTCGGAAAAGCTGCCCTCTTCATCGGAAAGGTGAGCTATTCTGCGCGAAAGTGCTTCTCGCATTGCGCCATAGTCGTCGATGCCATCCGTGGTGCGAATCGAAAATGAGCGATAATCCTTCTTTTTGAGCTTGCCGTCCTTTGCCACTATCATTCCAGCGGTTATATGCTCTTTTCCGAAGTTTGATATATCATATGCTTCTATTCGGCTCGGCGCTTTTTCAAGCGAAAGTAAGGACGCAAGTTTAATAAGCATTTTGTTGTCACGTTCGCTGGACTCCTTGAACTTTGCCGCTTTTTCCGCTGCGTTATCATACACCATTTTGCAAAGTTTTTTCATCTCGCCGCGCATTGGGCAGTGTACGGTTATTTTTCTGCCCGCCTTTTCGCTCAGAAGCTCAGAAAGAGCAAGAAGACTTTCTTCATCGGTATCGTCGTAAAGCAGAACTTCACGCGGAATATATTCCCTTGTGGAATAAAGTCCGCACAAGAACGTGGGGATATCCTCGGGAGAAATGATTTCATCGGCGGAAAACACAAACTCATCTTTGTCTATAAGCATACCACCGCGGATGTAAAACACCGATATTACACTGCACTTATCGTCGCTGTAAAGTGCAACAACATCCTGCTCTGCTTTAGGCGAAGAAACGACCTTTTGGCGCTCGGATATTTTTTCAAGCGATGCAATGCTGTCACGGCATTTTGCCGCGGCTTCAAAATTCTCGGCTTCAGCAAAGCGGTACATACGCTTTTCCAGTTCCTCCTTGGCGAGTGCAAAATCGCCGCCGAGAACCTTGAGAGAAGTTGTTATTGCCGCGTCATAATCGCTCTTGCTACTTCCCTTTTTGCACGTGCCCATACACTGTCCTATCTGGTAATAGATACACGGACGTTCTTTGCCAATATCGCGCGGAAACTGACGTTTGCAGTTTGGAAGTCCCAGCGTTTTGCTGAGTGTATCAATTATATTATAAGCAACTCCGGCACCCGAGTAAGGTCCGAAATACTTTGCCCTGTCTGCTCCGCGGGTTCTTGTTACCACAAGGCGCGGATATTCCTCGGCGGTGGTAACTTTAATATAAGGATAACTTTTAGAATCCTTCAGATTTATATTATATTTAGGATAGTGCTCTTTTATCAGCACATTTTCAAGTGTTAGCGCTTCCATCTCGGTGTCGCAAAGGAAAAAGTCAAAATCGTGAACAGAAGCAACCATTTTTGTAGTCTTATAATCTTTCTGACTGTTTTGAAAATACTGCGACACGCGATTTTTGAGCTTGCGCGACTTGCCGACATAAACAACTTTGCCGTCGGAATTCTTCATTATATATACTCCCGGACGAAGCGGAAGCGTGTTGGCTTTATCAAGGAGCCGCGCGAGTCTTTCGTTGTTTGTTTCCATATCAATATTAAAATAAGAAAGGCGACCACAACGAATAACGTCATGCTCGCCCATACAAATCACTATTCTCTTATTCGTTAAAACCTTTTTCGATAAGTTCTTTAAGTCCGGCAAGCGCCTCTTCTTCATCAGAGCCATCAGCAACTAAAGTAATAGTCATGCCGTTTACGATACCAAGTGAAAGAACACCGAGAAGGCTCTTTGCATTTACACTGCGGTCATCTTTTTCAACCCAAATAGAACTCTTATATGAGTTAGCCTTCTGAATGAAGAAAGTTGCGGGTCTGGCATGCAAACCTACGCTGTTTGTTATTGTAACTTCTTGAGTCATCATATTGGAAATACGCTCCTTTATTCCTATGGAAAGGCAAATAGTACAAAAACTATGTGTCTAGATACAACAAGTATATCAAATATAAAACCTAATTGCAAGTATTTTTCAATATTTTTTAACGGTTATCGTTTATTTAGGCTGAATATCGGTTATAACAACGTTTGCGTGTATGCTTGTGAAATAAAGATACGCATACGTACCGGGGGCAATATATTTGTTGCCGTTAAGACTGAAACTGCCGTCTTTGTTAAAGTTTCCCTTGCACTCAATAGTTCCGCGGACATCTATTCTGCTGTGGTCATCAAGCGTAAGCTCAAAAATCTGTCCGTCGTCCTCTACATAATAAACAGCGTCTGTGTATTCTATATCGCCCACCAAAGTACCGAAGTCACATTCATACGCAGGCCAATACACGGTGTCGCCGTCTTTGAAGCAATCAGCGGATTCTGCCTGTATATTTTCAATTTTGAAAGAAATCACGGCAACATCACCGTCAAGCTTATCGTCGCCCTTCATTATATATCCTCGAAGCGCCGCGCCGACAATGCACAGTACTACAAGCGCGATAATCAAAAAATCAAGTATGTTGATTCTGAATTTTTTCTTTTGCATCGTCTTTCTCCTTACTTGGCATCTGTGCAACTCATTGAGCCGACATATCCTATACCGCAATAATGAGGTGTGTTAATGTTAAATCCCGTTCCAACGCCTATAGGCTTTCCGCTTTCTTTAAGATAGTAAATGCCATCTTTACGGTATCCGGTTGCGGTAACTTTCATCTCAATAGTTATCGAATGCGGGTGTGTTACTATCTCCATCTTGTGCGTTTCATCGTTGTACAGCTCATATGAATATTCATAATATTCAACGCCGACTACAGTGCCAAGACTTTGTCTCTCCTGCGAATCGATAACCGCATCGCCTACCTGCACGGTATCTCTGAAATCTTCGAGAACACCCTTGATAAGAACGGTGTATTCGATATCAACATCCTCGCTGTCAATCGCCTCAGTTGCACCGAAAGCGCTTGCAATCATAAGCGCCGCCACGGAAAGCACAAGTATTATCATTAACGTAATGATAACATCTACAAAATTTATCTTGAAAGCTCTTTTTTTCATATCTTCCATTTTCTTTTCCTCCTAGACGGTTACATCCATATTGCACGGACTGTTTAAAACCGTATTACTGCCTCGCCACGCTTTATCCAATCGGTATGCAACCGCAACAAAGCCCATCATTATCCAAAATACGAAGAATACACGGTAATTGTACCACACATAATCTGTCATACCTTGCACCAGGGCCGCAAGGACACCGCAGAACGCGCCGCATCCTATAAGGCGAATCTCACGGTCTGCTCCGCATTTTGCAAGCGAAAAACCGCACTGGAAGAAGCAAAGCAGCAACGCAGCAAATACGATAAATCCGAAAATTCCGTGTTGAATGAAAAGCTGTAAGAACAAATTATGCGCATGCGGTGCGCTTTCAATGCCCGAAAACGCATAGTAGGGATATACTACGCCAAAAGCCTCTTCTCCGACACCGACACCCGAGAGCGCATAGTCGGCCGCCATTTCGGCGCTGCCGCGCCATATAAACACACGGTAGTTTGTCGACGTATCGGTGAGGTCACCAATGCTCGTGAAGCGTGAAACTATACTTTCCGGTAAGAACGGCACAGCGAAAGGAATCGCGCATATACCTGCTATTATAAGTCCCATAGCATTACGGCTCCACATAAGCATGAACAGAACAGCCGCAAACATAAGTCCAAGCCATGCACCGCGCGACCATGTGTAAACAAGGCATACACAACCGAGTGCAAAACATACAAAATACGACGGGCGCTTGCGCCAATTTGATTCACCGAGAACAGCCGCCGCGAGCATGGGAAGTATCAATATAAGATATTCACCGAGCATATTGGGATTTTCAAAAGTAGAAACTACTCTGCCCTCGATCTCATCAAACATTTCGGTATCGATCCACTCCGCCGACGCATTGCCGCTGAAGTTCTGGAATATACCGTAAACAGAAACAATGAGAAGCGAAAAAGCTATTATTTTCACAGAGCGCTTCAGCGCTTCCTTGGAGTTGACAAGACCCGTGGTGAGAAAGTAGCCGAGCATAAGCACGGTATAGATCAGCGCCGCACGAAGCGACTGCGAACCGCCGTAAGTAACAATACCACCGAGCATCATTACCGCCATAAAGCATACGACTATAACATCCAAAAGTTGAGTTTTATAATATCTTTTTCCCCTCACGAGTTTCACCCAATAGCTGAAAAATGTGAAAAGAACAAGTGCCGCTAGCAAAATTGTCGGGTGAGGAAGCACTACCAAAAACGGAAGCAAAAACAGCGCTATGTTATACCCAAACTCCGGGTTTGACATAACAAGGTACGCAAAAACTATCGCGAGCGCAAGAACAACTATGAGAGCAGGGTCAATAAAGCAGGAAAGGATACCGAAAGGCAACCCTAATATAAAGGCGATTCCCTTTCTGCCCGTCGGCTCACCGTCATACCTCAAACTGCGTTCTTTTACACTGCAAAAATTTCTAACAAAGTTACCAAGGAAAGCACTTTCGGAAAGTGCAGTGCAAAGTGCTTTACCCGAAAACACAAGAGGTAATCCTAGCACCGCCATGATAAGCGCCACAATTATGCTGAGCGGCGTCAAAGAATCGGTAACAAGATATATTATAGTTTGAGCAAGCAGTGTGTAAAAGCCTGCCGAAATCAAAAATATACCGAGAACACGCAATGACAAGTGACCGAGATAGCGCATCATCGCGTTTATTCCGTTTATATAAACGCTTTCTTCAATGTTGCGCGAAATAAAGCTGCTTATCTTTCCGCGTTTTTGATTTTGCTCTTTTCCCACCGCGCTTGAGTCATAGGTTTCACACATTGTATCATATGAGCCGAAAGCAAAACCGTAAATGCCGCTTCCTATGCGTTTATAAATGCCGTTTGCCAAAGATGAAAGTCCGCGAATTATCCCGCTTCCGCCGACAAAATCGCTTAACCATTGTTTAAATCCGCCTTTCACTCATCTGCTCCTTTCCGCCGTGCGGCTTTTTTCTTTTCAACCTTGGGATGCGCCCTCTCCCATGCCTCATAGAGGTCGGGACGGTTGGTCTTTGTTATTTCAAGCGACTGCTCAAGCCGCCATTTATCAATGTTTTCGTGGTGTCCCGATATAAGAACATCAGGCACGGTCATACCGTGAAACTCATACGGACGAGTGTACTGCGGATACTCGAGGAGTCCGCTTGCTATGCTCTCTTTTTCGTAGCACTCGCTGTCTGACAGTACGCCCGGAAGAAGTCTTGCCACGGCATCTGTAACAATGCATGCAGGGATTTCGCCGCCCGTGAGGACGTAGTCACCGATAGAAATTTCCTCGTCGACGATTTCTTCAATTATGCGGGCGTCCACGCCCTCGTAGTGACCGCAAAGTATGACAAGGTTATCGTAATTTGCAAGTTCACGTGCCTTTTCGTGATTGAAAACACTTCCGCGCGGCGACATATATATAACCCTGCGTTTTCCCTCGGGGAGTGCATCGGTTACAGCCTTAAAGCAGTTATATATCGGAGGTGCCGCCATAAGCATACCCATACCGCCGCCGTAAGGCGTATCGTCGACACGGCGGTGTTTATCCTCGGAATAGTCGCGTATGTTGTGCGCGTGCACCTCTATTGCTCCGCTTTTCTGTGCCCTGCCAATAATACTCTCGCCGAGCACCGTTGTTATAAGGTCGGGAAAAAGCGTCATTATATCAAAACGCATCATTCAAACATACCTTCTATCGCTTTGATGAAAATTCCCTTCTCAAGGTCTATTTCCTTTACAAATTCTTTTACCGCAGGAATGAGGAATTTTCCGCGTTCGTTTGATATCTCGTAAATATCGGATGCCGCACCGCTGATAACATCGCTGAGAGTGCCGTACTTCTCTCCAGTGCCAAGCTCATAAACCGGCAATCCTATAAGGTCCTGCACAAAAAAAGAACCTTCATCCACCGGAAGGTCGCTGCGTCGTGCAAAAAGCACGGTATTTTTCAGTGCCGCCGCAGCTTCCAGAGTATCGACACTTTCAAGCTCACACAGAACCCTGCCCTTGTAAACAGACGCTTTATTCATCTTTACGGATGAATAACTACCGTTTTTCTCGATGAATACTTCTTTAAGAGAAGCAAGTATATCGGGCGTGTCGCACCACGACTCAATGATAAGTCCGCCGCGAACGCCGTGTGTATTTGCAATTTTTCCACATTCAAGATATTCTTTCATGTTTCACCATTCTTTGTTTGTATTAGAATATATTATAGCACAATAAATATTGAAAGTAAACAACAAATTATGCTTGATTTTGCAGTCTGTCTATTATATAATAATTCGGAAGGGAGGTTTGCGCCATGGCTAAAACCGAAACAAGGGTCATTGCCCCTAATAAAAAGGCTTACCACGATTATTTTGTGCTTGACAAGTACGAGGCGGGTATTGCACTCTACGGCACCGAGGTCAAGTCCTTGCGTCAGGGTGCGGTAAACCTCAAAGACTCATATTGTGAAATAAAAAACGGAGAGATTTTCGCGGTAGGCATGCATATCAGCCCCTACGAAAAGGGCAACATCTACAACCGCGAGCCACTTCGCCCGAAGAAATTGCTCATGCACAAGCGCGAGATAATCAGGTTGTTTTCAAAAGTAAAGGAAGACGGCCTCACGCTTATTCCGCTTTCGCTTTATTTTGTCGGCTCAAAAGTCAAATGCGAAGTGGGACTTTGCAAAGGTAAAAAACTCTACGACAAACGCGATACAGACGCAAAAAGACAGGCATCGCGCGACATTGACCGCGCTATGAAGGAAAGAAGATAATGATTTACGAAGTAAAAAATATCGAGCTTGATTTTTCAAAGATAAATGTGTCCGAACCAGTAGACGCTCCGTATAAACCTTATTTAAAGGTATTTGTACCCAATCTTGAGGGCGACGAAAAGAAATATAATGTCGGCAAGCGTCCGACCGTGCTCGTTCTCCCCGGCGGCGGATACTCGTTCACATCCGACCGCGAGGCGGAGCCTATCGCAATGCGTTTTCTTGCACGCGGGTTCAATGTGTGCATTCTGTATTACAGCGTAAAAACCGCGCTCTTCCCCGTCGCTTTGCTTGAGGCGCTCAGTGCCGTAAAGTATATACGCGAAAATCTTGAAGCATGGCAGGGTTCACCGGACAAAGTTTATGTTTGCGGTTTCTCAGCCGGCGGTCATCTCGCCGCAAGCGTCGGTGTGTTTTGGGACAAGGAAGTTTCAAAGGCATATTTTGGCGACACAGACGCTGTTAAGCCTAACGGTCTTATACTTTCGTACCCCGTTATCACAAGTAACAGAGAATTTACGCACGGCGGTTCTATCAATAATCTGCTCGGCAAAAACAAAGATAATGAAGAAATGCGTGAAATGCTGTCTCTTGAAAAGCAGGTCACTAAAACCACTCCTCCTGCGTTTCTCTGGACTACATTTGAAGACACATGTGTCCCTTGCGAAAACACTATGATGTTTGCGTCTGCACTTCGTAAATGCGGGATTCCGTTTGAAATGCACATTTTTGAAAAAGGGCCACACGGCGGTGCAACGGGAGATCTTGTTTCCTGCGTAAATAAGTACCGTTTCGGCGCGTGGCTTGACCTTGCCTGCGATTGGTGCGAAGATACTCGCAGCAAAGGTATATAAATCCACTTGACATCGCGCACGCCGCGTGTTAAAATATTTTTCCAACCTAAAAATCGCGGTGCTCTGCACCGCCGTCATGGGGGCGTAAAGGTTTCGACGGGGATTTTGAGGTACGATAAGCGGGTAGAGGTTGGAACACCTCTTTAATAAGTTCTACTTTTAAATTTAGACGCTAACGAAAACGTAGCTCTGGCAGCGTAAGCTGTGCTGCCGCCAATAGCGCGGCCCGTCGAACCGAGGAGTACCACGGCCTGGGATTCGGCGTCACTCAGTGGTAAATGTGCACCGCCCGTTAGCTTTTGAAGCGGTCATAAATAAAAAAGCTACCAAACCGTTACCCCCGTTCACCGGAGTACGGCGCGGGAAATAATAAAGGTGTCCTGCACCCGGAGAAAGTTGTATCAAGAGGTTTTCGGACGGGGGTTCGATTCCCCCCGCCTCCACCAGATAAGCACGCTAATTTTGATAGAATTAGCGTGCTTTTACTTTTTCTCCGCAACCCCTTGTGACATAAGGCTTTGCGAGTTCTTTCAAAATATAAAAGCAGCATGACACTCTGTGAGTCCGTCCTTTTTCACGAGTGAAATGCTGCTTTTTTTATTGTTTTTACGGTTTTGCCCTGAAATTATAAGTAATCGTTTTTTTATCGTAGTAATCGTTTTTTTATGGGTGTAATCGTTTTTTTATCAATTACTAATCGTTTTTTTATCACAGTAACCGTTTTTTTATGGGTTCATTTTTTAATTACTACCGAACTTTCTGTCGAGCAATTCTTTGATTTCCCTTCTCTGCTCGTCGGTCGGTTCAAGCACCTCAATGTCCATAGCTTCAATTTCGGCAATTTCACGATTGGCAGCTTCGGTGAAGGCGGCCTTTAAAAACTCCTCTTCCGTCATTTTGCTAAAGTCACGCTCTTTCATCGCCGAGCACTTCCTTTACCACTTTTGCAAATAATTGAGAATCAATAATCTCTTGCTTAAGTTCCTGCCATTCTTCTTCATCGCTCCTCAAAACGCATTCAATAAAATAATCACAATTATCACAACAGCATTCAATACCTTCGTGTTCGCCATTACCGAGACATTTTTCAAAAGAACCTGGTGTAAGCGGTGTTCCGGTAACATCAATTATTTCATTCTCTTCATTTAATATATCCATGCTACTCCCTCCAAAATAAAAAAGGTGCACCCACAAGGAGTGCACCGAAAAAGGAAGCCCTCCTTGATTGCTGCCACGCAATTGAACTACTCATAGGAATAGCGAAAAGAGGGACCACCTTTTTACCAAAGGATGGTTCCTATGAGCATTAAATATTCAATTACGTGGCAAGGTTATTATATCAAACTTTGCCATCGTTTGCAAGGAAAATAAACAAGACTAAAAGAAAAAACTCTAACAGCTTTATACAACCGTTAGAGTTTTTCACCAATATTATTATTTTCCAAATATCTGCCCAGTCTTATACAACCTTCAATACGCTCTATTGCCTCCGCCTCAGTTAACCGTTTCTTTTCCGGCACATGCATAACCATCTCACCGGTGGAACTGTCATAGATCATATAATGCCAATTATAACTCGTTTGACGCAGGCAGTACCCTTTGTGATTATACTCATAGATTTTATCTTTCATTTGCTTTCCTTGCCACCTTTCATTTATCAACAAAATTATAGCATATTTCTTCTGATATTGCAATGGAAATAAAAAGGCATAGAAAGGCATAAAAAGTCACACAAATTCATTGAAAGTCATTTCAAGTTTAAGTTAACATTATCCTGGATAGATTGCAAAAACTAACCACGCAAAACTTTTCGTGTTTTACCTATTGACAAACCCGAATGCGTAGTTTATAATAATTCTTGCAAATGGGATATATCTCCCGTTTAAGAAATGAGGTGCTTTCGATGCGAACCAAGAACACGGAACTTATACATAAGATAGAGCAGTTCATTGATGCTTTTCAGCGCGACAACGGCGTTTCTCCGACCATCGCCGAAATCGCTGAAGGCACTGGAACGTCTCACTCCAATGCAGGGCGCTATCTCGAATATATGCGAGACACCGGCATCATTGACTATGACCGCAACAAACGTCGTAGCATTGTGAGCAAAGGCACAAAAGCATTGTCACAGATGATTCGAGTGCCTGTTTTGGGGTCGGTTTCTTGTGGTGTTCCGAAGTTTGCAGAGGAAAACATCGAAGAATACGTGCAGTTGCCGGTTTCTCTTTTTGGTAGCGGTGATTTCTACCTTCTCCGTGCAGACGGCATATCTATGGTCAATGTTGGCATTGAAGAGGGCGACCTTGTCCTTGTCCGCCAACAGGCTCACGCAAATCCCGGACAGATTGTCGTTGCTCTTATGGAAGATGAAGCTACCCTTAAACGCTACTACCCCGAACCCGAAAAGCACCGTATTCGCTTGCACCCCGAAAACGACAACCTTGAAGACATCTATGTCGATAACTGCATCATTCAGGGAGTCGCTGTAAAAGTACTAAAAGATGTGAGGTGAGTTGATGCCCGAAAAGCACCGCACGTACTTTTGCATTGATATGAAATCTTTCTATGCTTCTGTGGAATGTGCGGAACGTGGGCTAAACCCATTCGAGTCAAATCTGGTAGTGGCGGACTTGAGCCGAGGGCAGAATGCACTTTGTCTTGCAATCAGTCCTCATATGAAATCTCTCGGTATAAGCAACCGTTGCAGGTTGTCCGAAATACCGAGAAAAGTTCAGTACGAAGTCGCCCCACCTCGTATGAGCCTCTATATTGAATATGCTGCTGATATTTACGGTATGTACCTTGAGTACTTCTCTCCCGAAGATATCCATGTGTATTCGATTGACGAGGCTTTTATAGACGCGACCACATATCTCCCCTTTTACAAACTCGATGCAAAAGAACTGGCAAAAAAACTGATGAACGAAATCGCCAACAGATTTCACATTCCTTCTACGGCGGGAATAGGTACAAACCTATACCTTGCAAAGGTCGCCTTGGATATAACCGCAAAACACAACAAAGATCACCTTGGGTATCTTGATGAACGGCTATACCAGGAGACACTGTGGCACCACCGTCCTATCACCGACTTTTGGCAAATTGCAAGAGGCACGGCAAACCGCCTCGCTCGGTACGGAATTTACGATATGTTCGGTATCACCCGAATGCCACCGCAAACTCTATATGATTGTTTTGGTGTTAATGCCGAGCTATTGATTGACCATGCGTGGGGACGGGAGTCCTGCCTTATAGAGGATATCAAAAACTACACGCCACAAAGTCACTCTGTTTCTTTCTCGCAAATACTCCCCCGTGATTACTCCTTTGATGAAGCGAAGACCGTGCTATGCGAAATGGTGCAACATGGTTCCCTTGAGCTTATGCGAAGAAAGGTAATCACACAGAATGTCAGCATATATGTTGGATATACAAAAGAGCTTGCTCCCGCTTCCGGCGGCAGCGTAAAACTCACCGCTACGACCAACCTATGCTCACATATTGCTCCCGATGTTATGGATCTATATGAAAAGATTGTAAACCGCAAAATCCCTATACGCAGGCTTGCGTTATCATTTAATGCCGTCTGCAACGAGGATTGCGAAGGCTATGATTTATTTACAGATTGGGAGTCCGTTGAAAAAGAAAAAAGCCTGGAGCGAACAGTTCTGGAACTTAAAGACAGGCTTGGAAAAAATGCTGTTCTGCGTGGCATCAGTTATGTTGATGAAGCCACGCAGCGAGAAAGAAATACATTTATTGGAGGTCACAGAGCAGGATACGATGACCCGAGAACAAAGAGCTAAACAATTTCAACCCTTCGATGCTATGCAGGGTCTGCAAGAAGCCTTGCGAGACCGTGAGGAACGACACACAAGAGTTGCCAGAACCGAAATCTCCGAAGAAAAATCGGATGCCAACTCCGCTACTTTATTTAAGGTAGAGAAAGGCATGAAAATTCGGCTTCTCTGCTACTTCTCTTTTCATAACGTGAAAATGGAAGGGCGAGTTACCGAAATCGACCTTGTGTACAAATACCTCAAGCTCGGCAACGACAAGATTTATTTTGATGATATTTATGACATCAAAATATGCGACAACAGATAGGAGCGCGATATGAAACTATACTTTGCGGAATGCCCATATTGTTTCAAAATCAATGTAGGTCTCTACCTTGACGAAACCGATGGCAACTTCGAATGCGATAGATGCGGACGCGAGTCCAAAGTCCTTCAGAGAGAAAAATTTATATTACCGAAGATGATAGCAGGAAAGCACGCCTAATTCCCTTAATGCGGTATATAGGCGGTAGGGAGAGTTATAATGACAACAACGAAAAAATGGACACCTATTACCTGGCATTGCATGAACTGCGGTAGCAAAGTTACAGGAAGCAAAAGTACCGATGGCGACATCAGGGGCGAATGTAGCAAATGCAAAACCGTAATGATACGAAAGCACAAAAGCAGAAGGCACTCTACCGTAGAAATCTACAAATCGGAGATTTCACTACCATGTTAAAATAGAATACGGCATAACGACGGTCAGGCTACGATGAAACAGACGAAGCAAGTCCTGCCCAGGTCATATGCTCAGATAACCGATTGTTTATCCAGACACATTTGAGAGGCATCGGCAAGAAAAACCCGAAAATGGGTTCTCTTGTCGATGCTTTTTATTTATCCGAAAGTTGCTCCAAATAACCGTTTAATACCATATCGAAGGCATCTTTATTAAATTTACCTTTTAGGTACATATCAACTATCGGTATAAAATCTTCAAGCACGGTGTTTAACGGTTTCATCATAGATTCATTTCCGTCGCTACAAAATTCATAATGCAAAGTGTCTTCATCTTCATCTTTAAAAACAAAGTCTGACGTCTGCATATAGTTTGGAAAATAAAAAGCAATGTACTTTTGCTCTTCCTGCTTAAAACTACAATCAGGATATCCATTATCGTTGTAATATGGCTTATAGACATATTCGATCTCGGTAATTTCAGTAGACTTTACCTTTGATTCAATAAACAATTTGCTGATAAGCGCAAGTAAAGCTTGAGGACTTGTATAAGCCGCACTTGAGGCCATATTACCGACAAGTTCATCTATTGAAATGCCAAAATGCTGAGAAATTCTATATAACTGTTCAAGATTAAACTGCTTTTTATCATTGGGACTCAAAGCCTTGCTAACATTTGATTGACTCATTCCTGCTATCTCTGCAAGTCCATTTTGCGTTATTCCGTGTTTCTTGATTAAAGCACGTATATTCGATTGTAACAAACTATAATTCATTTCCGCCATAATAAATTCCTTTTCGACATAATGTTTTTACAAATTAGAATATAATTTATTTATTGATATGAAAACTCTATATTTGAATATATTCTACCACAGAGCATATAATTTTGGTAGAGGATACTCGAAAAAAACATACTAAAGATGATTAAGATAAAAGGAAGGAGGAAAAAGCCTATGACAGAATTTCGCAATCTCAACGGTAAAAGAGTCTGCGATAAGAGTGATGACAACCGCATAGTTGAAATCGTACAAAAAGATTGCCTCACTCGCATAACCGCAAACCCTGACGGTACGCTCAAGATTGAGAATGTACATCTTCCCCCAGCAGCATAATTAAATACTTATACCGCCAGAACGCAAGACGGCAGTGCGGGAATCTACATTGACCATTTTAATGTAGGTTCTCCCTGTCGTCTTTTTCGTTTTGTGCGGAAAGATGCGCTCCGGCGGTAAATCCAAAACACCAAAGGAGAACGCATCAATGAAAATTACTTACATCTTTTCCAACGAAACCATCGAAATCGAAGTACCCGACACTTGGGGACATATCATTGTGGAGTTTGACCGCAATGAATACAACCTGCATCACAAAGAGACTCGACGCCACATTTCATTGGACGCTTTTGAGTCTGAACCTATGGAGTTTAAAGACCCCGACAACCCGATTGATGCAATGTTTGAAGAAGAGTCGCTATTGGACAGGCTCCCAGCCGCTATAGCAAAACTCGATCCTGAACAGCAGTGGCTCATACATGAGATTTTCTTTAAAGGTAGAAAAAAGAGCGATGTCGCTGCGGAAATGGGTATCAATCCGGCGGCAGTTTCGGGCCGTTTATCAACAATTTATAAAAAAATTAAACTTTTTTTGAAATGAGCCTTAAATTATGCCTTTCCCGTGGCTTAACTGTGAGGGGGTTAAAAATTCGCCCCTCGGAAAGGACTGAAAAAATCAGTGAACACCGAAACAAAAATCTCGATGCCAATCAAGGGAACACCGTTTGCACATCAGCAAAGAGCCTTTGAATTCGCACTTGAGAAATTCAACGCATCGCACGGAGTTGCACTGCTGATGGAGATGGGTACCGGTAAGACCGTAACCTCCATTGCTATCACAGGAGCACTTCACCTCGCAGGCAGAGTCAACCGTGTCATTGTAGTAGCACCGCTCTCTGTACTTGGGATGTGGGAAGAAGAATTCTCCCGTTTCGCAGCCTTCCCTTTTACCGCAGTAGTGCTTAACAAAGGCTCATGCAAAGACAAGGCGGACGAGCTTGCAAAGCTTACCACCATAGGCCTGCAGATTGCCATCGTCAACTATGAGACCGCCTGGCGAATCGAAAAGGACCTGCTTGCATTCGATGCCGACCTCATCATTGCAGATGAAGGTCACAAGATGAAAGAGGCAAGAACCGCACAGTCCAAGGCTATGCATCACCTCGGCGACAATGCAAGGTACAAGCTGCTCCTCACCGGTACCGTCATCACAAACCGTGAAATCGATGTCTTTTCGCAGTATCGGTACTTGAACAGCAATATCTTCGGTACCAGTTTTTATGTCTTCCGCAACCGCTACTTCGATATGGTCGGTTACGGAAATCACACGCCGCAGTTCAAAAAGCATATGCTTGAGGACTTTCTGAAACGAATGCACAGCATTGCTTTTCGTGTAACCAAAGGCGAATGTCTCGACCTGCCGGAAATTACCGAAGAAGTGCGAATCGTAGAACTCGAACCGCAAGTGCAGAGAATCTACGCACAGATCGAAAAGGAAAGCTTCACCGAACTTATCGGCACGGAGGTTTCTGCCGTGAATGTACTTACCAAGCTTCTCAGGCTCTCGCAGGTTACGGGTGGTCATCTCACCGATGACGAAGGCGACACCAAAGCAATCAGTAAAGCAAAGCTAAATGCTCTCTCCGACATCATCGACACCATAGTGACAGAAGACAAAAAGCTTGTCGTCATGGCGAGGTTCGTACCGGAGCTGAATGACATTCAGGCACTTCTCCTCTCCAAAGGCATCGAATACGCAGTTGTGCGTGGCGGTATCAAAGACCGAGAAGAAGAGGTTCGCAGATTCAGAGAAGACCCGAACTGCCGTGTATTTATCGGGCAGATCGCTGCCGCCGGTCTCGGTATTACTTTGACCGCTGCATCAACTATGGTCTTCTACTCTCTCGACTACAGCATGTCCAATTTCGAACAGGCAAAAGCACGTATTCACAGAGTTTCACAAAAAGAACCGTGTCAGTACATTTACCTTGTCGCCAAGAACACCGTGGATATGAAAGTCATCCGCGCTCTTCGTCACAAGGTCGACCTTGCAAAAGCTCTTGTCGATGATTACAGACAAGGCATCAACCCATTCAAAGAATAAGGAGAACTGATATGAATAACAACATTTTCACCCTCGCAGATCAGCTTAAGGAACTGAAAGACCGCAAAAAGGAACTTGATACCGAAGCAAAGGCCGTAAGTTCCGAAATCGACCGCATTGAGCTTGAGCTCTCCGATGCTATGGCTGAAGCCGAATGCGAACGCTTCTCTCGCAACGGCAGCACCTTCTATCTCAACTCTCGTCTCTTTGCATCCCCCGCATCCGGTCGCAAGGACGATATGATCCTTGCACTCAAGGAACACGGCTTCGGAGATATCGTTACCGAGACCGTCAATGCGAACACCCTCGCTTCCTTTATCAAGGAGCAGATGGCTGTAAATGCCGATGAGGTTCCTGCGTGGCTTGCCGATGTCGTAAGTACTTACGAAAAGGTGTCGGTAGGCATCCGCAAAGCCTGACATAGAACATTGCACACCGATACATTGCAACATAATACACCGAAACATCGCTACACAGACGTTTATCTATATATTTTTAATCTTTAAGGAGAAATCAAAATGAAAAATGAAATTATGACAAACGAAACCAACACCCTCGCAACCGCAGGCTTTGCTACCGAAAGCGATATGGCATGGCTCAGTAACGCTATGGCAGAAGACTGTGCGGGCATCGACCTTCAGCTCGACCGCATCAAGATTCCCGCAGGCGGTTCCACCGCATTCGAGTTCCCTTCCGCAGACGGCAACGACACTCAGCCGGTAAAGGAAATCACCGGTGTCATCCTCTACAATCACCCCGCAAACGCATACTACCGTGATAAGTACAACGGCGGCTCCAATCCTCCCGATTGCAGTTCCTTCACCGGCATCAACGGCACGGGCAATCCCGGCGGCAGTTGTGCTACCTGTCCGTATAACAAGTTCGGCAGTGGTGAGGGCAAGTCCAAGGCTTGTAAGAATCGCCGTATGCTCTACATCCTCATTGAGGGTCAGCTCTTCCCCGTTATCCTCAATCTTCCCGTAGGTTCTTCCGCAGCTTACAAGAGCTACGTAAAGCACATCCTCACCCAGAGACAGTCGCTCAGCAGTGTCGTTACCACCATCAGCCTCAAGAAGGCTATGTCCGACAGCAACATTGCTTTCTCCCAGGCTGTGTTCAAGATGGAACGCCCCCTCTCTGCTGAGGAACGTGCATCCCTTGCACCCATGATCGAGCAGATGAAGACCTATGCCGCAAATCTCTCCTCCGCCGACCTTGTAAACGAAGAGGAAGTTCCCTTTGTTGACACCGCAACCGGCGAAGTAATCGAACCCCTTAAGTAACATTTCACGAGATGTCGGGGAGGACAACCTCCCCGTGCATCCGTCCTACGGAGGCAACGCTATGAATGAAAACTATAAATGTATAACTACCGTCAAAGGCATCCGAGATTACATCGGCGATGCCACCGTTGTAGCCTTTGACTACGAAACCGCACCGGATGAGGCATACCGCACCGAAGACAAAGCCGCACTTGATGCTCACAAAGCACATATCGTAGGTTGCTCCTTCTCCGTAGAGGAAGGCACGGGTATTTATGTACCTGTGGCACATAAGTGCGGTAAGAATATCAAGTTCTCGGATTTCTTGAATTTTCTCAGAGCATTTCTTACAAGCACTAAGATAATCAAAGTCGCACACAACCTGGCATTTGAGTCGCAGGTCTCATACGCTCTCGGCATTGTAATCATGCCCCCTGTTTATGACACTATGGCAGCATCACAGATGACCTTAAAAAGCTCCTTTGAATTTCGCAAGCTCGCCGACAGCGGTCTTAAGAAACTCGCAAGCACGCTCCTCGATGAACCCCTCCCTACCTTCTCCGACGTTACAGAAGGAAAGCACTTCGATGAGCTCTGCTCCGAAGATACGGAAACCGTGCGTTACGGTGCCGCCGACTCGGACTTTTCTCTTCGTTTCTATCACCTCTTTAACGGATGGTTTGACCGCTTTATGCCGAAGCACCGCTATATCGTAGAGAACATCGAATCGCCGACAGCCGTGTATCTCGGCATCATGAAGTATCACGGTGCGCCTGTGGATTATCCGCTTATGCTTGAGCGTAAAGCCGAAGCCGAGAAAGAAATCGCCCGTCTTAAAAATGAGATTGCCTTTCTTATCGGCGACATCGACATCGGCGAAAACTGCAGCACAAAGGCCTTCAAGGACTATCTCTTCCGTGACCTCGGACTTCCCGTCTTGAAGACTACCGCTTCCGACAAAGAAGCCGCAGACGATATGACCATGACACTCCTGAAAGAATGGTGCGAGGTAAACAAGCCCGACCTTGCTCCGCTTTTCTCTCTCGTTCAGGAATACCGCAAATGGGGCAAGATCAAGTCCACATATATCGACGGATACATTAAGTACATTAACTCTGCTACCGGAAACATTCACCCCGACTTTTTTGCACTGTCCACCGATACCGGGCGAATGAACTGCCGTAACCCCAATGCACAGAACATGCCCCGAAAGACCAACGACCCCATCGGTGTGCGTAACTTTATCAAAGCGCCGAAAGACCATCTCATCCTGTCCCTTGATTTTTCGCAGATTGAACTCCGTGTCGGTGCCTTCTACTGCCGTGATGAAATCATGATGGACACCTACAGACGCGGCGGAGATATTCATGCCGCAACTACATCCGTTATCTTCGGTGTCTCCTATGAGGAAGCACAGAACAAGCATTCCGAAAACTACAAGGAACAAAGAACCCTTGCAAAGAACGTAAACTTCGGTACCTTCTACGGTCTCTTTCCTCGCGGTCTGCAGAGGACCTTGAAGTTCAAGGCAGGCATCGAAAAGACCGAAGCGGAATGCTCCGCTATCATTCAGAACATCAAAGCCGGATATAAAGGACTTACATCCTGGCAGGAGGAAACAAAGGCTGAAGCCGCAAGAAAGTGGTATTCCGAAACTATGCTCGGCCGTCGCAGATACCTTGCCGGTATCCGCAGCGACAATTGGGGAGTTCGCTCCTTTGCCGAACGCTGTGCTTTGAACACACCCATACAAGGAACCGCAGCGGATATTCTGAAGCTCGCCGTTGTCCGTATCCTTATGGGTCTGCCCGAAAGACCGTGGCTGAAACCCATTTTACAAATTCACGATGAGCTCACCTTCATCATTCCGAAGGACAAGCTCACCGAAGCCGTACTGTTCATCAAAAACTGTATGGAAGCAAAACCTTTTCCCGAATTTGACTTACCCCTTGTGGCAGAAGCCTCCGCAGGCGAGACCTTTGGCACTATGGAAGAATTGGAGGACTTTTAATGTACAAGAACATCGAAGGGTACGCCGACCCAACCGCAGGTGCGGCTCTCGGCAAAGTAATGAGAATATACAAGCAGAACCGCCGCAAGATCCGCAAACACCGGGACGAACTCAAGAACCGTAAAAAGATATACATCGTTTCCCCCTATGCGGGCGACATCGAAAACAACGTCAAGGCAGCTATCGGCTACTGTCGCTTTGCTATAAGCAAAAAGATGCTCCCCATTGCATCTCACCTGCTCTATCCGCAGATCATGGATGACAAGAACCCCGCTGAAAGAGAAATCGGCACGATGTACGGTCTTGCACTGCTTGCCGTTTGCGATGAGGTCTGGTGCTTTGGTAAAACTTTGTCTCCCGGCATGAAGCAGGAGATATCCGAAGCGAAGATTCTCGGCAAGCCTATCAAGTACTTTAACGAGGAGGCACAGCAATTATGATCACTGCACATGAGATACTTCTCGCCCTCTTCAACCCCGATGAAAAAGCCTGCATCCGTGTATTTGATGACCGTAAGACAGGCACTTTTTCCGGGGCAAAGATTGAGATTGAAGTGGGCAAATACCTCACCATAGAAAAAGCACTCAAAGAACACAATGAGCAGAATCGCGGTATCTTCTATGTTGTCAATTATGGAGGACACGAAGATAAAAGCATTTCCCGTATCAACGCACACTTTGTAGAGATGGATGACCTTACATTTGAGGAACAGCAGGCGGCTATTGATGCTTTTCCTCTACCGCCGTCTATCGTTATGAAAACTCGCAAATCTCTGCATGTATATTGGCTCGTTACAAAAGCCGATGTATCGCTTTTTCGCCCTATACAGAAGAAACTTGTTGCTCAGTTCAAGGGAGACCCCATGTGTATAAACGAGTCAAGGGTGCTCCGTTTGCCAGGCTTTTATCATTGCAAAAAAGAGCCTGTAATGGTCGAGTGCATTTCATTTCATCCCGAATACAAATACACACAGGAACAGTTGATGGATGTTCTTCCCGAAATAGAAGAATGCAAGGTGGAAAAGAAATCCGGCAATGACAAAGGACTTGAAGTGGTTCTTCACGAGTGCGATTTTATCAAGCATTGCCGCGACAATGCCGCATCGCTCTCGGAGCATGATTGGTATGCTATGATATCCAACCTGGCGAACTTCGAAGGCGGTGTCAATCTTATACATCAACTCTCTGCTCCTTACGCTGATTACTCGGAAAAAGCAACGCAGAAAAAGATAAACCACTACTTCAAGAGCGACACCGGACCTATGACCTGTGCAACCATAGCCGAAAAAGGCTTTGTATGCCCTCGTATGACAAGCGGCGAATGCACCTGCAAAGCCCCCGCCGCTCTCTGCTACGAACCTTTAAGCATTCACAGTCTTACATCCATTATTTCCGACCTCAAGGTTACCGGGGATACGATGACCGATGTACAAGCTGTAAAAGAATTCATATCGGATTACCTGTACAACCAAGACATTGTTACCGCAGATGCGGTTATAAGCATCGAACTCAAAAAGAAATACAAGTTTAACAACACCCTTATTCGTACTCTTACGCAATTCTACAAAGAAACAAGTAGGAACTATGCCTCAAAAGTGGATGTCAAGGCAAAGAAGAAAGCCATTGAACTTCCCGCTTGGTACACCGTAGGACAAAGCGGACTGAAATTTCTCCCCGGTGTACTTGGAGAACACATGGCTCAAACAATACCCGCATTCAACGCTACGCATCAGTTCTTCTTTTACAACAACGGAGTTTATACGGAAATTGATGAAGAAGTGGCTGAACACATGGTACAGGAAAAAATGCTGACTGTAGAAATGCGTATGGCACAAATTGTCGATGCTACGCAGCAGTGGAAACTTCGTGTGAGAAAGGATATCCGCGAACTCAACCCTAACCCGTACATTATCAACGAAAAGAACGGATTATACAACGTATTGACAGATACTTTTTCCGAACATTCTCCCGATTACCTGTCTACGCTTCAACTTAATACCAACTATGACCCGAACGCCGACTGCCCTCGTTTCAAACAGTTTCTTGCCGAAGCTATGGGCGGTGATATGGATCAGGTTAAGTTATTGCAGGAGATTCTCGGCTACTTTCTTGTGCCTATAACCAAAGCACAGAAATGCATCCTTTTCGTTGGTGTCGGTGCAGCCGGTAAGAGTGTGCTTCTTCGAGTTTTAAACGAAGTACTCCTCGGTCGCAAAAACGTGTCAAATGTATCCTGGCAAGCATTGAATGAAAGATTTAAAACCGCCGAACTGTTCAACAAACTCGCCAACATTTTCAGCGACCTTCCTACAAAAAAGATTGATGATAACGGCATTTTCAAATGCCTTGTTGGAGAAGACATAATGACCGTAGAACGCAAGCATCAGCAGCCCTTTGCATTTCAGAACCTGGCACGACTTATCTTCTCTTGTAACAACATACCTAAAAACTACGGCGACCGTTCCGATGGTTTTTATCGCCGTCTTGTAATCATCCGTTTCAATCATTCCGTTCCTCCCGAAAAAAGAGACCCCAATCTGTTAGAGAAGTTCTACCTTGAAGCAGATGGTATCTTTATGTTCGCACTTGAGGGTCTCAAGCGACTTCTCAAGAACAACTTCATTTTCTCCGAAACCGAAGTTAATCGTGCAGAGCTTGAAAAATACCGTGAGGAATCCGACTCCGTTCTCTCGTTCCTTAAAGAATGTTGTGAGGTTGATAAAACAAAGGTCTGCGGTTCTACAGAACTCTTTAACGCCTATAAGAGCTATTGTGAAGAGTGTGGACTGCTCCCTTGTTCGCAGAAAACATTCGTACAGCAGGTCATTTCCAATGTTCCCTCGGTTGAACGCGGTGTAGACAAACTTGGTGCAAGACGCATTCTCATTGGAATCCATCTTGGCGAAATGCTGGGATAACCATTCATACACATTGACGGTTTTGACACGAAAATTCCTATTGCAATCTATTTTAAATATTAAAAAATTCACGATAGTGAAAAAAATAAAATATAAAAAATAAATAAATAGGGATTTCGTGTAAAATCCGTTCTGAATCGCAAAAACAGGAGATTTTTTGACACATGAAAGAAAACGACATCGTGAAAAGCATCCTGAAATATCTGAAAACAGTACCTTCGTGTTTTGCTTGGAAAGAACACGGCGGTATGTACGGCACTGCCGGTATTCCGGATATTATCGCCTGTATTGACGGTCTGTTTTACGCATTCGAGGTAAAAACACCCGTTGGTAAAACTACCGCTTTACAGGATGCCACTATTCGCAAAATTCAAGCCAGCGGCGGACGAGCCTTTGTAGTCCGCTCCGTGGATGAAGTAAAGACAATATTGGAGGTACATACATGAGACCATATGAACTGCTTGCGGCAGCGATTATAAGACAAGCCGCACTTGATTATCGCAAGATCCTCAAAAAATGCCAAGACAACCCCAGAAATACAGATTACCAAATTGCACGTTCAAAACTCGAACGATTTTTCCGCTCCTCGCATTTCGCCTTTCTTTCGGATCTTAACGGCGAAGTGCTTATGTGTAACATTCAAAAAACTATATGAAAGGTGATATAACTATGACAGTAAAAGAATATCTCTCCCGTGCATGCCGACTTGATGCACACATCAATGCGAAACTCGATCAGCTTATGTCCTTGCGTGAACTTGCAAACAAAGCAACCTCCACTCTTTCCGCAGTACCTCCGAGCGGTACGAGGAATGTACATAAGATGGAAAATGTTATAATCGATATTGTGTCGCTCGAAAACGAAATCAATGCGGACATTGATGCGCTCGTGGATATCAAGCGTAAAATAGGCGAAATTATTAAGACAGTTGAAAACCCGAAATATCAGTTATTGCTTGAACTCCGCTATCTGTGCTTTAAGAAGTGGGAGGAAATCGCCGTTATTATGGACTATAGCGTCGACAACATTTATAAGATGCACAGAAAAGCACTTGAGGAAGTTAAAATTCCCGAAAGTCTACAGTAGATTACAGTTAAATCCACTACTTTCCGGTAAGGTTTTCTGTTATACTTATAATGGAATAACAGAATAAAAAAGAGCCACTGTTGGGGTCTTCCCCAATGGTGGCTTTTGCTATACCCAAAGAAAGGAGGAAGAACTGTGCCGAAGAAACCCAAGCGACCGTGTTCCCACCCCGGTTGTCCCCGCCTTACAGATGGGCGGTACTGTGAAGAGCATGGCAAAGCCGAAGCCAAACGCTACGAGAAGTACGACAGAGACCCTGCTGTACGCCGTAGATATGGTCGAGCCTGGAAGCGCATCCGTGATAAGCATATTGCGGTTAACCCACTTTGTGAGGAGTGCAAGCGAAAAGGTAGGTTAACTGCAGCGGAAGAAGTACACCATATTATCCCTTTATCTCGTGGCGGTACTCACGCAAGCGATAACTTGATGTCGCTGTGCAAATCTTGTCACTCCGAGATTACTGCTCGTGACGGCGACCGTTGGCACACCCGGTAGGGGTGGTCAAATCTCTACGACCTACAAGCCGGGCAACGGGCGTGGGCTATCACGCACAAATTCGCATAAGTTTTCAGGGGAATAGCCTGAAAAGTTTAAGGAGGTGTGAAAAACATGGGTCAAAGAGGACCTAAACCCGGTTCCGGTGGCAGACCGAAAAAGCCAATTGCTGACA
>JAFTXX010000009.1 GCA_017461475.1 Clostridia bacterium
CTCGCTTTGCGAGTATGGCAGGAACCTTCGGTTCCTTGTGCTCCGTTCGAGGATGACAAGCGGGGGTGTTGCAATGCGATAAAACAAGGCTTTTTTAGCACTTTGCTAAATCCCGCCCTTGTCATCCTTGAGCGTTAGCGGAGGATCTCGGGCGGAGATGGCAGTAACATAAACATTAATTTACTTTACAAAACTTATTTTTTCTGCATATCCGCGTAGGAACGTTTTGGCATGCAAACGCGGCCGCCGTCTATCATGTAGTTTGAGCCGGTTATAAACGCCGCTTCTTCGGAGCAGAGATAGGTGATGAGGTTTACTATTTCAATAGGTTCTGCCGCACGGTTCATAAGCGTGCTCATCTTGCCCATTGCTTCTCTTGTGAGTACGGGTCCCGGAGAAACGCAGTTGCAACGGATGCCGTGGGGCGCGCCGTATTGCGCAATTGATTTTGTAGTGCCGTACATAAGACCCGCTTTTGCGGTGGAGTAGTCGCAGGATGAACCTCCGCCGCCCTCTGCGCCTGCTATTGAGCCAAGATAGATTATAACGCCGCTCTTTTGCTTTATCATCTGACCGATAACGCTTCTTGTAAAGTAAAGCGGACCCTTGAGATTTACGTCAATGCCCCAGTCGAGCGCCCAAAGCGGGAAATCCTTGAAGGTTTCCTTGATTTGGTTTACACGGCAGGAAGCGCCGCCCGCGCAGTTTACGAGAATGTCGATAGAGCCGTAGGTCTCAATTGCCTTGTCCTTTGCCGCCTCTATTTGCTCAAAGTCGCGTACATCAACAACAACGCCGATGGCGTTTCCGCCCTTTGCGCGTATTTCTGATGCCGCTGCTTCAACGGCCTCGGGATTGACATCGGTAAGCACGACGTTTGCGCCGCACTCCGCAAAACGCTCGGATGTGAGACGGCCCATACCGCTTGCCGCGCCGGTTACAATTGCGGTCTTGCCGCTGAAATCAAAATCAAGTTTTCTTGTACTTATCATTTCGTTGCCCTCCGGTAGCATTAATATCTAATAAAATTTTAGCACCGATTTTAAAAAGGGTCAACCCCAAAACAGACTGCAAGCGGCAACATATGAATTTACAAGTTTTGAAAAAACACCCCGCTAAAGGCTTGCCTTTAGCGGGGTGCGGTATTTAAAATGATACTTTTCTTATATCCGCGCCGAGGGAGCGGAATTTTTTTACTATGTTGTCGTAGCCGCGCTCAATGGTGTGGATGTCGACAATTTCGGTTCTGCCGTTTGCGGCAAGACCCATTATTACCATAGCTGCGCCTGCACGCAGGTCAACAGAACGCATCGGCGCGCCGACAAGTTCGGTGCCGCCGTGGATAATGGCGGTATCACCCGCAATGTCGATATTTGCGCCCGTTTTGCGAAGTTCTTCAACATAGCGGAAGCGGTTTTCCCAGACAGCCTCGGTAACCTTGCTGTCGCCTTTTGCAAAGCAGAGCAGTGCGGTCATCTGCGGCTGCATATCAGTGGGGAAACCGGGGTATGGACGCGTTTTTACGTTGATACTTTTCATATCGCCCTCGCGCTTGACAATGATAGCGTCGTCGAGCTCCTCGACGTAAACGCCCATTTCGGAAAGTTTTGCCGAGATGGAGTCAAGGTGCTTGGGGATAACGTTGTTTATCTTAACTTCGCCGCCTGCTGCCGCCGCCGCAAACATAAATGTGCCTGCTTCTATCATATCGGGAATGATAGCATATGTGCAGCCGTGCAGTTTTTCAACCCCCTTGATTTTGATGGTATCTGTACCCGCACCGATGATATTTGCGCCGCAGGCATTAAGAAAGTTTGCAAGGTCAACGATGTGCGGTTCGCGCGCAACGTTTTCAAGCACGGTGGTTCCCTCGGCAAAGACGCTTGCAAGGATAACGTTTACCGTTGCGCCGACTGAGACGATGTCAAAATACACCTCTGTGCCGACAAGACGCTCTGCCTTGGCTTCGACAAAGCCGCCGAGCGTAGCCACTTCGGCGCCGAGAGCCTTAAATCCCTTCACATGCTGGTCGATGGGGCGAATACCAAAGTTGCAGCCGCCCGTCATGCCTACCTTAGCCTTTTTGAATCTGCCGAGCTCCGCGCCTATAAGGTATGTAGAACCGCGCATACGGCTGACAAGCTCATAGGGAGAGCGGCATGGCAGGATGTCGGATGTATCTATTTCGACCGTAGTATGGTCACGGCGCACTTTTGCGCCCATCTTTTCGAGAATTTCGAGAGTGAGGTCAACGTCGAGTATTTCGGGTACGTTTTCAATAACACAGTTGTCGGCGGTGAGAATGGTGCCCATAAGAATTGGTAGCGCCGCGTTTTTTGCGCCGCTTATCTCTACGGTGCCGTTTAGCGGCTTTGCGCCGTTGATTACGATTTTATCCATGTAGCCTCTGTGTCCTTTCGTGAAGAATCTCATTAACAATTCATTATATCATACAATTTGCGTTTTGGGAAGAGTATCAGTATAATTTTTTGCTAACCCCGTTGACGGCGTGAACGGTGCCGTCACGGTAGGTCAGCGCGTAGGATGGGATAAACAGCATAAGACCGCTGTCGGCGTTCTCGTAAAGGGTGTAGCAAAGCTCTGCGCTTTCAAGCGTGCCGCGCACTCCGCGCTCTTTTTCACTAAACATTATATTGACGCGGTCGAGAAGTTGTGCATTTTCCTCGCCTGTGGGGGTGAGGAAAAAGTATTTGCCGCAGGCATACACTATCTCGCCGTCGCGTACTCCGAAGGTACATTCCATACCGTAGAGTTTGAGTCCGCGCTCTGCACGCCCGAGGGTGACAAACGTACAGTCCCCGCTCACTTTGCAGTCGCTTTCTTTTATGGAGCCCTCAGCAAGCGCAAATTTTTCCTCAAGAAACTCACGCGCCGCTTTTGTCATTTCACCGTCAGCGGATTTTGCATTTTCAAGCGCCGACGAAATATTTTCACCCGCGGTGTACTCGACAGACATGTCATATCCGATGTAGGCGGTTTTGCCGTCAAGCGTTTCGGCGCGCACGCCGTGCGGGAGCATGTAAATGCCGTCGGGCTCTTTGCCAAACAGCAGATGTGCAACAAGGCATACGTATGTTTCGCGGTCGTAGCTCGTATACAGCGCCGGTGCGGTGTCATTTTTTACACTAAGCATGCCGCTTTCTACGTAAAGTCCGCTTTTTTCAAGTATTTTTGCGGCGCCGGCGGCAGTATCGGCGCTTGTGAAATTTGAATCTGTGTAGTAGTCAAATGCAAAGACTGCAAGCAGTATGTTAACGGCGATAAGAAGCAGTATCAAAAGGTTTTTAACTGTTTTCCAGCTCATTTTTCCACCGTCCTTTCGCCCGTGCAGTACCACGCGGCAGCAAGCTCGTTTGCGGGCAGCTTATCTACGTGGTAGCGAAGTCCCATAGTGGTGATTTTTGCACTTTTTGACGCGTGGCGATATTCCCATGCTGAAGAAAAAGGCGATACCGAGTAATTGCTTCTATCCGCAGAGAGCATATAAAATTCCGCGCTCTTCAGTTTGCCGCCCTCGGCAGTGACCTTTGCAAGGTAGGGGAACGCGTCGCCCGAGAGCGGGACTGTGTTTTCGCTCGCGCCGAAAACTATGGTATAAACATCGTCGCTTCTGTAAAAGCCGTCGATGTAGATGTCAAGCGGATTTTGCACGGCGCGGCTGAGACTTTCGACCAGAGAGACCGAGGAGAGAAGAACGTCGTAAAGCGAGATATCGAGGTCGCTTTTTGCAGCGCTGAGGAAAGAGGAAAGCGAAATTCCGCCCTCGCTTGCCGCGGTGTAGACAACTTTGCCGTCACCGATGTGCAGGTTGCCGTGCGGGGCAACCGCGGTGTAGATGTCCGCCATCGCCATCGGCTGAGTGCCGCTCGTTCCGAAATCAAGGAGCGAAAGAATGCTTTCAAGCGCGCCGTTTGCGAGAGTGTCGGAGCGCGAGAGCGTAAGCGTGCGAGCCATCGGCACGGTTTCGGAGTATGCAACGCCGTCGGACAGTTCAAAGTCGTAAAGTCGTGCGTCGCTTGCCATTGCCGACAGTTCGGAAAGGCTGAATGTGCAGTTCCCCGCCGACTTGTAGCATGCGTCCTTGGTACGCATATAAAGCGAAGCGTTTCCGCCCTCATCAAAGGAAATAAGAAGCGTGCTCGGACTGATAGCACGGTCTGAGCCGAAAGGCGCGGAGTATTCGCCGCTGAGCGCGTAGATTATCTGATACGGAAGCGCGCTCGTCAGCGAAATACAGATGTATTTTTCACCTGCGGCGGCGCTTTCAAACTGCTCGCTGTCGATTTTTTCAACCGTCGAAGACGACGAAAGCAGAGCGTGAAGCGGCTCAAGCGCAATTTCAAATAGGTCGCGCGCCGCCTGCTCGGTTGCGTATGCACCGCCCCCGTTTTCGCCGCATCGAATACCGATAAAGGAGAAAGACAGCAGATTTTTTTCATAAACCGCCGTCTGTTTCGGCGCATCTTCACCCGCGGGCACAGCGCCAAGCGGCATATCCTGCGCGTTTATCGCGGCACCCGCCCCGGAAAACTGCGCACCGCCGATATAAAGGCAAGCCAGAGCCAGCATGGTAACGATAAGAACAGCGATGATAACGGTTTTTATTTTTTCAATAGGCTTTTGCTTAATTTTTTCCATGATGGCTCCTTTCTTGCTAAAATGAAAATTAATGTTTATGTTACTGCCATCTCCGCCCGAGATCGCAACGCTGACGCTCAAGGATGACAAGGGCGGGAGTTAGCAAAGTGCTGAAAAGGCTTATTCTATCGCGTTGTAACAATCCCCGCTTGTCATCCTCGAACGGAGCGCAGCGAAGTGAAGGATCTCGCGGGGAGATGTTTGCTTGAACTTCTAAACATTAATTTATCTTCTTACGCCTTAGGAAAACTTATAACAAACTCGGTTCCCTTGCCGACTTCGCTTGCAACTTTTATGTCGCCGCCGTGGGCGGCGGCAAATTCTTTTGCTATGGCAAGGCCAAGGCCCGTGCCGCCCTTGTCGCTGTTGCGCGCTTTTTCAACTCTGTAGAAACGCTCAAACAGACGCGGGATGTCCTCATTTGGGATGCCTATGCCGTTGTCGCGAACGGAAATCTCAACATTGCCCGCTGATTCGCTTAGCGAAATGTGAATTTCGCCGCCGTCGGGCGTGTATTTTATCGCGTTTGAAACGATGTTTATTACCGTCTGCTCAACTCTGATGCGGTCGCCGTTTATGTAAAGCGGCTTGTCCTCGCCGTCAAACGTGAGCGACTGTCCTTTTGAGGCGGCGGTGAGAGAAAGTGTGTTTGCTATCGACTTTACAGACTCTGTGATGTTCATTTTCTTCATCTCGAAGTTGACGGTCTTTGAGTCGAGCTGTGAGAGGGTGAGAAGATTTTTTATAAGGGCTTCCATGCGGCTGCTTTCGGAGTCCGCCATTTCAAGAAAGCTGCGTGTCAGCTCGTTTTTAGTGATGTTTTCGTCGCCCGAGAGCGTTTCAAGCACCATTTTTATCGTTGTAAGCGGGGTGCGAAGCTCGTGAGACGCGTTTGCCACAAATTCGCGGCGGCTGCGGTCGAGCTGATAGCTTTGGGTGACATCGTGGATAGCCACAATAAATCCGTCGCGCATTTTTTCACTCTCGCGGTAACGGATGTTGCCGAAGTAGAGTTCATATACGCGGCCGCGGTAATGCACTGCGGGAACGCCGCCGCCCTCGCTGCCAAGGTCAATGTCTATGTCGTCTTTGTCGAAGTTCAACAGACTGAACATGTAGTCAAGCGAAATGCGGTCGATGTCCTCTTTGAAAAGCTTTCTTGCAGAGTCGTTTATCTGCAGCGGCTTGCCGTCCTCGCCGAATGTGAGCACCGCGTCTTTGAGGCAGGAAAGCACGGTTTCAAGCTTTTCGCGCTCGCCGTTGATGTCGTCGAGGTTTTCCTCAATCATGCGGCTCATGTGGTTGAAGTTTTCGGTAAGTACGCCTATCTCATCATTGGACTGCACGCGTATCTTTTCCTTGAAGTTACCGCTTGCAACGCGCTGAACGCCGGCGGTAAGCCTTGACAGCGGCTGTGAAATTGCGCGCGCGAGGAAAAACGCAAGCACAAATGCTATGATAAGTCCAATAAAAAGCGCCTGAAGAATTATGGAGAAAAGCATCCACGTAATTTCGCCGAGCTCTTCCTGCGTGTCGCGGATGTATATGATGCAGCCCGTGCCGCCGTTTGACAGCGGAAGCGCAAAGTCGGCGAAATCCGAGCTTTGATTTTCACTGCTGCCCACATCGCCGCCGATGGCTTTGATAAGGTTTGGCGTCAGCGCGATACTGCCGTCGGCACCGTCGCTGCCCGCAAGAAAATTACCCTCGCCGTCGAGAATATAGTATGCTCTGTAGTCGTCAATTCCGAGCTTTGAGGAGTACGCGTCGAGGATGCTTCGCTGGTTTTCGGCAAAACCGTTGGTGTCGCCGAGCGCATTTTCAAGGTAAACGCGGAGCTGACTGCCCGAGGAGAAGTTTTGCTCCATGCACTCCGAAAACTCGCCGTTGTAATACGCAAGCACGTTTGAAATAAGCACCGCGCCGACAACGCTCATTACTATCAGAATAAAGATGACGAGTATGAGTATTATTTTGAAATAAAGTCCCTTTTGCATAGCCGCGCCTTATTGGATGTAGTAACCCACACCGCGCTTGGTGATAAGGTATTCGGGGTTGGATGGGTCTTTTTCAAGTTTTTTGCGAAGTCTCGATACGGTAACGTCCACGGTGTTTACATCGCCGAGGAAGCCGTCATATCCCCACACTTTTCCGAGGAGCTCCTCGCGGGAGAACGGTTTGCCTGCGTTTTCCATGAGGAAAAGGAGCAGGTCATATTCCTTTTTGGACAGTTCAAGCTCGTTTCCGTCCTTGCGGACAACGTATCTGCCGCGATCTATCTCAAGTCCGCGCACGGTGGTCGTGCCGCCGCCCTCTGCTAGGTGGGTGATCATTTCGTCGCGGCTGCGGCGGATATTTGCGCGGATGCGCGCAATAAGTTCCTGCAGCTTGTACGGCTTTGTAACGTAGTCGTCCGCGCCGTTTTCAAGTCCCGCTATCTTATCCTTGTCGTCGTCGCGCGCCGTTACCATGATAACGGGCACGTCACTGCGCGTGCGTATGCCCTCAAGTACCTTGAAGCCGTCAAGCTTCGGGAGCATGATGTCAAGGAGCACGATGTCAAATTTTTCGGTGAGTGCTTTTTTGAGACCTTCCTCGCCGTCGTATGCTATGACGGTTTCATATCCCGCGCTGTTCAGGTTGTGCGCAAGCAGGAGCGCGATGTTTTTTTCGTCCTCAACGAGTAAAACTCTTCTTCTTTCGTCCACGGTGAAACTCCTTTATTTGATAGAGCTCGATTCCTTCAGCGGCACCGAGCGAAGTGTTTTGTATGCGGAAAGTTTGCGGAAAAAGTAGCTGTAGTAACCTCGCGTCGCCTTGTCGCTCGCAAGCGAGAAGTTGTAACTGCCGGACAGCGGCGCTTCGTAAAACGCGGTGTTTATCATGCGGTCGCTCACAAGGTCGTTTACGACAAGGTGCAGACGGCAGGATTTTGCAAAATATCCGTCTATTTCGGGGATTTTTTCATACCTTTCGGTCGAAATGTATATGCGGTTCGTCTTTCCGACAAGCGAGAACAGATATTCGTTGGCTTCGTCCATTTGTTCTTTGAAAAGAGCCTTGTCCACGGCCCCGTCCATGTAGTAGACGAGCGTATGCCCGTTTGCGTAAATCTTTGATACCGTCTCGGCGTATTGCTTTATTTCTGCCGGCGATATAGCAAACGAGACCCCGTTTTTGCCGAGGATGCCGATGGCTTCTTCAACGTTTGTAACCGATGGGTTGAGCAGTATTGGGTGTACAAACGAGCCTGCCGCGGTCTTGCCGGTGGGGTTGTAGAGGTAGGGGACAACAGTTCCCGCGTCGTCGGCGTGCGAGGAGAGCAGTGTGTTAAAGTCTGCGGTTTCGCTGCCGTCTGTCAGCCTCGCGGTGAGATACCCGTCGGGCGCATATGCGGTTTCAAATTTGAGTCCGAACTTTTCGCAAACTGCGTCGGGCTCAAGGTATATCTGACCGCCGTAACGGAAAATGTCGCACTCTGTGACATTGCCGCCCTCATCAAGTCTGGTGCCGAAGTTAAGGTTGTAGGACAGATATTTGTCCTCACCCTCAATAAGAAGCGAGCCGAGCGTGTCCGATTGAGACACGGCAAGACCGTCAAATTCCGCAAAGGCGATGGCGGGGACAAGCATTTTGCCGCCCGACTCGATGAAAGGCAAAATAGAGTCGCTTTCCCATTTCGCGTCGCCGATATAAAGCGTAGCATGCTCAGCGGCGAAAACGGGGACCGCGCAAAAAAGAAGAAGCAAAGCCGCAAGCGCGGCGGAGATTATTTTTTTCATGCTGTCTCCTTTCTTTTGTGAGTTCGGCTTCCGCCTTTTGGGAAGCTCCCGCAAGGAGGCGTTGTTTTGTCACTTATAATTTTCAAGTATATACGCCGCGGCGAGGGAGCTTACAAGGCCGTAGCTGTCCGCGCCTGCACTCTGTCCCTGTGATTTTAAATATGCGTCGTTTGCCGCGTGCGAAACATCGCCTACGGCGCTGTTTGCATAAGGCGAAAAGCCTTGTACATATCCCGTGTATTCAGTGAGAAGTTCGCCCGAAAAATGTTCGCTCAGTTCATAAAACATGTCCTTGTCCGCTTCGTACAGCGTGTTTGAGAGGTGGTTTGCTATCTCTGCAAATCCGCAGTAGCGGATGTACGGGTCGTCGGAGTTAACACATGCGAGAAACGCAACAAAGTTTGCCTCATCCTCGGGTGCAACGCCGCGCTGGTGCGCCATTTCGTGCGCCGCGGTAAATGTTACCGAGTAGTCGGGGAAGTTGGTGTTGACGTTAGCCTCGCCCGTGAAAAATGTGTATATCCCCGAGATGCGGGTGTATGTCATCGGTTTTGACAGCGCTATGCGCTTTGGCGAGACGTAAAGAGGCGAGAGAAATTTGTACTCGCCGTAGAGATTTTCAAACGAAACATTCAATTTTTTGCCCATGTCCGAAAAACCGTAGGGCATTACCGCTGAACCAATTTCATCGCGGACTATCTCGCTTTCAAGCGCGTCAGCTTCGGCGAGCGCAATTATGCATGCGTCATAGATGTCACTTGCGGTAAGGTCGCCTGCGTCGAGCCCCGCTTTTTCTTCCATAGGCGTACAATCGTATGCGATGCCGAAGTTCACGGTGAATATCGCAAGCAACAGGCAGATAAGTCCGACAAGGTCGAAAACGCGCCGCGTGAGCCTATCCGAGTTAAGGCTTGTTGCACAGTAGATAAGAAAAATCACCGCCGCGGGAATGAGCATTATTATAATGGCTTCGGCAAGCGAAAAGGGCAAAACCGCCGTCATATATGCAAGCGCCCCGCGGAAAAACGAGGAAATGTATCGGTTGAAAAAGTCCGCGAAAGCGGGCGAGAGCATCGCGATAAACTTTGCAAGCATTGCAAAGGCGAAAACGCATACCGAAATTTTTGCAAACGGGGTGATGTATCTTCTTTTGAAATCTTTAAATTTCATTTTTTATTTCCTTAAGAAAAGTTTCCATGTCGGCGGGAAGCGGCGCTTTGAGCTCGAGATGTTCTCCCGTAAAAGGGTGGGTAAAGCGCATTACCCCCGCGTGGAGCGCCTGGCGCGGCATTTCTTTCCCGCCGCCGTAAAGGTCGTCGCCGACAATGGGCGAACCCATTGAGGAAAGATGTACGCGGAGCTGGTGTGTCCTGCCGGTAACGGGTTCGCACTCGACCACACTGACCCCGCCGCACTTTTCAAGCACGCGGTAGCGCGTGTGAGCAAATTCGCTGTCGCGCCCCTCGTCATACACTGCGCGCGTGATGATGCTTTCTTCCACGCGGCGGATGTAGCTTTTTATCTCGCCCTCGCCGTCAAGACTGCCGCGGCAAAAGGCGGTGTAAAGTTTTTCATAGTGCAAATTCGTCTTTGCAAAACGGTCGGCGGCATAGCGGTTTTTTGCCACTATGACAATGCCGCTCGTGTCCCCGTCAAGGCGGTTGACCGCGCGCATCACAAAGGGCACGCCGCGCTTGTCAAATTCAAATTTCAAAGCATTTGCAAGCGTGTCCATCCTGTGCCCGTGCGAAAGGTGGGTAGGCATGTACGGCGGCTTGTTTATCGCCATAATGTGCGCGTCCTCGTAGATGATGTCAAGCGGCATCTCACACGGATAAAGCGACTCGTCGCAGTCGGCGTAGGTGTCTTCAATCTCAAGTGAGACCACGTCGCCCACCTGCAGTTCAAACCGAACCGTAACGCTCTCGCCGTTTACTTTGATGCCGTCCTTTTTCTTTAAGTCGGTGACAAGAGAGTGCGACATACAAAGCCGTTTTTGTAAATAATCCCGCAGTTTTCTGCCGCCAAAATCGCCGTCAACCGTAAATTCCATCAGAGCCTACTCTTCCATATTAATATATATTATTAGTATAGCATAAATTTATAGCCGTAGTCGATAGATTTTTGAAAAAAGATAAATATTAATGTTTATGTTACAAACATCTCCGCCCAAGATCCTTCGCGCTGCGGCTCGCACTGATTTAACCGCCGCAAAACGCGGCGGATGATGCGACGGAACTAAAGTTTTCTTACGCAGGTAGTCAGAGCCGCATTGCTCAAGGATGACAAGGGCGGGATTTAGCATAGTGCTAAAAAAGCCTTTTTTTACGCACTGTAACAACCCCCGCTTGTCATCCTCGAACGGAGCGCAGCGAAGTGAAGGATCTCGCGGGGAGATGTTTGCTTGAACTCTAAACATTAATTTTCCCCACAAACAGCAAAAGGCTCACATTGTGTAAGCCTTTTGCTGTTTTGTTTTGTTACGTTAAAAATCATGCCTTCCGCCGCAGTTTAATCCGTTGGCTTCAAACAGACAGACAATTTCTTCGACAACATCAAAATCTTTATATTCTTCATTTTGAATTATTTGCTGGATTTTTCCCAGAATTGATATTGCTTTGCTGTTTGCAATTTCATCTGCGTTAATTACAAAATCTTCAATTCGGTCATTGATAAAACTTATAATGTGGTCTTTTAACAATTCGGTTTTTATTTTCATTTTTTACCTCTGATAAATGGTACCGAATGATACCAAAATTATAATACAATAATACCATTTAGTAACATTAAAATCAAGAGGTGATTTTGGTGTTTTTCAAAAGGTTGTATGACCTGCGCGTAGACAATGACATGACACAGCAAGATGTTGCGGACTATCTTACATGCAACCGTCAGGTCTATGCAAGGTATGAACGTGGCATACGTGAGATTCCCGTTTCAATGCTGATAAAACTTGCAAAATTGTATAACGTTTCAACTGATTATATATTAGGTTTGGACGAGTAAAAGGATTGCATTTGCGTGCAGTCCTTTTTGCTATGCGACCGGTGTTAGTGAGGTAAATAAATGTTTATGTTACTAACATCTCCGCCCGAGATCCTTCGCGCTGCGGCTCGCACTGATTTAACCGCCGCAAAAAGCGGCGGATGATGCGGCGGAACTAAAGTTTTCTTACGCAGGTAGTCAGAGCCGCATTGCTCAAGGATGACAAGGGCGGGATTTAGCAAAGTGCTAAAAAAGCCTTGTTTTATCGCATTGTAACAACCCCCGCTTGTCATCCTCGAACGGAGCGCAGCGAAGTGAAGGATCTCGCGGGGAGATGTTTGCTACTCCGCTAAACATTAATTTACCAAACAAAAAAGGCTTGCACCAATGCAAACCTTTTTGCTTATCTTAATAATTTCCGCTGAACATTTTGTCTGTCTTGACTGCGTCGACGTGGTCGCCGAAGTATTTCTTCGGGTTGATGCCGACGAACTTTGCAAACTCTATCATCTCGCGGAGGGTGTTGATGTTGACGGGTGCGCCTTCCTTCATGATGCGCGCGGTTGCTTCAACTTCCTTTTCGCCGTGGGTGTAGATACGGGTTGCACCCTCAGCCTTGGGAGACTCGCGAAGTTCGCGGAGGTATGTAGAAAGGTGTTCCTTAATGGCCTCGGGGTTGCCGAAGTTCTTCGGGTCAATTGCGATAAAGCCGTGGCAGATACCGCTCTTGCCGCCGTGCATTGCGTAGTTCGAGGTGGTACCCATGGAAAGGATGGAACAGAAGATTTCGCAAATCATGCCGTAGCCGTAACCCTTGTGGCTGCCGAGAACCTCGGTGTTGCCGCCGAGAGGCATAATGCCGCCGCCGTTCTTTGCAACGATGTTTGCAAGTACGTCGGGTGCGTCGGTGGAAGCCTTGCCGTCCTTGTTAAGCGCCCAGCCGTCGGGGAGAGGCTTTTCCATCTTGTTGTACATTTCGAGCTTGCCGCGGGTAACAACGGTGGTGGAAGCGTCAAAGAAGAAGTCGTAGGGCTCGGCGGGCATTGCAATTGCAATGGGGTTGGAACCGAGCATTGCGAGCTTGCCGAAGGTGGGAACCATGATAGCCTCGGAGTTTGTGAACGCCATACCGATAAGACCTGCGTCGCACGCCATCTTTGCGTAGTAGCCAGCGATACCGAAGTGGTTGGAGTTGCGTACGGAAACGATACCAACGCCGCTCTTCTTAGCCTTCTTGATAGCGAGCTGCATAGCCTTGTGACCTGCGAGCTGACCCATTGCATCGTGCGCGTCGATAACGGCGGTGGTGCCCGACTCGTGAACTACCTCGGGTTTAGCCTTAGGGTTGATAAGACCTTTTTCGATACCCTTGTGGTAGCGAACGAGACGCTGCATGCCGTGGGACTCAATGCCGAACTTGTCGGACATAAGAAGTACATCGGTGATGATACGGCACTCGGATTTTTTAAAGCCGAGCTTCTTGAACGCGGTCATGCAGAAATCGTCAAGCAGCTCGACGGGAAGATGTACATATTCTGTCATTTTCGTTCTCCTTGTTATGTTTTTAACGATAATAAAAGCACCGCCTTGCACCGCTTCGGTGCTAAGGCGGTGCCTTGATGCCTTGGTTAAATTACTGAGCAGCGCTTACAATAGCGGTGAAAGCGTCTGTCTTGAGGGACGCGCCGCCGATAAGACCGCCGTCGATGTTCTCTTTTGCGAGAAGGTCGGCAGCATTCTTGTCGTTCATCGAACCGCCGTACTGGATGATAATTTCCTTTGCAGCAGCTTCGCCGTAAAGCTTAGCTACGGTTGCGCGGATAACGCCGCAAGTCTCGTCGGCCTGCTCGGGAGTAGCGGTGAGACCTGTGCCGATAGCCCATACAGGCTCGTATGCGATGATAACGTTCTTGAGGTCGTCAGCGGAAATACCTGCGAGGTCGAGCTTAACCTGCATTGCAACGAGTTCGTCGGTGATGCCCGCCTGTCTTGCGTCGAGCATTTCGCCAACGCAAAGGAGAACCTTAAAGCCTGCGGCAAGTGCAGCCTTGGTGCGCTTGTTAACGGTCTCGTCGGTCTCGCCGAAATACTGACGGCGCTCGCTGTGACCGATAATAACGTACTCGGTGCCGATCTCTTTGAGCATGTTTGCGCTTACTTCACCGGTGAACGCGCCCTTTTCCTCAAAGTGAACGTTCTGCGCGCCGATATGGATGTTTGTGCCCTTAGCAGCCTCAACAGCGGTTGCAATGTCAACAAAGGGAACGCAAAGAACGATGTCGCAGTTATCCTTGCCCGCAACCATAGGTGCAAGCGCGGTGATAAATTCTTTAGTCTGTGCGGGGGTCTGGTTCATCTTCCAGTTGCCCGCGATAACGTAACGTCTAGCCATTTTATAACCTCATTCATTGAGGATGGGCAGATTTGCACCTGCCCAACCGCATTGTGTTTTTAATTATTTGTCCTGGAGACAAGCGATGCCGGGAAGCTCAAGACCCTCGAGGAATTCGAGAGAAGCGCCGCCGCCGGTGGAAATGTGAGTGATTCTGTCAGCAAAGCCGAGCTGCTCGCAAGCTGCTGCGCTGTCGCCGCCGCCTACGATAGTGGTAGCTTCGCTCTCAGCGAGTGCCTTTGCAACAGCAATAGTACCCTTTGCGAGAGTGGGGTTTTCAAATACGCCCATAGGACCGTTCCAAACTACAGTCTTTGCGCTCTTTGCAGCCTCTGCATAGAGCTCCATGGTCTTTTCGCCGATGTCGAGACCTTCCATGTCAGCGGGGATAGCGTCAGCGGAAACGTTCTTGGTCTCAACGGGAGCGTCGATAGGATCGGGGAAACCTGCGCAAACGGTGGTATCAACGGGGAGAAGAAGCTTAACGCCCTTTTCCTCAGCCTTCTTCATCATATCCTTGCAGTAGTCGATCTTCTCTTCGTCGAGGAGGGACTTACCAACGCCGTAGCCCTTAGCTGCGAGGAAGGTGTAAGCCATACCGCCGCCGATGATAAGGGTGTCAACCTTGGTGAGAAGGTTGTTGATAACATTGAGCTTATCCTTAACCTTTGCACCGCCGAGGATAGCAACGAAGGGACGCTCGGGGTTAGCGAGAGCCTTGCCCATGATGCCGATTTCCTTCTGGATGAGGTAGCCGCAAACTGCGGGGAGGTAATCAGCAACGCCAGCGGTGGTAGCATGTGCACGGTGAGCGGTACCGAATGCGTCGTTTACATAAACTTCTGCCATGGAAGCGAGTTCCTTAGCAAATTCGGGGTCGTTCTTCTCTTCGCGAGCGTCGAAACGAACGTTTTCGAGAAGCATTGCCTGACCCTCTTTGAGAGCGGCAGCCTTAGCCTTTGCGTCCTCGCCTACGATATCGTTTGCGAGTTCAACAGTCTGACCGAGAAGCTCGGTGAGGCGAGCCGCAACGGGAGCGAGAGAGTACTTGGGGTTAACTTCGCCCTTGGGCTTACCCATGTGAGAGCAGAGGATAACCTTTGCGCCCTGCGCGAGCAGGTACTTAATGGTGGGAAGAGCCTCAACGATTCTCTTGTCACTGGTGATCTTACCGTCCTTGAGCGGAACGTTGAAGTCACAGCGTACAAGTACCTTCTTGCCGGCAACGGCAACATCTTCGATTGTTTTCTTGTTATACATTAGATGTACACTCCTTTATATTAATTTGTAATAAACAAAATGTTTTCCACCTTTTAATATATCACATTCTTTTGAGAATATCAACATAATTTGTTAATTTTTTGGCATAAAAAAGTGTTTACTTTTTACACCGAATATATTAGAATATTAAAGTAGACTTAAAATAGGGGGAAGAGCATGACCGACAATTATTTTGCGCTTTCAAAGGTGTATGATAAGCTCAACGCCGACCTTGACTATGCGGCATGGGCGAAGTATATAGATGAAAAAATCAAGGTGCACTCGGATATTGATGTGTCGCTTGTGCTCGACCTTTGCTGCGGCACGGGCGCAATGACTTTTGAACTTGATAAACTAGGCTACGACATGACCGGCATTGACCTTTCGCCCGATATGCTCGACATAGCACGCGGGAAGGCATGTGAAGCGGGCCGCATGGAAAATATCCTTTTCCTTTGCCAGGACATGTGCGAGTTTGAGCTCTACGGCACCGTGCAGGCGGTGGTAAGCTGCCTTGACAGTCTCAATCACCTTGACTCGGCAGAAGATTTGAAAAAGGTCTTCGGCCTCGTGCACAACTACCTTGAGCCGGGCGGGCTTTTTATGTTTGACTTGAATTCGCCCTATAAATTCAAAAACATCTACGGTACAAACGCTTACGTCCTCGAGGACGAGGGTATTTACTGCGGCTGGCAGAATATATACGATAAGGAGAGCCGCATCTGCGACTTTTACACCACCGTTTTCACCCAGAATGAGGACGGTACATATTCCCGCTATGATGACTACGAGCGCGAATATTGCTTTACGCAAAGGGAAGTTGAAAAGCTGCTCCAAAAATGCGGCTTTGACATAGTCACAGTCGACGGCGACATCGACGGCAGCCCCGTGGAGAGGGACACCGAGAGATTGTACTTTACGGTTAAGAGAGTATAGTTAATGTAACATACCAACCCGTAGGGGCGATTATTAATCGCCCGAAAAGCAGGGATGAGATGTTGTACAAGCGGGCGATTACCAATCGCCCCTACAGATTTGTGCGGTTTATGCACAAGCGTGTAAGGAGAAATAATGAAAACTACGACTAATTCACAGATACTTCGCGCGATGACGCGCGACGGAAGTGCGAGAATACATGTTATTAACTCAACCGCCATGGTTGAAGAATTTCGCCGACTTCATAACACCGCGCCGACTGCAACGGCGGCGGGGGGCAGACTGCTCACCGCGGTTTCGATGATGGGCTCGATGAACGGCGAGGTGCAGGACACCACCACCGTGCAGATAAGCGGAGACGGTCCCATAGGTAAGCTCATTGCCGTCGGTGACTACTACGGCAACGTAAAAGCGTACGTCGAAAACCCCGAGACGCATCTGCCAATCAAAGCAAACGGCCACCTCGATGTTGGCGGCGCTGTAGGCTATGGACGCATGACCGTTGTAAGAGAGTGCGGACAGGCAGAGCCACATATCGGCATGGTTGAACTGCGAAGCGGAGAGATTGCCGAGGACATCGCGGGCTACTACGCTGAAAGCGAGCAGGTTCCGACCCTTCTTGCGCTCGGAGTGCTTGTTGACAAGGACGCAACCGTTCGCGCCGCGGGCGGCGTACTCATTCAGCTTTTGCCGTTTGCCGATGAGGCTGTGATTTCAAAGCTTGAAGAAAATTCCGCAAAGCTTTCAAACGTTTCGCGCCTTTTCGACGAGGGCAAAACTCTCGAAGAAATTGCCGCAATTGCGCTTGAAGGCATCGAATACGACCCCTTTGACGTGCTCGACGTTGAATACAAATGTGATTGCTCCCGCGACCGCATGAAGCGCGCGCTCATTTCGGTCGGCAAAAAGGACCTCGAAGAAATGTTCGCAGAGCAGGTTGCCGAGGGCAAGCCCGAAGAGATTGAAATTTCCTGCCGTTTCTGCAATAAGGCGTTCAAGTTCGGCAAAAAAGATTTGGGACTTGCATAATAAAATTCACGCAAATTTCATTTACATTTTCATTTGTATATAGTATAATATACAAGATATTTATTTTTCGGAGGAAAAAATGAGAAGAATTTTTGCGGTCACGCTTACGCTTGCCGCGGTTTTCTGTTTTGCTTCCTGTGATTTGACTGACAAGGACAAGACCGAGAACACAGGCACGGTGACCGCTATCCATACAGCAACCGATTTCACGGAAACAACGGTTTTTGTTGAAACGTCGGAGTGCGTCACATCTCCCGAGGAGACCGTCACAGCGGAAACTTCCGCTGTATCGGTTGATACAACATCGGAGATGTGTGTGACTGATGTTACAAAAGAAACCGTTACAGAGACTGTCGCCGTCACCGAAGACACGACGGTTTCCGCCGAAATCACATCCGCCGATGAGCCGGTGACACCGCCCGATGTCACTGTGACCTCGACGGAAACTTTACCAGATGAAACGGCAGAGCCCGAGGAATTTGACTTTGCGACGGCAGACCTTACAAAGTATATCGCGCTCGGCAAATATCTCGGCATAGAGGTGCGTGTTGCGCCTGCGGTAACCGTCAGTGAAGAACAGGTTGACGCTGAGCTTGCTGAGTTTGTTTTTCTGCTCCCCAAAGAGGCAATGATTTTTGACGGAGTGTGCAAGAGCGGCGATAAGGTAAGCGTTGACTACACATCTTCTTTGGGCGACGGCGAGACAAACGCCGTTGTTACGGTAGGCGCAGGTGAGTACATCGAGGGCTTTGAAGAGGGAATTGTCGGCATGAATGTCGGCGAGACCCGTCAGCTTGCCTTGACTTATCCGGATTATTACGGCTCGCTTGCCGGTCAAACGGTGACTTATACCGTAACTCTCAATTATATATACCCCACACTTAATGACGCCATAGTGCTTGAATATTTCGGATACAATTCACTTTCGGAGCTCCGCGCCGACCTGCGGGACGGTCTTGTAAACGCCGCCGCAGAAGATGCTGAGAGCGTCCGCACCGAGGCGGCATGGACAAAGGTGGCGGCAAACTCGCGTATAATTGCGTACCCGACGTCTGCGGTAAACGCGGCGCTTGAAAAGGAACTCGAAGGCTACAAAACCTACGCCGAGCAATGCGGCATTACCTACGAGGAGCTTATCGAAAGCACTTACGGCATCACAACCGCCGAAGCGGAGAGCATTTTCACGGAGTATGCCAAAAACGCTGTTGCTCAGCAGCTTTTGCTTTATGCGATAGCACGCGACATGGGTATGGATATAAGCGACGCGGCGTATGATGAACGCATTTCGGACATTGCCGCGGAGTACGGCATGTCAAGTATAGAGGTGCTTGTTGCCGCTACGGGTCAGACAAAGACGTATTTCAAAGAACTTCTCATTTATGATGACGTTCTCGAAAAAATAGTAAAATATGCAAACTTTGTCGAAACAGCTTCAAATTAAATATCAAGTTAAATTTAAGGAGAAAACATATGATTTGCCCTAAATGCCAAAAAGAAGTTTTATCCCCTGATGAATTTTGTCCCTATTGCGGTGAAAAAATGAGCGCCGAAGAGGCCGCCACGGCTGAAACTGTCGAGGAAACCGCGGAAAACACTGCCGAGGAAACAACCGAGGAAGTAACCGAGGAAGTAACCGAGGAAATGGCAGAGGAAGCAAAAGCTATCGTCAGCGAAGCTGAGGTTTCGGAGAAGAAGGCAAAGACCGCTGTTAATATTTTGGCGGCGCTTATCGTTGTTGCAATTGCCGTTATCGCGTTTTTGCTCGGCGGCAAACTGCTTGGCACCGTCGGCGATACCGCACAGACGACCGACGCAACTTCGGACGCTGTTACCGACATCACGGCTGACACTTCCTATGTTACCGATGTAACCGACACCGGCGCAGTTCCTTTTGACGGCGCTTACGATAACTATACCACCGTTTACGCAAACGGCTTCGACTACAGAAATGTAAGCCTTTCCGAGTACATAACCCTCGGTAACTACAAGGGTCTGACCGCGGAGGTCACCGTGACCGAGGATTTCACCGATGAAGAATTTGCGGACATGGTCAACTACTTCCTGCTTCAGTACGCCGAACTCGGCGACGCTGTTACCGACCGCCCCGCCGAGATGAACGATACCGTAGTCATTGACTACGCAGGCACTGTTGACGGCGTTGCGTTTGAAGGCGGCACCGCCACAGAGCAGACCGCAACCATTGGTCTCGGTCAGTACATCACAGGCTTTGAAGAGGGTATTATCGGCATGAGCATCGGCGAAACACGCGATGTTCACGTTACCTTCCCCGAAAACTACGGCGTTGAGTCTCTCAACGGCAAGGATGCCGTGTTTAAGATTACTCTCCGCTCGATTACCGAAAACATTCTCCCTGAGTACAACGACGAGTTTGTTTCGACAAACTTTGAGTTTGCGGACGTCGCGGAGTTTGAGCAGAGCATGCGCGACGCAAGAAAAGAAGACGCGCTTTCCGAGAAATATGAAGTGATTATGCAGCTTCTCACCAGCACTTCCGAGATGATAAAGTACCCCGACGGCGCTATTGAGGACTACATTTATCAGCAGGTTTCCTATGATAATTACTATGCTTCCTACTACGGCATGGATATCGGAAGCTTTATTTCCGCTTACTACGGTATCTCTCTTGACGCGTATGAGGCTCAGCTTGAGACTAGGGCTGAAAACATGATAAATCAGGAGTTCGCGCTCTACGCTGTTGCCAAGGCTGAAGGCTTGACAGTCACCGACGAGGAAATGGCGACCGCAACGGCGGAATATCTTGCTTACTACGGCTATGAGGACGTTGCAACTCTTTGCGCCGAGATGGGTGCAAGCGAAGAACTTCTTCAGAATTCGCTCCATTTCTCGCTTATTTACAGCAAGGTAATGGAATTTATGATTGAAAATACAACTTTTACAGTTGTACAATAAAGGAGATTAGCGCGAAAGTTTAATCAGCAATATTTTTCGCATAGATTATTTCGCGCCCGAACTCCTCGCAAAATGAGCCTCTAACTCATTTTGCCGCACGAAGTGCGGTACCGAGGATTTCATTAAAAAATTTTGTGCCGCTGCGCGCGGCAGAATGGAGATTAAAAATGAAAAAGACACTTGCACTTGTACTTACGGCGGCTATGCTCGCCCTGTCGCTCGTTTCCTGCGGCAGTTTCGACGTAACCAAGGTAGACCTCGTTGCCGACGGCTATGTAACCGTAGGCGATTACGAAAATCTCGACCTGAACCTTGCGGATTACGAAGCCGAAGACCCCACCGACGCTGACGTTTATGCTCACGCTGTAGAACACCTCGGTCATTCCGAAGATGTCGCAACCGTTGACCGCGCCGCTGAGGAATTTGACCTTGTAAACATTGCGTTTGTCGGCTCTATCGACGGCGTAGAGTTTGAGGGCGGCACGTCCGACTCCACCGACCTCGTTATCGGTGCGGGCAATTTCATCGACGGTTTTGAAGACGGTATTATCGGCATGAACATCGGCGAGACCAAGGATGTTACCGCAACTTTCCCCGAAGATTACGGCAAGGAAGAGCTTAACGGCAAAGAGGCAGTATTTGCAATCACCCTCAACACCGTTTATGACCCCGCAGTTCTCGATGATGTAAGAGCAGAGCTCACCACAGAGTATGACGAGGAAACCCTCAAGACCGACGTTTGGGCGGCACTTGAAGAGAGCGTTACAGTTGTAAACTATCCCGCAAACTATGTCAAGGAACTTGCAGATGCTCAGTACAAGTATTATGAGTACATGTACAGAAGCTGGGGCATGATGGACGACATGGAAGACCTCGGCGTTACCATGGAAAGCTGCGAGGAATACGCAAAGAGCCAGATCGACTATGAGTTCGCGGTTTACGCACTTGCAAACGCTCAGGGTATCACCGCAACCGAGGAAGAACTCGCGGCTAAGGTTGCAGAGTACGTAGCAACCTATGTAGGCTACGGCTACACCGAGGAAGAGGCAAATTCGATGTTCTCCACCGAGAGCGTTGAAAGCGAAGTTCTCTACGAAAAACTCGTAGACGCGGCAATTGCAACCCTCGAAGCAGCAGAACCCGTAGCGGAGTAATATATAATAATGTAGAAAAAGGAGCGCCCCGCGCTCCTTTTTTTGCTGTGGAGAGTGAATGGGTATGGGAATAGTTAGTTTGACCACGTAAGTCCCTCATCCGTCGCTACGCGCCACCTTCCCCAACCATGCAGGACATGGCTATAATATTTGTCATTGGGGGAAGGTGGCGGCGTAGCCGACGGATGAGGGAGATTGCCAAGTTTGCCGCTACCACCCATTTCAATTTCAACCTCGCATTTCCGTAAAATGTAACTGTTTTTATGCACGGTTGACAATACAAACGTGGTAATGCTATAATATACTCGTTAAATTATCCCATTTTGGAGGTATATATGAAAAAATTGCTTTCCGTTTTGCTCGCGGCATTTATGCTTGTTTTGGCTATGCCCGTATCAGCGGCTGACCTCACTCTTGGTGATCTTCCTTATATCACTTGTGAGGATGTAGGCTATATCGACTACACCGGCTCGGATGATGCGTCGGGTGCGTCCGCGTCCAGTGCAAAGAAAACTTTCGGCACCGCTCGTGCTTCGGGCGTTGTAGGTCTTCTTGCAAACGGCGGTACCATGGTAGTGTCGGGCAAGGCGTATCTTTCCAAGTCCTATTCTCTTCCTAAACTTAAATCTCCTCTCCTCATCACTTCTAAGTATGCGGATGTAAACTATATGAATGCCGAACCCGCGTCCAACCCCGCTTGTGCATTCAAGATGGCATCTGGCGCACAGTTCACCGTGCAGAGTGACGTTATCATTGATGACATTGTTCTTTTCCAGGAACATGCGGATGCTAATGCTTTCGTAGTTACAAACGGCGCAACTTTGGTTATCGGCGACGGCGTTGTAAGTATGTCAAAGTCCGGCACCAAGATGCAGATTATCGTTGAGTCCGGCTCGCGCGCTATTATCGCAGGCGGCGATTTCGACGTTATAAACAACGGCGGCGAGGTAGTTGAGGATTACACCTACGAATATCTCAAGGTTTCGCAGACCGCAGCTCCTGAGGAGGACAACTCCGAGCTTATCAACGTTCCCCCCGCGGTTGCGTACATTTCTTATAACGGCGGCAAAAACGCAAACGACGGTCTCACTCCCGCCACCGCTAAAAAGCAGATGCTTGAGCTCACTTCAAACGGTGCGCTTTCGGTAGTTGCCGGCGGCGGCACGCTTGTTGCTACAGGCAGACTGTACATCGGCAGTGACTATACCATTCCGAAACTCGGCAGTCAGCTTACCATCACAGGTGTGTACGACGGAGTTAACTATGTCAACGCAGAAAACGAGTCCAACCCCGAAAGCGGCATGCTCAAGATGCTCTCGGGCAAGACCCTCACCATTCAGGGCGATGTTCGCTTTGAAAACATCATCCTCTTCCAGGAAAACAGCCAGAATACCATCAAGGTTGTAAACGGCGGTACGCTCACCATCGGCGAAAACGTTATATTTATGACAAAGCAGCTCTACACGATGAAGATTGAAGTCGAGCAGGGCGGTACGGTTATCTTTGAGACAGCCGAGCACGGCTTTGACGCTATCACCGGCGATGGCATTGTAATTATGCCCGAGACCGAAAAAGGCGGCTTTACCAAGACCCGCGCATATGACGGACGCTTTACCGATGTAACCACCGAAAAGTGGTTCTACGATTACGTAAAGACCGCATACGAATACGAGCTCGCAAACGGTACTTCCGCTACCAAGTTCTCTCCTGACAACAAGTTCACCGTAGCGCAGGCACTCACCGCGGCGGCTAATATTCACACCGCATACTACGGCAAGAGCGTTCCCGCGGCAAAGGCAGGCGAAAGCTGGTATACACCTTATGTAAATTACTGCCTCGACAACGGCATTATCGTTGTAGGTCAGTTTGCAGATTACAATAAGAACATCACCCGCGGCGAAATGGCGACAGTTTTTGCAAACATTCTTCCCGCAGACGAATATGAAGCGACCCGCAACGGCACCTGCCCCGACGTAACAAGCAGTATGGCTTGCTATGCGGCGGTTACAAAACTGTATAACGCAGGTATTGTCGGCGGCGACGCCAAGACAGGTAACTACCGTCCGAATGACGAGATAGTCAGAAGCGAAGCATGCGTAATCTTCACCCGCATCGCCGCAACCGAATACAGAGCAAAGTAAAATAAAAACGCCGAGCCGCAGGCTCGGCGTTTTTTTGCAGAGCGGCATGAGGGAGATGCTTTCCTTGCTGCTCAGTCGGAATTTTTACATCTGCATCACTCTTTTTTGTAATTTTTGTACACATTATAAAAGAACTTGTACATTTATTCTGTTGACTTTGCCCTTGAAATATGAGAAAATATATGTGTAAATTCAAAATAATTCCGTAATTTCAAGGAGGACAATTATGAAAAGGTTTTTACTCTGCCTTTGCACAGTAATACTCGCTACGGCCATGCTTGCAGTAGGCGCATTTGCGGCTGAGACCGTAATTTATGAGAACGATTTCTCTGACGCAAGCACCATTTCCGACTTCACTCAGTACAGTTTTGAGTGGGCAATCAAAGACGGCGGCCTTTATTACACCGGTACAAAGACCAACGGCTCTGCTGACTTCGGTCATATTCTCTGGAACGGCGGCAGCGGCCTCACCGACTACATCGTTGAGGTTGACTATATGAACGTTCAGACCGCAGGCGGCATTGTTTTCCGCTGCGACCTTTCCAAGGCTGACGAAACTTCCAACGGCTATTACGGCTATCTTGCATTTATTGCAAACGACGCTGCAAAGGGCGCGTTCGGCTGTCCCAACACAGACGGCGTATGGAAAAACAACATCAATGTCGGTAAGAGCGGCAACTGCAATCTCGGCTCCAACGTTCACATCAAGGTTACCGTTAAGGGCAATGACATCAAGGTTGAAATGACCAACATTGACAACGGAAAGACCGTTTATTCTTATTCTTACACCATCGGCTCTTCCGAGCACGACACCGCTAATTGGGCAAGCGGCACCGCGGGTCTCCGCATTCGCTCGGATTTTGCTTCCACCAGCGCAAAGTCTGCAAACAACGCTTACTTTGACAACTTCAGAATCCTTACCGCGGATTCCGCTTCGGAGTATGTTCCCACAACTCCTACTACTCCCACCACACCCACCACTCCTACAACACCTACAACTCCTTCCACTCCCGTTGTAGCAAAGGCTATCGACACATCCAACCTCGTTCCCGTTTACACAAATACCTTTGACAATGCGGCAGCTATTGCTGATTTTACTCAGTATCGCGGCACTTGGGCGGTTTACCAGGGTAAGCTCTTCCTCTCCGCTCTTGCGGCAGGCACACAGTCCTACATTCTCTACGGCGGCGACATGGATCTTGTAACTCTTGAGGATTATGTTGTAGACGTTGATATGTACAACACCCAGACTCAGGGCGGTATTATCATGTGTTCGGACTATGCAAACGTTACCGGTGACACCGATGACGGCTTCATGGGCTACATGATGTTCATTTCCAACGACGGTACTCTCGGCGCTATCGGCGCAGGCCTTTCCGACGGCAAGTGGTACCAGGGCAACATTGAAGTTTCTAAGGCTGTGCTTTCTCCCGGTATGGATATCCACATTCAGGCGGCAGTTAAGGACGGCGTAGTTCAGATCACCATTACCGAGCTCGCAACCGGCAAGGTTCTCTGGACTCACTATGAAGCAAACGACTTTTGGTCAAGCGGTACTTTCGGCTTCCGTCTCCGCGGCAAGGCTACAAATGCAGGCCTTGACAATCTCAACACCACCGCATTTGACAACCTCGTAATTTCTACTTTCGGCGAAGAGACCGAACCCACCGTTGTTAAACTCACCATCGGTGAGACTGTAGGCTACATCAACGGTGTTGCAAACACTCTCGACGCAGCGCCCATTATCCGCGAGAGCCGCACAATGCTCCCCGTACGCTTTGTAGCAGAAGCATTCGGCGCAACTGTTGGCTGGGATGGCGCAACTTCCACCGCAACTCTCACCACCGCTGACACCACCATTGAAATCACCATCGGTGCCACCACCGCGAAAGTAAACGGTCAGACTGTTACACTCGACGCACCCGCGTTTATTGAAAACAGCCGCACCTACCTCCCCGTACGTTTCGTTGCCGAAAACCTCGGCGCAACCGTCGCGTGGGACGGTGCTACCTCGACAGCTACGCTGACGAAGTAGCAGTTATATTCGCCTATCGGCGAGTTATATTGCTTCGCAGTGATATTCGGCTTCGCCGAGTGATATTGCCCTTCGGGCAGTTTATCACGTTTGCGGCAGCAAACATATCACTAAAAAGAGGAACTCTTTCGAGTTCCTCTTTTTATTCATCTTTGCAACAAATCAAATCTTTTGCATACGGCAGCGACAATATCCAGTCGCACAGCGTATGCCACTCGTCGAGTTTGTGGGAGCGGCGGGCATAGTAGATGTTTACGAGCGTTTCGTAGTTCATCGTTATTGTGCGAAGTTGGTTGTATGACGAGGGAAGAAGCTGGATAAGGTCATACCAGTAGGTCTTGTCCTTGTTTTCCATGTAACGCAGACGCGTTTCTTCCATATACTTAATATAGGCAGTGAACGCTTCGAGCGCGCCGTCCGTCATATGGTCGGTACTGAAGTCCGAGAGTTCAAAGGGCTTCGCGTGTATCTTGTGCATTGTACTTGTGGAGTTTGCGACGGTAGCCACTTTGTAGGTGTCAAATTCCTTCCACCAGTACATCGGTGCGGTTATGTCCACAGAGACTAAAATCTGACGCATAAATTTGCGGTGGTCGCTGCCCGCTTTGCAAAGTCGCTTTGCAAGGTCAAGGTCGTTTTCGCCGAGAATGTAGTTCCCGTTTTCGTCATACGCGCTGTCCGAGCGCGCCCACGAATTAAGCGGATTGCGCGCACCGCGGATGGCGTTTTCAAGATTCATTACACAGCCGTGTTCAACTTTAAGCATACTAATCTCCATTCCGCCGCCAAGCGGCGGCACAAAAAGTAAAATGAAATCCTCGGTACCGCACTTAGTGCGGCAAAATGGGGGTGGGTCCCATTTTGCGAGGAGTTCGGGCGTGAAACAATTCGTGTAAAACAAATTGCTAATTAAATTTTCACGCTAAACACCTCATTTCTTTGTTATATCTAGTATACAATATGGAGTGGTTTTCGTCAATAAAAACTCATATATTGTGGTTGAAAAAATTTTTTAATTTTTTTTTAAAAAAGTGTTGACAAAAGGTAGTGGTTATGCTATACTAATGAAGTCGCAAGGCTGGTGAACAAAAAACTCTGGGCCTTAAGATTAAAGCATAAGATGGAAGTTTAGCTCAGCTGGGAGAGCATCTGCCTTACAAGCAGAGGGTCAGAGGTTCGAGCCCTCTAACTTCCACCATATGGCCCGGTAGTTCAGTTGGTTAGAACGCTAGCCTGTCACGCTAGAGGTCGTGGGTTCGAGTCCCATCCGGGTCGCCAATTTAATGGTAATTCACTTGCCTCTGTAGCTCAGTTGGTAGAGCAGAGGACTGAAAATCCTCGTGTCGTTGGTTCGATTCCGACCGGAGGCACCAGCGGCATTGACCGCTATGCGGATTTAGCTCATTTGGTAGAGCGCCACCTTGCCAAGGTGGAGGTGGCGGGTTCGAGCCCCGTAATCCGCTCCAAAATCGGACACGAAAATTCGTGTCCGATTTCTATTCTCGGCGCCATAGCCAAGCGGTAAGGCAGAGGTCTGCAAAACCTTTATTCCCCAGTTCGATTCTGGGTGGCGCCTCCAGAAAAACAAAAAGCACCCGAGACGGGTGCTTTTTGTTTTTCAGCTAAATCCGTCCTTGCGGACGGGATAAATCACTGCGTGATGAAATCTGCTGACGCAGATGAAATCGCCTTCGGCGGTTAATGACGGATTTAATTTCATCAAAGCCGCAGGCTTTGATTTCATCCAACGCAGTTGGATTTCATCGTGCGCTTGCGCACGATTTCATTTTTAGGCAGAGTATAATATGTATTTTATTTTGTGAGGTATTTATATGGAACCGCGGGACTACACACTTACACGCATTGAGGGCGAATACGCATATCTTGCCGACGAAGACGGCGGTGAGGTGTTTATTGCGCTTGCGCTGCTCCCTGCGGGCGCAACCGTCGGTTCGCGCTTGCACTGCGAGATGTTTGAATATACCCTCATAGGGTAGTAAAAAGGTAAATAAATGTTTATGTGTTCAAGCAAACATCTCCCCGCGAGATCCTTCACTCCTGCCATACTCGCTTTGCGAGTATGGCAGGAACCTTCGGTTCCTTGTGCTCCGTTCGAGGATGACAAGCGGGGGTTGTTACAGTGCGTAAACAAAGGCTTTTTTAGCACTTTGCTAAATCCCGCCCTTGTCATCCTTGAGCGTCAGCGTTGCGATCTCGGGCGGAGATGGCAGTAACATAAACATTTATTTACCTAACGGCTTTTTCTTTCACCACGCCGCCTAGCCACGTGCGTTCTTCTTTGCCTATGGCACCGAGGCAGGCGGCGAGGGCGAAGTAGCAGAGGATATAGACGACGCATTCAAAAATCAGCGTTGCGGCGGAAGCCTTATGCGGGGCGAGCGAGAGCAGGATGTTACAGATATTCGCCGCGCCGATGGCGGCGGCGAGGGGAGAGAGCAGGATTTTTGCGAGGTTTATCTTCATATCGACGAGGCTCAGCAATTTCCAGATGCTGAACACGGTGTTGACGCACTCGGAGACGTAGATGACGACGATGTAACCGTAAACGCCCATCTGTGGCACGAGAAGCCACACAAGCAGTACGCTTATCGCGGCATCGGCGATATTGACGCACATGGTGTAAAACTGCTTGCCGAGGCCTTTTAAGACCGAGTCGGTGACGGTGTCAAGGAACATCACGGGCATGAGCGGCGCGAGCGCGCGGAGATACTTGGCGCCCTCTTCGGACGAGTAGATGACATTGCAAAAGTCGCTTGCAAAGGTGCTGAGCATACCGGCGCAGAGCATTGAGAAAAACAGCGTTACAAAGAAGGCGCGCGAGGTTATGTAGGCGACTTCTTTTTTGTTGCCTGCGGCGTGAAATTCGGTTATCTCGGGTATGACCTGCCCCGAAAACGCGCCGACGAAGGACGACGGATAGAGCACTATGGGTAGTGCAACGGCGCTGACAATGCCGTATGTGGCGAGGGCGTTTGGGTCGCCGTAGGCGGTGAGGCCTATCGGAATCAGAATATGCTCGACGGTGACAAGTCCCGAGCGGACATACGCGGAAAAGGCGACGGGCAGGGAAATGCTTGTGACCTCGCGCATTTTCACCTTTTTTCCGCCGCCTTTTAATGTGCGGATGTCGGCAATGTATGAGAGTATCTGTACAAAAAATGAAAAAATTTCGCTTATCGTGCCGCCGAGGACGAGTGCAAGGCAGGCGTATTCAACGCCGCGCGGCACGAACAGCGAGAGCAGAAATGTGCAACTCGAAATTTTGACGGTTTGCTCAAGGACTTGCGAAATTGCGTTTTTATAAACGCGGCGCACTGCGGCGTAGTACCCTGAGAAAGCTGAGCAGAGTGACAGCGGGAGCAACGACAGCGACAGGGCGCGGATCGACATCGCGGCGCGCGGCTCGTTTAAAAAGTGTTCCGCCGCAAACGAGGAGAATATAAACAGCAAAATGCTTGCCGCCGCGCCGAAACACGCGCTGTAGAGCAGGCATTTTTTCATCGCGCTTTTGACGCTTGCGCCCTCGTTTTTGCCGAAGTAAAGCGCTACAAGCCGCGTTGCGGCGAGGTTTACGCCCGACGTGGCAAGTGTGACTGCAAAGGTATAAACGCTCATTACAAGCGAAAAAAGGCCCATGCCCTCACTGCCGACCTTGTTGACGCAGAAAGCGTTGAACGCCACCGAAACCGTGCGCATCAGCAGTGTGCACGCGCTCAGAATCAGCGCGTTGATGAAGTATTTTTTTGCTCTGTTCATTTCATCGCCCCTTTTAGATAAATGTATGCGCAATAGGCGAAAAAAAGAATAAAGCCCGCTTTAGGCGGGCTTTATTTACAGCGGCAGACTCTCCCCGCTGAGCAGGCGTTCAAAGCAGAAACTCGAATTGAACTCTATTTCAAACCTCACGCCTAGGATATGTATAAACCTTGCCGAGCCGTAGTTGTAACTTGACAGCGGGCGGTCAAAGGCATCGTCCGAGTGCGCGGCGACAAGGATGCCGCCGTCGTCTCCGAACCCGCTGACAAAGAGAGTATGATAAAAGTCGCCGTCACGCTCAAGTTGAACCACGTCGCCGACTTCCACCTCGCTTTCGCTGACCTCTTCGCCAAATGGACCTACGCCGCGGTTACCCGTAATAAAGTTGTAAAAATACTCCACTCCCGTCCATGATGCGGTGCGGGTCTCGCTGTCTATGTAATACCATCCGAATGTCGGAGTGAAGTTCATCTGACAGCTTCCCGCAAGCACGGCTTGCGAAACGAAGTTTGTGCAGTCGCCGCCCTGCCCCGTGTAATTATAAAAAAGCGGATTGCGCGCAAACGCCCAAGTCTCGGCGTACTTAACTGCGTTTTCGCGGTTGTATCTTCTCTGAACAAGCATAAAAGCACCTCCTAAGAGCAGGATATGCGCGAAGAGGAGAAAAGGTAAATTGATGGTTAGAGGCGGGGCAAACATCTCCCCGCGAGATCCTTCACTCCGCCCATACTCGCTTTGCGAGTATGGCAGGAACCTTCGGTTCCTTGTGCTCCGTTCGAGGATGACAAGCGGGGGTTGTTACAGTGCGATAAAATAAGCCTTTTTTAGCACTTTGCTTAAACCCGCCCTTGTCATCCTTGAGCGTCAGCGTTGCGATCTCGGGCGGAGATGTCAGTTCAATAAACAATAATTTAAAAAGGAACTGCCGTCGACAGTTCCTTTTTACTTTACAACCTTATTATATTGTCCGCGAATGCTGCTTCTTCGTCGGAATGGGTAACAAGCACCACGGTTTTCGCTCGCATAAGCGGCATGAGATTCTTTACCACAGTTTCCTTTGTGTCCTTATCGAGCGCGGAAAACGGCTCGTCCATGAGCCAGATGTCGCCGCCGAAGGCGGCAAGCCTTGCAAGTGCAACACGCTGACGCTCGCCGCCCGACATTTCATCGGGTTTTTTATCGGAAAGAGATGCCGCCGCGCAAAGGTCAAGCGCGCGCTTTGCATCCTCGTCGCTGTCCGTGACAAGACGCACGTTTTCAAACGCTGTGAGCGAGGGCAAAAGGCGATGCTCCTGAAAGAGATATCCCACCTTGCCGCTTGCCTTAACTTTGCCGCCGTCGGCTTTTTCAAGCCCAGAAAGCAGGCGCAAAACGGTGGTCTTGCCGCGCCCCGATACGCCGAGCAGAGCGGTTATTTTGCCGTCCTCAAAGTTCAGAGTGACATTGTCAAGCACAGTGCCGTCATATGCCTTTGTAACATTTTCAAATACTATCATGCGGCAACTCCTTTTACTCTGCCGAGCAGTTTTTTCAAACATTTTTCCAGTGCCAGACTGATGATAATAACAAGCAGGGTGTATGCAAAGGTATCCACCGTTTCAAGATAGGTCTTTGAATCGTAGAGATACTTGCCTATCGAGTTGCGCGGAGTGCAAAGCACCTCGGCGGCGATACCCGCTTTCCAGCCGAAACCGAGCGCGGTCAGCGCCTGACCGAGGAAATGCGGCAAAACGGTCGGAATGTACAGCGTTTTCAGTTTTTTGCCAAACGAAATTTTATACACCTTTGTCATTTCAAGCAGCGCCTTGTCGGTCGAGCCGAGCGAGGTGAACACGCTTGACGCCATCATGGGGAGTACCATCAAAAACGTGATAAATACGGGGATAGCGGTGTCGGTGATGATAAAATACGCAATAAGGATAAACGACGCGACGGGCGTGCTTTTAACTACGGTCAAAAACGGCGAAAACATCGCGCGCACGGGCGGTACAAAGTACATTGCCGCGCCGAGAAGCGCGCCTATGACTACACCTGCCGCGTAACCGCTCATTATGCGGCAAAGCGAAAGCGCGGTGGCTTTCCAAAACGGAGCCGTTTTGGCGAGCGCGAAAAAGCGCCCGAACACCGAAAGCGGTGTCGGCAAAATTATCTCGCGCCCGACGCACATTGCACATACCTGCCACACGGCGAGCCACAGAACAAGTACCGCGGCACCCGTGAGCAGTTTTTTTATTTTAGTTTGCACCGTAGTAGAAGTCGTCAGCGGGAAGTGCGCCGCCGACGGATGCGGGATTTGCGTCGTAGAGCACGGAGAGGAACGCGCCAAGGTCAGCCTTCATATCATCGCCCGTTACAAATACGATGTTGCAGTTGGGGTATGCGCGCTGTGCTATGGCTGCCTTAGGCACGATGCCGTAGGTCTCGCACATTGCCGCCGCTGTTTCGACATTTGCATTTACAAACTCAACGCTTGCGGCATACTCTGCCATAAATGCGGCGAGCGCATCGGGATTTTCCTCTGCAAATGCGCGGTTTACGATTACGCAACCCTGAACTGCGCTTGTGTCGGAGACCTTGTCCCACTCTGCGGTGAGGTCAAGCGCCTGACGCAGCCCCTCGGTCTGCATCATTGCGGAACTTACATTAGGCTCGGGGAGCATGCCGAGAGTAACCTCGCCTGCGGTAAAGAGGGAAACGAGAGCGGTGTGTTCAGCCTCGTACTCAACGGTCACTTTGCCTGTAAGACCGTTCTTTTCGAGAATATAGTTGAGAATATACTCGGGAGTTGAGCCCTGACCTGTTGCGTAGAGAGTCTTGCCCTCAAGGTCTGCTATGCTTTGCACGCTGTCGCCGACTTCGAGAATGTGAAGCACGCCGAGAGTGTTTATCGCAAGGCAGATGTACTCTCCCTCGGTCTTGTTGTAGAGAGTGCTTGCAAGGTTAACGGGAACGCACGCAACATCGACCTCGCCCTTGATTACCGACGCGCTCACCTGGGTGGGGTCGCCGACGAGGGTAAAGGTGTAGTCATTTTTCGCGGTGCCGTTTGCGTCAGCGTCCATGAGCGCGGCAAGTCCCATGCCTGTGGGTCCTTTGAGCGCCATAACACTGATTTCGGCGGGAACGTACTCAGCCTCGGTGGTGACGCTCTCCTCGGCGGTCACAGAGGTTTCGATGTTTTCGGGTTCGCCCGTTACGATATCGTCACCCGTGACGACAGCGGTTTCGCCGCATGAAGCAAATGCAAAAAGCATTGCCGCGGCAAGAAGAACAGAAAAAATTTTTTTCATTGTTTTTGCCTTTCTATATTTATAATATACCACCACGATTATAGCACATTGCTTCATTTTTTGGTTGCCCAACGCATCAAAAATGTCAATTTTGGCAGATTGCTAAAAAAATAACGTTATTTTTATAACAATCTGTGAAACTTCCACAAAAAATATGCGCAAAATCCTTGAAATGAGCTTTATTTTCTGTTATACTCAAAAAGTAAATTAATATCACTAAAGGAGGTGCGTTTTTTGAACATCCTTGTATGTATCAAGCAGGTACCGGGTTCGAGCAATGTTGAAGTCGACCCCGTAACAGGTGTATTAAAGCGCGACGGCGTTGCCAGCAAGATGAATCCGTATGACCTTTACGGTCTTGAAGTGGCGATGTCACTGACAGAAAAATACGGCGGCACGGTGGAGACCATCACCATGGGTCCCCCGCAGGCGAAAGCGATAATCGACGAATCCATCTGCATGGGCGCAAAGTGCGGCACTGTGCTTTCTGACCGCAAATTTGCAGGTGCAGACGTGCTTGCAACGGCTTACACGATTTCGCAGGGCATACGCAAATGCGGCGAGTACGACCTCATCATCTGCGGCAAACAGACCACCGACGGCGACACCGCGCAGGTCGGCGCGGAGGTCTCGGAGTACCTCGGCATCCCCTGCGTTGCAAATGTTTTGTCGGTCGACGACGTAGCCGACGGCAAAATTTATGTTACCGTTTCGCTTGACAACATCGTTGTCAAGGAAAGCGTGAAACTCCCTTGCCTTATCTCGGTGGACAGCGATATCAACTCGCCCCGTCTCCCCTCATACAAGGTAAAGAAGACGCTCACCGACGACATGGTAAAGTTCATTTCCTTTGCCGACTTTGAGGACCAGGATGCAAACCACTACGGCTTGAATGGCTCGGCAACACAGGTCGAGCGCATTTTCCCGCCCGAGAAGAACACCGAAAAACACAGCATCACGGGCGATGCAAAAGAGCAGGCAAGCGGCATTTTCGACGTGCTGAAGAGCCGCAAATTAATTTGACGGAGGTATTGACATGGGACAGTTAAAGATAAATCAAGGCCTTGTCAATGCTGATAATGCCAAAGAACTTGTAAAGATATGCCCGTTCGGCGCAATAAGTTACGACGGAGCAAAACTTGACGTTTCCTCGGCTTGCAAGATGTGCAAGATATGCGTAAAGAAAGGCCCCGCGGGCGTCATGGAATACGTGGAGGAAGAAGAACCAAAGGAGACTGTTGACAAGTCTCTCTGGAAAGGCATCTGCGTTTACGTTGACCACGAGGGCGAAAACATCCACCGCGTTACATACGAACTTATCGGCAAGGCAAAGGAACTTGCCGCTGTGATAAAGCACCCAGTTTACGCGCTTATCATCGGCAAGGATGCTGCAAAGAGCGCAAAGAAACTGCTCCGCTACGGCGTTGACAAGGTTTACGTTTACGAGGATGAGGCACTTTGCGATTTCCGCATCGAGCCTTACACCGCGGCATTCTGCGACTTTATCGACAAGGTAAAGCCGTCAAGCATTATGGTCGGCGCCACAAACCTCGGCAGACAGCTCGCGCCCCGCGTTGCGGCACGTTGCCGCGCGGGTCTCACCGCCGACTGCACGGTGCTGGAGATGAAGGAAAACACCGACCTTGTACAGATTCGCCCCGCGTTTGGCGGCAACATCATGGCACAGATAATTTCTCCCTCCAACCGTCCGCAGTTCTGCACGGTGCGCTACAAGGTATTTGCCGAGCCGAAGCCGTCCGACACCGAGAGCGGCGAAATTGTACTGATGAACATTGCCAAAGACGCGCTTGCAAGCGGCATCGAAATTCTTGCCAAGACCGAAAAGCCGCGTGATATCGACATTTCCGAAGCCGACATTATCGTGGCGGTAGGCAGAGGTGCAAAGAGCGAGCAGTCACGCGCCATGGCAAAAGAACTTTGCGACGTGCTCGGCGGCGTTATGGCTTGCACCCGTCCGCTTGTCGAAGAAAACGTCATGGACGCAAAGCACCAGATAGGCCTCAGCGGCAGAACGGTCAAACCGAAACTTATTATCTGCCTCGGCATTTCGGGCGCGGTTCAGTTTGCTGCGGGTATGAAGTCGTCCGACTGCATAATTGCGATAAATTCCGATAAAAACGCACCGATTTTTGACGTTGCACACTACGGCATTGTCGGCGATGTCAATGAAATCGTGCCTATGCTTTTAGAAAAAATAAAGGAGGATGCGGCAAATGTATAATGTAATAAATGAAAACGACCTTGCCGTCCTCCGCTCTGTTGTCGGCGATGTAAACGTGCTTTACGGCGAAGAGATTTCGCCCGACTACAGCCACGACGAACTCGGCGGTATTTCCCGTATGCCCGACGTGCTTGTGCGCGTTCACTCCACCGAGGAGATTTCGGCGATAATGAAGCACGCTTACGAGCGCACCATTCCCGTAACCGTCCGCGGTAGCGGCACAGGACTTGTAGGCAGCGCTGTTGCGGTCGAGGGCGGCATCATGCTTGAAACCACGCAGATGAACAAGATATTGGAACTTGACGAGGACAATCTCACCGTCACGGTTCAGCCGGGCGTGCTGCTCATGGAACTTTCCGCCTTTGCGGAAGAACATGACTTTCTCTATCCGCCCGACCCCGGTGAAAAGTCTGCTACAATAGGCGGTAACATTTCGACGAACGCGGGCGGCATGCGCGCTGTCAAATACGGCGTTACCCGCGACTATGTGCGCGCGCTGACCGTTGTAATGCCCAACGGCGATATTATGCAACTCGGCTCAAAAGTCGTAAAAAACAGTTCGGGTTATTCGCTCAAAGACCTCGTTATAGGTTCCGAGGGTACGCTTGCCATAATCACCGAGGCAGTGCTTAAACTCATGCCTCTGCCCAAGTTCTCGGTGAGCTTGCTCGTTCCTTTCCCCGACATGAAGAGCGCCATTGAATCGGTGCCGAAAATCATCCGCTCAAAGGTTATCCCCACCGCTATCGAATACATGTCGCGCGACACTATTCTTTTCTCGGAGAGCTATCTCGGAAAGAAGTTCCCCGATTCAAAGAATGACGCCTACATTCTGCTTACTTTCGACGGCAACACCGACCATCAGGTGCAGACCGATATGCAGACGGTCGCAGACCTCTGCCTTGAGATAGGCGCGCTTGACGCGTATATCGTCGACACCGACGAGCGCAAAAAGTCGGTATGGTCGGCAAGAAGTGCGTTCCTCGAAGCAATAAAAGCGTCCACCACCGAAATGGACGAGTGCGACGTTGTTGTTCCCCGCAGTAATGTTGACGAGTTTATCAAGTATACCCATCAAATCGCCGAGGAAACGGGTGTGCGTATCCCCAGTTTCGGCCACGCGGGCGACGGCAATCTCCATGTTTACATCTGTCGCGATGCGCTCGACGACAAAAAGTGGGAAGAGGTACTCGCACACTGCTTCGACCTCATGTATAAGAAAGCCGAGGAACTCGGCGGTCTGGTATCCGGCGAACACGGCATAGGCTACGCAAAGAAGTCGTACATGCGCAAGCAGTACGGCGAGGAGCAGATAATGCTCATGCAAGGCATCAAAGCCGCATTTGACCCGAAGAATATCTTAAACCCCGGAAAAGTTTGCTATTAAACCGAAAAGGTCACACCCATGTGTGACCTTTTTTGGCGGTGTTTGAGATTAAGAGATTATTGATTAGAAAGAATAACAATAAAATGAGAAGGCTGCCCGATGACGATTTGTACAGGCTTTTCCGCCTTTTCAATTGACATTGTTCACATCCTTGTGATATACTGATATATAAGTTATTTTTCGGAGGAACACACATGGAAAATCCCAACAGAATTCCGGAACTCTTCGGTTCGCTGGTTTTCAACGACCGTGTTATGCAGGCGAAACTTCCCAAGGACGTTTACAAGTCGCTGAAAAAGACCATTGAAGAAGACGCTCCGCTTGAAATTGACGTTGCAAATGTTGTTGCAAACGCCATGAAAGAATGGGCACTTGAAAACGGCGCTACACACTACACCCATTGGTTCCAGCCGATGACAGGTATCACCGCGGAAAAGCACGACAGCTTTATAGAGCCCGTCGGCGACTCCGTTGTAATGGAGCTGAGCGGTAAAAGCCTTGTAAAGGGCGAGACCGATGCTTCATCTTTCCCCTCGGGCGGTCTGCGCGCTACGTTTGAGGCGCGCGGCTACACCGCGTGGGACCCTACATCTTACGCTTTTATCAAGGATAAAACTCTCTGCATTCCCACCGTTTTCTGCTCTTTCGGCGGTCAGGTGCTTGACAAAAAAGCGCCCTTGCTCCGCTCTATGGAGGCAGTGTCCGCGCAGGCTATGCGCGTGCTCCGTCTCTTCGGTCACACAAATGTCGCAGGCGTGCGCACCACGGTCGGCGCAGAGCAGGAATATTTCCTCGTAGATAAAGAAATGTTTGACGCTCGTGAAGACCTCCGCCTTTGCGGACGCACTCTTTTCGGTGCCAAGCCGCCGCGCGGTCAGAGTCTTGACGTGCACTATTTCGGCACTATCAAGCCGCGCGTAAAGGCATTTATGGAGGAGCTTAATGACGAGCTTTGGAAACTCGGTATCACATCCAAAACCGAGCACAACGAAGCCGCGCCCGCGCAGCATGAACTTGCGCCGATTTTCTCTACCACAAACATTGCAAACGACCACAATCAGCTTATAATGGAACTTATGAAGAAGGTTGCAAGAAAGCACGGTCTTGTCTGCCTGCTTAACGAAAAGCCTTTCGCGGGCGTTAACGGCAGCGGCAAGCACAATAACTTCTCCATTTCCACAAAGAAGGGCAAAAATCTGCTTTCCCCCGGCGACTCCCCCGCCGACAACGCGCAGTTCCTTATTTTCCTCTCCGCCGTTATCAAGGCGGTTGACGAGTACAGCGACCTGCTCCGTATCTCGGTTGCCTCCGCGGGCAACGACCACCGTCTCGGCGCGGCTGAGGCTCCCCCTGCGATAGTTTCAATCTTCCTCGGAAGTGAACTCACCGAAATTCTCGATTGCATCGAAGCCGATAAGCCGTACGAAGGCAAAGAAGCGCAGGTAATGAAGATAGGCGCAAGCGTGCTGCCCGACTTCCCGATGGATAACACCGACCGCAACCGTACTTCGCCGTTTGCATTCACGGGTAACAAATTCGAGTTCCGCATGCTCGGCTCGTCGCTCAATATTTCCGAGCCGAATGTAGTTCTCAACACCGCTGTTGCCGAGTCGCTGAAGCAGATTGCCGACATCCTCGAAACTGCCGATGACTTCGACACCGAGGTGCATAACATCGTTAAACGTGTTTACAGCACCCATAAGAAAGTAATTTTCAACGGCGACGGCTACTCCGAGGAGTGGCACAAAGAAGCCGAGAGACGCGGTCTGCCCAATTACAGAACCGTTCCCGACGCTATCCCCCACCTCAAGGACGAAAAGAATATTAAACTTTTCACCGACCACAAGATTTACACCGAGGAAGAAGTAATTTCCCGCACCGAGATTACGCTCGACTCCTACTGCAAAACGGTTAAAAGCGAGGCTCACGTTATGAGCGACATGGTAAAACGTCAGATTCTCCCCGCGGTGCAGGGTTATATGAGCGAACTTTCAAACAACGCGCTCAGCAAAAAGTCGCTCGGTATCAATGTAATGGCATACGAAACGGAAACGCTCAAAGAACTTTCCGAGTACACCGACAAGCTCTATAAAGCCACGGTCGAACTCGACTCCCTCACGGAAAACATACCCGCAGAGTCAAGAGAAAAAGCCGCGTGCCACTTCCGCGACAAGGTTCTCACAAAGATGGCAGAGGTAAGAGAATACGCCGATGCCCTCGAAGTGATCACCGCCGACGAATATTGGCCTTTCCCCACATATAAAGATTTGCTCTACGGCGTAAACTGATATGAAAAAAACTTGCGAAATCCGTATAGGATTTTGCAAGTTTTTGTTTTTTTGGGGAAGTAAATTAATGTTTATGTTACTATTATCTCCGCCCGAGATCGCAACGCTGACGCTCAAGGATGACAAGGGCGGGTTTGAGCAAAGTGCTGAAAAAGGCTTATTTTATCGCACTGCAACAACCCCCACTTGTCATCCTCGAACGGAGCGCAGCGAAGTGAAGGATCTCGCGGGGAGATGTTTGCTTGAACTCTAAACATTAATTTACAACACTTTTTATTTACCGCGCCATGGGACAAGGTGAAATCATTCCGGATTCGAGACCTGCAAAGTCTTGCTTCGCAAGCCTTACAAAAAAAGCCTGCGGCTTTTAGGCAGGCTCGAATCTGCCGCCAAACGCACCAAAAAAGCAGTACCGCGTTGCGGTACTGCTTTTCTGGCGCGCCTGGCAGGATTCGAACCTGCGACCTACCGGTTCGTAGCCGGGCACTCTATCCACTGAGCTACAAGCGCATATATAAGTCAGTTTTGCTGACCTATATATATTATCACTATTTTTCAGATTTGTCAACAACTTTTTGAAAAAAGTTTAATCAATTGTTTTATCAATCTGGAAACGCATGATTTTTCTGAGTGTATTCTTGGGGAATTCGGTCTCTCTTACCTTGAGAACGCTGATTTTCTTGTATGCAACGGCATTGCGGTTGAAGTCGTTTACATACTTCTTGAAATACTCCTGCTTATCCTCGATGTTGTTCTTTTCAAAATACTCTGCATCGGGGAAAATCTCGGCAACTATTGCATTGTGCTCGGTGCCGCGGCGGGACTGACCCTCGTATACAACGACGTCGATAACGCCGGGAACTGCGGCGAGTTCAACCTCAATTTCCTCGGGGTAAACATTTTTACCGTTGGAAAGAATGATGAGGTTCTTTGCGCGGCCGGTGATGTAAAGCCAACCGTTTTCATCAAATTTGCCGATGTCGCCGGTGCGGAAGTAACCGTTTTCGTCAAATGCCGCCGCGGTCGCTTCTGCGTCCTTGTAATAGCCAAGCATTACATTGGGACCCTTTGCGCAGATCTCACCCTCGAGATTTTCATCGGGGTCTTTGATAATAACGCGCGTACCGGGAACGGGGAAGCCTACGCTACCCTTTACCTGCTGGCAGGTGCGGTTAGCCGCAAGCAGGGGTGCGCACTCGGTGATGCCGTAACCGTTGAGAATGGTAAGGCCGAAAGCCTCAAATGTGTCGGCAATTTCGCTTGCAAGCGGAGCGCCGCCTGAAACTACGATCTTGAGCTCGCCGCCAAACGCTGCAAGCACGGTCTTGTAAAGCTTTGCACGAAGGTCGATACCTATTTTGCTGAGCGGTGTAGTGACCTTCATCATGCCGCTTATAAGCTTGTCCTTGCCGCTGTCGGCAAGCGCCGCCTTTATTTTGCGGTAGAAAGTCTCAAGATACAGAGGAACAAGGACCATAAAGTAGGGCTTGTGCTCCTTGAGCTCCTTAACAACATAGCGAACGCCCGAAGAGAGGTACATGTTGCTGCCGAACATAAACACGGCGAGAATACCGACGGTGGAGCCGTAGGTGTGGTGAGGGGGAAGAACGCCGACGGTTCTGGAACCTCTCGGAACGTCTATAAGACGCATAGCGCCCGTAACGTTTGAAGTTATAGCGGTCTGGGTAAGCATAACGCCCTTACCTTTACCCGTTGTACCCGAAGTGAATACCAAAAGCGCGAGCGCATCAGGCGAGATTCTCGCAGTCTCATATGCAGTATTGCCGCTTGCGCGAAGCTGCATACCCTCAAGAAGAAGTGAGTTCAAGGTGCAGTCGCTCTGTGCATAATCAATGGTAATAACGTCTTTGATGCCCGCTGTCGAAGCGATAGTCTCCGACTTCTTTGCAAAAACATCGTCATTGCAGAAAAGGACAGTGCACTCAGCCTTTTTAACGGTATCGGCAAGGTCTTCGGCGCTCCAGTCGGGGTCAAGGGGAACAAGGACAGCACCAACGGAAAGAAGTGCGAGATATGTGCAGATCCAGCCGTATGTGAGCTTGCCTATAAGCGCGCAGTGTGTGCCGTTTGCATAGCCGTGTTCCACAGCGGCGGTAGCAATGGCACGGACATCCTCTGCAAGTCTCTCGTAGGTGCGGACATGGATCTTTTCCTTGTGAGGATTGCTTCTGAACGAGCATGCGATATTGCCGCCGTAATGCTTATCAATATATTCAACTATTTCGCGAACGTTTACAAACGTGGGAGCGTCATATAAAGGAAGGTTTTTCATAATTTTCTCCTTATATAAATCTAATTACTGCCGACAAGGTCGGTTTTTTCTAAGTTGTAATTTATCTTTTCCAGAACAGAATAAAAAATTTCGAGGTCGCTTTTGCTCACGCCGTCATCGGCAAGATTTTGAAAATCCATCATGATGTCACGCATTTTATGCGCGGCTTCTATGCCGCTTTCGGTGAGCACTATTTTTGAATTGTAGCCGCGTTTTCCGCTTTGCTTTTCGGCGCGTATATAGCCTATCGATTCAAGCGCTTTTATCTCACGCGAGATAAGCGAGCGGTCTATCTTGCTGCTTGCCGCAAGAGATGCGGCGCTGAGTCCCTCGGGGTGCGACAAAAGCTCATATACCCAAAAAACGTGAACGCCCTTAACGCCGAAATTCGCCGCATAATCGGTTCGCAGCTTCTGTACGCGCTTATGGATGCCGTCGATGAGATGAGTGAAGTGTATAACTCGCTCTTGCTCCATAAATTCCTCCTTCGCTAAACATAATCGTTCAACTTATATGATACCACAACGATGTTGACTTGTCAACATTTTTTACATACTTGTATTTTTTTTCGATTGGTGGTATGATGAAATCTGGTGAGGTGAGACTATGGATTTTGAACATATTACCGATGACATTCTGCGGCTGAAAGTACCGTTTGAGAACATATACACCGCGGTTTTTCTTATACGCGGAGAGGGTGGATACATCCTCGTTGACGCGGCGGCGTGCGAGAGAGATGCAAAGGAAGTCATTCTTCCTGCGCTGACAAAATGTATTGACCCGTGCGAGATAAAATATCTGTTCTGCACGCATCTGCACGGCGACCACGGCGGGGGTATACGCCATTTGTTGCCGTATCTGAAAAACGCAAAGGTTGCCGCCGCTTCGGCGCGCGCCGTGGAACTTTACGGTAAAGAAAATGTGCAGACAGTGCACGACGGCGACATGCTCTGCGGCATAAAGGCGCTCTCCCTTGCAGGTCATTCGCTTGACAGCATGGGACTTGTTGATGAACGTTCTTCCACGCTCATCTTAGGCGATGCGGTTCAGCTCTACGGCATTACCAAGTACGGCTGCGGCGTAGGATTTCCCAAAGAGTACCGCGAGACGCTTAGTCACATCGGCAAAATGGGCGTGCAAAGGCTTGTTGCATCGCACGAATATTACCCCCTCGGCGCCGACGCCGAAGGCGACAACGTAGGCGCATACATAGAAAAAGCAAAAAGCGCGTTTTTGCATGTAGAAAATTTTGTGCGCGAGAACCGCCACATCGGCGATGCCGCAGCGATAGCAGCGTCGTTCACCGCCGAGGCAAGAAAAAGCGAACCCGATATGCCCGCGTTGCAAAGTTACACCGTGAAAGCGTTGCTTAGTGAGAGGTAAATCGACGCACAAACCGTGTAGGGGCGATTATTAATCGCCCCTACGGTGTCAGTGAATAGCCATTTGCCTACATTAAGCACAAAACCGACCGAGTTCTTTGAACTCGGTCGGCTTTTTACATTTCTATCAAATTTGCAACGCCGAGAGTGTCGGCGATTTTTTCTTCGCGGGTGTGGCAGGTGAGGATTATCGACTGTGTATTGTCTGCCGCGAGGGCGAGGAGTACGCGAAGCATCTGCTTTGTGCGTTTGTCGTCAGCGTGGGCAAAGCACTCGTCGAGGATAAGCGGGAGTTTTTCCTCTTTGGAAACGAGGTCGCATAGCGCAAGACGAAGCGCAAGATACGCGCTCCCGCGCGTGCCTTTGGAAAGGTATGCGACATCGTGCGCGGTGCCGTCGGTGACAAAGGTCATCGCCATTTCACTGTCTACGCCGATGTCGGTGTACTTGCCCTCGGTCATAACCGAGAGAAGTTTGCCCGCGTATTCGGCAAGGCGGGGAGAAATGCGGGTGCGGAGACCCGTCGACGCGTTTTCAATTGAGCGCATCGCAAGTTCTGCCGCGGCGTACTTTGCCTTTGCCGCCTCTTCCTTTTTGCCAAGCTCGTCAAGCGTTGCCTTGAGAAGCGAGGGGTCCTCAACCGTTGCGTGGAGTGCGGCGAGCGACTTTTCAAGTTCGTTTTTCTTTATCTCAAGCGCTGAAATTGCGTTCTCGAGGAAGTCGCGCTTGCGGCTGTACTCGGAGATGTCCACCTTTTCAAATACCGAGAGGTCGCCGACAGCCGAAAGGATTTTTTCGACGTACTCGTGGTCGTAGGCGGATGTGTCCTTTTTAAGCTGCGCATGCTGCGCGGTGAGGATTTTTTCCTTTGCGGAAAGCTCGCCGCTCTCGGCGATATAATCTTCGACAATGGCAAAAAGTTTGCCGCCGTCCTCGCCGCTCTGACCTATGCGTTTTGCTTCGGTTTCAAACGCTTCTTTAACCTCGGCGTAGCGTTTTTCCTCATTTTCAAGGAGTGCGCGCGCGGTGCTTTCGCTTTCTTTGGCTCTTGCAAGCGCCTCTGCCGAGCGCACGCCCACTGCGGTCATTTCTTTTGCCTTTTCGATAAGCTCAAACTCGCTTGAAACGCCGTAGGTGGTGAGCAATGAGCGGAGACGGTTTTTGCTGTTTGCGCCGAGCAAAATCAGCGCTATACCGAGCACCGCCAAAGCTGCCGCCGCACCGTAAAGCGCAGTTCCGAGCTTCATAAGATACACGCCGCACGCGAGCAGTATACCGACGGCTATCGCCGCAATCCCCGCGGCGGTGAGCGCCTTTGCTGCTTTTTTTGTCTTGCCGAGCGTCGCCGCTCCCTCGTCAAGGGGCGTTCTGTCGCCGCCGTCGGTGAGGTTGTCCTCTGCCGCCGCTCTTGCGGCCACGGCATTTTCATACTTTGCTCGCGCTGTGGTTACACTGCGGTCGTAGCTTTCGAGATTTTCGGCGGTCTGGCGAAGTCTGCCGAGATACTCACCGTCGGGAATAAAGCCTGCGTATTTATTTTCAAGACCGTCTTTTTCGGCGGCGAGTTTTTCGAGGTTTTCCTCAAGCTCGTCGAGCTTTTTGAAACGGGTGTATGCGATGTAATTGTCGTAAAGCTCACAAAGCTTTTTGCACCTTGCGTGCTCGGCGGAATTTTCTTCGATGCGGCTTACCGTATCGAGGAGACTTCCTTCTTTTGCGATGATTTCGATGTTGTCGGCAAGCGCTTTTGCATGGCGCGCTTCAAGCTCCTCACGCTCTTTTGCAATTTCAAAAAGCTGACCGCCCTTGCCGTTTTTGTGAAGCAGACTTACTCTGAGCGCATCGAGTTTTTTGAGTGCCTTGTCTGTGCTGACGGTCTCATCAGCCGAGAAAAGCAGGTTTTCAATTGCGCTACCTAGCTCGGCACCGCCTGTGTACGCCTCGTTTTCCTGCGAGATGTAGGCAACTTTTTTAAATATACTTTCGGGAATGCCAAGCAAAACGTCGCCCGCGTTTTCACCTTTGAGCACCTGCACCTTTTTGTCAAGGTCGGTTATTGTAAGATTCTCGCGGAACGCGCCGCTCTGCGTGCGGTCAACCCGTCGGTCAATGCTAAAGCGTCCCTTTTCGGTGACAACTTCCATACGGCCGCCAAACGAGCTTTTGCCGAAAGAAAGATATTTAAGTCTCTCGGCCATGTCGCCGCCGTCGCCGCGGGAAGCCGCGCCGTACAGCATAAACTTGATAAACTCCGCGACGGTGCTCTTGCCGCTTTCATTGTCGCCGCGAATAATATTTACTCCGAGTGAAAAGTCAATGTCACGTTCGGTCGTGCCCATAAAGGAGTCGATATGTATTTTTTCTATTCTCATAGCAGGCTCCTCAGTCAGTGATATTTCTGCCTTCAAGCGCGGCAAGTCCCATTTTGAGGGCCGCCGACGCTGTCGCGCGCTCCTCGGGCGTGCCGCCCTCAAGCAGGGGCAGAAGCTCGCGGTAAAGCTCACCGCGCATGGTCATGTCTTTTTCAAGCGCGCCGCCGTCAAAGGTGGGGCTTGTCTTGTCGTCAATTTCAAGCAGGAAAAGTCCGCGTACCGCGCTTTCAAGGCGGGGTAGATTTTCAAGCGAGGGCGCGACTGCGCCGTAAAGCGTAACGCGGAGCAAAGTTTCCTCGGTATAATGTTTCTCTCTGATAAGCGCGTCTATCTTTTCCGCAACGTCGCTGAGAGTACCTGCACCGCTCACGTCTATCTTTTCCCACTCATAGTGGCGGCGGGCGATGTTCTTGCGTTTGATACTCAGCGCAAAATCGCCCGAGGTCTTCGCCTCGATGTAGTAAATGCCGCCCTTGCCGCACTCGTCAAAACTTCTGCCCTCTACAAAACCCGAATACGACCATGCAACGCCGCCCTCGGTGCAAAGCTCGGGCGTTTTGTGGATGTGCGAAAAGCCGTTGTAATGCGCGCCGAAGCGTACAACGTCGTCCTTTGTGACGGGGCAATATGTCGAAAGCGGACTTGCCATGTCGCAATGGCCGCATACAAGGTGTAAGCGTCCGTTTTCGTCAACACGTCTGCCCGCAAGCGGACTGTCGGTCATAGACGGCGAGCAGAACGCCCAGCCGTAGACCTCGGTGTTGAGGTCCTCGAAAACATAGCGCGAAAGTCCCTCGCCGTGGAAAATGCAGACATTGCCTGGGAACTTTTTGGACGCGTAAATACTGCCGCGGGCATAGGGGTCGTGGTTGCCGGGTGCAATTACAAAGCGACAGTCGGGGAGCGCCGCAAACTCCTTGATAAGCAGGTCGGCGGTGTCCTCGGTGGCATATCCGTTGTCGAAAAGGTCGCCCGAGATAAGCACGATGTCAGCGGCGACTTCCTTGATATAATACATTATGGATGTAAACGTCGCGCGCATTTCGCGGCGGCGAATCTCGCTCTTGTCAACTCCGAGCGATGAAAATGGGGAATCGAGATGCAGATCCCCCATGTGTATGATTCGGATGGTGTCTTTCAACGTGCCTCTCCTTAAATTTGATAATAAAATATTATATCATACAATAAACAAATTTGCTATAGTTAATTAATAATATTTTTAATTCTGCATGTTTATTGTTTGCGTTTTTTCAAGAGGATAGCTGTACAATGCGGAGCCGTCAAGGTCGCATTTGTGCATGTCCACGGCACAGATGCAGTTGTTTTCGTATGTCGTGTAATAGTAGATACCTTTGTCCGTGTTGATGCAGGATGTGTACAAGGTTATTTCCTCGGAACCGTCGGGGAGCGTTGCACAGCCGCGAGGCTGGGCTACCGAGCCGAGGATGTGGAAAAATTGGCTCACGCTTGCGTTTTCGTCCGCATCTGACACGGAGTTTAGTTTCACAAACGCGGCGCGTACAAAGCGCGATGCGGAAGATAGGTCGCCCGGCAGTCCCATTGCTCCCATGCCGCGGCTGTAAGCGGTAAGTTCCACTCCGCCGAAGTGGTTTTCGGGTGGCAGATGAGTGAGGTTCATATAATCGGCAAGGTGCGTCATGTGGTAGTCAAACGGCGGATTGTTTGTCAGCACGCCGATGGGGTTTTCATAAATTTTCAGACCGTCCGCGACGCTTTCAACGGTAACGGCGCCCGTGCGGTCGGCGATTATCCAATGCAACGGCGACAGCGGCATCCCGTCGCTGAAACTGATGTTCACAAGGTTAATTTTTGCGAGCAATTCCCGCGCTTCGTCAAGGGTGGCGCATTGCGAAAGTATCCACGGTATAAATTCAAACGGCGCGACATTGTCCATGCCGTCAATTTCGGGAAAATAATACGCATTTGACGGGAAATTCAGCCCCGCCATAGCGAGTCCGCACTCGTTTGCCGCTTCAAAATACAGCGGGTAGTTGTCGGCAACCGTCGCCATGCCGATTATGGCATAGTGGCTGTAAACGGTTGCCTTTTTTCGGAAGTTAAAAGGGAAGTTTCTCGGCGTAACGGTGACTGTCTCACCGAAAGAATGCTCATAGTCCAGCGTGCGCCCGAAATAGTGGCACGCGGTGGTATAAGTTATTGCTGTGCACATAGTAAATCTCCTTTGTGGGAAAGTAAATTAATGTTTATGCGAGTAATGGCGATGCACCAACATCGTAGGGGCGATTATTAATCGCCCGTTTGCAAAACATCTACGCCCTGCTTTTCGGGCGATTAATAATCGCCCCTACGTTGGCTGGATTACAGCCACATGCGATGATTAAAGATTTTGCCTTTAGGGACGTCGAGGA
>JAFTXX010000038.1 GCA_017461475.1 Clostridia bacterium
CTTGAAAACTCCTTAAAAACCGCGCCCGGTGAGCGACCTTTAGGTCGGTAGGAACCAAAGGTTCCTTGGCGCCTGAGAGACTTGCGGTTTTGCTTCCACTTGAAAATGCTTGCATTTTCAAGTGATTAAAACATTAATTTAACCATATACTTGCATTGTCTAAAAAAATAATTTTAAAAAATTTAAAAAAGTTATTGACAAAATAAAAAGACCGTGCTATAATGACAAAGTCGCGTGAGACAAGCAATCACGCTGGTGTAGCTCAGCTGGTAGAGCAGCTGATTTGTAATCAGCAGGTCGGGGGTTCGAATCCGTCCACCAGCTCCACCTCTTAGAGGTACAAATTAAATAAGGGAGCGTTCCCGAGCGGCCAAAGGGGGCAGACTGTAAATCTGTTGTCACTGACTTCGGTGGTCCGAATCCACCCGCTCCCACCAGAAAAACGACTTGCGAAAGCAAGTCGTTTTTCAGTTATATTCGCCTGCGGCGAGTTATATTGCTCCGCAGTTATATTCGGCTCGCCGAGTGATATTGCCCTTCGGGCAGTTGGGGCGAATATAATATCACTTAAGCCGTAGGCTTAAATATCACGTTTGCGTCAGCAAACATATCACTATGTGCGCAGCACATAATATCACTTGAAAAGCATGCAAATATTTGATATATTAAGTACGAGGTGATAAACCATGTCTGAAAGTTCTTTGCGCAACAAATCTAAAGAATTTGCAAAGCAGATAGTTGTTCTTTGCCGTGATATTAAATCAAACTTTAGAGAATCTGTTTTGACGAATCAACTTTTGCGTTCGGGTACTTCTATCGGTGCTAATTTGCACGAAGCCCAATATGCTCAAGGAACTAAAGATTTTATTTCAGAACTTGAAATTGCTCAAAAAGAATGTTACGAAACAGAATATTGGTTAGAATTGCTTTTTGAAACAGGTTACATTCCTGACGAACAATACAAATCATTGCAAAATGCTTGCGGTCCATTCGTCGTATGCTTATTTCGTCTATTAACACAGTCAAAGCCAAAGTTTGATAATATGAAAATACAGAGAAACGCAGGATATACTTACTGTTTGCGCGATTTTGTTCTCGAAATCGGGAAGTCATAAGTTTAATGCTTCAGTTTTGGTCAATCGGAACTATATATTAGGCGCTGCGCCTTACAAAACTAACTTTTCAATCCACGAAAAATCCACGAATTTTTCTAATAAATAAAATATATCATGCTTTCTATTTCAAAAACCTCTTGCAACTTTTTTACTGTTCTGCTATAATTATTACTAATCATTCGCGCGGAGGCGCGGCGTGTAAAACAGTTTGGAGATTAAAAAAATGAGCGCAAGAAAAGGTAATTTGATGACGGTCAGAGAGGACATCAGAGTTCTCGATGCAACAATTAGAGACGGCGGTCTTTGCAACAACTTTGAGTTTTCCGACGAGTTTGTAAAGGCGCTGTATGAGACCAATATCAAGTCCGGCGTTGACTATATGGAGTTCGGCTATAAAGCAAGCAAGAACCTCTTTAAAAAGGAAGACTTCGGTAAATGGAAATTCTGCGATGAAGAAGACATTCGCGCTATCGTAGGCGACAATGATACCGACCTCAAAATCGCGGTTATGGCAGACGTTGGCAGATGTGACTACAAGACTGATTTTCTTCCCAGAAGCGAAAGTGTTATCGACATGGTTCGCGTAGCGTGCTATATCCACCAGATACCCGCGGCAATCGACATGATTGAGCATTTCCACGCTCTCGGCTACGAGACCACATGTAATATCATGGCTATTTCGCAGGCGAATACCGAGCAGATCACACAGGCACTTGAAATGCTCGGACAGTCAAACGTGGATGTTATCTACCTTGTAGACAGTTACGGTTCTCTTTATCCGGAAAACACATCCGAACTTGCAAAACTTTATCTTAAATCGGTTGAAGGTACCGGTAAGAAAATCGGTTTCCACGCACACAATAACCAGAACCTTGCTTTTGCAAACACTATCGAGACACTTTCCTACGGTGTTTCCTACCTTGATGTGACCGTGCAGGGCATGGGACGCGGCGCGGGCAACTGTGCAATGGAACTTCTCCTTGGCTTCCTCAAAAATCCGAAGTATCAACTTTTTGCACTCCTCAAGTTTATCGAGGAACATATGCTTCCCCTCAAGGCAAGCGGCGTTACATGGGGCTTTGACGTTCAGTACATGCTTACAGGTCAACTCAACCGCCACCCCAGAGAAGCAATCGGTTTCACAAACGCAAAGCGCACAGATTACCTCGAGTTCTATCACACGCTCCACGAAAACGAAGGCTAATAATCAAGCACCAAGTTTTAAATTTGAACTTGGTGCTTTTACATACAGGAGAAAAAACAAATGAAGTGCGACCTGCATACACATTCCATATATTCCGACGGCAGTTATTCTCCTGCCGAGATTATTGCTGAGGCAAAGCGGCTGAACCTTACCGTAGCGCTTACCGACCACAATACCACCGCAGGATTAAAAGAGTTTATGCAGGCGGCAAAAGAGCAGGGAGCTTACGCCGTTTCGGGAGTTGAACTTTCCACGGTTTACAGGGATAAAGAACTCCACCTCTTGGGGTTATTTATATCGCCCGAGCATTATGACCGCGTTGAAATGCTTGTCAATGAATTCCGCGTTTTGAAAGAGAGCAGCAATATAAAAACGGTAGAAAGATTGAATGCCGCGGGGTATAATATCAGTTTTTCCGATGTGAAAAGACGCACAAAAAGCGGCAATGTAAACAGAGCGCACATAGCGGCTGAACTCTGCGAAAAGGGATATGTAAATTCAATAAACGAAGCGTTTGAGACTTTGCTTGCCAAGCGCACGGGATTTTACGAGCCGCCGAAATATCTTGAGATTATGGACGCAATAAAGTTTTTGCGCGGGATAAAAGCGGTTCCGGTTTTGGCTCACCCTTTGAAAGACCTTGACAAAGACGAACTTCGCCGCTTTTTGCCGTGTGCCATAGATGCAGGGCTTATCGGCATGGAAACACAGCATTCCTCATACGACTGCAAAAAAACGGCACTCGCCTCGCAGATTGCCAAAGAATTCGGCTTGCTCCAAAGCGGCGGCAGCGATTTTCACGGGACAAACAAGCCTGATGTAAGCCTCGGCATACCTGCAATGCCTGTCGAAATATACAACGCTTTGCTCGCAGTTAAAATGAAATTTTAAAATACACTTGACTTTTTGTTCAAATCTTGCTACAATTACAGCATAAATATTTTAAATATTTTATATAGAAAATATTAATGCTCAATTTAAAAGCATAGTAAAATTATATCGAACTCAAAGCAGAGCGGTATCGCGAAACCTTTCGCCCCTGTTTTTCAGGGGCATTTTTCATGGATTTTATAATTTAATTATAGAATTAAAAATTTTGGAGGAAACCAAACAATGAAAAAGATTTTATCCATCGTGCTCGCAGCAGTTCTCCTTTGCACTGCTTGCTTCTCCCTTGCTTCTTGCGGCGAAGAGAAGGCTGACTACACCGTAGGTGTTTCCCAACTTATGGTTCATGAGTCTCTTGACAAGGCAACACAGGGCTTTATCGATGCTCTTACCGATGCTCTCGCGGCTGAAGGCAAGACCGTTGAGTTTGACACTCAGGTAGCAGGCGACCAGACGTATTGCACCACCGTTGTCAACACCTTCACCGCAAAGAACGTTGACCTTATCATGGCTAACGCTACTCCCGCTCTCCTTGCGGCTGCAAACGCAACCGCCACCATTCCCGTTCTCGGCACTTCTGTAACCGACTATGAAGATACCTTTGCAGGCAACATTCCCGCAAACGTATCGGGTACTTCCGACGCTGTTCCTTTTGACGAGCAGGCATCCATGATGATTGACACCCTCGGTCTTGTCGCAGGCGACAAGGTAGGCGTTCTCTACTGCACAAATGAGTCCAACTCTCTCATCCAGTATGAGGCAGTTAAGGCGCTCTTTGAGGCAGAAGGTCTTGTTGTACAGGCATATACCTTCTCCGAAACCACCGAACTTCAGGCACTCGTTAACGCCATCGTAACAGATTGCAAGGCACTTTATGTTCCTTCCGATAACACCGTTGCGGCTAACGATACCGTTGTAGGCACTATCTGCACCGAGAACAATGTTCCCGTATTCACAAGCTACGGCGGAGCAGTTTGCTACGCAAGCCTTGCAATTGACTACTATCAGCTTGGCGTTGAGACCGGTAAGATGGCTGCTGAGGTTCTTCTCGGTACTCGCGACATCGCTGATATCGACGTTATGACTCTCACTCCCACAGTTGTATACAACGAAGAACTTTGTGCAACACTCGGCATCGAAGTTCCCTCCGCTGAATAATTTTTTGAGGTAAAAATAAAACCATGGTCTTTTTAAATGCATTGCCCGGTGCTGTTGCAGAGGGGCTTATATGGGGACTGATGGCTATAGGTGTCTACGTCTCCTATAAAATACTTGACATTGCCGACCTCACGGTTGACGGCTCCATTTGTACCGGCGCATGTGTTTGTGCGGTAATGATAGCAAAAGGCGTACCCGCGTGGCTGAGCGTGATAATAGCGTTTGTCGCAGGTGTAATTACGGGTATAGTAACGGGGCTTTTCCACACCGCGCTCGGTATCCCCTCAATTTTGGCAGGTATCCTGACGCAACTTATACTTTACTCCGTCAATCTTACTATTCTCAGCGGCAAGTCGCTTATTACCGTTGACGCACGTTCAAACACTCTGATTTTGAATATGATCGACAACACGGGTGCGATCATCGCCGCGGGACTTATCATCGCGGGCGTTATCGTATTGCTCTGGATGTTCTTCTACACCGAAGTCGGTCTTACCTTAAAGTCCACGGGTGACAACCCCGATATGAGCCGCGCGCAGGGCGTTAATGTTGATTTCAATAAGGTTTTGGGGCTTGCGATTTCCAACGGTATCGTTGCTCTCGCAGGTGCTTTGCTTGCTCAGTATAAGGGTTCCGCAAACATCAACGACGGCAGAGGTGCCATAGTTATCGGTCTTGCGGCAATCTTTATCGGACTTTCGATTTCGACAAAGATTAAGCCCAACCTCGTCGTCAGCCTTATCGGCGTTATCGGCGGCGGCATCGTGTACTACATAATTTACAATTTTGTAATTCTCCTCGGTCTCAAGACCGACTATCTCAAGATGCTTTCGGCTATTATCGTTGCCGTATTCCTTGCTGTTCCTTATCTTAAAGGAAAGTATTTCAATAAGAAAAAGGCAGTAGTCCCGCAAAGTGCAGGAGGTGACCAGAATGCTTAAAATCACCAATCTGCAAAAGACTTTCAACCCCGGTACCGTAAATGAAAAGGTCGCGCTTAACGGTCTCAATCTTCATCTTAACGACGGAGATTTCGTTACCGTCATAGGCGGCAACGGCGCAGGTAAATCCACTTTGCTCAACGCAATTTCGGGCGTGTGGAAGCCTGACTTCGGCACTGTGGAAATTGACGGCGTGGACGTAAGCAATATGCCCGAGCATAAGAGGGCAAAGTTCCTTGGACGCGTGTTCCAGGACCCGATGAAAGGTACTTCGCCCGATATGGAGATTGTCGAAAATCTCTCTATTGCGGCAAGACGCGGAACAAAACGCAAACTTATCTGGGGTATTAAAAAGGCAGAACGTCAGCAGTATAGAGAACTTCTCGCAACGCTTGAACTCGGTCTCGAGGACAGACTTACCACAAAGGTAGGACTTCTTTCGGGCGGTCAGCGTCAGGCGGTAACTCTTCTCATGGCAACGCTCCGCCGTCCCAAGCTCCTGCTCCTCGACGAGCACACCGCCGCTCTTGACCCCAAGACCGCGGCAAAAGTGCTTGACCTCACCGATAAACTCGTTAACGAGAATAAACTCACAACGCTTATGATCACTCATAATATGCGTGACGCTATTGACCACGGCAACCGTCTCATTATGATGCACGAAGGTCATGTCGTAGTTGATATTTCCGGCGAGGATAAAAAGAAACTCACCGTCGAAGACCTGCTCGGACTTTTCGCAAAAGCCAGCGGCAAAGAGTTCACCGACGACAAAGCACTCTTAAGTTAAATCAAAAGCACTCGGCAAAGCCGAGTGCTTTTTGTGTAGCAACTGTTACACAAAACATCGTAGGGGCGATTATTAATCGCCCGTTTTGCAGGGCGTAGATGTCGTACAAGCGGGCGATTACTAATCGCCCCTACGGTGTTGGCGGAAAGCCGTTCGCTTTGCATAAACACCGACATATCTACATTTGTTAATATACATCTTGTATATTTTTACAATATATGCTATAATCGACTTAAAAGAGGTGATATAATGAAAAATCTTTTGATAATTCCCTCGGCATTGTTCCCGTATGTCGTGATAGCACTTTTGTGCGCGGTGTTCGGCGCGACGTACATTACCGACACGGTTCCCGCGCTTGACAATTCGTATTATATGCTTTTCATACTTTTGATACTCGCATTTGCAATACTCATTTCGCTTGTAACATCAATAGGCTTAACGGTCTTCACCGTATGCGGCAAGGCAAATCCGCTCTCCGTGGCAAAAACCGTGATGATAGCAAAACTTGTGCAGATACCCGCATACATAGTAATATTTTTGTTCTGCCTTATCGGATTTTCAAACATATTTTTACTTGCATTTGTTGTCGTACTCGCTTTTCTTGACTGCATTACGATATTTATGACCGCTCTGCCAAACGCGGCAGTGGCGTTTGACTCCGCAAGAAAAAGCAAAATGACAAAAGAAAAAGCAATACTCCTCGGGATTTTGCAATTCGTTTTCGTAGCGGATATCATCGCGTCGATAGTGTTGTACAAAACATTGAAACACGTATAGAAAGAGGTAACACTATGAGGTACATAACTCTCGGAAAAACAGGACTTACTATTTCCCGCATCGGATTTGGCGGGATACCGATACAAAAAATTGACGCCGCTGGTACGCGCAAACTTTTCTTGCAGATGAAAGCCGCGGGTATCAACTTTGTTGACACCGCGCGCGGTTACACCGTCAGCGAAAGTTACATCGGTGAGGCTATAGACGGCATGCGCGGGGACTTTGTACTTGCGACCAAAAGTATGTCGCGCGACAAGGCGGGCATGGCAAAGGATATAGACACAAGCCTTGCAAATCTTCGCACCGATTACATCGACCTCTATCAGGTACACAACCCGAACATGGCACAACTCGAGCAGGTAATCGGAGAGGGCGGTGCGCTCGAAGCGCTTATCGAAGCAAAAGCGGCGGGTAAGATACGCCATATCGGTCTCACCGCTCACTCACTTGAAGTGTTTGAAAAAGCACTTTCACTCGACTGGGTGGAAACTATTATGTTCCCATACAACATCGTTGAAACTCAAGGCGAGGAACTCATGCGCAAATGCACCGAGAAAAACATCGGCTTTATCGCGATGAAACCGCTCGCGGGCGGCGCGCTCGACGACGCGGCACTCGCAATGCGATTTATCGCAAATAACCCCGATGTCACTGTGGTCATCCCCGGCATGGCGGAAGAGCGCGAGATAGAGCAGAACATCTCCGCCGTGTGCGACACCACATCGCTCACCGCCGAGGAAAATGCAAAAATCGAGCAGATAAGAAACACCCTCGGCACGCAGTTCTGCCGCCGCTGTAACTATTGCGCACCCTGTACCGTCGGCATAAACATATCAAGCGTATTCCTTTTCGACGGCTACCTCACCCGCTACGACCTCAGCGGCTGGGCAAAGGAACGCTACGGCGCAATGGAGAAAAAAGCGTCCGATTGCATAGGCTGTGGCATATGCGAAACCCGTTGCCCCTACAATTTGCCCATACGCCAAATGCTCAAAAACGCGGCAGAAAGGTTTGATAAGTAACATGAAAAGACGAATACCGATATCCGGCAGAATAATCGCACTGAATGTACTTTTTACACTCTTTGTACCGATTATCGTTTTAGGCATCTACACTTTGGCGACAAAGCAGATTCTTATGGAAGATGGTACGCCGATGCCGAGCGCGTTCAAGTATGTTATGATTGCGCTTTGCTTAATTATCGGACTCGGCATATTCAATATGGTCATTCGCATTTGGGCGCGTGTTTTTACGGGACGCGGCGCAATGACGCTTACAGAGTGCGGCATAGAAGATACGTTTGTTATTTTCAGTGTGCTTGCGTTTTGGACTACGCTTGACATAAAATTTATTCCGTGGGACGCCGTCGGGCTTACACCCGACATCTCGGGGGCACTGCGGATAGATACCGCAAAATTGCCAAGGGGCAGCACGGGCAAAATGACAAGGCTTATTTTGCGCTTCGGCGGTTTCAACGCAGGTGTTGGCAAGATAAAAACAGAAGAACTGCTTGCGATAAAATGTACTGCTCCTATGGACGGTGTGACCCTTTAATAACTTTGTTTATCACATATTTCGCAGGATTTTTTCCAAATATTTTGTGTTGACTATTTTTGATAAAAAATGTATACTATCATAGAAATTAAAATTACAGGAGAAAGAAAATGACTTTTATCGAAAAATTTGAGCAGGTCAAAAAGAAGTTCGGCAAAGTTGACACTTCTCGCGTAACAGAGAACTTCGCTGTTCAGGTAAACCTTACCGATGAGGACTGCGGCGGCGCATTCTTCGTTGCATACATCGACGGCGATGTAGCAATTGAGCCTTACGATTACTATGACAACACCGCTATGGTAAACATCAAGGCTAAAGACCTTATCGACGCTATTGGCGGCAAACTCGACGTAGTAGGCGCTATTATGGGCGGTACAATCGAAGTGCTCGGCAATGTTGAGCATTTCACACAGATGCTCTCCCTCAAAAAGCCTGCTGCAAAGCGCACCGCTAAGAAAGCAGACGAGGAAAAGCCTGCAAAGGCACCCGCAAAGAAAACCTGCAAAAAGACCACCGCAAAGAAAGAAACCAAATAAAAACGAAAGCGCCGGTTCCAATGGATTCGGTGTTTTTGTTTTGCTGTTGGTATTAAGGTAAATAAATGTTTAGCGAAGTAAACAAACATCTCCCCGCGAAATCCTTCACTGCGCCTGCGGCTCCGTTCGAGGATGACAAGCGGGGGGTTGTTACAATGCGTAAACAAAAGTTTTTTTAGCACTATGCTAAATCCCGCCCTTGTCATCCTTGAGCGTTAGCGTTGCGATCTCGGGCGGAGATGACAGTAACATTAACATTTATTTACGGCATTGCTCACCCTGAAAACACGTTGACAGATGTCGATAAATGTGATATATTGGAAATATAAATCACACGGAGGTAAGACGATGAACAATCAACCTACAAATCCTGCACAAAGAAAAGTTTGGACCACTAAATACGCCGCGGCGCGCGCCAATCTGCTTGCGGTAATAGTTTTTACCGCGATAAATATTATTATGTACTTTTTGGGCTCGCAAACAATGTTTTTGTTTTCGGCATCGGTTCCGTACTTTGCGGCGATATACGCAGATATTTTCCGTGAAGTTGAGTTGCAGGGTCTGTTTATTGCGTGCATAGTAATAGCCGTGATTATCATAGCGGCATATCTCCTCTGCTGGATTTTCAGCAAGAAACATTGCGGTTGGCTTGTTGCCGCGCTTGTAATGTTCGCTGTTGATACAGTCGTCTTGGCTTTCCTTTATTTTTCCGCAGGGGAAATGTCGGGAGTTATGGACGTACTTTTCCACGTTTGGGTGCTTTATTACCTTATTACGGGTGTCAGCGCAGGCTTAAAACTTAAAAAACTTCCCGAGGAAACTCCTACTATTGAGGGCGAGTACGAAGAAACCGAACCCGCCGAAGTTCAAAATACTCCATCTCTCCGTATGGCGGATATGGAAGTAAAATCCCGCACATTGCTTGAAGCCAATGCTTGCGGCAAGCACATTTGTTACCGCCGCGTAAAACGGGTCAACGAACTTGTGATAAACGGTTATGTATATGCAGAATTTGAGGCGCTTGTCGAACCACCGCACGAACTCGTCGCAACGCTTGGCGGACATACATTCGCAGCCGGCACGGATAAATCCAATCGTTGTTACATAAACGTTGACGGTGAAACCGTAGTAAAGAAAATAAGATGGTATTAAAAAAATGCTGACCGCAAGGTCAGCATTTTTTTATATCATTTTACTCTTTGCAGTCAGTCTTAACCGCGTCGAATGTATCAACGGTTTCCTTTTCGGGAGCGGCGGTAAGAAGGCTTACAACCACTATAGCGATAACCGCAATGATGAATGCAGGGAGAAGTTCGTAGATGTCAAGCACGGTGCCCGCAAAGTTTGTGCGGATAATGAACTTCCAAACGAAAATCATAACGCCGCCCGACAGCATACCTGCGAGCGCGCCCCACTTGTTTGCTCTCTTCCAGAAGAGTGCGGCGAGCATTACGGGGCCGAATGTAGCGCCGAAACCTGCCCATGCAAACGAAACGATAGTGAAGACCGAACTCTTGGGGTTAAGCGCGAGGAATACCGCGATAACCGAAATAACAATTACAGATATACGTGCAACCACAAAGAGAACCTTTTCTGACATCTTTATCTTAAATACTTCGCAAAGCAGGTTCTGAGAAATAGAAGAACTTGCTGCGAGAAGTTGAGAGTCAGCGGTGGACATGGTGGACGCGAGAATACCTGCGAGGATAAGACCTGCGGTGATGGCGGGAACAAAGCCGTATTTGCTCAGAACGTTTGCAACGTCAACGATAACGGTCTCTGCCGCGGATGCGTCAGCGTAAGGACCGATAACGCCGTTTTTCATAAGAGTGTAACCGATAACGCCGATAAGAACCGCAACAGCCATCGAAATGACTACCCAGACGCTTGCAACACGGCGGGAAGTCTTAAGTTTGTTTTTGTCCTCAATTGCCATAAAGCGGAGCAGGATGTGAGGCATACCGAAGTAGCCGAGACCCCAAGCAAGGGTGGAAATAACGGGCAAAGCACCGTAACTTCCCGTAGTGCCGGTTGCCACATTAAAGCCTTTGAACAAATCAAGGAAGCCGTCAAGGCTTGCAACATTTGCAAATACATTTTCAAATCCGCCTGCGAGACCTTCGCCGAATCCTACTACAACAAAGAGAGCAACTGTCATAATAATGCTCTGTACAAAGTCGGTGGTAGATGCGGCAAGGAAACCGCCGAGGGTGCAGTAGATAACGATAACAGCGGCGCTAAGTACCATTGCAAGTGTGTAGTTCATGCCAAAGAAACTGGAGAACAGTTTACCGCACGCGGCAAAGCCCGAGGCAGTGTAGGGAATGAAGAACACAGCGATAAGAACCGCGGAGATAAGAGTCAGAATCCCGCTCTTGTCGCCGAAACGCTTTGCAAAGAAGTCAGGCAGTGTAAACGCGTCGATTTTGTGGCTGTAAACGCGCAGACGCTTTGCAACGAAAAGCCAGTTGAGATATGTACCTACAGCAAGACCGATAGCAGTCCACGAAGCTTCTGCAAGACCGCCCATGAGAGCAACTGCGGGCAGACCCATAAGTAACCAGCCGCTCATGTCGGATGCCTCAGCGCTCATCGCCGTAACCAGCGGGCCGAGAGTTCTGCCGCCGAGATAAAAGTCGGCGGAGTCTTTGTTCTTGCTTGTAAACGCAAAACCAATCACTATCATGCCTATAAGATACACGGCGATAGTGACCATAATTGTCGTAGTCATTTTTTGCCTCCGAAAAATAGAATAACTTTCCAGTAGTATATCAAAGAAATGAATAAAATGCAACATAAAAATCGAAAAAAATCATATTTTATAAGATTTTTTTCGATTTTTATGTATTTTTATTTAATTTTTGCAGGAATTTCACTCACAACCGCCGCGCCGAGTACAAGCACAGCGCCAATCCACCCCATAGCGGTGAGCACCGAACCGGGGATAAGCCACACCGCAAGAATAACTGACGCGACAGGGTCGATGTAACTCAGTAGTGCCACCGTCTGCGCGCGCAGTTGTTTCATTGAGCCGAAGTACATCGTGTACGCAATGCCTGTGTGCACAACACCCATTACAATAAGCAAAATTACGCTCACTGCCGTAAATTCAACATTGCCGATATCCTCGGCAAGTAATGTGTAGGGAACACACACAACTCCCGCCGTCGCAAGCTGAACAAGCGTACGTTCTTCCGCGCCGACGCCGTCAACTACCTTATTTATAAGAATGTCACCGGCGTAAAGCGCCGCCGCGCCGACACCAAGCAAAATTCCCAGCAGATGGTTTTTTCCGTCCGCGCTCTCGCCGCCCGCGTCACTGCCGAACGCCACAAGCACAATGCCGATAAATGCGACAAGTGCACAAATAACTTTGAGGGGAGTAAGTTTTTCTTTTAGTACAACCGACGCACCGAGGATTACAAAAATCGGAGCCATGTAGTAGCTCAGTGTAGCAATCGGTACAGTGGTGTACTTGTACGCCTCAAATAACAGTATCCAGTTTACGCCTATCATCGCGCCCGACAAAAATAGCAAAAGAAAGTTTTTCTTTACCGCCACGCCGTTTATCTTCACACGCGTGACAAGCATCACAACAAAGAGAAATGCCGCGCCGATAAGTCCGCGTGCGGCCGAGAGCAGTCCCGACGGGAGCGGCGTATACTCGCGGAAAATTCCTATTGTACCGAAGATAAGCATAGTGGCGATAACACCCAGCATCGCCTTTTTGTTTTCACGTTGTTCCATTGTTTTTATCCTTGAAAAGTAATAAATGTACTATACCAAAAAAGCAAACATTTGTCAATCGTATAATTGACAGTTATTGCATATTGTGCTAGAATAATTACAAATGAAAATATTGGAGGAAAACATGAGAAAACTCAGATTTTTAGTTACTGTTTTGGTACTCGCTCTTGCGATGTCTGTTGCCGTTTTTGCAACCGATACCGAGGCGCGTGACTTTACTTTTGAAAACGATCTCGCGTCCGACCTTAAAGCGCTCGGACTTTTCAGCGGCGTTTCGGATACAAACTTTGACCTTGAGCGCGTACCCACCCGCACCGAGGTGCTTGTAATGCTCATTCGCGTCCTCGGCGAGGAGCAGAGCGCAAAGTCCGGCGAGTGGGAACATCCTTTCACCGACGTTCCCACGTGGGCAGACCCATATGTCGGCTACGCATATGAAAACGGTCTTACAAAGGGCGTTTCCGCCACTAAGTTCGGCACCGATAACGCAAGTGCTGTTACATATCTCACGTTCATGCTCCGCGCACTCGGCTATTCGGATGCTGAAGGCGACTTCGCATGGGATAACCCATTTGCACTCGCCGAAGGTCTCGGACTTCTCCCCGAAGTTGTCGACACCGAGAAATTCCTTCGCGCGGATATCGTCACCGTTTCTTACGCTGCGCTTTCGGTAAATCTTAAAGACTCTTCGCAGATTCTCGCCGAAAAACTCATTGAAAAAGGCGCGCTTGATGCCGCGGCTTACGGCACAAATTACATAGGCACAAAGCTCACTGATAAGGAAAACGAGGGCAAAACCGCTCTCACCGCCGAAGAGATTTTTGCAAAGTGTTCAAACGCCGTGTTCTACATTGAAACCTTTGACGAAGAAGGCGAACCCTATTGGTCGGGCAGCGGATTTTTCATCGACGAAAGCGGCATTGGCGTAACCTCTTACTATGTAATTGAAGGCGCGGCAAGCGCGGAGATAACTCTTCCCGCAAGCGGCGCAAAATATAAGGTAAGCGGCATTTACGACACTTCCGCAAAGTACGACTGGGCAGTCTTCCAAGTTGAGGGCAGCAGCTTTACCGCGCTTGACGCAAATCCTCTCCCCGTAAAGGGTGCGTCCGCCGTTTACACCATCGGCAGCCCCGAGGGACTGCAGAACACCGTGGCTGAGGGCATTGTCTCCAACTCCCGCCGTGTGCTTTACGAAGATTATACCTATATCCAGACCACCGCACCCATCTCCGACGGAAGTGACGGCGGTGCGCTTGTTGACAAATACGGCTCTGTACTCGGCATAGTTTACGAGTCGTACTACGACGGTCAGAATCTCAATTTCGCAATTCCGATTTCGACTATTGCCCCCGCTGATATGTCTTCTGTTACTCCCATCGGCGAGTACAACTGGAACAAAGTATGGTACACATATGAGACCGACGAAGTCATCGTAAAGAAAGGCGAAGTTGCGACATATGAGTATGAATATGACTATTCATATGCCGACTATTCTGCATATCCCAAACTCCATGTGGTTTCAAGCGACAGTTCGGTTGCGGCTGCAATTTTCGAGGATGAAAATATTGTACGAGTAATCGGAAACAAGGCGGGTACCGCCACTGTAACTATCAGCGATGAGCTTTCGGACAGTGCACTTACCTTTACGGTAACCGTAGAGGAAAATCCCGACGCGGTTTTCCCCATGGTCGCATATGAGCCCGACATGACAGAGGTTAAACTTTGGAACGGCGCAACCAAGATAGTAACTGTCGATATAACCGAGTTCGGTCTCTCCGATGATCCAAACGGTACACTTGTCGCAAACTATACTGTTAAATCCACAAATTCAAAGATAAAAGTTGAACATGCATTTGCAGAGCTCGACGATATTGAGTCCTATCCCGAATATACGGATAAGACACTGCCTTACCTCGGCATTTCCGTCACCGGCGACAAGGATGCCACGGGCGAGATAATCATTTCAAATGACAAGACCGATGATACTCTTGTTATCCCCGTTACCGTTGGTAACCGCTACGAAAGTGCGTATAATGAACTTGTCGACAGTATTATTTCGGCGGAAGACGTTAAACATGTCACCGACAGCGAGGATGAGAGCAAAGAATACTATGCGGCAGAATCCACGGTAAGTGGCGTTGCTGGCGGACTTTATTACTATCCTGCAAGCGGCGATGTAGTTTTGTCAATCGGCATTGCACAGCAGCAGTACAGCATGGATATTTCGTTTACATGGACAAAGGATGAACTTACCAAGTACATCATGGGCATGAACATCATGGGTATAAATATCGTTTGCTCGGGAGACATTGATAAACCCGAAAGCATTAATGCGAAAATCGCAACCTTCAAGCACGATAATTTTGATTGCCCCGAGGCACTGAAGTCCGAACTTGAGCCGTCATTCACCTATATGCTTGTGTCAATACTTTGCATGCTTGACGAAACATTCCTTCCCGAAGTTTCTCCCGGACTTGATATGAGCGACTTCGGCTTCGTCAATCTTGACGAAGCATACCTTGCAATGATGGAAAGTTACAATTAAAATAAACTCAAAAAAGCACCGAGAGGTGCTTTTTTGAGTTTATTTAACAACAGTACATTTTTCTATCCCGTAATATTCAAAGCATTGGACAGCCGCATCGTCTATCCTTTCGCCGCACATCACTATGGGTACGGCAGGCGGACAACCGACCGTTGCCGCGGCGAGAACTCTGCCAACCGATTCTTCCACGGGTACGGTCTCACAGTCGGAAAGCATTGCTTCGCGCACGCTCATCACGCGCTCGCACGCATGAAGCTTCGGCGGCTCTTCTTGGATATTGCCGCGAAACGGTAGGGAAAGCAATACTTTTTCAAGTTTACTTAACTTTTTACTTTCGGGCGTCAGCATCATCACAACAAAATCAGGGTCGGCAAATTCGCAGACAAACCCGTGATCTTCTAAAATCAAGGATAAAAATTCTCCTGTGTAGCCGCAACATTTCGGTGCTATTGTGAGTTTAAGCGGTTCGCTGCCTACAAGCGTAAAGCCGTGATACATGAGCAATACCTTGAGATCAGAAATCTCTTTGGCAAATTTGTTTAGTTTTTTACTATAACCGTCCGCAATATACTTGTTCACAAGGTCAAGCGACTGTAAAGTGAGATACGACGGGGAAGTGGAGCCGAACAGCGCAAGCGCCTTTCTTGCATTTTCCGCAAAAAACTCAGGAGCACCGTAAGAAATGTGCAAATACGCCGCGCCCGTCAGCGCGGGGAGCGTCTTGTGCGCAGAGTCGCAGACAATGTCCGCACCGAGGTCTATGGGATGGCGCGACATATTCAAAAATTTAAGGTACGCACCGTGCGCGTTGTCGACAAGCAAAAGCACACCGTGCTTTTTGCACACTTTTGAAATTTCGGCAATGTCTACTGTGTTGCCGAGGTAATCGGGACTTGTAATGTAAACAGCCGTCGGCGAATACTTTTCAATAGCGGCTTCGACATTTTCCGCACTTACTTTGCACGAAAGATAAGAGTCGTCGCCGTAAAGCCATTCAATGTCAAAGTCGAGCAGTGCCGCCGCGCTGAGAAATGTCTTGTGTGCGTTTCTGCCTGCGAGTACAAGCGGCTTTTTGCCGCTCTTTTTTGCATGGAGCACGGCAAGATAAAGCATAGCCCGTATGCACTGCGACGAACCCTCGGTAGAGTAAAATGTATTGCATTCGAAAAGCCTCGATGCGTTTTCTTCGCTTTCCTTTATAATGCCGTCTGCCTCGTAAAGACTGTCCGCACCGTAAATCTCTGTGATATCAAGTTTCTCACAGCCGAGCAGAGAAATACCCTTGTGCCCCGGCATGTGCAGACGCTCTTTGCCGCTTTTTGCATATCTTTTTACAAAGTCGGCAATAGGAGTTTCCATTGTCATTTCTGTCCCTCAAAAATACGTGCAACCTGCACCATTATGGCACATTCCATTCTCTTGCGGAAGAGGTCGCAACCGTATTTGTAAATACCCTTGACCGAGCCTGTGGCATGGTATGCGTTAGCTGCACAACCGCCCGAGCAGTAAAGCCTTGCCCAGCAGTCGCGGCACTCGGGACGTGAATATACATTACAGGACATAAACTCATCCTGAACAGCAGTGTTATCCACACCGTTCCAAACGTCACCGAGTTTGAATTTTTCCTCGCCGACAAACTGATGGCAGGGATAAAGGTCGCCCCACGGGGTAACAGCCATGTACTCAGTTCCCGAGCCACAGCCGGAAATGCGTTTGTAAATACATGGACCGCCTGTGAGGTCTATCATGTAGTGATAGAATGTGAACGGCTTGCCCTCTTTGTCGCGCGCAAGCATTAATTCTGCCAGTTTTTCGTACTGCTCCATTACAATTGGCTTGTCTTCTTCTGTAAGTTCGGAAGGATCACCCGCAGCGCAAACAACGGGTTCCATGCTGAGTTCGTTGAAACCGAGGTCAAGCATAACTTTGATGTCGTTTAAAAAGTCGGGGTTTGCGTGCGTAAACGTGCCGCGCATATAGTAGTTCTTGCCGCCGCGTGCCTCAACTAACTTTTGGAACTTAGGCACGATACGGTCAAATGAGCCGTTGCCCGCATAGTCAACGCGGAAACGGTCGTGTATTTCTTTGCGTCCGTCAAGCGAGAGGACAACATTGCTCATCTCGCGGTTCGCAAAGTCAATTACATCGTCATCAATCAGAATACCGTTTGTGGTAAGCGTAAAGCGGAAGTTTTTGCCCTTTTCCTTTTCAATGGAGCGCGCATATGCAACAAGCTGCTTCACAACGTCAAAGTTCATAAGCGGTTCTCCGCCGAAAAAGTCAACTTCGAGGTTGCGGCGCGTACCCGAGTGCTCCACAAGAAAATCAAGCGCCGCCTTGCCCACTTCAAAACTCATAACCGCTCTGTCTCCGTGGTATTTACCCTGGCTTGCAAAGCAGTATGAGCAGTTAAGATTGCAGGTGTGCGCAATATGTAAGCAGAGCGCCTTTACAACGCCTGTAGTCTTTGCCTTGAGAGTACCCGCCATAGGCTCAAACGTGTCGGGCGCAAACAGTTTACCGCTCTCTTTAAGAGAAACGACTTGGCTGTAGCACTCTTCGATTTCGGAGAGGGAAAGGGCAGGGTATTTTTTCTGTATTTCGGCAAGAACGGTGTCCTTGCCACTCTGCTCAAACATTGCAATAATGTCATATGCAACTTCGTCAACGGCGTGAACGGCACCTGAGCAAACGTCAAGCACAATGTTGTAGCCGCCGAGTTTGTATTGATGTATCATAATTTCTCCATAAAAAATGCCGCCGAAAGGCGGCATTTTATTTTAATTACTTGCTCTCAGTGTTTTCGCACTGCTGATTAGCAATACCGCAGCTTGTCTTGCAAGCAGACTGGCAGGAAGTCTGGCATTCGCCGCAACCGCCGTTCTTTGCACTGTCACAAAGATTGCGAGTTTCGATAGTCTTGATGTGTTCCATTACTGTAACCTCCACTGAAATAATTAAGAAAATTATAACATAGGTAAAAAACAATGTCAATAATATTTGAAAATATAAATTATTGTTTAGCGAATAAGCAAACATCTCCCCGCAAGATCCTTCACTCCGCCCATACTCGCTTTGCGAGTATGGCAGGAACCTTCGGTTCCTTGTGCTCCGTTCGAGGATGACAAGCGGGGGTTGTTGCAATGCAATAAAATAAGGCTTTTTTAGCACTTTGCTACATCCCGCCCTTGTCATCCTTGAGCGTCAGCGTTGCGATCTCGGGCGGAGATGTTTGTAACATAACCACCAATTTACACTCAAAAAGCGGAATGTTATACACTCGGCTTTTCAATAATTACTTTACAGCTTGGAAAATCCGTAGCAATTTACAAGTGCGTCAATCTTTTCGCCTTTTTTGCAAAGGGGACACTCATGCGGAGCGTAGCTTCCGTATCCGTCAAGGTCGTTGGGGTCGAATACCGAGTGAACGGTAAGACCTTCAACTTCTTCTTTGGTTGCAAAAATTGACGCAGCGCCGACGGGCTGGCCGCCGTAATACTTGATTGCTTCAATGGCACCTTTAACAGTGTTTCCGGACGCGACAGAAACCGCCATGATAAGCACATGCTTGCCCTGAATCATGGGAATGATATTGTCGCGGAAAAGGATCTGACCGTTTGAAACCTCAGGCGTTACAACATAAATCGTCTGATGGGCGTTCATGCTTACGAAACTGCCCCTGGTCAGCGCACTTGCAAGGCATGTACCTACAACTTCTGTGCCGTCAAGGCAGAGAATAGTGTCAACTATAGTTGTATGATAATAAGCGCTGAGTTCTTCCGCGAGCGCCTGCGCCTCGCTGAGACGTGATTTCTGCGCCGCAACATCTATATAATAGTTGGAATGCGCGTTGCTGGATGCAAAGTGACCTTTTACAACGCGAAGATAGAGATTTTTGCGCTTTGTTCCAAGTTTTAAAGTGTTACCTGTTGGCATAAGAAAGTCCTCCTTTAAGGGATATATGCTTATTATACAATAAAAAATCCAATTTTTCAATAGATTTGACTATATTTACTAAAGAGAACTTATAAAAAAAGCAGGCTTGTTAAATTAAGCCTGCTTTTAAACTTGATTTCAGCTATATCAGTGATGATGCTTCAACTGATGGTCGTTGTGACGTTCATCGTCGGTGCCGTCCTTAAACTTTGAAAGGAGCGAGAAGATTACAGCGCCAGTCACATTGCCAATTGCGGTGAGAAATACGACAACGATAATCTTATACAGATTTCCTGTAAAAGTTGTAAACGAGGTAACGCCGTTTGCCAAAATAAATACATTGAAAAGCGAGTATCCGCTGCTGAGCAGGGTAAGTGAAATCGATGCAAGGATAAGTGTGGTACTTCCGGTGAAGCCGCCTGCCACGCGGAAACTGTGGAGCGCAATATAAACAAGCATGCCGCAGAGCACGGAATTTAAGAACAATTCAAAATACGAGCCCGAGATAGTCGCTTGCGCCAAATCGTTCGATACGCTGTAAAGCTGTGAACGTACTGAAAGAGCGCATACGACCACGCCTGTGATGTTGCCGAGCAAAGTGGTGAGCAACTTCGAGATATTTTTCTCAATGTTGCCTGTTGTGAAAAGATTGCCGGATTTGTCGGTGAAAAGCGAAAAATCAAGTACGCCGACGGCAAGAAAGCCCATGGCAAAAACCATCGCCGCACCGAAAGGTGAATCTCCTTTAAGCAAAAGATATGCTGTGCAGCTGAGACCTACGGCGATACCGCCAAGCAGTGCGGAAACAAGTGTGCGTAAAAATTTCATTAGGTTGTGCTCCTTTAAACATTTTTAGTAAAACGATACCACAAATCTCGTCTTTTTGCAATGTTATTTTTTAAATAAAAATTACCGCCGTGTTTAAATTTGCTTTAAATCTTGAAATGCACGGGAAGTCCCGCCTCGTGGCGGTACTTGACCTCACCTTCGATAAGCGGACGCAGATATTCAAGGCACTTCTCGGTTACATTGTTGCCCGACGGGGTAATAAACTCGTCCGGAACGTGGCGAACTTTGTTTGCAACGTCGACAGCAGGAACACTGTCAATGGTTATCTTATAGCCTGTCTTGCTGCGGATATAGACCATAACGTGACCGCTCACACCTTTTATTGCATATTCGACCGCCTTTTTGCCTATAGCAACCGATTCTTTGATGTCGGTTTTTGACGCAATATGCGCCGCACATCTCTGCGAGGTGTTAAATTCAACTGCGCGGGTCTTGCAGCCTACCTCGGCGCGTACAGCAGCCGCAAGGCTTGTACCCGTACCCGAAAGCTGTTTATGCCCGAACGCGTCGGCTTTGCCGGGCATGTTTTCGCAGACATATTGCCCGTTTGCAAACTTAACCCCCTCGGAGACCGCGATAACTACATTGGGATGCGCTTTGAGCGCGGTGCGGATATCCGAGAAGAAACTGTCCATGTCAAAGTCGCGCTCGGGAAGGTAGATGTAGTCGGGGCCCTGACCGCCCGAAAGTCGTGCAAGTCCCGCCGATGCGGTAAGCCATCCCGCGTCGCGTCCCATGATTTCGGTTATAGTAACCGCTTTTGTGGTGTAGACCGCGCAGTCGCAGATGATTTCCTTGACAGATGTGGCAATGTATTTTGCCGCCGAGCCGAAACCGGGAGTGTGGTCGGTTCCCGCAAGGTCGTTGTCAATAGTTTTCGGTACGCCGATAACGCGCATGTCATAGTCGATGCTTTCGACATATTCGCTCAGCTTCATAACCGTGTCCATCGAGTCGTTGCCGCCGATATAAAAGAAGTATCGGATGTCGTACTTCTTAAAAATGTCGATGATGAACTCAAAAGCAAGGGGATTGTCCTTGGGGTTGGGAAGCTTCTTCCTGCAAGAACCGAGAGCCGCGGCAGGAGTGTGCTCAAGGTCTAAAAAACGTTGCTCCGAGGTGAAAATTTTACCGAGGTCGACAAGTCTTTCCTCGCAAAGTCCCTCAATGCCGTTTCTCATTCCGTAGACCTTGCCGATGATACCTTTTTCGACACCCGCAAGAGCTCCGCGGATAACGCCCGATAATGTCGCGTTGATAGCGGCGGTGGGGCCGCCCGACTGACCGACAACGGCGTTGCCATAGAGTTTTTCCATTGAATTTTCTCCATTCGATTTTATTAACATGATAAGTATACCACAGTTTTCCATATCGGTCAATGCAAGTTTTGTTTTTGTCGAAATAAGTTTTTTTGATGGGCTTTTACAGGATTAATTGCATTGACTAAGTGAGTTGTTTGTGATAAAATAATTAAGATACAGAACTTCGGAGGACAGCCATGGCAAACTACGAAAAAATTAATATCCGCGGCGTAAACTTTTTAAACGTAACTCTTGACGAGGCCGCAAAGGTCGGCGAGGAAATGCTCGCAGGCGATAAAGTATGCACCGTATTTACCCCAAATGCGGAAATCGTTCAGCTTTGTATCGAACAAAACGAATATTACGACCTCTATAACAGTGGCGACATGGTAGTTGCCGACGGCGCGGGGGTTGTCAAAGCGGCAAAAATTTTGGGCACACCCGTAAAATGCAAAGTAGCGGGGGTTGAACTCGGCGAAAAAATGCTTGCTTATTGCGCAAAAAGCGGCGACGGAGTTTTCTTCCTCGGTGCAAAGCCCGGAGTTGCCGACGAAGCGGCAAAGAAAATGGCGGAGAAGTACGAGGGACTTAAAATAGCGGGAACAAATGACGGCTATTTTAAAAAGGAAGGCGAAGAGGCCGACGCGGTTATTAAAAAGATTAATGACAGCGGCGCAAAACTTCTTTTCGTGTGTCTCGGCGTACCCGTGCAGGAAAAGTGGATAACCGACAACAAGGATAAACTCACCGCGGCACGCATGTGTATGTGTCTCGGCGGCAGTCTCGACGTATACGCGGGCACGGTAAAACGAGCTCCCAAGATTTTCATCAAACTTTCGTGCGAATGGCTGTACAGACTCATAAAAGAGCCGTGGCGCCTCGGCAGAATGATGAAACTTCCCAAATTCCTTATCGGCACATACGCGTATAAGTTTAAAAAGAAGAAATAATATGTGTATTTTCTATAAAAACGCTATATACCTTTTGTCACTGTGTTAGTATTTTAACAAATTTGAGATTTTTTTCAACGAAACTCTTGTATATTTCAAAATTTGTGGTAAAATAAATAAGGGTATGCAGTTTTACATATCTAAAAAATGATTTCAAAATTTTTTATATATTCGGAGGAATTCAAAAATGGCAGTAAAAGTTGCTATTAACGGTTTCGGCAGAATCGGTCGTCTTGCTTTCAGACAGATGTTCGGCGCAGAAGGTTATGAGGTAGTTGCAATCAACGACCTTACCAAGCCTTCCATGCTCGCACACCTTCTCAAGTACGACACCGCTCAGGGCGGCTACTGCGGCGCAGTTGGTCAGAACCTTCACACTGTTTCTGCTGACGACGAAGCAGGCACCATCACTGTAGACGGTAAGACCCTCAAGATCTACGCAGAAAAGGACGCAAAGGATCTTCCTTGGGGCGAACTCAATGTAGACGTTGTTCTTGAGTGCACCGGTTTCTACTGCTCCAAAGAAAAGTCTCAGGCTCACATCGATGCAGGCGCAAAGAAGGTTGTTATTTCTGCTCCCGCAGGTAAGGACCTTCCCACTATCGTTTACAGCGTAAACGAGAACACTCTCACTGCAAATGACAACATCATTTCCGCAGCATCCTGCACCACCAACTGCCTTGCTCCCATGGCAAAGGCTCTCAACGACTATGCTCCTATCCAGAGCGGTATCATGACCACCGTTCACGCATACACCGGCGACCAGATGATTCTCGACGGTCCTCACAGAAAGGGTGACCTCCGCCGTGCACGTGCAGGCGCACAGAACATCGTTCCTAACTCCACCGGCGCTGCAAAGGCAATCGGTCTCGTTATTCCCGAGCTCAACGGCAAGCTCATCGGCTCTGCTCAGCGTGTTCCTACCTGCACCGGTTCCACCACTATCCTTGTTGCTGTAGTTAAGGGCAAGGATGTTACCGTTGACGGTATCAACGCTGCTATGAAGGCTGCTGCTTCCGATTCTTACGGCTACAACGAAGAAGCAATCGTTTCTTCCGATATCATCGGTATGACCTACGGTTCTCTCTTCGATGCAACTCAGACCATGGTTGCTAAGATCGACGACGATACCTACCAGGTACAGGTTGTTGCTTGGTACGACAACGAGAACTCTTACACCAGCCAGATGGTTCGCACCATTAAGTACTTCGCTGAAAGAGTTTAATCTAAAGCATAAAAAAGCACTGCTTCGGCAGTGCTTTTTTTGCGTAAATATGTAAATAAAACTTGACATATTTCTTTTTATGTGCTACACTGAAAATGTAAACAAAACTTTACACAAGGAGGCACATATGAACAACAAAGAAATACTTGAGAAAGTCAAAAACAAAAAGGTATACGTAGGCGAAATGGAGCAGGCTAAGATAAACAAGTCCTGCTGGATAGGCAATATCTCCGCATGCGTCCTCGCGGTTGTGCTGATGATAACCGAGGGCATGCAGGGGCACTTCACCGCAATTTACGCGCTCTCCGCCGTATGCTTCACATGGGCAAGCGTGTTCTATTTCTGCCAGTATTTCCTTGCAAAACGCCCGTGGCAAGTGCTTATAGGTGCCGTACTTGAAGCCGCAGGCGCAGTAACTATGATTGTGTTCTACATCCTTTACAGCATAGGGGTGATAGGATGAACAGCGACCTTATTTTGCAAAATCGCATAAAAGAAAAACGTCTAGCAAAAAAACTTTCGCAAGAAGAACTTGCAAAAACCGTTGGAACCACCCGCCAGACGATAATAGCAATAGAGAAAAACCAGTTCAATCCCTCAGCAAAACTTGCTTTGCTTTTGTGCATCGCACTCGATACAAAGTTTGAAGAGTTGTTTTATTTTTAGGTTGATAAATTAATGTTTAGCGAAGAAGCAAACATCTCCCCGCGAGATCCTTCACTCCGCCCATACTCGCTTTGCGAGTATGGCAGGAACCTTCGGTTCCTTGTGCTCCGTTCGAGGATGACAAGCGGGGTTGTTGCAATGCGATAAAATAAGGATTTTTTAGCACTCTGCTAAATCCCGCCCCTTGTCATCCTTGAGCGCAAGCGAAGGATCTCGGGCGGAGATGTTAGTAACATAAACAATAA
>JAFTXX010000063.1 GCA_017461475.1 Clostridia bacterium
ACATCTGTATTTGATTGCGTTTTTTCTTCTCACTTGTCAGCATTTTTATCCCCTCACTTCCTTGTCTCTATTATACCACTTCTTCGCTTTATATGCAAAAAAACAAAGCCACTTCTCAGTGACTTTGTCTTCAGTCTGAAAATCGGCTGCTATCAAAGCAGCCGATTTGTTTTACAGTTCAAATATTTTTCTTCTCTTTTCAAGTGCATAGAGCAACAACATGCCAAGACCGTATATCGAGATTACTTCTCCCGCGCCAACCGTTGCAAGCAAAAACGGATATGACTCGGGTGCATTGTAAACAAACATCAGTACAGGCGGTATAATTGCCATGTTTGAAAGCACGCTGGGAAGAGGCACAAGCCATTTGTATTTGCGCAACATGTATGCGCATACTGCGCCGATAAGCGTCGCAATACTGCCGAAAACTATGTCCCACATTGCGCTGCCCGTCAAAGCGTTTGCTAAGAGACAGCCGACAGTAAGTCCGGGTACTGCCGCCGAGGTAAAGTAGGGAAGTATGCACAGCGCTTCCGAAAAACGCACTTGTATGGCTCCGCTCGAAAGCCCCAAAGCCGCCGCGATAAACGTCAGCACAACATAAAGCGCGGCAATAATTGCCGCATGGCACAAAAATTTTACCTTCTTGTTCATATTCAATTCTCCTTTAGTTTTGATTTACGTGAGGAAGGTTTCGAACTCACGGGGAATATTGTAACACTTTTTATTGCGTTGTGCAAGTGTTAAATATATATTTTTGCAAAAATCAGTATCACTTTTTGCAAAAATAATCGCTTTGTGCAAAAAACTACACACGCATAATTATTTGCACTCGGTGTACTAAATTTCACATAAATCAAAAAACTTTTTGCGTTGATTATTGAACCTATACATGATATAATGGCATCGTAGACAAATATTACAAAAAGGAGATGCACAACAATGCAAAAATCTACCAAAACATCCAAAATCCGCTTGTTTGCGGCCATGCTGTTCGCATTTGTTTTGCTCACTGCTGCGACGCTCTCTGTCGGCGCGTTCGGCTACGAGGATAACTATTTTTATGTGAACTCCGAAACAGGTGATGACCATGCCGACGGCTATTCCGCGGATACCGCGGTGAAAACTTTTACGCAGGCATGCCGATACGCTGTCAGCTCCGGCGCTGAAAAGGCGTACATCGTTTTCACAAACGAGTACAGTATTCCCAGCACTGTAAAAGAACTGTCTCACCCAAATACCGAATTTGTGATTACCACAAAGGACGCAACCACCGATTATGCCGAGACAAACGGCGCAAAAATCGTGTACGGCTCGGGTCTCCGCTGGTATCTCAACGGTGACACCACTTTTGATAATCTTCTGTTTACATATACCAAGTCTATCGTATTTGTAGCACAGTACAATCATATCACCTTTGGCGAAAACTTTGTAAACACCCGTATAGACGATGCAAATAACGTGATATACATCGTCGGCGGCTATCAGAGTCCGCTTGACGACTGTATCAACAACCTCGACTCGCACATTACCATCAAGGGCGGCGATTTCGACTATGTTATCGGCGGTTCGCGTCAGAAGGGTACAGGCGCAAGTGGTATCACTTTCACTGGTACACATTACCTCGAAGTTGAAGGTGGCACTATTGAAAAACTTTTCGGTGCTTCATACGCTAACCAGATAAATACCGCGGCTGTTATCAATATTAGCGGCGGTGATATCGGCGCTTTCTATGTAGCGGGTGATGCCACCAGACGCTTTGAGCAGGATGCTACCGTTACCATTACAGGCGGTAAAATCGGCGAAATGCACGTCAATAATGTTGTCGGCGCGGCAACCGTATATCTTCTCGGCGGCAGTGTCGGTTCTATGGACGTTACTTTCGGCAGCACCGAAATCGCAACCATGGAGCGCAAGGCAAATAAGGACGACACACTTTACTACGACGCACACTACTACACCAAGGAGCAGATTGCTGCTTTCAGCGATGGCTTTGAAGTTGTAGAAAACGTATCCAAGATTTACGTTAAAGACGGCGGTACCGGCGCGGGTACATCCGAGTCGGACGCAACCTCTTATGAAAACGCCATCAAACTTGCTGCTGAAAGCGACAGCGTTATCGTAATCGCAGGTTTGGTTACACTCAATAACTTCGTTGAACCCGCACACGAAAACGAAATCGTAATTGAAGGCCTGACATCTACATCCACACTCAAGATTGAAGGTACATATACTTTCAGCGGCAAAACCTCGTTCCGTAACATGCGCCTCAGCGGCACAGCAACTCTCGATGCTTCAAACGGTGCTGTTGCTATTGAGAACACCGTTGGCAATTACCATACCTATAATATTGTCGGCTCTGCAGAGCTTTATACAGGCACCTACGCGTCCGTTACCGCTGCGGGCAATGTCTATGTAGACGGCGCAACCGTAACAAGCATCACGGGCGGCACAGACACCCTCTCCGTAGAGGTTGTAAGCGGTACCGTCGGCACCATTAAAACCACAGATACTTCCGTTAAGAATGCAAACATCTCCATCAGCGGTGGTACTGTTGATAAGGTGGTATTTAACAATGTTACTTCTTCGCTTTCCTACCTCCTCTACGGCGGCACGGTTAAAGCATACGAAGTAAGCGGTACAAACGTAACCGGTGCGCTCAAAATGGGCGAAGGCTATACCACCGACGCACTCGGCGCGGCGGCTGCTATCTTTGAGGTTGACAACACCGTTGTTTACTACTTGAAAGACGGCGGCACCGGCAACGGAACAAGCGTTACCGCGGCAGGAGGCAGCCTTCCAGACGCATTTGCGGCTATAGGCAACAATGACGGCGTTATCGTTGTCTGCGGCTCGTACGATATCCCCGTATATTCCTCCACCGGTTCGGGCTTTGTAGTTCCCGAACACACAGGTGAAATCCTTATTACCTCCGTATATGACGGCGTTGACTACCGTAAGACAAGCGGTGCGTGTGTCAATATCCTCCAGAATATCTATCTCGGCGGCGATATTAAGATTGACGGTCTTGACCTCGTCTGCAAGAAGAGTTACGGCGGTATCCTTGCGGCATACCACAACCTCTATATCGGAGCTGATGTCAACTGCTACTACGGCGGCAGCGTTACCACATACCCAAGCGTAGTCGGCGGCACTTATCTCGCAGTGGAAAATGTTTCAGGCTCCGTTACCATTAACGGCGGTACATGGCAGCGTGTACGTCTCGGCAACTCCACAGGCGTTCCCGTAAACGCAAGCCTTGATATGACCATAAACGGCGGTACTTTCCTTGAAAAGATCGCAATCAGCACCACATCCACTCACTCGGGCGGCGACCTTTCGCTCACCGTAAACGGCGGTACATTCAATGCAGGCATCGTAGGCGCGTCAATGACTTCCGATGACTACAGTTGCACCGCGAATATGTCCGTTACCTTAAACGGCGGCACTGTTTACGGCAAAGTTGTTCCCACCGATACAAAATACGGCACATTCCACGGTACATGGAGCGTGACCCTCAGCGGCGGCGACTTCGCTCACATCTCTGACATTAAAGGCACCGCGGACGTAAACGGTGACATGACAAGTACGCTTTACGTCAGTGAAAACCTTGATATCAATGAAGAACTCACAGGCACCTATTCCTTTACAAGCCTTGTAAGAAACAGCCCCAACGGTGCTGACCCGTGGCTCTTCTATCACGACGGTTTCTATTACTATATTGCAACCGCGGCAGGCAACGGTCTCCAGCTTGTAAAAGCGGCAAACCTCGGTGACCTTGCAAATGCAACCAGCACACAGATCTATAAACCCGAAAAGGGACATGAATGGTCTGCACACCTCTGGTCACCCGAAATCCATTACTTCAGCCCTGAGGAAATCGGCGAAGAGTATGCAGGTTGGTACTGCTTCCTCGGAAGCCAGCCTGACGACGCATGGCATGCGGCTAACGGCGAGGTTGATGACCCCGCAGGATTCGGCGAACAGCGTGCATATGTAATCAAGTGTCTCACCGATGACCTCACAGGACCTTGGGGCAACCCCATCACCGGAGAGGCTAATGTTCCTCAGAAGATTCAGTTCCCCGACAGTGACTTTAACGTAAACGAACTCACAGGCGGTTGCTCTGTTATCACCATCAACGGCACAAAGTACATCACATTTATCAGCGAGGTCGGCAGAGAAACCAGCGGCACTTCAAATTTTAACTTCTATCAGACTATCAATATTGCAAAGTTCACCAATCCCTGGACAATTGAAGGCCAGCCTCAGGTTATCTGCAAACCCGATTACGATTGGGAAAAAGGCGGCTCCGAGGACGGCATTCATCCACAGGTAGTTGAAGGTTCCACCGCGGTTTACGGCCCCAATGGAGAAGTATACATCATCTACTCGGGCTCGGGTTACTGGACTGCTAAGTATCAGCTCGGACAGCTCACCTATATCGGCGGTCCTAACGGCGACCCCACCGATATCAACAACTGGTCAAAGAAACCCACTTCTATCTTCTCTCAGTCAGCAGAACTCACAGGTTGTGGCCATGCTTCCTATGTAACCGATACCGACGGTCAGGGCTGGATCTGCTACCATGCATATCCCAAGGGAGATAAAAGCCGCCGTGCGTATGTTGAACCCTACTACTTCACCGATGAAGGCGTAGTTATCGGCGACGGCAGCGGACATCCCGCAAAGATGGATACCGTTTACACTGCAAATCTCAATCCTCTGCCTGTTGCAGAAAGAGTCAGCGACTTTGATAAGACTGAAACCGTAAAGGCAACATTCGCATTCGCAAGAGACTACGACGGACGCTTCACCGATGTTACAACATCTCACTGGTTCTATTCTTATGTTGAAAACGCATACGAACTCAAACTCGCAAACGGTACATCCGATACCAAGTTCTCTCCCGATAACACCTTCACCGTAGCGCAGGCTCTCACCGCAGCTGTAAACATTCACAGCATTTACAACGGTAAGACCGTTCGCGCAACCGCTTCGGGTGAAGCGTGGTACGCGCCTTACGTCGAGTATTGCGTAGAAAACGGTATCATCACCGAGGGTCAGTTCACCAATATGGATGCAAACATCACCCGCGGCGATATGGCAATAGTATTTGCAAACATTCTTCCCGAGGAAGAATATGCAGACATCCGCAGCGGTTCCAACCCCGATGTTACAAGCGATATGGCTTGCTACGAAGCAGTTGCTAAACTATACAAAGCAGGTATCGTAGGCGGTGACAGCGGCACAGGCAATTACCGCCCAGGCGACTCCATAAAGCGCAGCGAAGCGTGCGTAATCTTCACCCGCATCGCCATGAAGAGCGCAAGAGCAAACTAAAACAAAAAGAGACGGCTTGCCGTCTCTTTTTGATTGTTATAGTGCAGAAAATTAATGTTTAGCGGAGAAGCAAACATCTCCCCGCAAGATCCTTCACTTCGCTGCGCTCCGTTCGAGGATGACAAGCGGGGGTTGTTGCAATGCGATAGAATAAGGCTTTTTTAGCACTTTGTTTAATCCCGCCCTTGTCATCCTTGAGCGTCAGCGAAGGATCTCGGGCGGAGATGTTTGTAACATAACCATTAATTCATTCCTTATATCCCAAGCACCACTTTCGCCACAGAAAAATAAATAAACAGCGACGCTGTATCAACAAGCGTTGTAATAAACGGGCTCGCCATGACCGCGGGGTCAAGTTTTAACTTGCTAGCCAAAAGCGGCAATGCCGCACCCACTGTTTTTGCAAAAAACACCGTTGCAATAAGCGTAAGCGAAACCGTGAGTGCAACAAGCACATCAATATCGGCGCTGAGCAAAACGCGGTCAAGCGTCATCATCTTTATAAACTCAAAAACTGCAAGACAAACGCTGCACGCAAACGCCACGCGGAACTCTTTTAAAAGTATTTTCAATGTGTCACTCAGTTTTATTTCGCCTAGCGACAGCGAGCGGATAACAGTGATAGAACTCTGCGAGCCGCAGTTGCCGCCCGTACCCATCAACATGGGGATAAACACAGATAAAACCACCTTTGCAGACAGCGCGTCCTCAAACGATGAAATTATCATTCCCGTAAACGTCGCCGTAAACATAAGCAGCAAAAGCCACGGTATGCGCGATTTAAAAATTGTCCGTACAGGCGTTTTCAGGTACGGCACCTCGGTAGGTGTGATAGCCGCCATAACAGAGAAGTCCTCTTCGGTCTCCTCCTGGATTACGTCAATAGCGTCGTCAACCGTAACAATGCCGACAAGTCGGTTTTCACTGTCAACCACAGGAAGTGCCAAAAAGTCGTATTTAGTCAGCGTCCTTGCAACTTCCTCTCGGTCATCGCTTGTTGCCGCCGATATAATGTTTGACTCCATCAGTTCGCCAACGGTCTTTTCTGTCGGGGAAGTGAGCAATACAAGCGCGGTTACAAATCCTTCGAGATACCGCGTTTCGTCGGTGACGTAGCAGGTGTATACAGTTTCCTTGTCAAGCGCAACCTTTCGTATATGGTCAAGCGCCTGACCGACAGTCATCTCTTTTTGTAAACTTACAAATTCGGTAGTCATAATACTGCCGGCACTGCCATCGGGAAATTTAAGCAGTTTGTTTATTTCTTTTCTGTCGGCAGGAGAAGTGTTTTTTAGAATTCTCTTTACCACATTTGCAGGCATTTCTTCGATGAGGTCGGCGGCATCGTCATAGAACATCTCTGAAAGCGTCTCGGCAAGTTCCTTGTCGCTCAGCGCCCCGATAAGCCGCTCTGCGGTGTCACCGTCAAACTCTACAAATACCTCAGCCGCCGCTTCTTTGGAAAGCAGACGGTACAGCGTAGGCAGACTTTTGGGCTCAGCCTCCTCAAATTCGCTCAGCATTTCGGCAATGTCTACGGGATTTTCCTCGTAAAGAAAGCGTTTCAGTGCAGTGAGATTTTTTTCTTCCCACAACTCTTTAAGCATATCAAATTTTGTTTCAGTCATGGTGCAACCTCGCTTTACTTAAAATACTCTTCGATTTCT
>JAFTXX010000039.1 GCA_017461475.1 Clostridia bacterium
GAAAAATTAGAAGAATATATTCATTACTACAATAACGATAGAATTTCCTTAAAACTAAAAGGAATGAGTCCGGTAGAATACCGAACTCATTCTCAATCAATTTAATATTAATTTTTGTCTAAACTTTGGGGTTCACTTCATTTTCGCATCGGTCTGTTTTTTATATCGTGAGCATTATTATCAAAAGCGCGGCGGCGCAGAGTATCCATACACCGCAAGTTACGGCTACCGAACAGAAATATTTCGGCTTGCCGAACTTCTTGGAATTTGCGTAGGCAACCGCAAGACCGCCTATCACAAGCGGAACGGCAAAACCGAGTATCACATACGCGACCCAGAACGCCGTCATGGATGTTTCTCTGTCGTCATTCTGATAGTACGGGTCGTAGTCTTCCCATGTGTAGTCGGTGTAAACATATCTGAGACCGTCAACCTTTTTGTCAAGGTTTTCTACGGCATTTGTGTCAACTGCGCAAAGCGCGACTTCGCCGCTTCGGAAAGAGATGTTGCCGTCAGCGTCAAAGTTTTCATTTGAAAGCGTCGAATGGTCAGCATACCAATACTTGCCGTCGATTTTAAACAGCGTACCGACAACATAATAGAAGGTTTGGCTATAATCATAAAGCGCAATGTTATAATGCTCTTTATACTTAAGTTTGGTCACGTCAAAATTCACTTTTTCGCCGCTGTCGGAAGAAATAAGCAGTGCCAAAGCAGCCGTTTCGTCAAGGTCTGACACGCGGTACGAGTCGGAAGATGTCCTGAGGCGGTATATACCCTCTCCCGCGAAGAAGCGGTCAAGCTCATCCGCACCCGTCCCCTTTGTGTAAATAACCACATCGGTATAATCTATTTCGACCCACACAATGTCCGAACCTTCAAAAGGAGCCATGACATCACTTAAATACGGAGTTCCGACAGATACTTCGTCCTCATACTGATATATATGGCTTGCGTGTTCATGCACAAGCACGGGCGCATCATACTTTGTGTACACAACGCCGTCACCCGTGAGAGTGGAGAGGTCGTCCGACATTTCCCAGTCTACGTATTCGTCTTTTGCAAATACGCTTACCGCCATAAGCGAAACAAGCATTACGCAAAGCAGGGCGGCGGATATTTTTTTAATAAAGTTTTTCATATTTACCCCTCCTTTACGCCAGATTGAGTTTGCGCTCAATGCAAAGGCGAGTTAACGCGTGAACAATAAGCGTACCCGTTACAACAGCCATGCAGAGCGTCAGAAATAATATGGAATTGCACCCGTAACTTGCGAAGTTTGAATAGGTACGGGTAATCTGATTAAATCCGTTCGCAAGATAGAACCAATATACCGTTTCAACTATCTCATTTATGGCCGAAACGACGAGGTTAAGCCCGTAGAAAACGCCTATTCCGACAAGGACATTCGCCTTTTTGGCAACTATCGAACTTACGGTGATGCAGAACTGCACCGTCACTACAGCGGCAAAAATAACAGTGAGCAAAAACAGTATCGCTTCAATGCAATACACAATAGTAATCGCGCCCGCTTCTTTCCACGCGTTGTCAAAAAATTCTCCGATAAGTTCAAAAAACCAAAAACTTATAATTTCGCCGTTTTCGGGGAAAGAAAAGAATATAAAAGGCAGTGCGCAAACCATATACAACGCGATAAGTGCAAGTGCCCATATCGTCGCGTTTGCGGTCTTTGCCCGAAGTAACATTCCGCGGCTGACAGGGAGAGTGAATGTGAGATATCCCTCGTCGGTGAAAAAGTTCTTGTGAAATCTTATAAACACAAGTACCGCAGTTATAGTAAACGCCGCGAAAACGGATAAAACCGCGGTCAGAACAAACAGCGACATAAGACCCGACAGCGTAGACGAATAATAAAGTTTGTCAATGTGACTGTTGAGAAAACGCATCACAAACGAGCCGACAACAGACATTATGACAAGTATGACCGCCATCACGCGCCAGATGCCCCACACAGCCTTGATGTCATACTTCAAAAGTTTACGGAACATATCTGAACACCTCCTTGAAAATCTCGTCAAGCGATTTGCCGCGCTCAGCGCGAACATCGTCAGCCACGCCCGAAAGGAGTATCTCGCCGCCGAACGACATAAACGCGAATTCGTCAAGCACTGGTTCGATATCGGTGATGAGATGAGTGGTAATTACCACAGTAGCCTCGGGGTTATAGTTGCCGATAATCGTGTTCAAAATATACTCGCGAGCCGCGGGGTCAACGCCCGCGATAGGCTCATCGAGCAGATAAAGTTTCGCACGTCTTGCCATGACGAGGACAAGTTGAACCTTTTCCTTTGTGCCTTTGGAAAGCGCTTTGAGTTTCGAGCGCGTGTCAATGCCGAGTTCGTCAAGCATTTTGCGGGCGAGAGTTTCGTCAAAGTCACTGTAAAAATCCGAAAAGTAGGAAATCAGTTCCTCGACGCGCATCGACGGGGTAAAATATGTGCGCTCGGGCAGATATGATATCAGCGAATTTGTCTTTTCACTGCGCGGCTCGCCGCATACAAGTATCTCGCCGCTGTTCGGTGCAAGCAGTCCGCAGGTGAGTTTCATAAGCGTGGATTTGCCACAGCCGTTGGGTCCGAGCAGACCGTATATTTTGCCGCTCGGCAGGCTGATGTTGAATTTGTCAAGGACGGGCCGACCTCGTCTGTAGCTCTTGCAAAGGTCGACACAACTTAAAACGGGTGTGCTCATATCAGATTTCCTCCTTTATATAGGCTATCAATTCTTCTTTGGATATTCCGAGACGCTCGGCTTCGCTCACAAGTCCGCGCACCGCCTGACGGCGCATGCGCTCTTTTGTTTCGCCGATTAAATTTTCGTTGGGAGTGACAAATCGCCCCACCGTTGTGTGCGTGTAAAGCAGACCTTCTTCCTCAAGGCTTGCAAGCGCCTTTTGCACGGTGTTGGGATTTACCCCCGCTTCCTCGGCGAGTTGACGCACTGACGGAAACTGTGTGTCGGGCGCGTATTTGCCGCAAACGATATCAAACCGCAGTTTGCTTGCAAGTTGCAAAAATATCGCTTCGCGGCTGTTGAATTCCCATGCCATAGGCAAGTCTCTCCTTTCTTGTGTTACTGTACTAATACAATAATACAGTATACACACTGTTTTGTCAATAGCTTTGTATAAATTTTCTCATTTGTGTAAAGACTATGTGCGTACAAACTTCTTGTGAAAGGATTTCTTACCATGGAACAAAAAAACAACGAGCAAAAAACTGCGCAAATTTTATACATTACAATAATCATGGTGCTTCTTATCATGGCGGTCACCGTGGGACTTGTCACCGCGGCAAATAAGGCTATGAACCCCGCTGTTACAACAGCGACAACCACCACTGCCTCGTCTGCTATGTCCGAGGATGCAGTAGTGACAACAAAAGCGCCCGAGGTTACAACCGCCGACACCACCGCCAAAGTTATTGAAATTGTCACCACAGAAAAAACGACCGCCGCAACCACAACCGAAAGAACCACCGCCGTCAAACCCACCGTTGCCGAACCCGTAGAGCCCACACTTCCCACCTTCTCAATGCCCGCTGAGGGTAATGTTTCAGTGGATTTTTCCATAGATGTCCTTGTGTACTCAAACACAATGGAAGACTACCGCACCCACAACGGCATTGACATCTGTGCAACGCTCGGAAGCGCGGTCACTGCGGCGGCAGACGGCATTGTCACCGATGTGTACGAGCATCCGATGATGGGTTACACCGTTGTAGTTTCGCACGACGGCGGCGCGGAAACCGTGTACCAGAACCTTGACGACGACATCACCGTTTTCGTGGGCGACGTTGTAAAATGCGGCGACGTCTTGGGTGCCGTAGGCGAAAGCGCAATAATAGAAATAGCGGAAGAACCCCACCTGCATTTTGAAATGTGCATCGCAGGCGAAAGGGTAAATCCGCTGGATTATATAGAGGCAACCGAGGCAGTAATGTCGTATGAGGAATAAGCAGATAAATTAACGTTTTAATCACTTGAAAATGCAAGCATTTTCAAGTGGAAGCAAAACCGCGAGTCTCGCGACTCCCTCACCGGGCGCGGTTTTTAAGGAGTTTTTCGGTCGGCGCATGTCCGCCCGAAAAACAGTATTTTAATCATATAAACATTTATTTACCCCACGCACAAAAAAATCCGAAGGCTTTCGCCTTCGGATTTTTTTATTCTTCTTCGTCTTCTTCGACTACTTCGTTTACTGTTACCGTGACTTCTTCGACTTTGACATCTTCGACTTTGTTTATCTCAATGTGCAAATTCTTATAATCAATCGTTTCGCCTACTTCGGGGGTGCGTTCAAGCATTTCGACACACCAACCGCCAACGGTGTTACAATCGTAATCAAAATCGCGGTCATCGACATCGAACTCATCAAACATATCGTAGACATTAGTCTCGCCGAGAACCTTGTATGTGCCGTCCTCATTTTCAACGATTTTCTCAACTATCTCGTCGCTCTCATCCCAGATATCTCCGACTATCTGTTCAAGAATATCTTCCATAGACACAACGCCGAGGGTTCCGCCGTATTCGTCAAGCACTATGGCTATCTGCACCTGACTGTCACGCATGGTTTCAAGCGCGGCCGGAAGTTTAACAGTTCCCGGAAGAAACATGGGTTCGCGCATGACATCTTCAATTTTGGTATTGTTGTCTATAGCATACTGCTTGTAATAACGGTTGATGTTAAGAATACCTACGACATTGTCAATAGAATCCTTGTAAACCGGCAAACGGCTGTAACGCGACGCGTTTATGCGGCGAAGATTTTCTTCCTTAGAGTCATCGATATTAAGCGCGACAACATCCTTGCGGTGAGTGAAAATCTCAACAAGCGTAATGTCGGAAAATTCAAGCGCATTCTGCAAAAGATCACTCTTGTCCTCGTCAATGCCGCCGTCTTCCTCCGCCGTCTCGATAATAGAAGCAAGTTCTTCCTCGGTGACGGTCTCATCGGCTTTGCCCCATATCATAGAGCCGAGTTTAAGAATTTGTGCGACGATAAAGGTAACGGGAGAGAAAATAATAGTGAAAAATGCAAGCGGATATGCAAAAAGGCGCACCATTCGCTCGGAATTTTGCTTGCACACTACCTTAGGCACGATTTCGCCGAAAATAAGTATCAGAATGGTGATAATTACAGTAGAAACAGTAACGGCGAGTGACTGCGCGTTCTCGCTTCCAAAGCCTGCCGCAATGTTCATCGCAATCAGTGTGGAAACGGAAGAAGCACCGATGTTAACAAAGTTGTTACCGATAAGAATGGCGGTCAGGGACTTTTCAAACTTTTCGTTGAGACGGTCGGCAAGTGCGGCAACGCGGCTGCCATCCTCCGCCATCTTCTTTATGCGCATGCGGTTTACCGAGGTATAGGCTATCTCGGTCCCCGAGAAGAACGCAGAAAAGCAAATCAAAATAACTATCAATATATAGTTCATCATTTCTCAAGCTCCTCCTTTGCTTCTTCTTCGGTATCGCAAAGGCGGATGATAACGCTCTCAAGTGTATCATCCTCAATCTTACCCGCAACTACGGAAAGGCTGTCAAAGGTAAAGCCTGCGTCTTCTTCAAGCTCGCCCTCGATGTTTGTACGAAGCCACGCCTCAAGCGATTTTTTGCGTATATCTTCGGGAATCGTTCCCTCATAACCTATGCGCGGAAGTGCATCGCGGACTTTCATCTTAGGAGAAATTTCAAAATAATTGCCTCCGAGTTTGATAAAGTCCTCGTCATACTCGTCATACTCGTCCCAAATCTCGCCTACGATTTCTTCAAGGAAGTCCTCAATAGTGGCAATGCCGACTGTTGTATTGCCCTCGCGGACAACAAGGAACTGCTGTTTTGACGCGCTCATTTCCCTGAATAAATCATCAATAGGTGCATCAGGCGGCGCAAATTTAGGCTTCATAATTACGCGGCGAAGGTTCACCTGTCCGCGGCGAAGATGTGCGCGGAGATACTCACGGATGGAAAGCACACCAACAACATTGTCAATGTCACCGCTGTAAACAAGCAAACGTGAAAAGCCGGTGGTCTTGACCGTTTCAAGAATATTTTCGGGTGTGTCGTTGATATCCACGCCGACAATATCATCACGCATTGTCATAACGTCCTCAACGGGAGTCTTTGTAAACTCAACCGCGCCCTGCAAAATATCTGCCTGCTCTTCGTCGAGCGAACCGCTTTCCTCTACGGTGTCAATAATAGTTTCAAGTTCTTCCTCGGTCATTCTATCATCCTGACCGCCGCCGAAAAGTTTTGAAAACAGCGCGCTTATCTTGACAAACAAAAATGCCACGGGCTTAAAAATCTTCATCAGCGCAGAAAGAGATCCCGCATATGCCAGCGCAACCTTTTCGCTGTTGGCATTGGCAAAACTCTTCGGGATCATTTCACTGAACAAAAATACAATAACCGTGGTAATAATAGTCGCAGCCCACGCAGAAAAACCCATGCCGGTAAATATAACCGTGGCAATGGCAGAACACGTGAGGTGCATGATATTGTTACCGATGAGAATGGTAGTCAGCGCTTTGTCGAAATTGTTGGCGATATTAAGTGCCTTTTTCGCCTTGCGGTTACCGTCATCGGCAGCGTTTTTCAGTCTGATTTTATTAGCTCTTGCGTATGAGCTTTCGGCGCTTGCAAAATAAGCACCGCCGAATATGAGCAATATGTAACACAATATACTGCCCGCGTCCATTAAAAATACCAACTCCTTTTGATGTTTTCATTTTAGTATATCATTGTTCACCAGTATTTGTCAAGGAACGCAAAAGCGAGAAAAACGACGAAAAACGGCGAAAAAGCGAGATTTGACTTGCTTTAAAACTTTGAAAAAGCCTTTTTCGGGTCAAATTCACCCCTTTTTCGCCTAATTCGATTATAGGGACCTATTTATAGAGAGTTACTATAGCTCCGCTGATGTTATCGCCCGACAGGGTATATGAAACATCGGCGGGGATATCTATTGCGACGCTTTCAGCGTCATCGGGCATTTTAACGTAAAACACCTCATACGATGCACCGTCATACTCAAACAAAAGATGCTCACCCTCATATGAATATTTTTGGACCGTGCCGATATATTCTTCAAGCGCGAGATTGTTTTCGCTCATATAGCGCGAGTGCCCCTCGCCCACATAGCGAAAATGGTCAGGGTCGTGCGACATGCCGGTCACACCCGTTTTGTCAGCTGCATAGCGGAGCACAAATCCGTATTTTGCGGCGTTTTCATAAAGCCATGCGTACATTTCTTCCTCCGCCGCGGCTTCGGCAAGCCGCATGCTTGTGCCGTCCTTTTTGTAGACGTTGACATCAAACGCATATCCCGTGGCGTGCTCGGCACAGCAAATTGAACCGTCCGAATATGCCATTGTTATCTGATAATCGCTGTTTGAATATTCTTCACAGTAATCACTGAACATTTTATCAGCGGCTCTGAAAGCCTCGTTTACAAGACCCAGCGTAGCCGATGCGACATAGTATGTCGGCGATTTATTGCCCCAAACCGTAGTAAGCGTCGGCGCTTTTTCAGGCGCGGCATGACCGAGGTAGTCGGAAACAAGCATAAGCGAACCTTTATTTATCGCCTCTCTCGATATTTCTAGCGTCTCTGTCTCGGCATCCGTGTAAAACGAGCCGCTATCGGTTTGGATAACGGGCGGGGCGGTGGTTTCGACCGCCTCTGTCGTCTGATATGTCGTTTCCGCAGGCGAATAAGCATCTGTCAGCCTTTTAACGGTAAAAATTATCATCACCCAAACAACCGCAATGGCAATACAAAAAGCCGCAATTAAAAATGTCCGCGTCTTTCTTTTTCGTTTTATATACTGCCGCTTTTTTGCGACAAAATGAGCATCATCATCGGGACGGTAATTCATATTTTAGCTCCTAAACCATATTTTATATATTCTATATTATCACAATAAAAAAGTAAAGTAAACAAGGATATTTTAAATTAAATTTTGTATTGACATTTTTGCACAAAATGTGTATCATGTAAAAGTCAGGGATGAATAAATTTCACAAGAGGTTGGATATGAAAATAAAAGACGGTTATATTGTAAGAAAAATCGGAACCAAGTATTATGCCGTATCTGCTGCACGTGCCGCCGAGGGTGGCGGAATGATTGCACTTAATGAAACCGGTGCATTTATTTGGGACCTTCTTAAAGAAGACACCACCGTCGAAGAGATTGCAAAAGCTCTTGCGGACAAATATGAAATAGACATCGAAACCGCGACCCGTGACACTGAAGCATACATCGTAATGCTGAAAGAGGCAGGCGCCCTTGCGTGACGTTGTTGATTTAAACGAGCTTTTCCCGCTGATTTTAGAGGTTATCGAAAACGGCGGTGAGTTTCATCTGTATCCGCGCGGCACAAGCATGGAACCGCTTTTGCACGCCGGCGATGACTCCGTTATGCTCGGAGCCGTTGGCGAAATAAAAAACGGAGATGTACTTTTTTACCGCAGAAAAAACGGTCAGTTTGTTCTGCACCGCCTTATAAAAAAGCGCGGAGATACGCTTATAATGTGCGGTGACAGCCAAAGAGCACTTGAATACGACGTTTTATCAAATCAGGTTTTCGCAAAGATGGTCGGTTTTTACAAAGGCGATATTTACCACACGGTTGACGAGCCCGAGTACCTTGAATATGTAAAAAAACAGCTCTCCCGCTTCCCTTTTTACAGAACAAATCCTACAATATACAAGTTTTTAAGAAAAGTTAAACATATGATAAAAAGGAGTTGAACCCTTGGTTCAACTCCTTTATTTTACAATAACATCGGCTTTTTCTTCAATATTATATGCATTGTAATACTCTTCTTCAAGCGGTATCCACCGCTTTTCAAACATCTGTGCCATGTCTTTGCCGTTGCGTGTGACAATACGGCGCATTTGCTCTCCTTTTTCTACATCGAAAAAGACTTTTACATCGGCATAGCAGCCAAAAGCGGGGTGCAAACTGTACGCGCCTTCGACAATGCGGATATCCGCGGATTTTACCTCGCGGTATTCGCCGTAGTCCATTGTGCCGCAGTCAAAAATCCGGTAGGAAAAAGCGTCCTTTGAGTTGAGATGCGGGAGCACCTCTTTTGCAAACCGCTCATGGTGGACATTATTCCCCGGGGTGAGAAAACGCTCGGGAGTGCGAAGCGCAGGCGGCAAAAAGAAATCATCCATATGCACCACGGGCGCGTCAAGCACTGACGACAGCAGTCCCGCCGCGGTGGTTTTGCCGGATGCGGCACGGCCGTCAAGCGCGATAACGTGCGTGTCTGCAGTTATTTTTTGCAAAATCGGGATAAGTCTTGCATATCGGGTGTCAACGATTCGGTAAGCGGGATGTTCCGCCGTGCGATACTCCTCGCTGTGGTGCACTGCCCCGCCGACGTAATCGGCAAGAAATTCATCAAAACCGGCGAGGTTCAGTGTTGCCTTTGCGGTTTCAAGGTAAGATTTGAACAGTTCGGGCGAGCCGCGTTTTTCGCGCACCGTGCCGCAAAACATATTGAACAGCCATTCTTTTTTGAGTCCCGCGTGTTTCCACGCGGCAATGTTCACACGGCAAATCTCCGCGGAAATCTGCTCAAAGAGAGGAAGGTCAGCGCCTTCGATGCGCTCAAATTCCTCAAACAAATATGACTTTGCCGCATTGATATCGCTAAGTAAATGCTCAGCACCGAATGCCGCCTGATAGCAAAGCTTGACCGCGTCGCGCGGTTTCATCGAGGGGTGCAATTTATACTGCTGACAGAGCAACCTCTCAAATTCACTGCGGCTTTTTGGCTCGGACGGTATGACTTTTGCCCGACGTAATGCGAGAACCAGAGGGGGTATAAGCACAAGTTGAAGCACGATACCCGGAAGTGACACGGCAAAATAACTCACAGCCCACGCTTTAACTGTAATCGCCCCGGGAGAAAAAACAAGCGCTTTAGCCACACCTGCGACAACCCTGCCCAAAATCATCGCCGAAATAAGGCTGATAAAAACATTAAGCATGTATTTTCCGGTGCGTATAAATTTCATTGCCGCACCCGAAACAAAACCGTACACAGCGAGTTCCACCATCATAGGTGCAAGATATCCAATAGGCGGCATCTGCATAATCACGCTCGAAAGAAAGGGTCCGATAATACCGACAACAAGTCCGTACTGCCATCCGCATATAAGTCCGCACAAGAGTACGGGAATATGCATGGGAGAAAAAATACTTCCCCCGTCGGGTACAGAGTGAAACGCCATCGGCAAAACCACGCAAAGCGCCGCACAAAGCCCCGTTATTATTGTTTTTTTAGTGTAATTTAAAGTGTTCATGTAAAAAGTATAGCACTTAGCATAAAAAATTGCAAGAGTTAGGTAAATTAATGTTTATGCGAGTAATGGCTACGCACTAACCATCGTAGGGGCGATTAGTAATCGCCCGAAAAGCATGGCGTAGATGTTTTACAAACGGGCGATTACTAATCGCCCCTACAGGTCTGTTCGCCACATTAACATCCATTTTAAGGGTTGCTTTTTAGGGACATCGAGGACGTCGTCCCCTACGGATTTGATTGGCATTGCTACTTCGCTAAACATTAATTTACCATTACTGCCAAACAAAAACATAAAAAAGACGATTGCACGCAATCGTCTTTTTTATGTTTAACTAAGTTTAAATTACTTAATTTCAACCTTTGCGCCAGCTGCTTCGAGGTCAGCCTTGAGCTTTTCAGCGTCTTCCTTGGAAACGCCTTCCTTGAGTGCCTTAGGAGCAGCCTCAACGAGGTCCTTAGCGTCCTTAAGGCCGAGACCGGTAACTTCGCGTACAACCTTGATAACGTTGAGCTTGGATGCGCCAGCGTCGGTAAGGATTACGTCGAACTCGGTCTTCTCTTCAGCTGCGGGAGCTGCTGCGCCGCCAACTGCTGCTACTGCAACAGGAGCTGCGGATACGCCGAACTCCTCTTCGAGTGCGCTTACGAGGTCCTTAAGTTCAAGGATTGTGAGAGTCTTTATCTCTTCAAGAATGTTTGTGATCTTTTCGGTAGCCATTTTTACTATCCTCCTATGAAAATACAAATAATTTTTTAAATTAAGATTTTACGCCTCTGCAGGTGCTTCTGCAGGAGCTGCTTCGCCGTCCTTGTCAATAATAGCCTGAAGTGCATAGCACAGACCATAAAGGGGAGACTGCAAGCTGCCGAGAACCTTGCCGACCATAACTTCCTTAGAGGGAGTATCAGCGAGTTCTTTTACTGTTGCAACGTCAACAACTGCGCCATCAACAAAACCTGCGCGGAACTCGAAGTTCTCAACCTTCTCAACATACTCCTTAAGAATCTTTGCGGGAGCGATGGGGTCATCCTGGCTGATTGCCAGAGCGGTCATGCCGTGAAGGTGCTCCTTCATTGCGCCGTAACCAACCTCATCACAAGCTCTGCCTGTGATAGAATTCTTAATAACCGAGTATTCAACGCCTGCTGCTCTGAGAGCTGCACGCATCTTGGTATCGTCCTCAACGGTGATACCCTCGTACTGAACGAGTACGCCGGAAGCTGCGGTCTTGAGTTTTTCGGCGAGTGCTGCTACTGTTGCCTGCTTTGCTTCAAGAATCTTCTTGCTTGGCATAGTAATTTCACCTCCGTTAAACTTTGCAAAAAAATAAATCTTTCTACGGAAAGACATAAGGATTCCGAGAAAGATCATAAATAGACATATTTATAAAACATTCCTCGGCAGGAAAGCACTGTAATATGCTTTTACCGTAACCTGCTGTCTTCGGTAACAGAAATATTATAACAATGTCAAAAGCGTTTGTCAACACTTTTTTGAAAAAAGTTGAAAAAATTTTAAAGCCGCCCTTTCGGGCGGCTCAATTTTACTTAAGCGTGATAATGGACTCATCCCACATTGCGGGGGCTTCGTAACCGAGGAGGTTAACGGTGGTAGCCGCAACATTGGAGAGACCAAACTCGCCGTTGTCTGCCTTAACGGTGTATGCGTCCTTATTGTAGTTATCGTAAATGATGCAGGGAACGCGGTTGAGGGTATGGCTGGTCTTGGACTTAGGCTGACCGTCCTTAGAGAGCTTAAGTTCGCCCTTCTTGTCAAGTTCATACATCTCGTCTGCGTTGCCGTGGTCAGCGGTGATGATCGCAACACCGTGGAGCTTATCAACAACTTTGAGGATTCTTGCAAGCTGGAGGTCAAGCGCTTCCATAGAGCACTGAGTAGCAACGAAGTTGCCGGTGTGACCTACCATATCGCCGTTCGGGAAGTTAACGCGCAGGCACTTGTACTTGCCGCTTTCAAGGCATTCAATGAGCTTATCGGTAATCTCCGCGCACTTCATCCACGGGCGCTGCTCGAAAGGAACAACATCAGAGGGAATCTCGATGTAGGTTTCGAGCTCGTCGCTGAACTTGCCGCTCTTGTTGCCGTTCCAGAAATAGGTAACGTGGCCGTACTTCTGAGTTTCGGAGATAGCGAGGATAGAAACTCCGGTGTTTGTGAGGTACTCACCCATGGTGTTGGTGATTTCGGGGGGATTTACGAGGAAGTTTGACGGAATGTGAAGGTCGCCGTCGTACTCGAGCATACCAGCGTAAACTACCTTGGGGTAGCGAACGCGGTCAAAGTGAGTGAACTCAGCATCGTCAAACGCCTTGGAAATTTCAATCGAACGGTCGCCGCGGAAGTTGAAGAAGATAACGCTGTCGCCGTCGTTTACAGTGCCGACGGGTTCACCGTTTTCAGCGATAACAAATGCGGGGAGGTCCTGGTCGATAACGCCGAGTTCCGCGCGGTAGGTCTCAACAGCTTCGTGTGCGGATGCAAACTGTCTGCCCTCGCCGAGAACGTGGGTCTTCCAGCCTGCTTCAACCATTGCCCAGTTAGCCTCGTAACGGTCCATGGTTATCTGCATACGTCCGCCGCCGCTTGCGATCTTGATGTCAAAGTTTGCATCGCGAAGCTCTGCGAGATATGTTTCAAAGGGATCGATATAGTCAAATGCGCTGGTCTCGCCAACGTCACGTCCGTCAATGAGGATGTGAACGCGGACGCGTGCGATGCCCTCGACCTTTGCCTGATTGATCATTGCCTTGAGGTGGTCGATGTGAGAGTGAACATTACCGTCAGAGAAAAGTCCGAGAAAATGAAGTGTGGAGTTGTTCTCCTTAACGTTGCCGGTGAGCTTTTTCCATGTCTCGCCTGCAAACATCTTGCCGCTCTCGATAGACTGAGATACAAGTTTTGCACCCTGTGCAAAAACCTGACCCGCGCCGAGCGCGTTGTGACCTACCTCGGAGTTACCCATGTCGTCGTCGCCGGGAAGACCTACGGCAGTACCGTGAGCCTTGAGTTTAACCATGGGGTATTTTTCCATAAGCATGTCAAGAGTGGGGGTGTTTGCAGCAGCAACAGCGTTCGCGCCGTTTGCCGCGGTAAGACCTACGCCATCCATAACGATGGTGAGAACAGGACCCTCTACGCCATTGAATGCAGCTTTATTGAGCTTTGTTTCCATTTATGTTTCTCCTTGAAATAATTTTTAATACTAAATATATATTATACCAAAAACTGTGCGTTTTTCAATAGGTTTGTTAAAATTTTGGCGTGTAGTAAAGACAATACTAAGTTTGTGCGTCGCCATTTTCCCGCTAACACTAACTCTTTCCCCTACACTTCACCAATCGAAAACAGCACATTCTTTTCGTCCATTGACAAAATTCCGTACGTATACCTGCCGTCGCGCGGCTCGCCGATGCTGCCGGGGTTGAACATATAAATGCCGCTCTCGGAATCGTATTCCTCGCGTGCGAGGTGGGTGTGACCGTAGAGCGCGATGTCGCACTTTTTCTCTTTCGCCGCGGCAAGCAGGCCGCCGAGACCGTATTTTACCATGCGGGTATGCCCGTGGCAGATAAAAATACGGTGTCCACAAATTTCAAGCACGGCTTCCCTTTCGGGTATGCCGTCGAGAAAAGTGTCACAATTGCCCATGACACAGAAAAAAGTCTTGTCGGGCGCGACGCTCTCAAGCGCAGCAATATGCCTTGCACCGTCTCCGAGAAAAATTACCGTTTTGCAATCGGGATGATTTTCCACGACCTCACGCGCGTATGCAATCTTCGCATGTATATCGGATATGACTAAAATGTTTTCCATACTCCACCGCCACAAAAATCTTTACATTAATTATAACATATATATTTCAAAATTTGACGATATGTGATAAAATAAATTAATTAAATGAAAGATAAATTGATGTTTAGTGGCGGGGCAAACATCTCCCCGCAAGATCCTTCACTCCGCCCATACTCGCTTTGCGAGTATGGCAGGAACCTTCGGTTCCTTGTGCTCCGTTCGAGGATGACAAGCGGGGGTTGTTACAGTGCGTA
>JAFTXX010000040.1 GCA_017461475.1 Clostridia bacterium
CACACAAAAAACGCACGCCGAAGCGTGCGTTTTTTGATTTATCCGAGTCTTGCAAAAATACCGTTTACCTGGTTTATGTAGGTTTCCGCCTGATTTCTGTAAGTCTCATAGATTACAGTGAGCGAATCGCGGGAAACGAACATTGCGCCGAGCTGGGTGTTGTATGTACCTATCTTATAGTATGCGCCGATGTCATATACGCGGGACGCGAAGATGATATCGAGCATTTCGGAACTTTCCTCATCGCGGACAGACTTACCGTTGAGGGTGATATCATAGTACGCGGGGCGTACTATCTCCTGACCCTTTGCCGCGAGATATTCGAGCACGATACCGCTCTTTGTCACGTTCTTCGCCATAAGCGGAATGCAGATGAACTGCGAGTGGTATGCGCTTACAGAGTGACCGTATTCTTCCTGTGTTGCATCAAGCTTGGGATAAGGAAGCACGCCGAACTCAACGTCGCTGTCGCGGTGACGCTCAATAGTGGCAACCGTGTTGAGGTAGAACACAGCGCGGCTCTCGTTGAAGATATTGTCGCGGTTGGTGTTCCATACGGACGAAGACGTAGCCTTGCCGGTAACGCTGTCATACTGATAGTTATAAACGTGCTGGCTGTCAAAAACGAGGTCGGTGAACTTGTCATAGAGAGTTACGGTGCGCTCGTTATAAAGAGTGAGCTCAATCTCGCCCGCATCATTTACGCCTGCGATTTTCGCATCAGAGCTTGCGAGCACCGCAACCATGGGGTCGTTCCATGTGAGCAGACCGTACATATCATTTTCGTTGTAGACACCGTCAAGGTTCTTGTCCTCGCCGACCTGCTTGACGAGACCGGAAAATGTTTCAAGCGTCCAGTTGTTATTTCTTACGAGCTCATATGGGTCAGCCATGCCGTAGTCCTCAACCATGTTCTTGTTGAAGAGGATAGCGTGGGTGACCTTGTTGTTTACAACGCTGATGTCGCCGTTTGTGTAGTACATCTTACCTAAAACCGCAAGGTCCTCGTTTGCCTGCTGATCCCAGTAGTCCTTTGTAAGGTCGATGTAAGGAACCGAGTTGAGGTCCCAAAGCAAACCTGTGTATGCCAAAGATGCAACGTCGTAAGTACCCACAGAAGCCGCATCATAGGTGCTTTCGCCCGCTACATATTCGTTGTAAAGCTTCTGATAACCGGTGCCCGAGCCGTTGGTGGAGCCAAATTTTATCACGTCATCGGTAATTACCTCTACGCCGTAATCCTGCTTGAGCAACTCGTTGCGGCGGTATATCGCCTCCTGAACGGTGTCGCGCTCGCCCTCAACGGTAGCAAAATCGTTCCACGCGTAGTTGCCGCTGACAAGGATGTTGAACTCGCCCGCGATATTAACCGAAGACGGGGCGGGAAGTCCCTCTACGGGAGCTTCAACTACGGTTTCCTGGACGGTGTCATCACCGACGGTTTCATCCTCGCCGCACGATACAAAGCAAGCGCAAAGCATGAGCATTGCAAGTGCCAAACAAAGTAATCTTTTCATGTGTTTTCCCTTTCAAAAAGTGTTATTTTTGCCCTTTGCATGTTCATTATACACAAAAAAAGGTTCATATTCAACACGAAATCCGTGGAAGAAACCTACACAAATTTTATACTTTGTTTAATAAAATACACGGAAATTGCAGTTTACGCATAATGCGTAAACAAAAACCGCCGAGTAACTCGGCGGTTTCTATTTTACTTTGCGTTCTTCTTCTCAAATTCCTTCTTGGCGATGGTGATGTACTTCTGGAAAGTTTCCATCTCGCGGGGGTCGTAAGGGCGGAAGTTGGGACGGAGAATATCGTGCTGCCACTTGGTGAAGTCAACATCACGCTCGGTACCGTTGTAGTAGTTTGACCAGTTAGAATCCCAAGGCTCATAGGTCTGGTTGAGACCTGCAACAAAGCCCCAGTGATAGCAACCGACCTTTTCAAGGTAGAAAAGGGGCAGGTGAGTCTGCACATTGTTGTGCTGAATTCTGTGAAGCCACTCGGTGTTGAGAAGCGGTCTGCCGAACTCCTTATTAAGGTAGTCAATAATCATAACCGATGTATCGAGAGTGCGGTAGTCATGGTAGCTGATAACGTCGGAAAGCTCAAGTGCGCGGCGCTCCCACGGATTGAGGGGCTCAAGCTTTTCGTTGAGCGGGTCTTTTGCCCAGCGAACAAGGAGCCATGAGCATGCGGTAAGCGGCTGGATGGGGTCGCACTCGCGGATAACTTCAAAGAAACGCTCCATTGCGGGTACGCTCTTGTCGCGGCGGCGGCCGTTGCCGAGTTCGTTAAATACGTCCCAAACCTGTACGCGCTCGTCTTTTGCATACTTGGTAACGATTTCACGAATCATCTGAATAAACTCTTCAAGAAGGTCGGGCTCGTCGATAACGCTGTAGCCGATGCCAGCCATGCCAGCATGGGGAGACTTTGCGATACCGCCGTGATAACCCATATCAACGTGCTGGGGACCGAACTCGGGAGCCTTGTAAACTTCCTTGGGCACGGTGCAGTCGTTGCCGAAAACGATCATAACACGGATACCGTTTTTGTCGCAGAGGTCGATAAACTCCTCTACTCTGTCCATGTAACCGTCGTGCTGATACTTCCAGCACTCGAAGGACATGATGATACGAATAGCGTTGAAGCCGTACTCGTGTGCCTTTTCAATCTCGGCGATAATGCCGGGCATCTTTTCCTCGTGGCGGTACTCCTGCCACATGTCAAAACGGCTTGCGCAGTTAGCGGGAACGTAGTTAAAACCGCAGATCCACTGCTGCTTGTTATACCATTCCCAAGCCTCTTCGGGCGTCCACTGTCTCTTCATTATTATAACCTCACTTTATTGGTTGTTATTTGAATGATAACACCCCTAAAAAATGCGGTCAACCAAAAATAGCTGTAAAAAATTGCGTCATTTTTTGTGGTTTTTTCATTTTATGAACGTAATTTCGCAAAAATTGATATCATCGTGCAAGAAATGTACTGTTTTTGACGCCGATTTTGACACTTGTTTTTTAAAAAAAATTTTTTTAAAAATGTATTAATTATGCCGCCGCGGCAGTTTTTTATTCTGACACATCTTTTTCCCCCACTGCATATAATTATAATAAACAAAGCACGGAGGAGACATTTATGAATATTGATAAAAACTTACTCAACCAACTTGCAAATCTCGATGACAAATCGCTTGCCGCGGCGGTGCGTATGTTTGCGGCGTCCAGCGGAATACCGATAGGTGACCTTGACAAGGCAGGACTTGACGCACTCCGCGCGGCGCTGGGCTCTGCAAACGACGAAGATATAGTTAACGCAAAGCGTATTTTAGAGGAGTACAAAAAGCAATGAGCGAACCGAATTTAAACGACATCCTGTCGGGCGGCGGACTTTCGTCACTGCTCCAGAATCCCGAGGTGGCGGCAAAACTGCCGAGGATAATGGAAGCGCTCGGTCCCGTCATGGCGGAAATGCGGGCTGAGCAAAATACCGCGGGCGTGGGCGAGAGCCCGTCTGTACCCGCGGCAAGCACTGACAGCGGCGGTGAAAAGCAAGGCGGCGACGCACAGCAGGCAAGCGGGGCAAACCCCGCGGACATCCTCGCCGCGCTTCCCGCAATGAGCGGCGGGGGTAAAGGCAAAAACCAAAACGCGTCACGCCGCCGCGCACTCCTCTGTGCGCTCGAACCCTACCTTTCGGAAAGCCGCCGCGAGGCGGTGGGGTACATAAGCCGTGTGCTTACTCTTATTGATATTTTGTCGGAGGTGATGTAGCGTGTATGTAAGCCTGCCCAAAAACTACAGCGGCACCGCGTTTTCGCGCGAAAACACGCCGTACACGGACGACCGCCCCGCCGTTCCGCCAACGCTCCCGCAGGTACCGCCGCCACGCCACGAAAAAAGACCCCCGCAAAACGAGGACTGCGAGGAAAAGCCGCGCGAGCACGAAAAAGAACATCCGAAAAAACCGTGCGACGAGTGCGGTGCGGACAGCAAAAATCCGATATCCTGCCTGCTCCGCGCTCTGCGCGGCGGCAGAAACTGCAAAGACGGTGGTCTCGACACCGAGGATTTTCTGCTGATAGGTCTTATAGCCCTGCTGATAGGCAAAGAGGGCAACGAAGATATAATCTTTATCCTTGCAATGCTGCTGTTGATTTAGAGAGCGTAAATTAATGTTTAGAGTTTAAGCAAACATCTCCCCGCGAGATCCTTCACTTCGCTGCGCTCCGTTCGAGGATGACAAGCGGGGGGTGTTACAGTGCGTAAACAAAGGCTTTTTAGCACTATGCTAAATCCCGCCCTTGTCATCCTTGAGCGTCAGCGTTGCGATCTCGGGCGGAGATGGCAGTAACATAAACATCAATTTACCTACCAAGGCAACACAAAACAGCGGCGGATAAACCGCCGCTGTTTTTCGCGTATCTTAATAATTCTCTTTTCTTACTTCAAAGTAGCTCTTGGGATGAGCGCAAACGGGACATACTTCGGGAGCTTTCTTGCCCATTACAAGGTGACCGCAGTTGCGGCATTCCCACATTGTCTCTTCGCTCTTTGCAAATACCTGCTGCATTTCAACATTGCTCAGAAGTGCGCGGTATCTTTCCTCGTGGGTCTTTTCAATAGCCGCTACCATGCGGAATTTAGCCGCGAGTGCGGTGAAGCCTTCTTCATCAGCCTCTTTTGCAAAGGTGTCGTACATGTCGGTCCATTCATAGTTCTCGCCTTCCGCCGCCGCGAGGAGGTTCTGCGCGGTGTCGCCGAGCTCGCCGAGAGCCTTGAACCACATCTTTGCGTGTTCCTTTTCGTTGTCGGCGGTCTGCTGGAAGATAGCCGCTATCTGCTCATAGCCTTCCTTCTTTGCTACGCTTGCAAAATAGGTGTACTTGTTTCTTGCCTGGCTCTCGCCTGCAAATGCTGTCATAAGATTTTGTTCGGTCTTTGATCCCTTAAGTTCCATGGTGTATCTCCTTTATAATTTAAGAATAATTCTCATTTCTGATTTAAGTATACACTAAAAATTTGCGCATGTCAACACTTTTTTAAATATTTTTATTCAAATGCCACATTTACCACCGGCATTTTCTTTGAAAGCGCATATTCAACCGTCTGGCGCGTGCCGCTGCCGCCGTATTCGGACAGATAACAAATGCATGCCGAACTCGAATCGACAAGCGCGCGGTTGCGCTTTTGCATGCACCCCGGGAAGTATGTGCGCTCCGACACATACACGACCTCATATGCGCGCGCCTTGATACCCTCATAGAGTGCGGCATCCTCACGCCCCCATTTCGCCGTCTGGTCTGTGCAAGGGAGCATGAGCACAAGCTCCGCGTCAAATCCGCGGTTTTTCAGCGAAAGGATGTATGTCGCGGCAAATGTATCAAATCCGAGCGCGCCGCCGCAGGCAAAATATTTGTACCCGTTTTTTATAAGCCGCATGATAAGCGGCTCGAGGCGGTCCAAAAGCTGACGGTATGTTACGTTTGAAATGTCTCTGTGACCCGTGAAACAGCAGGTGTTATCTTTTGTTCTCATCAGCAATCCTCTTGGCTTTCAGTATTGCAACCTGCGTTTTCGCATCGGGAATTTCGCCGCGCATTACCATGTCACAAAGAGTGTCGAGCGGGATGCGCTCAACGGTCAAAAATTCATCCTCGTCAAGGTGCTGTTTGTTATCGGCAGAGTGCAAATCTTCGGCAAGGTACATCCATATTACCTCGTCAACAAAGGCGGGCGTGGTGTACAGTTCTCCGAGAAGCGTCATCTTACCCGCGGTGTAGCCGGTCTCCTCAAAAAGTTCGCGTTTTGCCGCCTCAAGCGGTATCTCCTCTTTGGAATCGAGTTTGCCAGCGGGAATTTCAAGCAGAACTTTTGCGTGCGGATAGCGGAACTGACGCTCCACAATCACATCGCCGTTTTCAAAAAGCGGAATTACGCACACCGCGCCCACATGGCGGATGACCTCGCGTATTCCCTCGTGTCCGTTGGGCAGGCGGACTTTGTCGCGCACAAGGTGAACCACCTTGCCGTCAAAAATCTCCTCGCCCTCGATTTTTTCTTCATTTAAATAAGAGTAGTCTTTTTGTGTCATAAATATTCCTCAAAAGTAATGGCAACGCACAAACATCGTAGGGGCGATTATTAATCGCCCGCCGAACCGCGGTTAAAAACGGGCGATTAATAATCGCCCCTACGGATTTGTGAATTCCGTTAACTTATATTAATGCCATTTCGCTTAGGAAGATTAAATTCATTTTCCGAGCTTCGTTTTCAGCGCCTCAATGATAATGTCCGCGCACTGTTCGTCGGTGAAATTGTCGGTGGAAAGCGAAATATCGTAGTTGCCGGGGTGACCCCATGTCTTGCCCGTGTAATACTTGTGGTAATCGGCGCGGTACTTGTTGACGCGGTCAACCTTTTCGTATGCCGCCTTCTTAGTGAGACCGTGTTCGCTCGCTTCGCTCTCGGCGCACGCGTCGTACGAACCGCTGATGAATACGCTCAGCAGACCCTCATGGTCTTTGAGAACAAATTCGCCGCATCTGCCTATAATCACGCAGGATTCCGCGTCCGCCAGTTCTTTGATAACCTTTGCCTGGTAGTTGAACAGGTTTTGGCTGGAAGTGAAATCGGCACTCTCAGGCGGGATAACCTTGCCGTCGAAGTTTTTCTTAGATACCTTGAAAAGAAGAGTTTTCTTCAATTTTTCATCCGCGTTGGCAAACAAATCTTCACTGATACCGCTGTCGTCCGACGCAAGACGCAAAATCTTGCTGTCATAATACTCGATGCCGAGTTTTTTCGCAAGCAGTTTACCGATACGAACACCGCCGCTGCCGCAACTGCGGGCTATAGTGATAACGAATTTATCCATAAATATGTGCACTCCTTCCCGGGAAGCGCGAATTTTTGCCGGTTTCGGCCTACGCCGAAATCTGCGCCCGCCTTTTGGCGCAAAAGGCACAAAACTCGCCGGTTGAAAGATTTATCTTTCAACCTTTCACCTCACTTGTGATTCTATAACAATTATACTATATATAGGAAGATTTTTCAATAAGGTTGACAAAAAATAAAAAATGAGGTATGTTGTTGAACGCTTTATAAACAACACGTATATTTGCCGTTTAACGAGGGTAAAATATAAAAACATTCAATTTACACCCCCTTAACTTGACATTAACCCAATGACGTGCTATAATAATGCTGTCAATATAAAAGGAGTGCTGACGATGAAAAATAAAGTTTACACGAGACAGTATTACATTGACAAAATTCGTGGATTTTACCATAGCGATCTGATCAAGGTCGTTACGGGTATACGCCGCTGCGGAAAATCATTTTTCCTGCTGTCAGTTATGGAAGACCTGAAAAAATCAGGGGTAGCCGAGAAAGATATTATTTATCTTAATCTTGATAAGCGCGGATATAGAAAAATTAAAACTCCCGATGCTTTAGAAACCGCTATTGAAGCACTTATAACCGATGACGATTTTAAATATTTGTTTATTGATGAAGTACAAAACGTTGACGGCTTTGAGGAAGTGGTCAACGGTTTCCGGGAAGACGGGAACTTCTCTATTTTCATCACAGGCTCAAACTCTTATCTGCTAAGCGGAGAACTTTCCACCAAACTCACAGGACGGTATATCGAAGTTGAAATGTTCACTTTGAATTTCCGTGAGTATTTGGAAATGAAAGCATTTCTCGGAAAAGAAGTCAAGGAAAACAAGACCGAAGAATTTAATGAATATCTCCGTTTCGGAGGTTTTCCTAAAACACTTGAATTTGACAGTCCTGCCGACAAAGATACCTATATTTCCGATGTTATAAAACAGATACTTGAAAAGGATGTAATAAAGCATAAGAAGATCCGCAACCGTGCTGTGTTCGATAAGGTTATGTCCTATATCATCAACAACTTCGGTGCTTCGGTAAGTCTTTCAAGCATTGCGGAATACTTTGATAAACATGAGCATATCAAAATCCGCACCGAAACTCTAAACAACTATCTGAAGATACTTGAAAATGCAAAAATAATCTATCAATGCCCGCGTTTTGACGTTAAATCCAAAAAATCGTTGCGCGGAGAACAGAAATACTATCTCGCCGACCTCGGTATTTATTTTTCCCGTAATGTCGATGCAAGAATCAATTACGGTCCGGTGCTTGAAAACGTTGTCTATACCTACCTCTCTGCAAAAAATTACAAAATCAGCGTAGGGCGGATCGGAAAATTAGAATGTGATTTTATCACACGCTTGGGCGATGAATACCGTTATATTCAGGTAGCTATGACAATTATGAGCGAAGATACAGAGGAGCGCGAATATAAGCCGTTCACAATGATTCGTGATAACTATCCGAAATATTTGCTTACCATTGATACGCTGTTGCAAAAGCGTGACGGAGTAATACACAAAAACATTATCGAATTTATTGCTGTAAACGAAAATATTTGAAAATGAGACTAAATCGGGAAAGCCTTGTAATAAAAGGCTTTCCCGATTTTATATAGGCAGTTGCCATTTGCTGTTGACAAAAAATAAAAAATGAGGTACAATATTTGTGCCAAACTTTTTTACACATTTTAAATAGATTATCCGCATAGGGGGAAGAATACCTCGGCAAAAGGTGTTCCTCTCTTATCATACTTCCCTAATGTGCGGATTTATGTGTAGAATTGTTTGGCGACAATGAGGACGCTTTTTCGGTGCGTCTCTCAGAGGCGCACTTTTTTATTTTACAATGAAAAAGGCTTCCCCCTCGGGGGAAGCTCCCGCGCAGCGGGTGATGAGGGGCAACGCCAAAGTAAATCTACTTTCCTATGTAACTTCCTCACCCCTCTATCTGCCGTATCTGAAAGTCCAGTATCACACCGCCGCCGAGCGATATAACGGCGGCAAGCGCCGCGCTATGCAGCATTTCATATACATTTACGCGCACAAACGGATCGGACGAAAAGTGCCCGTAAAACGCCGTGCCGACAAGGTATAAGCCGATTATTGCAATGCAGAAAAACAGCATTTTCGCCGCGAAATCCTTGATTTTCGGTATTTTCATTTTACACCTCCATGCATAATTATAGATTTTTTAAACTTATACCTACATGTTAGCATAAAAATTCACCCGTTTTCAAAGGCAATTTTTGTCGAAAAATGAAGAATAAAGAAGTTTTCTAAATAAAATGTAATAAATTGCGGAATTTTGCACGAAATTCCCGAAAAACCGCTTTTTACGTGATAAAACACGTCATTTTCCCGTCCCAAAAATGCCCGCCGAAACATGACATTTTTATATTTCAAAAAATAGTGCACAACGAAAATCCCGTTTTTTTGCTTGAATACAAGTAAATCATGGCTCAGTTGCACAAAAACCGCCATTGTTTTTTGTACACATGTGCGGTTTTTTATTTTTTGAATATTCCCCGAATTTTGATATACTGTACAAACATCCAAATTCGACAAGGGGGACCTTTCTTGAAGACGCTGAAAACCAAAGCAAAGCATGTCAGCAACACCTCCGTCATTTACACATCAGTGTACGACGGAAACACATACAGTCTTGAAATAAGGTCATACGGCGACTTCGATGGGTACATTCTTGTCGATGATGTCACGCGTGACGCAGATGAAGCAGAAAAAATAGCAAATCTTTTTGCCGACAATCTCGTTTTTCCCGATAACGCTCTCGAGGTACTTGACGATTATCTCGGAACGATTTAAAGATTTTACAAAACCTATTGATTTTTTTTCGTGCTTGTGCTATAATCTCTACGTTTGGAGGCATAGCTCAGCTGGTTAGAGTACTTGCTTGACATGCAAGGGGTCACTGGTTCGATTCCAGTTGTCTCCACCAAAACAAAAAAGACGCCGAGGGCGTCTTTTTTGTTTTGTCAAGCCAACTGTCGCGAGAAGCAGCATTGCACGCGAAGCGTGCATCAGGGCTTGCGTAGCAAGACCTTACCGGTCTCGATTTAAATTAATGTTTAGCGAAGTAGCAATGCCAATCAAATCCGTAGGGGCGATTAGTAATCGCCCGTTTGTAAAACATCTACGCCATGCTTTTCGGGCGATTACTAATCGCCCCTACGATGGTTGGATTACAGCCACATGCGA
>JAFTXX010000064.1 GCA_017461475.1 Clostridia bacterium
GTATTGCTCCTTCGTCGCAAAGTGATGTGATGTGTTCCGCATCCTCACGCGCGAAGCGCACATCACTTCCGAAGGAAACATCACGCACGAAGTGCACATCTCGTTCCGCGCAAGCGGAACACATCGTTCCAAACAAAAGAGATGCCGTGAAATTTAAGCTTCAAAGCAGTATAAATTTCCGTAACTCCAATTATAGCTGCTTCCGTTGTGACGGTCAAAGGTTAGCCAAAAGTAACGTTCTCTTGCTCCCATGGATACGAGTATAACGCAGCCCCAACCGCGAAAGCCTCCGTCCGGATAGCGGAATTTCGCCTCTCTCATTCCGTCTTTACTGTAAATGCGGTACTCGGAGCGTCTTTCAAAGGAGTTTCCACACACGAAGAAAATCTCACCGTTCATGCGCAGGAATGAGCCGCCCGTTTCCGATGCCCCCTCTACTCCGCGACCAATATATCGGAAATTTTCGAAAGGATCCTTCGATTCAAAGAATATGTAAACGTATTTTTTGGTTTTCTTGTCTATGCGACAAATTGCAAGTAGCCAGCGGTCGTTTTCGGTATCGTAAATGAGATCCGGGTCTTCATCGCGAAAAAATCCGAGAAATTCAGTGTCGGCAGCATCTTCGCCCGCCTTTTCCATAATGGTAACGTCCGCCACGTTGACACCAAAACGCGGATCTCCGTCAAATTGACCGTATGCGAGAATATGGGCATGCTCAAAGGAGCTTGTCCAAACATACCATTTCTTTGCCATTCTGTTATACAGAATAATGGATGCTATGTATCCCCTCCAAAAGCCGTCGCCGTGATCGAAAAAAAGTGCGCCCGTCATTTCAAGTTGCATCGTGCCGGGAACCCAGGAAAAGATGGCTTGATAATTGCCGGCGTGGGTTCGGATGGAGGCGGTAAAATAAATTTTTCCGTTTTCATAAATCACGGTACCGTCCTCGTATCTGACGGTGCGGAAATCCGCAATCGAAACACCGTTATCAAGACAAGCGGTGACACGAATCACGCAAACCTCGCCGCTTGCGAAAAGCGAAACGTAGCTGTCCTGAAAGGTGGCGTATCGGTTGGACTCTGCAAAAAGCGGTTCGTCTATGGTGGTTACATAATTTGCGCCGCCATTTTGTCTGTAATAAATATCGAAGCAGCCGGGACGCAAGGTTACAAGCCAAGGTGAGTTCTTCGTGAAGCCCGTGGGAAGTTCGATCTTCTCGGTATGCTCTGCGCATTGGTAGGAAAGATACGCACCGTCTTCACCGCACACCATCGTTATGGATGCAGATACCCCCGGCAAACGAAAAACGAATCCGACCTCGCCGCACACCTTTTCCACATTCATTTCATAGGTCGCAAAAGGAAACAGTTGGCAAAACACACGCTCTGCACAGCCTTCCAAAAGATAATAACGGTTTTCACCAATGCGTTCAACGCAATTGTCGCTTTTTTTAACGATTGGATAAAGATCGCCACGCATATCGTTAACAAAATCCTTAAGAAAGTTCATCTCTCCCAAAGAGATTCCCATGTTTTTATACATTGAAATGGAAAATTTTCTTTTAAACTCTGTATATAAAGGATTCATGATCGTGTTCCTCCTTATTGATTACCAAACTGTGTTTTTTTCTGCATGATAGCTCATTTCAGTATAACATAAAACCAATGCGATGTCAACAATTTGTAGGGACCGGCGTCCTCGACGGTCCATGTTGAGTATCAATATAATTCGTTCTATGTAAAAGCTCAAGCCAATAGCCCGTTTCGTTTGCCTCTTTGAGTGCTATTTCAAGTTTGGATATAAAATCCTTTTTGCCTTGTGCATACTGTGCCTCGTGAATATTTACACCGATAGAAGTTCCGCTTCTGCCGATCTGATTAGCGATAACGGATTCGTGGTTTGATTTTAAGAATTTGACAAGATTGATTATATCAACGGAGAACTCCATTGACGGTTCACGTAATTTTGATTCAGCCATAGTAGCACCTCGCTTTCGGTTATATTATAGCATAAATTATATAGTTTGTAAAGAGTGATGTATCGGCTTCGCCGAAGCGATGCAGTGCTAAAGCACAGTGATGTATTGCTCCTTCGTCGCAAAGTGATGTGATGTGTTCCGCATCCTCA
>JAFTXX010000065.1 GCA_017461475.1 Clostridia bacterium
CATCCTTGAGCAATGCGGCTCTGACTACCTGCGTAAGAAAACTTTAGTTCCGCCGCATCATCCGCCGCGTTTTGCGGCGGTTAAATCAGTGCGAGCCGCAGCGCGAAGGATCTCGGGCGGAGATGGCAGTAACATAAACATTAATTTACCGCTTCCCACATACAAATAAAAAGGACTACCGTCGGTGACGGCAGTCCTTTTGTCTATTATTCAAACACATACCTATAATAATCTTTTTCCAGAATCAGCGGGGAATACTTGCGTTTTGCCCAGAGGACGTTGTTCATCTGCTTGACGTAGGCGCTGATTTCTTCCTCGGTGGCGACAAAGCCTTCGGCGGGGGTGAAAATTCCCGTGTCGCTATTGTAGATGCCGTACTTATTCATCCAGCACCAGTTGGGGCCTGTGAAAAGTTCGTTGAGTATTACCAGCGGGTCGCTGTCCGAGAGGATGTCGGTGCCCATAAGCAGACGCGAGTCGTATTCAAGGCCGAAAAGGTTAGAAACTGTGGGGATAATATCAATCGACGAGCAGGGTTTGTCGATGACTACGGGTTCTTCCATGCAGGCGCTCCAGATAATGATGGAGTTGCGGAGCAGGTCAAAGTCGTCATAAACGTCGCTTGCGGTGATGCCGTAGAGTTCCTTCAGTTCATCGGCGGTGAGCGCGTAGGGGTAGTGGTCGGCGCTCATTACAAAGACGGTGTCTTCAAGTTTGCCCGCCTCGTCGAGTGCGCGGACAAGTTCTGCAAGCATGAGCTCGACTTCGTATTGGCAGGCGTGATATGCCTTGACATTTTCGGACGCGTTCATTTCGGCGACGATGTCTTTATGCTTTGCGGACATCTTGTTGCCGCCCCAGTTGTAGTTCGCGTGGCCGCTGACGGTCATGTAGTAGACGTGGAAAGGTACATCGCTGTCTATATAATAAGGAAGAGTTGCGACTGCCATCTCGTAGTCGGAGCGGGGCCAGCCGCCCGAAAGTCCTTCAAGACCGTTGCCTATTGCGATGTACTCATATCCCATGTTGGGGTGAGAGAGGTCGCGGCTGTAATAGTCGTAAGTGTGGTTGTGGAAAGCGTAGGTCTTGTAGCCGATGCGCGAGAACTGGTGACCGAGGGTGAAGTACATGAGGTTGTCACCGCTCATGCCGAGGCACTTTGCGCTCTGGTGGAAGTTGCCTGTCATTGCGGCGTACTCACCCGTCGCGGTCGAGCCGCCCCAGAGGGACGTGTAGGAATTTGTAAACACAAATCCTTCGTTTGCCATCATGTAGAGCGTCGGTGTGCGCTCGGGGTCTATTGTTTTGTACGAGAAGCCCTCAAGTGTGAGGAAAATGAGGTTTTTGCCCTCAAAAATTCCCGTGTATTCATTTTGCTTTGTGGGCGTGAGACTTGAGAAATACTCGTGCATTTTGCGGATGGTGTCGTTAGACTCATTCGCAATGAGGGTTTCAAAGTCGATGTCCATGACGTTGTCGCCGTAGACAATGGGTTCGGGTTCTACGACGGGTTCGGCTGTGGTTTCGGCGGTAATGTCGGTGGTTTCAACTGTATTAAACGGGTTTTCCACATCGCCGCCTATTTCTACGTCCGTGTCCTTGGTGCCAAACAGCATTGCCTTTACGTCAAGGCGCATGTTGGTTACAACGCCGAATCGCTTTGTCGATTCAATGGCGCGGAACTCGTTATTATAATAATGATAGTTTCCGCCGCCGACGTTGGCACGGTCGAGGTTTACAATGCCTAGAGACAGCAGGTGAAGGAGCAGCGCCAGCACAAGGAGCAAAATGCGGAAACTGAAGCGCGGAGAAAACGCGGGGGAGTATTTTTTGAAGTTTGCAATGAAAATGCCGAGCGGCAGGAACATCAGCACAAGCGCAAACCAGCCGCGTCCGATACCCTCAAGCAGCATACCGATAAAGTTAGTCGCCGCGTCGGTCGCCATGTCCATCAGCGACACGGTGTAAAGGTCGCCGAAAATGGTGAAATAAACATACTGCGAAACGATGATAAGCGTTGTTACCGCAAGCGTTATCAGCGTGATTATTCTGTTGGTTTTAAGCGTGGTGAGGAGTGCTATACCGTTTATGAGAAAACCGAACGACAGCGAGAAAAGCATGATAAGCACAAACGATGTGAGCGAAATTTCGCCGAACACAAAGATGTGGAAAACCATCTCGAGGTAAAGCACTGCAAGCGGCAAAAACGAAAAGAAAAAGAGATTGCGTCTGCCGATTTTGCGGCGGCGCACATCGTAGTGCACATCGGTTTCGCCCGGATGTCTCGGCGGCTTTGAAAACAACGCTTTCAGGTCGCTGTTGTGGGTGAAAAAGTGTGCGATTTTTGCAAAAAAGTCCCTCATGGCGTTATCTCCTTTCCTTTTATTATATGTTGCATTGAATTATATTTTACTACAATAAATTTGGTTTTACAAGAAGTTTTGAAAAAAAGTCAGTTATTGTTGAATTTTCGGATTTCGCGCGGAGTTTTGCCGTAAAATGCGGCGAGAACTTTGCGGAAATATGCCGCCGAGGAAAAACCGAGACGTGCGCTGATTTCTTCCACTGAGAGGTCGGTGTTTGTCAGCATTTCAACGGCTGTCTCGGTGCGGATGCGGTTTTTCTCGGTCATTGGCGTGCTTGAAAGCGTGTCGGAAAAGAGTGCGTACACAGCCGAAACGCTCATGCCGAGTTTTTTGGAAAGGCTCGGTACATTAAGCGTGAAATCCTCGCGGAGAAGTGTGAGAGCGCGGGCGGCGGCAAGGCTCCGCTCGTCGCGCACGGTCGGGGTCATGTTTGGCTGTACTTCGCCGAGGAGCAAGTAGAGGAGCCCTACCGATGTGCAGTCAACCGTTTTGTTTGCGGAGAGGGATGCGAGAATTTCGGCGGCGCGGTCCGTCAAGTACAGTTTTTGCACGCCGTATTCCTCGCCGCTCTCCATTGGAAACACCGAGAACGCGTATGAGTCGTAGCATATTTTTTCGCCTTGCCAATAGGAGTGGTATTTGCACGCGGGCGGCGTGTAAAACACATCGCCCGCGGCGAATGTGTAAATTTTGCCCTCAACGTCAAAAGTGGCAGAGCCGCTTTTGACATATCCGATATGGTGGCAGGAAGTGCCGCGTGAGTTATCGGTGTGGTGCGAGCGTTTGAAGTTACATTCAAAAAAATAAAAAGATTTGGAGAACTGTATATTATTCACCGCGGTAAAACCACCTTTTCAGCCGTTTTTTTAGAGAATATTACCTGTTTTTTAGAGTATATCATATCGTAAATACGCTGTCAATAGAGTAGGATTGATGTAGAAAATTGAATTGTAAGTTAGTGGTTAGCGGAAGAAACAAACATCTCCCCGCGAGATCCTTCACTTCGCCCATACTCGCTTTGCGAGTATGGCAGGAACCTTCGGTTCCTTGTGCTCCGTTCGAGGATGACAAGGCGACACAAGCTGCCTTCTTATTTGGCTATAGGTTCCGTCGCCTTTTGACCGCGCCTTCGGCGGGTCGTTAAATATGTGCTATGGGAAA
>JAFTXX010000010.1 GCA_017461475.1 Clostridia bacterium
CGTTCGAGGATGACAAGCGGGGGTGTTGCAATGCGATAAAACAAGGCTTTTTTAGCACTTTGCTAAATCCCGCCCTTGTCATCCTTGAGCGTTAGCGAAGGATCTCGGGCGGAGATGGCAGTAACATAAACATTAATTTACATTTGCATTCACAGCGGGTTGTATATATATTTCATGCTTTTTTACACAAAAATATTTCTAAATGGTGTATAAAATTACAAATTGCTGAAAAATAGGAAAAAACACTTGTAAAAGTTGTGATAATGTAGTAATATGTATTAGGAAAATTATCGTCAAGGGATAGTTATGCCCTTTTTTCGGACGGTGCAAAAGGCATGGTCCGATATCAGTCTCTTGACGTAAAAAAGGAGAAACAGTATGAAAAGACACGGAAAACTCTTATCGCTCATACTTGCCGTAATGCTTTCTGCATTTATGCTGCTTTCGGCAAGCGGCCTTGAGATTTTCATCATTGCTTCGTCCGACGAATACCTCGGCTACGGTACTTCGGCAAGCTATCTTGAAACAATCGGGGTCATGCAGGGTTACGATGACGGCGAGCTTCACCTTGAAGAGCCCATCCTTCGATACCAGGCAGCGCTTTTCTTCGCGCGCGTTGTTACGGGTGTAACAAATGACACCGCGTGGGGCACGGGCGCAAGTTCTCATTATACAGATGTACCCGAATACGGTCCTGTAATCGACATGATAACCGAGATGGACATCATCCGCGGTTATGATAATGATACTTACGGTTACAACGACGGTATTCGTTATCAGGATATGTGCGCGCTCGTAGTGCGCGTTCTCGGCTATGAGACCGAGGAGATGATTGCTTCATATCCTCTTTCCTACGTTTTCAAGATCAAGGAGCTCGGCCTGGACCTCGACGGTGTAAAGCCCGAGGATTACCTCAACCGCGGTCAGACCGCGCAGATGGTTTACGACGCTCTCGTCACCGAGATTGCCGATACTACCGATAAGGATGTTCTCGCTCTCCAGAAGATAATCGAGGCGAAGTACGGCGCCGACGCCGTAAACGAGACCAAGGAAACATATCTTGAGAGAAACTTTGACGTTTCTTCCACTATGTACTTTGAGATCTGCGCAACCGAGAATTACAGAATGGATGCCGACTACGAATATGCAGAGGAAGGCTATGTCAACGCATATGCGCTTACATGGAATGAGACTGACAAGGAATGGGACGTTGGCGACATTTGGTCGTTCCCCATTGAAGGCACCGAAACCGCTGATGTAAGCGAGGCTGACCTTATCGGCAAGTGTCTCGTAGTTGTATTCGATGAAAAGACTCCCACTGCTGAGGAACTTGATGATGAGGATATCTCCATCATCCACGCTGACATCGTAGAAGCTACCACATATGAAAATATGGGCGAGCTCAGCTATGTTAAGTTCAATGATGATTATACCAAGCTCACTCTCGGCACCAAGACTATCGTTATCGAAGATTCTGTAGCCATTATTTGGCAGTACAGCGACGACAAGTCTGCTGTTTGCGACGACATGAGTTTTGCTGACCTTGCCGAAGCAATTGAAGATAACACTTACTTTGCTATCGACTACTACGACTACAACAGAGACGGCAATTGCGATACTCTCGTATATAAGCCTTACTCCTTCGGTCAGTACGCTGAGCGTACCTACAGCGGCACCAAGTATGTCATGGTAGGTCAGTACCGCGACGCGGCTGTTTACGACCTTACAAAAACTTCCGATAAGACCGATGACAACAAGACAAACTTTGTTGAGTACTTCCTCGGTCAGGACACCACCGCGGCTGCTACCGCTTCCAAGTCCTACACCAAGTATACCCCCGGCGACACTTCTCTTAAGATAAACTCTACCGTAGGTGAGCTTTCCGCAACCGTTGCAGTCAGCGGTGACGATATCTCCACCGGCGACTTTATGATTTACTACTACAACCCGCTTCTCAATGAGCTCGTTGTAGCAGAAAACCTCGGCACATATCAGCTCGGCACACTTACCGGCTATAAGGGCTCCAAGCAGGTTTACGTTCTTGACGGCAGCGAAATCAGCGTAGGTCTCCCCGGCAACATGACCGATGATAACGGCCTGCTCGTCGGCGACGGCGCATATACCGCGACTTACAACCTCGCAAGAGTTATTGTTTCCAATTACGAAAAGGGCAATCCTAACGCTAAGTACCTCGAGTACGACGGCAAGATGATTTACCTTGACTCCTACGGCGGAACCGATGTTGTTATCGGCAGCGATTGGGTAATCATTGATATTGAAGAAACTCTCGATGACTACCTCGACACTCTCGACGACGAGGATGACGCATGGGATGTTCCTTTCGACGGTAATGTTGCACTCCTCAAGAAGGTTGACGCAGCTACCGGCGCATTTGCTGAAATTCAGGTTGAAGAAGTAGTTGTTCGCGAGGGCGAGGAAGATGTTTCCTACACCTTCAAGAACATTGCAGAAAGACATGAAATCGGTTCTTGGGGAGATATGACTCTCTACAACCTTATTGCTGCAAACGGCGTTCTCTATGCTATCGAGGACGACGATGAAGACGGCAAGTATGAGCTCTATGCTTACGGCACCGGCGATTTCAATGTTCTCGGCGCTAAGGCAATTGCTCCCAATGAAGACGGCAAAGCAACCGTTTCCTTCAGCTACAACAAGTCCAACGAGTTCGTTGCTGAAAACTATGTAGGCATTCTCACCGACCGTGTTACCACAAGTGCAAGCACCGTTTCCATCATCATCGGTCAGGACGGCTACAGACTTGTTAAGGGCGAGCTCGGCACCGACTCCACATCAAAGCCCAATGCACTTTGGCTCACCGACGCAGCTCTCATTCTTGAGGCTACCGACGCTCAGCTCACCATCTTCGACCCCGCAGGTTTCGTTGTTTTAGACGCTGAGGAAAATCAGCTCTATGCTAACAACGCCGCAAGCATCTGGAACACCGGCAACAACAGCGATGACGATGTTGTATACTACATGATGCTCCAGAACACCGTTTACGGCGAATCCTATGTAATGGAAAATGCTGACGGTTCCCCTGCGGAAAACGATAACGGCGATATCCTTTACGCTCACGAGTACAGAAATCTCTACAACCTCGGCACCGGCTCGTCCGAGACCGTAACTCTCATTACCACATCGCTTGATGCTCCCGCAACCGAAGTTGTCAACTCCGTAAACGGCGTAATCCGTTATGACGCTGAAAACAACGAGGCAACTCTCACAAACTTCGGCGAAGTATTTGTTGAAAACGGCGATTACCGTTACGGCGGTTTCGCATGGCTCGCAGCTAAGGACAGAATCAGCTTTGCAACTCAGGCTAAGGATGAAGACGGCAACGGCTACATTTCTTCTGACGAAAAGGGTCAGTCCTTCTATGCTAACACCGAAAGCGACCTCGTTTACAACACTCTCAGCAGCCTTAATGTAACCTTCATCGACCTCGACGAAGGTGCATCTGTTGACTCCGACGAGTATTCCTTCACCGACGCATACGTATTCTATCAGGATAACGAAAGCAACCGTAAGTATTATGCGGCTGTTGAACTCGAAGACCGCGAAGAGGGCGTTGACTACCCTGCAGGTACATTCCCCGTTAAGCGTCATGTTATCAGCGCTAAGGATGTATCCGGCAACATTGCAAACGGTAAGATCACCGCGCTCACCGCAGGTAAGGAAGGTCTTATAGCATCTCCCGCGTTCTACCGTTGGAACGGCTGGTGCGACTACCTCATCCCCGCAGTTAACGAGGACGGCGACACCGTTTGGGCATACGAAGGCTCTCTCCGTGTCAACGTAACCTACTACGCATACATCGATTACGATGAAGATGCAAACACTTGTAACGCAGTAGTAGTTCGCGTAGGTAAGATTGCAGGCGTCGTCGGCGCAAACGCAGACGTACCCGATGTAGCAGACGAACCCACCGATCCCAGCTACAACTTCACAGGAGAATAATCCAATAAAAAGGCTCGCGTAAGCGAGCCTTTTTGCATGGAGAAGCGAGGTAAATTAGTGGTTAGCGGAGTAACAACATCAATCAAATCCGTAGGGGATGACGTCCTCGACGTCCCTAAAAAGTATCCCGTAAAATGGATGCTAATATAACGCACAAACCAGTAGGGGCGATTATTAATCGCCCGAAAAGCAAGGATTAGATGTCGTACAAACGGGCGATTAATAATCGCCCCTACGCTGGTTGGATTACAGCCACATGCTTGGTGCGTCGCCGTCATTCACATAAACATTAATTTACCTTTTTTCCCCAAACTGTTGATTTTTTTTAATATCTATGTTATAATAACTCAAACCTATGAGGGAGTAGCAAGCGCGGGAGCGTAGCAAGTCAACATACTGGTTTTTAAACCTGGCTTGCTTTAATTTGCGAGACTCATGTAAAGCGTTTGCTGTACATGGAGTCTGTTTTTTTGTAAAATCACCCCGAGTACAGCATGTGCTGTACTCGGGGTTTATGTTTAAAAAACGGAGGTACAAAAAATGTGGTTGAATTTCGGACTGCTTGCAATGGGCGCGGCTCTTGGCATGGGGCTCGCTATGGACGCATTCTCGGTGTCGCTTGCAAACGGACTTAATGAACCCAAAATGGGAAAGGGCAGAATGTGCACAATTGCGGGCGTGTTCGCGTTTTTCCAGTTCGCAATGCCGATTATCGGCTGGTTCTTTGTAACAAGACTTACAAGTATTTTTGAGGCTTTTCAGAAGTTTATTCCTTGGATTGCCCTCATTCTGCTCTGCTACATCGGCGGAAGTATGATTTATGAGTCGCTGTCAAAGAAGGGTGACGACGAGGACGAAAAGCCTGCAGTCGGCTTCGGCGCACTTATCGTGCAAGGCATCGCAACGTCAATAGACGCGCTCTCTGTAGGATTTTCGATTTCGGAATACACATGGTACGAAGCGCTCGTCTGTTGCAGTGTTATCGCGGTAATGACGTTTGCTATTTGCATGGGCGGTCTTATCGTGGGCAAAAAGTCAGGCACCAAACTCGCCGACAAATCCGGTATCCTCGGCGGCGGTATACTTATCCTTATCGGACTCTACGTATTCATAAAGAGTTTCATTTAGGTTAGACGGGGTGTACTTTCTTAAAAAGAAAGTACCAAAGAAATACTGAAAAATATTTTATATGTAGCCGCGGCTGTACATAACCCTTTTTCCTTAAAAGGTTCTGACGTTCCCGTTATCGACTAACAATAAAAACGAATTGACAAACATTCACTTGCGTGGTAAACTGTACATATATCCCTTTTAAGGAGGTTCATATGTACAAAAACAGTGTAACACATTACATTGCAAAAGGCGCGGTGGATGTTTTGTTTTATCTCGGCATTGCCGCGACGGTGCTTGTACCGTGGTGGTCAAAATTTTTGCGCGACGCGCTTTCTTACACGAATACAGAGTGGTACATCATGATTGGCGTGCTTATGCTTTCGGGCGTGTGTGCGGTGTATATTCTCTTTGTGATAAAGGGAATGTTTAAGACCCTGCTCGGCAATAATCCTTTTGTCATGGCGAATGTTTCGGCGTTCCGCAAAGTGGCGGTTGCTTGTGCTGCAGTTGCGGTTATTTACATAGTAAAATGTTTTCTGATGTTCACCGTCGGAACCGTTGTTATCGCCGCTATTTTTGTGCTTGGCTCGCTGTTTTGCCTGACGCTCAAGGACATCTTCAAGCAGGCGGTATGCTACAAAGAAGAAAACGATTTGACCGTTTAAGGAGTGGGAAAATGCCGATAATAATTAATCTTGACGTAATGATGGCAAAGCGAAAGATCGGTCTGATGGACCTTGCCGAAAAGGTAGACATCACCCCTGCCAACCTTTCGATTTTAAAGAACAACAAGGCTCGCGCAATTCGTTTTTCCACCCTCAATGCCATATGCAAAGCACTGGGTTGTCAGCCCGGCGATATAATCGAATATGTAGAAGAATAAAAAAGGCTGGCGCTTTTGCCATCCTTTTTTGCGTACATGATTATTAGGTTATCATCTTGATAATGCGGAGTACATCCAAGAGTAACCATATAATTTTCTCCAAAAAAGAAGATATTTTTACATTGCAATTGTGACATTTACCGAAACGTTCGGTCAATGCAAAAAAATACTTAATACTTGCAATTTTTTTGCACATAAAATTATTGACTTAAAGCAAATTTGCTTTTATAATTTAATATCATAAATTAATGTTTAGCGGAGTAATGGCGATGCACTAACATCGTAGGGGCGATTATTAATCGCCCGTTTGCAAAACATCTACGCCCTGCTTTTCGGGCGATTAATAATCGCCCCTACGTTGGCTGGATTACAGCCACATGCGATGATTAAAGATTTTGCCTTTAGGGACGTCGAGGA
>JAFTXX010000066.1 GCA_017461475.1 Clostridia bacterium
TCATCAATACCCATTCGCAGAAACGTCTCAGTAAGGGATGTATCGGCCGCCAATTCACCGCAAATACCTATCCATGCACCGGCTTTATGGGCGTTTTTGGCGGAAAGCTCGATAAGGTGTAGCACTGCCTCATGATGCGGATCACAAAACTGCTCCAAATGGGGATTTTGCCTGTCACATGCAAGAGTATATTGAACAAGATCATTGGTGCCCACACTGAAAAAGTCTACCATCTCAGCCAGCTTATCGCTGATCAATGCAGCAGCCGGAGTTTCGATCATAATGCCTATTTCAATATCGTTGCTGAATTTGATGTCGGCCTCGCGCAGCTCGAATCTCACTTGATCGCATATGTCAAGTATACTTTGAAGCTCCGAAGTGCTGGTTATCATCGGAAACATGATTCCCAGCCTGCCGAAAACCGATGCGCGAAACAGGGCACGCAGTTGGGTCTTAAAGATATCGGGTCTGGTTAGACAGATACGAATGGCTCTGAGTCCCAAGGCTGGGTTTTCTTCTTCGTCTAAGTTAAAATAGCCAACCTTTTTATCCGCGCCGATATCGAGGGTGCGGATTATGACCTTTTTGCCCGACATGCTGACGAGCACCTTTTTGTAGGCTTCAAACTGCTGCTGTTCAGTAGGATAGTCGGTACCCTCAAGATAGAGAAATTCGCTGCGAAAAAGCCCAATGCCGCCGGCGTCGTTAGCAAGCACCGCGCCAATATCGGCTGTGCCACCGATATTGGCATAAATTTTGATCTCTGTGCCGTCAAGGGTGATGTTTTCCTTGCCTTTGAGCTTTTTTAATAGCTCTTTCTTTTCAAGGCTTTCCTTTTTCTTGCGTTCAATATGCGCCAGCGTTTCTTCGTCTGGATCGATAAAAACTTCTCCGGAATATCCGTCAACAGCGATTAGATCGCCTTCCCTGATGGATGTCAAAAACTCTTGGCCTACGCCGATAACAGCGGGGATGTTCATAGTTCTCGCAAGAATGGCGGTGTGAGAATTTGAAGAACCAAATGCGGTTACAAAGCCGAGAATCTTTTCTTTGTCAAGCAATACTGTCTCGCTGGGAGTAAGGTCGTCACTGCATATTACCGAAGGCTCGTCGGATGATACCGATTCCTCGCCGCCGGTGGTCATACAGGCAATTAGACGATCTGAAATATCCTTAACATCGGTGGCTCTTGCCTGCATATAAGAGTCGTCCATAGCCGCAAACATCGAAGAGAAATTTCCGGCGGTCAGATGTATCGCATATTCGGCATTGACCGATTGAGTCTCAATGATATGGCGGATGGACTCGTTATAATCGTCATCCTCAAGCATCATCATGTGTATCTCAAATATCTGTGCGTTTGTTTCGCCGACCTCTCTGAGGGCTTTTTCATAGATAAGAGAAAGCTCCTCCGCCGCTTTGGCTTTTGCGGCTTCCACACGGGCGAATTCCGCTTCGATATCAACGATACCGGTGCGGCGAATCTTGGTTTTCTTCTTTTTGAAAAAAACAGAAGCTTTGCCCACAGCAATTGCACCGTATACACCTTTTCCTGTAAACTTCAACATATCGCCGCCTCCTCTCTCAGCTTAAAGGTTTGCGGCAAAAAAGTCCTGTAATGCGCAGGTCGCCGTTTCCTCATCCTCACCGGTGACGGTGACGGTGACGGTATCACCGCATTTTATACCCATGCCCATAAGCATCATCAGTTTGGTGGCGTTTACGGTCTTTCCATCTTTTTCTATGATGATCTCGCTCTGAAATCCCTTTGCCGTCTTAGCTAGCATACCCGCA
>JAFTXX010000067.1 GCA_017461475.1 Clostridia bacterium
GAGCCCCAAATGGTGTTCTCGCATATCCATTATAACAGATATTTTGAATTCTGCCGAGTATCTTTTATATTCTTGTCCTTTCTTTCCCATAATAAAAAATATGCACCTCCAAAAGTGTCTAACTTTTGGGGTGCATATCAGTTTGTCTCGGTTGCTTTTTTACTTTACTGTTTCGTATACATTTTCGACTGCACTGCCGAAATTTACTTTGTCGAACGCGAGTGCGTATTGCTCGCTTTTTTTCTTTGCTTCGGCAAGCCACTCATTCGATGCGGTCATCTTGGCAAGACCGTCGAGGAAACCTTGTTCGTCCTCGTAGGTGTAGCCGTTTTCGCCCTCGAAAAGAACCTCTTCAAAGCAGGGGTCTTTGCGGCAGAGCAGGGGCAGACCGTTTGCGGAGGCTTCGATGTATGTAAGGCCCTGCGTTTCACTTGTAGACGCGCTGACAAAAATATCGCCGAGTTGGTAGTAATTCTGCACCTCGGTGGGCTTTACCATACCGGTGAATGTCACCTTGTCGGTGATATCGAGACTTACGGCAAGCGCTTCAAGCTCGTTCTTTGCGGGACCGTCGCCGACGATGAGAAACTTCAGTTTGTCATTGTCTTTTGCCGCTGCGGCAAAGAATTTCAGCAGTTCTCCGATGTTTTTCTCAGTGCCGAGTCTGCCGAGATTAATAAGCGCTATATCATCGGGAGCAATGCCGTACGAAGCGCGCTTTTTCTCGCGCTCCTCGGGAGAAATCCTTGCTTTATGCTGTTCAAGCGAAATACCGCTTGGCACGATGCTGATGGGATTCTTCACGCCGTAACCGTGGAGCGCATCCTCGACCTTGCGGGTAGGTGCGATAACCGCACTTGCCTTTTTCAGGCGCTTGCGCGTAAGCACGCGAACCACCTTGTCGCCGAGGCGACGGCTGGGAATAACGTATGTGACATACTGCTCGTACAGCGTGTGATATGTATGCACGATGTGCGCGCCCGTCTTCTTTGAGATGTAGAGCGCAAACTGGTATGAGAAAAACTCACACTGGCTGTGAATGATGTCGGGTTTCCAGCGCACAAGCTCCTTGATAAGTCTGTGACGGTAGGAAAGCGGCATGCGCACATTGGGATATACCGCCTCAAGCGATACCGAGCGGATATAGTACACCTCACCGTCGCGGTGGCTGTGTATATTGTCCGAGAGGGTAAGTATCTTCACCTCATGTCCCTTTTTCTCAAGCTCCTCGCGCAAGTTTTTGACAGATGTTACGACACCGTTAGTATCAGTTGTGAATAAGTCCGTGGTAATTAAAATCTTCATAGCAACTCACAATTGTTTTATTTGTTTTTATTAAGTATACCATAAATATATAAAAAAGAAAATTAATTTTTATTAAATTTTTGTAAAAAAATAAGGCTGTCTTTGGGGGCAGCCTTATTTTAATATTTTCAGTTGTTTGCTGCAAGGAAAGCGTTTACGTTTTCAAGTGCGATGGAATACTCTATGATGTTGAGGAGGTAGTCATAGCTTACTCCAAGCATTGTTGCAACCTCTGTTATGTCCTCGCAGCCGTAATACATTGCATACATAAGCACCTCAGCGTCGCGCTCTTCCTTGGTGGGAACAAGTCCCTCCGCCTGTGCTATCGCCATGATGACAAGTTCTTGTTTTACGGTATTCTCAACCGATGCGCGGGTCAGGGTTTCGTAATCTTCTACCGTGTAGCCGCTGCAGGAGATAAGCGTTTCATATGTCATGCCGTATTCCGCGCACGTTTTCTTGATGTAACTCAGACTCTGATACATATAGTCCTCGACAAGTCCGTCGGGATATGCAACAATTTCAGAGCTTGCGACAACGGCACCGAGTATAATCTCTGCTGCCGCGTTTGCCGCTTCGGTTTCGCGTTCTTCTTGGAGTTCTTCTTTTATCGCTGCTTTAAACTCTTCAATGCTGCCGAAGGCGGTGCTTGCTTTGATGTACTCGTCGAGGTTCTCGGCGGGAACCTCTTCGTAAATCGAGAGCAGTGTAATTTCAAATACAGCGGTCTTTCCTGCAAGTTCGGCGTCATAGTTTGCGGGGAATACAACTTCAACATTCTTGGTCTCGCCGATGTTCATGCCGATGATACCGTCTTCAAAGCCGTCGATGAAAAGTCCGCTGCCTATTATGAGCTGGTAGTCTTCGGCACTTCCGCCTTCAAACGCAACACCGTCGATCTTGCCGACAAAGTTAACGTTTACAATATCGCCGTTTTCTGCCGCACGGCCGTTGACTTCTTTAAGCAGGGGAGATTCTTCGAGAAGCTTTGCAATGTATGCGTCAACTTCTTCGTCGGTAACTTCCGCAGGCTCAGCAATTTCCAGGTTAAGATCCTTGTACTGACCGAGTTTTACATACTGCGTGAGGTCAGCCGATGAATAGTTAAAGCCGTCGGGATAAGCTACGGTGTAGTCGTCGGGGAAAGGTACAAAAACATCGCCGAGAGTAATGGTGGCGGTGGAAGTTTCGCCGTCCCAAGTAACGGTGGCACCGAGTTTTTCGGCGACGAAGCGTACAGGAAGATATGTACGGCTGTTTTCGATGAACGCAGGCGCGTCAAGCGCAACTTCTTCGCCGTTTACCGTGGCAGTCGCCGCGCCGATGGTAATTTTGATTTCAACATCATCGGTGGAAAGGATAGCGGTAGATGTAGTGGGGTCCCACGCAACCGTAGCGCCGAGGTTTTCAGCAACAAAACGTACAGGGAGCATAGTGCGGTTACCGCGGATAATTGGAGCGGCGTCGAGTTCTTTTGCTTCGCCGTTGACATAACCGACATTTTCGCCGATAGTCATTTTGATTTCAACGCCGTTACTTGCGAAAACACCGAGACAAAGCACAGCCGCAAGCATTACCGTCAAAACCGAAAGTAAAATCTTTTTCATAGTACACCTCACAGTTTAATTTGGTTGTCCTCATTATACACTATCGCAATAACATATGCAAGCGCAAACGGGAAATTAATGTTTATGTGAGCAATGGCGACGCACCAACCGTGTGGGGGAAAGGAACCTACGGTTCCTAACGTCCTCGACGTCCCTAAAGGCAAAATCTTTAATCATCGCATGTGGCTGTAATCCAGCCAACGTAGGGGCGATTATTAATCGCCCGAAAAGCA
>JAFTXX010000011.1 GCA_017461475.1 Clostridia bacterium
ACATCTGTATTTGATTGCGTTTTTTCTTCTCACTTGTCAGCATTTTTATCCCCTCACTTCCTTGTCTCTATTATACCACTTCTTCGCTTTATATGCAAAAAAACAAAGCCACTTCTCAGTGACTTTGTCTTCAGTCTGAAACTGTTGCAAAAGCAACAGTTTTTTTTACTTTATTTCATCTTAACAGTAGGCATTTCGGTCATGCGAAGCTTTGCACATCCGTAGGGGATAAGCATTTTTTCTTCAGCATCGCCTGCGGCATTGTTGGAACGCGGACGAACATCTGCAACGTTGTCGCAGTAGTCCTTGTAGTCCCAGTTAACGCGTGCAAGGTTTGCCTTGATACCGATGCGGGGCATGTTCTGTCCGAACGGGTACTCGCCGCCTTCAAGTTCGCAAACTTCAAAGCACTCATCAGCAAAGCCGTATCTCCACTCGGACTTTCCGTAAAGCTCATAGTCACAGTAGGGGAACTTACGTTCAACATCTTTGCGTACATATTCCTTCATCTTGTACTCGGTTTCGATAGGAAGCGAGAATACAAGCGGACCGTACTCAACAACCTTGAGTTTATAAGGACGGGCAACGCAGTGAGGTGCGTCTGTGTAAGCAACTTCGATAACTTCTTCGCCGCTCCACTTCTTGTCAATAACAATATCGCCACCCTCGTGAGCCTTGCCGTTTACGGTAACGGTTTTTGCCCATGCGGGAACGCGGATGCGGAGTGCAAACTCTGCGCCGCCGGCTTTGACAGTGAACTTGCCGCAAAGACGGAAAGGATACTCGGTGTCAACCGTAATCTTAACGAGAGCGCCGTCGACTTCGGTGTTAAGCTCGCTCGGGAGCATTGTCATCACGCGGATCTCGCTGTCCGTGCGCTGGAAGATAGATGTGGTAAGTTTAGGCCAGCCTTGACCGTGGTTAGCGGTGCAGCAGCCGAAGTGCGGCTCAAGACCGAACATATGTGCTTCGGAATTGTTGGTGGTAAAAGAGGACTTGCCGGGGAACTTAACGCATGCAATCTGGTTTACCATCTGTACATACTGGTGAGTCCACATGTCGTCGCTTATGGTGGCGGGAAGTGCGTTGAATGCCATCTTTTCAAGACGGTCTGCCCATACGGGGTCACCCGTGATGGAGTAAAGAATTTCGCAGCAGTACATAAGTTCAACTACAGAGCAAAGTTCGGTACCCTGATTGTTGTTCTTGCCCGCAAGGCACTCGTCGCCCGTGAAAGTGGCAACAGCGGTGCCGTTGTACTTATCAAGGAACTGCCAGAACTTTTCTGCCTTGTCGGTAATCTTTTTGCCGAGCAAAGTGTTTACAACTGCCTCTTCCTTAAAGGTCATGCAAAGGTTAACGATGTGAGTGTAAAGTGTCCACTTGTTAAGAGGACGCTTCCATGTCTCCTTGTATTTGGAGTAGTCCTCGCCCTGTTTGCAGAGAATTCTTGCAAAGGAAAGAATCCACTTTTCGGGCTTTCTGTCATACATGTACTGGAGCGGGATCATGCACTCATAGTAGCGGAACGCACCCCAGCTGAAAATTTTGATTTTTTCGTTCTTGAGAAGTCTGTAGAAGCATCTCATAGCACGGTAAAGAGCGTTGTAAACTCTTTCGTCGTTTGTGAATTCGCAGTACTGAGCCAGAACCTTGCCGATAAGCATAAAGCTCCATGTATCATATGTAGCGCGTTCTTCCTCTGTGCAGGGGCAGATCCAACCGTCCTTTTGCTGACGGTCGACAATAGCGTTTATGTAACGGGAAGCACGCTCAATGGCGTCTTTGTTATCAAGAAGATATGCAAGCGGAATGAAACCGTCAAGCCAGTAGGGAACTCTCTCCCAACCTTCTCTTTCACCGCCTACCCACGCACTGTCGCGTACGTCGGGCCAAACCTTGTCAAGATTACCGCAAAGACCGTCAAGCTGAAGTTCAAGCTGACGGCGAAGCCAGCCGCGAGGCTTTATTTCGTTTGGATTTACAAAACTATACATTGTACCCCTCCGATAAAATTGTTTTTACATATTTATATTATCACAGTAATTTCTCAAAATCTATAGATTATATCAGCAAATATATTGCAAATATCACAAAGATATGATATAATCAATACGAGGTGATACTAATGGAGTACGGTTTGTCGCTTGAAAAAATACCTACATACAGGTTTTCGTCATTTCGATTTTTTGAGGAACATGAGCATCATCAGACGCGAATTTGTCCATACGATGTTATCGTTATGATTTTCGAAGGAACGCTCCGCTTTTATGAGGGCGGCGTGCCTGTCGAGGTTTCGCAAGGCGAATACTATATACAGCGCCGCGGGATCGAGCATACAGCGCCCGAGGAAAGTGATATGCCAAAATATTACTACATGCACTTCTACGGCGATTTTGCAGAGGACGGTTCTACGTTGCCCATTCGCGGATATGCCGATTTTTCCGAACTTTTTCCGCTTTTCAAAAAACTTGACGCATTGCGTATGGCGTGTTCGTCTCCCGTTGAAATTGCCGCGGTGTTTTTGGAGATACTTTCTGTTTTGAAAAAGAAAAACGACCGCACCGAAAGAAATGCAGTCGTCCTCGAAGTTGTGTCGATGGTCGCCGAAAATATCCAAAAGCCGTTTTTGCTTGACGAAGTCGCAGCAAAATGCGGTTACAGTAAAAACCATGTTATCAATGTGTTCAAGCGCGAAACGGGAAAAACACCCTATGCGTATATCACCGACATGAAACTCGGCATGGCAAAGCAGCTTTTGCTTTACTCCGACAGTTCACTTGCGCAGATAGGCTTTGAATGCGGTTTCGGCGATTATATCAATTTTTACAAAGCCTTTGTAAAGGCGTGCAACGAGCCGCCGCTCGCGTGGAAACGCCGTAAGCTAAAAGAAAAACAAAATATGCGGCAACAGTAAAATACAAAAAAGCAGGCTTTTAAAAGAGCCTGCTTTGATTATTTTACGGTAAGTTCCGTTTCGCCGAACAAAAAGGGAATAAGACTGTCCTTGTCAACCTCAAATGAGAACGACAGTTCCTCAATAAGTAATTTTTCAATATCGCGCATGATTCTGTCATCAGCCGCGCGAAGCTTCTTCCCAATTTCGGAAAGCTCTTTTTGTTTTTCAACAAGGCATTTGAATGCCGACATCAGAACCTCGGTACCGCCGCCGTCAACAATAGATTTCAATTCATTCTGTCTCGCGCGATCCTCATCTTTCCATGTGAACGCTGCGCATGATGAAACCAGCGCCGCAATCTCTGATGCGCTTTTTACAGAACGCATTTTAGATGTAAGCGGTTCGCTGTCTACGGGTACATAAAAGACCGAGCTGCCTGAATAAGCAGGACGCAGAACATAGTAGTCCTTAGCCTCGCCGCCGAAATCCTTGCTCGTGATTTCGACAAGCGTGCATGCGCCGTGCCCGCCGTACATAACGGTGTCGTTTGGCTTAAATCGATTTTTCATGTTAACCCCCATTCTGTCCGCTATCCCTAAAAAGACCGATTTTCGGTCACTTATGATATAATTATATCATATTTTTGCCAAAAAAAGTTATAGTTAAATTAGACAAAAATTTTACCCCGCCATTTGTGCAACCTGAGAAAATAAATTGCTGCGGAAATAAGGTAAATTAATGTTTATGTCACAAACATCTCCGCCCGAGATCCTTCGCTGACGCTCAAGGATGACAAGGGCGGGAGTTAGCATAGTGCTAAAAAATCCTTATTTTATCGCATTGCAACAACCCCCGCTTGTCATCCTCGAACGGAGCACAAGGAACCGAAGGTTCCTGCCATACTCGCAAAGCGAGTATGGGCGGAGTGAAGGATCTCGCGGGGAGATGTTTGCTTCTACGCTAAACATTTATTTACCCAACAAAAAGGGACTGCCGAAGCAGTCCCAAATTTTTAAACATTTACGCCGATTCTCTTCAATGTGCTTGCCGACGACGGAGACGCGCCGACAATGTGCACGGTTTTGCCTTCCGCAGCAAGGTCGTCGCATATCTGTGCAAGAGTCTCGCAAACTGTGTAGTCGGAGTAGCACATACCGCAAAGGTCTACGGTAACATCCTTTACATCATTAATTCCAATCGACAAAGAGTAAAGTTTGTCCGAGTTTGCAAACGAGCAAACGCCGCTTACCTTTACCGTTGCCACATCACCGTCAATTTCCTTGCTGATGCTTTGCTTTTCGCGCTTGTCGCCGAGACGGATAAGGTTAACAGCATAGATAACAAATCCAAGCACTACACCCGCAATAACTGCATATGTGAGATCGACCAGTACGGTAACTATCATTGTTGTAAGGAACTGTGCGATAGCCGCCCACATCTTACCGCCGAAATAGCATTTGATCTGTCCCCAGTCGTTCATTCTGAACGCGGTAACAATCAGTACACCCGCAAGTGCCGCAAAGGGAACCAGTCCGATAGCGCCCGAGAGGATAAACATGCACGCGAGCAGGAACAGCGAGTGGAAAACGCCCGCGATACGCGTATTACTGCCCGAGCGGATGGCAACACTTGTTCTTGCAAGAGCCGCGGTAGAGGGCACACCGCCGAAAAACGCGATAACAATGTTGCCGATACCCTGCGCAACAAGTTCGGTGTTTGGGTTGAACTCCTCTTTCTTCATCTTCGATGCACATGTTCCGCAGAGCAGAGTCTCAATCATGCAGAGCATCGCAATTGAGAACGCGGGACCGGCAACATCGACAAGCATACCTATACTAAGGTCGCTGAAATTAAGATGAACGGTGTTGAAAATACTGCTAGGAATATCGCCTGTGTCCTTGATAACCGTTACATCAATGCCGAAGAGGGCAACGGCCGCGGTTCCAACGATAAGCGCGCCGAGCGACGGTGGAATGTACTTGCCTATCTTCTTGGGATAGAACGCCATCAGCAGAATTATAGCAAGCGAGCAGACAACGGCAGGCAGAGAAATGTCGGAAAGACAGTTAGCAAAAAAGTAGGTAATTTTGTCAACGGTGGTAACGCCTTTAAGCGAAACGCCGAAGAAGTTGCCAATCTGACCGAGCGCAATTATAAGCGCGATACCAGCGGTAAATCCCGTGACAACAGGCTTTGGAATGTACTTTATCAACTTGCCGAGACGGAGTACACCGCAAAGCACGCGGATGATACCCGCAAGGAACACAGCCGCAAACAGACCGGTAAAGCCGTACTCGCCGCCGATAAGACCGAAGAGGATAACCGACATAGTTCCCGTAGGACCCGAAATCTGGAAACCGCCGCCTCCGAGAAGACCGGTGATGATACCCGCGAGAACGCCCGTGATAAGACCTGCGAGAATACCTATCGTAGCATATTCATCCGGAACGCTCGATGCACCGAATGCAAGCGCAAGCGGAAGTGCTACCGCACCTACGGTGATACCGGCGATAACGTCGGAGAGAAACTTTTGCGCATTGTACCCCTTGAATTCGCCGCGTACCATGTGCACATACTGACCGACGAGAGTGTTTTGAAACTTCATTTTCTGCCTCGTATAATAATTATAAAGTGAAAGACTTAGTAATTATATCACTCAAAAACCTCAAAATCAACCTCGTACCGACAAAAAACGTACCAAAATTGCACCGCGAAAAAAGCAAAACTATGTAGAAAAATGCTTGCGCATGTATATTAACATATGGTATAATATTTAACTGGAAAATTACGAAAGGCGGTGACAAAGTGCATATATTTGAAAATGCAGGTGCACTTACGTGCCCCTTGTGCGGCGAAAAACTCACTTTTGCCGACCACTCACTTACATGCAGCGGCGTTCGCCGCCATAACTTTGACATTGCCAAAAGCGGATATGTCAATCTTAATACTCACGCCCCCACAAGCGGCGACGATAAGGAAATGGCAAAGGCTCGTCAGGCTTTTCTTCGCAAAGGATATTATGAACCTCTCGCAGACACAATATCCAATGCCGCAGGGAAGGGGAATATCCTCGCTGACGCAGGCTGCGGAGAGGGATACTATACCGAAGCCGCCGCAAAGAATTTCGACGCCGCTCTCGGTGTAGACCTTTCAAAATACGCACTTGAAATTGCCGCAAAAAGCGCAAAACAAAAAGGAATTTCCGAAAAACTGCTTTATACCGCCGCAAGCGTTTATAAAATGCCGCTTGCCGACAACTCCTGCGACTGCGTGATAAACGTTTTTGCCCCCTGCGTCGAAGAAGAATACACGCGCATACTCAAAAACGGCGGCAAACTGATTATAGCCGCGGCAGGGCGCGACCATCTATACGGTCTCAAATCTGCGCTTTACGACACGGTTATACCAAACGAGGAACGCCGCGATTATCCCATGAATATGCGGCTTGAAAAAACAATTCCCGTTAAATACGAAGCCGACATTCTCGGCCAAGACATATATTCGCTCTTTATGATGACGCCTTATTTCTACCGCACAAAAAAAGAGAGCGCCGAAAAACTTAAAACCATGGATAAACTTCACACGCTTCTCGATTTTGAAGTACGGGTATATATTAAGGAGGAAAAATAATGTTCAGTTTGATTATTCCCATGTACAATGAGGAAAAAATTCTCCCCGAAACCATTAAAACCTTACATGAGTACATGTCAAAAGCATTTGACGAATATGAAGTCATTTTTTCCGACGACGGTTCAAAAGACCGCTCGCGTGAGATAGTTGAAAACTGCGGACTGCCCAATATCCGTCTTGTCGGCTACGAGAAAAACAAGGGCAAGGGCGGCGCCGTCCGCAACGGCATGCTCGCCGCAAAAGGCGATGTCTGCCTTTTCACCGACTGCGACCTTGCATACGGCACGGACATTATCCGCACTCTTTACGATAAATTCAACTCCGAAAAATGCGACGTCATGATAGGCTCGCGCAATATCAGCAAGGACGGCTACGAAGGGTATACCTTTCTTCGCCGCATAGTGTCAAAAACATATATCAAGGTTCTTTGCCTTGTCGGCGGCTTTAAACTCAGCGACTCGCAATGCGGTTTCAAAGCCTTCTCGGGTAAAGCCGCGCACGATATCTTTTCAAAGTGCGAGACAAACAGCTTTGCATTCGATTTTGAGGCTATTATGTTTGCAACCCGTCTCGGCTATAAAATAAGCGAAATTCCCGTTAAAATAATCAACCACCGCGAGTCGGAGTCAAAGGTGAATATGCTCTCCGACAGTATAAAAATGCTACGCGACGTAATGCGCATCAAAAAGCATGTCAAAAAGACACTTGCAAAAGCATAAAAGTGTTGCTATAATAACTATGTATGAAAATTTTGCGAATGCGAAAAGGAAGGTATTATCATGGATATCAAGCAGGAATCACTCCAGGCTCACTACGATTGGCAAGGTAAGATTGAAGTTATCTCCCGTGCTAAGGTAAACGACCGTCACGACTTGTCTGTTGCATACACCCCCGGTGTTGCTCAGCCCTGTCTCGAAATTCAGAAGGACTATTCCAAGTCTTTTGAACTTACCCGCCGACATAACCTCGTTGCGGTTATCACCGACGGTACCGCAGTTCTCGGTCTCGGCGATATCGGTCCCGAGGCAGGCATGCCCGTTATGGAAGGCAAGTGCGCACTCTTCAAGGAGTTCGCCGATGTTGACGCATTCCCGATCTGCGTTCGCTCCAAGGACGTAGACGAGATAGTTCGCACCATCTACCTCATTTCCGGCTCTTTCGGCGGTATCAACCTCGAGGATATTTCCGCTCCCCGTTGCTTTGAAATTGAAAAGAGACTTAAGGAAATCTGCGATATTCCTGTATTCCACGATGACCAGCACGGTACCGCTATTGTTTGTGCCGCCGCTCTTCTCAATGCACTCAAGGTAGTCGGTAAGAAAATCGAAGATGTTAAGGTAGTTATCAACGGCGCAGGCAGCGCAGGTATCTCCATCGGACGCCACCTTCTCAATCTCGGTCTCAAGAACCTCGTTATGTGTGACCGTTTCGGCGCGATTTACGAGGGCAAGCCCGAAAACAATCCTGCTCAGGAAGAAATGGCTAAGCTCACCAATCGCACTATGGAAAAGGGCAATCTTGCAGACGTTATGAAAGGCGCAGACGTGTTCATCGGTGTAAGCGCACCCGGCATCGTATCAAAGGAAATGGTTGCTTCCATGGCTAAGGATTCTATCGTATTCCCCATGGCTAACCCCACTCCCGAAATCATGCCCGACGAAGCACTCGCCGCAGGCGCAAGAGTAGTCGGCACAGGCCGCAGCGACTTCCCGAACCAGATCAACAACGTACTCGCATTCCCCGGCATCTTCCGCGGCGCACTTGACTGCCGCGCTTCGCAGATCACAGAGGAAATGAAAGTCGCAACTTCTTATGCAATCGCATCCCTGATCCCTGACAGCGAACTCAGAGAGGACAATATCATCCCCTCCGCCCTCAATAAGGACGTAGCAAAAGTAGTTGCCGAAGCAGTTGTAAAAGCAGCCAGAGACGGCGGCGTAGCAAGAATCTAAAACTATACATATTCTCTGTCATCCTGAACGTAGTGAAGGATCTGCACGGCGTAGCCGTGTCAAACGTGATATAACTAACTTTTTACGGACTTCGTCCGAAGATCTCGGCAAAGCCTCAGGATGACAGGTAACATAAACTTTATTTATCTTTTCAATTTAACTTTTGTATAATAAACACACATCGGAGGTGCCCAATTAAACTGCTTTTTCATGCACTGACCAAAGCAATATGCGGATTTGCTTTGGTAGCACTGCTCATATTCCTGCCTGCGGGAACGTTTTACTATCCCCGTGGGTGGCTGCTTTGCGCGATACTCTTTATCCCAATGCTTTTTCTCGGTGCCGTTTTGCTCTTGAAATCGCCCGAACTGCTCAGAAAGCGCCTTGATACCAAAGAAAAAGAGACAGCACAAAAAGCAGTGGTCGCACTCTCCGCGCTCGGTTTTATCTGCGGATTTGTCACAGCGGGGCTTGACTTTCGCTTCGGATGGTCGCGCGTATCCGCGCCCACGGTAACTCTGGCGGCGGTACTATTCCTGCTCGGATATGCTATGTACGCCGAGGTAATGCGCGAAAACGCATACCTTTCACGCACGGTGAAGGTTCAACAAGGTCAAACCGTAATTGATACCGGACTTTACGGCATTGTGCGCCATCCGATGTACGCGGCAACGCTTGTGATGTTTCTTTCAATGCCGCTCGTCCTCGGCTCATGGTATTCGTTTGCCGTGTTTTTGCATTATCCCGTAGTGATAGCCGTCCGCATACACAACGAGGAAAAAGTCCTCACTGCGAGACTTGCAGGTTACAGCGAATACAAAAAGAAAGTAAAATACAGACTTATACCATTTATATGGTAAAAAACCTGCACGCCGCATGGCGTGCAGGTTTTTATCAGTTCTTGTGCTTGATTTTTTCAATGTAATTACAAATTGTTTCCACAACTTCGTCATTGCCGACCGAACAGTCAAGGCAGAGATTGTAGTTTTCTTTTTCGCCCCATTTTCTGTTTGATACAAGTTCGTAATAATTAGCTCTCGCTTTGTCACTTGAGGTGATGCGCTTTTCTGCTTCAGCGGCATTGTCGCCGTATATACGCATTACATTCTGTACCTTGTATTCCATAGGCGCGTATAAGAATATGCGAATCACGTTTTTATGACCGCGGAGAACATAATCTGCTGCGCGCCCTACGATAACGAACGACTCTTTTTCCGCAAGCGCGTTTATGACCTCGCTTTGTGCGATAACGGAGTCTTTTTTCGCATCAAGCGAAAGGTAAAGCGAGTATAGGTTCTGCTCCTTCTGTCCCTCGGCATACTGCTTGTCAAGTCCGCGATGTTTGGCCTCAAGCATTGACAGCTCCTTGTCGTAGAATTTAAGTCCCAAACGCTCTGCGACGAGTTTGCCGATGCGTTTGCCGTTTGTTCCGTGCTCGCGCGATACGGTGATGACAAGGTTTCTGCTCTCTTTTACCGCACTTTCCAATGTGTCTACCTTGTTCTTCTGTGCCTGCTTCAAAAAGATGTATGCAAAAACGCAGGTCAGAACCTCCGCTATCGGGAACGTCCACCAAACAATGTCGAGTACATTCGGCGACAGCGTAAATAAGAAGCAGACAGGGAACACAAACAATACCAAACGGAAAAATGAAAGAAGCAAAGGCTTGCCCGCGTAACCGAGCGCCTGCAGTACACCCTGCACAGCAACGGTAAATCCCATAAACACATATCCAAGAGCCGCTATGCGTGTAGCTTTCGCACAAACATCCACAAGCGCCGCGGATGAACCGCCCGACAGAGCGAAAAGCATGGACAGCGGCTTTGCCACGAGCTCAAACAAAACCATCATAATAAATGTGGTGATAACAGTATCAATAACACCGTATTTTATACAGTCCTTTGCACGCTCCTTACTCTTCATGCCGTAGTTGAATGAAAGAATGGTAATCATCGTGTTGGAAAGACCGAACGCCGAGAACAGCGCAACCTGCTGGATCTTGTAATATATGCCGAACGAGCCGACCAAAATTGTGGAATCAACGCTTGACATTCCCAAAATCGCATTAACACCCGCCATCATCACTGATAGCAAACCTTGCATTAATGCCGCCGACGCGCCGATTTTATAGATGGCTTTGATAAGGTCAAACTTTGGCTTTATATATTTCGGATGATTTTGAATTTCCTTGTTGATAATATAGTGAAATGCCATGGCAAGAAACATGGAAATAAACTGACCGATAACGGTTGCCCACGCCGCTCCCGCAACTCCCATATCGAGAGGGAAAATGAATATGTAGTCGAGAAGCACATTGAGTAAAGCGCCGGTTACCTGCGCAATCATTGAGTACATACCCTTGCCGGTAGCCTGCAGAAAACGCTCGTATATAGTAAAGCCGGTGGTTCCGAGGCAAAGGCAGGTGCAGATTTTAAGATATGACGAACCCATTTCCAAAACGTCGGGGTCGTTGGTGAATAAACCGATAAACCACTCAGAGCCAAAAAGTCCGAACAGCAGAAACACGGCGTAAATAGCTACAGCCAAAAATACACCGTTGCCTGCAACGCGGTTTACCTTTTCCTGATTTTTCTCGCCCAGACTTTTTGACAGCAGGGCATTTAGTCCCACACCTGTGCCGACGCCTACGGCGATAATTAAAATTTGGATAGGGAACGCAATTGTCAGCGCCTCGTTGGCAAGCGCTCCCGTGCCTTCCATGTTGGCGACGAAAACGCTGTCAATAACATTGTACAGCGCTTGCAGTACCAATGATATTATCATCGGAATTCCCATTTTCCAAAAGAGCTTTTTCAGCGGCTCAACCGCCATTTTGTTTTGTTTTACTTGTTCCATACAATACCTCCATAGAGCGCAAAAAAGGCGTAAGTCCAAAACAGTTGGACTTACGCCTTTCGACTACTCACTACGGCAAATATTATATCACATTTTTCGCAAAAAAGCAAGTGTTTTTTGCTGCAGTGTTGCATAGCAAGTCGGTATGTGATAAAATATATGCAAATCTTTTCTGTAAATGAGGAGCAACCAAAATGGATAAACACGCGGTGCTCAGCCGCTATTTCGGATATACGCAGTTCCGCCGCGGACAAGCCGAGCTTATCGACGCCATTCTTTCGGGCAGGGACGCCTTCGGAATAATGCCTACGGGAGGCGGAAAAAGCCTGTGCTATCAGATTCCCGCGATTATGATGGACGGGATAACTCTTGTCGTGTCACCGCTGATATCTTTGATGAAAGACCAGGTCGCGGCGCTCAAAAACGCTGGCGTTGCCGCGGCTTACATAAATTCCTCGCTGACTTACGAGCAGATACAATTGGTTTATCAAAATATGACAGTCGGCAAGTACAAGATAATCTACATCGCGCCCGAGAGACTTCTTACTGAAGGGTTCCTTGCGGCGGTACAGTACCTGAAAATATCAATGGTCACTGTTGATGAAGCGCACTGCATTTCACAGTGGGGACAGGATTTTCGCCCAAGCTATTTAAAAATCGTGGACTTTCTTAAAGAACTCGAATATCGCCCTGTTGTGTCAGCATTTACCGCAACGGCAACCGAGCAGGTGCGAAAAGATATAGAGCGCATTTTAGGACTTTGCACGCCGTTTAGTATAGTTACGGGATTTGACCGTCCTAATCTCAGATTTGAAGTTCTGAAACCGAAAAACAAACCTGCCGCACTCAAAGACTTTATAGCCGAGCGCCGCGACAAAAGCGGCATAGTGTATTGCGCAACGCGCAAAGACGTTGAAAAAGTATGCGAGATTCTGCAAGAAGAAGGCTATTACGCCACAAGATATCATGCTGGACTCACCGAAGAGGAGCGTCGGCAGAACCAGGACGACTTTGTCTACGACAGCCGCAATATCATGGTTGCGACAAACGCGTTCGGCATGGGAATAGACAAGTCCAACGTGGCGTATGTCCTGCATTACAGCATGCCGAAAAGCATGGAAGCGTACTATCAGGAAGCGGGACGCGCAGGACGTGACGGTGAGAGCGCGGAGTGCGCAATGTTTTTCTCCGCAAACGATATCCGCACGGCAAAATTTTTGATAGAGAATACATCCGAAAATAAGGAACTCACATACGAGGAGCGGCAGGCGGCTATCGCACAGGATTTGGCGCGCCTTGATAAAATGATTGGCTATAGTAAGACCGACCGCTGTCTGCGCGGCTATATCCTCGACTATTTCGGCGAGCCGCACGCGGAGAGGTGCGGTAATTGCGGCAACTGCTGCCTCGATACCAATACGGAAATGCGCGACATCACCACCGAGGCAAAGATGATCTTGTCATGCATCCGCCGTATGTATGATTATCTCGGATATTCACTCGGAGTGACGCTCGTCGTGCACACCTTACACGGAAGTAAAGAAAAGCGCATTATCGAGCTCGGTCTTGATACGATTTCTACCTACGGTTTGCTGAGTAAAATTCCGCGCGCCGAAATCCGCGAAATCTTTGACAGTCTCGAGACGCAAGGATATTTGTATATACACCCCGAGCACAGCGGTGTAATGCTCACAGACCGCGCGGCTGAAGTTCTTTTCCGCGGCGAAATAGTAACCATGCGCGTACATGCGAAAAAGCAAAAAACTAAAAAATCGGCGGCAAAAAACGCAACATCCGCAGCGGACGCGGATTTGCTCACCGTTCTCAAAAATCTTCGCTTTAAGCTTGCTAAAGAGGAAAACGTCCCCGCCTATATCATCTTCTCCAATGCCACTCTGCAGGATATGGCGGCAAAATGTCCTACCACTCCCGAAGATTTCCTCGCCGTCTCAGGCGTGGGCAAATACAAAGCCGACCGCTACGCCGACGCATTCTTAACAGAAATAAGAAATTATAAAACTAAATGAAGTGTTGATGTAACTTCATTATTAAAAAGTCCCGATTCCATTTTGAAATCGGGACTTTTTCACTTAAATTCTTTGATACGCAATTCTCGGCGACCCGTCGTGCAGCATGTATATTGTACCGCACTTTGTAAAGCCGTTGCGTTCAATGGCTTTTTGCATGGGGAAGTTGTCGTGGTGCGTGTCGACGCGCAGATTGCTTGTGACTTTTGCGCAGTATTCAACGCACAAATCAAACAAACGGCGGCATTTGCCGTCTGTTGCAACGCGGTGAATGGTACCGTACGGCCCGTCACACAGCCATGCGCCCTCTATTTTTTCATAGGTTGGCTCCACTCTCTGCATAAACATAAACACGCCGTGGATTTCATCGCCGTCGGCGATAACATAGCTCTCGCCGCGCTCGATGTCTTCTTCTATAAGCTCACGCACGGGGTAGCCGTCGCCCCATTGTGTAGGGTTGCCGCTTGCCGCCATAAAGCCGCGTGCAATGTCGTATATCTCCATCACACGGTTAAGGTCGGCGGCGGTAGTTTTTCTTATTTCCAACATTTTAATCAATAACAAACAGTGCATCAACATCAATGTCGTCGATGTTGTTTAAGCTGTCTTTCATTTCCATTTGATAAATCTTTTCACCGCTCGGCGAATATTTCGCCGCTGTGAGCACGGTGGCACTTTCAAAGGCGAAAGTGTACTCTTCGGAAAAACCGTCCGCACGTGTAAAACTGAAGCTGAATATGTTTTCCCCCGTACCTCTTGCTTGCGTAAACGAAAGCGAGAAGTCGGTTATTCCGCCTGCATAGTCGACGGTTTCACCGTTTGCCAGCGCCTTTATCATAGCAGTAAGCTCGGAGAGCGGTGTATAGCCGAAGTATTCAGAAAAGTGTATTTCACCCGACTCGTCAACAATTGATGTGTTGTCTGTGTTGTCGGATATTTTCACCTTGCCGTCCTTGCAGACCACGGTAGACATGATAACATCGTTTTCGGATGTCTGTACCCACCAATCGTTTCCGTTCATTATAGCGGTGTAGTCGGCGGCGCTCTTTTTCTCGCCCGAATATACGGTTACGGTGTAGTGCTGATAATACTTGTCCGAGACAGAGATGTCCGCAAGCGCAGTCGCGTATTCTTCACGCGGGAGCGCCTCAAAGTATTCAATGCTTTCGTCCTCAGCCGCGATGTTGCCGGCAATCGGAGCTGCGGCAGAAGTTCCGTCAGTTTCAATGAAGTCGGATAAGAACGCCGGCATGCTGATAATTCCGAGTGCATACATTCCGGCGAGCCCAAGTACGAAAACCAACACGACAACCGCCGCAAAAAGCGCAATGCCGCTGTTATTCTTTCTTTTCTCCTTTGGATTTTTCATCGTTTGTATCTCCCATTTCTTCAAACTGAACAAACGCGTTTCTTCCGTATTTCGGAGTAGTAATACCTACATCGTCAAAGGTCTCAATATAAGGCTTTGCACCTTCATCAGCGTTGTAAACTCCCGTATGGCCGCGCCATTTTGCACTGCCGAGAATTTTGAACGAAATGACAAAGATGATAAGCGCGACAACAAGAATAAGCGCGCCGCCTTGCCATTCTTTTCGGGTCAGCATTACCGATGAAATTCCGAGCATGGCACAGATAGCATAGAGAATACGCACGCTCTGCTTCTGACCAAAGCCCATGTCCATCAGTCTGTGGTGCAGATGTCCGCGGTCAGCTGCAAACGGACTCTTGCCGTGGATTATTCTGCGCACAATGGCAAATGTAGTATCGAAAAGCGGCAAGCCGAAGATGGAAAGCGGGATGAAGAAGGATAGCACCATGTCGGTCTTGAACACACCTACAACCGAGAGGATGGACAGCGTGTAACCGAGGAAAAGCGCACCCGTGTCACCCATGAAAATCTTAGCGGGATTTGTGTTGAAAGGGAAGAACCCGAGACACGAGCCGATAAGAATAGCGGTAATCACGCAAAGGTCAACACTGCTGCCCGAGAGGAGCATAACAAGGAACATCGAAGCCGAACTTATCGCGGATACGCCGCATGCAAGACCGTCAAGACCGTCGATAAAGTTGACGGCATTTGTCAGTCCCACGATCCACAAAACGGTAATCAGAATTGACCAGCCGCCGAACGGCACATAATCTCCGCCGAAACCGATAAAGTCAATGACAATGCCCTGTGACACTGCAAAAAGTGCAACAAGTATCTGTACCGCGAGCTTTATAAACGCATTGATACGGTAAATGTCGTCAATAATGCCTATGATTACAAGAATTCCGCCGCCTACGAAAATGGTGATAAGCGTTTTGTCGATATTACAAAAACTCAGCGTTGCAATGACGAACGCCAAAAATATCGCAAGACCGCCGATGCGGGGAACGGGTCTGTGGTGCATTCTGCGGTTGTCGGTAGGAATGTCGATAGCTCGGATTTTTATTGCCAGAACGCGGACTATGGGCGTCAGCGAAAAGGCAAGCAGCGCGGCACAGATGACTGCGCACAGGCTGTATACGAATTCAGTCATTTTTAACTTCTCCTTATGCCTTTCCTTAAAGCGCGGTAAATCCTACCTTGCGCTTAACTTTGGAAAGGGTCTTGCGTGCATAGTACGAAGCCTCTGCCGCGCCGTTTTTCATTACTTCTTCGAGGTATGCTTTGTCTGCCATAAGACGTGCAAACTCCTCGCGCACGGGCGCCAGACCGTCAGCGCAAGCCTCGCCTACAGCCATCTTGAAGTCGCCGTAGCCCTTGCCGTCAAATTCTTTTTCAATCTCCTCAAAGGTCTTGCCGGTAAAGCAGGAGTAAATTGTCATAAGGTTGTTGATGCCGTCCTTGCCCTCGGCAAATCTGACGCAGGTGTCTGAGTCGGTAACGGCTCTCTTGAACTTACGCATAACGTCGTCCTTTGAGTCAAGAATGTAAACAACGGCGTTTGCATTCTCGTCAGATTTCGACATTTTTTTGGTGGGCTCAGCCAGCGACATGATTTTAGCGCCGCTCTTTGCCATGTAGCCGTCCGGCACAACAAATGTGTCACCGTAAACACCGTTGAAACGCTCCGCAATGTCGCGTGCGAGCTCAAGGTGCTGCTTCTGGTCAACGCCTACGGGAACAAGGTCGGTCTGATAAAGCAGAATGTCAGCCGCCATAAGCGTTGGGTATGTGAAAAGGCCTGCGTTTACGTTGTCTGCGTGCTTTGCACTCTTGTCCTTGAACTGCGTCATGCGCGAAAGCTCGCCGAACATGGTGTAGCAGTTGAGCACCCAGCCGAGTTCCGCGTGAGCGGGAACGTGCGACTGAACATAAAGCGTGTTCTTCTTGGGGTCAAGACCGCACGCGATGTAGAGCGCAAGCGTCTCGTAGGTGCGGCGGCGAAGTTCCGCAGGCACCTGACGCACGGTAATTGCGTGCATGTCTACAACGCAGTAAAAGCACTTATAAAGGTCGGAGAACTCCGAGAAATTACGGATAGCGCCGAGATAGTTGCCAATGGTGAGGTTTCCCGACGGCTGAACGCCCGAGAAAACCACTTTCTTATCGTCTAACATTTGAAAAAGTTACCTTTCAGTTATTTGCAAGATACTCTTTTGCGTACTCGCCGAGTATCTTCACTCCGCGGCGGATGTCGTCGTCGGAGGGGGTGGAGTAGTTGAGTCGGAAGGAAGAAGACTTGCCGTTTTCGTCCGAGAGGAAAGTCGCACCGGGAACTACGGCAACCTTTTTCTCAACAAGTCCTTTTACAAAGGGAGCACTGTCAAGTCCGCGGGGAAGTGTGCACCAGATAAAGAGACCGCCTTTGGGACGTGTAAATGTGATATCACCCGGCAGCTCCTTTTCAAGGCAGTCGAGCATGAGAGTGCACTTTTTACGGTATATAACGCGAATCTTTTTGATATGCTCGTCGATGTCGCACTCTGTCATGTATTTGTGGCAGAGCATCTGGAAGAAGATGTTGGTGTGAACGTCCTCGCCCTGCTTTGCAACTACCATTTTTGAAGTTACCGCCTGCGGTGCAACGACGTAACCGATACGCATGCCCGCAGAGAGAATTTTGGAGAGGGAGGAGCAGTAGATAACAACGCCTTCCTCGTCCATTGACTTAATAGTGGGAATGTCTTCGCCGTCAAAACGGAGTTCGCCGTAAGGATTGTCTTCTAAAATCATAACACCGTACTGCTTGCACAGTTCGTACACGCGGCGTCTGCGTTCGAGATTTGTGGTGATTCCCATCGGGTTTTGGAAAGTGGGAATGATGTAAAGCAGTTTTACATTTTCCACAGTCTTCAGTTTTTCTTCCAGCATCTCGGGGATAATGCCTTCGCCGTCGCATGCAACGCCCACGGGGCGTGCGCCGTTTGAGCGGAAGGAGTTGAGCGCACCGATAAAACTCGGTTCTTCGCAAAGTACAACATCGCCCTCATTGCAAAACGTCTTGCACGCAAGTTCGATACCTTGCTGACCGCCTGAAACTATAATGGTGTCGTCAAAATCACGGCCGATGCTAAACTTGTCCTTTACGCGAGCCTTCAGCACTTCGCGTAAAGGCGTGTAGCCCTCGGTAATGCTGTACTGCAGCGCAACGGAAGAATCCTTTTCAAAAATACCTTTAGCAAGTTCTTTAAGTTCTGCAACCGGGAAAGACTCGGGAGAGGGATTTCCGCCGCCGAAAGAAATTACGGACGGGTCGGTGAGGTTTTTGAATATCTCACGGATGGCGGACGGCTTAAGGTTCGCCAGCTTATTTGAAAATTTGTAATCCATTGTCTTAGCCTTCTACGGGAATCTTGAAAATGAGCTTCTTCGAAGCGGTTGCATGAAGTTTTGCGGACGGACGGTGAGCATCGCGGGGCTCAAGGAAAGCAAAGTGACCGACCTTGAGAGGAATGAGAGTCATATCAGCGTCAGCCTTCGGTACAGGGTAGCTGATATCCTTTTCCTCGTTGTACTCGGCGTCTTCCATCTCGTCGATGTGGAGATAACCCATGGTCTCGTCGCCCTCGATAAGGTACTGAAGGTCGATGTACTTCTTGTGAGTTTCCCATCTTGCCGCGTCAGGTTCCTTGGGGGTGAAAGCGTTTACAACAACGCGAACTCCCTCGCCGATGTCGTACTTGCCGACCTCAAGCGCATGGATGTCAGTCTTTGCGAGGTAGTCGCAAACAACCTTGAGTTTTGCGTTGTAAGGGATATAAAGGTTAAGATTTTCAATTCTGTCAACAAACATTAAAATGTCCTCCTGCGGCTTGCCGCAAATATAATTACATACATATTTATTATACTATTATTATTATATAAATGCAATAATATCGGCGAAAAATTTATACATATTAAAGCCGCCGAATCTTCGCAAAATTTGTAGGGGACGGCGTTCTCGCCGTCCCCTGCGTTTTTATTTTTTAAAACAAATCCATGTTGCCGCCGAGAACATCGTTCAAAATACCGACAGCCTCACGTGCCATATAATGTATCAAAAGCGCGTCCTTGTACTCGGATGCAACTCCGCTGACTTCCTTGCCTGAAATCTTTTCTGCAATCTGTACCGCGCGGTAAACATGGAAGTTGTTTGTCACAATGCCGAATGTCGCGCCCTCGGGCAGAATTTCCATTGAGAAACGTATATTTTCGTTAGTGCTGGTTGACTTGTCCTCAAGTATCAGCCGCTCGGGCAAAACTCCGCGTTTTACAAGTTCGTTGTACATGCACTCCGCCTCTGAAAAAGGCTCGTCTACGCCCTTTCCGCCCGAAAGAATTGCTACAGTCTCGGGATTTTCGCTTAAATACTTTTCCGCCGCGTCGATACGCCAGTACAGCGGCTTTGACGGCACACCGTTTCTGTTGACCTTCGCTCCTAAAACCACGATGTAGTCGAGCCCGTCTTCGCCGTCCGAACCCATTTGCGATATTACAAGTCCTTCAAAAAAGCAGAACACCGCAAGCACAATTGCTAAAATAACAACCGCGCATCTAAACAGCCAATTTGGAACGGGAAGCCTGCCGTATTTAAAGGTGAGAAGCGCAAAGAAAACGCATATCGCACCGCCCACAGCCCAGCACCATAGCAGGGTGGAGAAGTTTATACCGATAAAAGCGGCTTCGATTAAAAAATAACCTATAAAGATGAGCCCGACTATGAGCCATGTCCACGCCTTTTTGCTGTGTTTATATTCCATAAAAATTCTCCCAATTACCTTTTGCGTTCCTAATAAACTGCAATCAAAAAAATTGAATGTTAAATTGGAATTTATCGATATTTTCTTTCCAGCTCGTGTTGTATTTCTTCGGCACGGGCTATTTGGTCGTTCAGATTCCATTTTCCAATGTTGATTCCGTCCTTATAAAATGCCGAGCCGCATTGATGGAAATAGAACTCAATTCCTCGCTCTTTTGCTTCCAAATATAGCGCTTCCACCCATTCATATCTTATAGGTCGCACATCCGCTTTAGGAGCCATTTCACCGCCAACATTTACGCATTTGATAAGTCCTGTGTCGAGATATTTGCCTAAAGACATAGGAGCGATCAAAGGCGAGCAGAACACCTCTCGGTGCTCAAGCGGTGCATCAAGGAAATACGGCAAGCGCTTGTCTGCCATCTCTTGATTTTCAATGGATATGCTCAAATGGAAATGTTCCCATCCTTCACCCCAATCCGACGGAAGACACTCTTTAATTCTTTCGGGGCGTTTGGTTGTTGTTACGAAAATGCAATCTTTTCTACGCCTGATAAAATCCCAACAGCCCTCGCGCCATTCGTCTGCTTCTTCGATAAAGAAGTCGGATGAGAAGCATAGTTTCACAAGTGAGTTCGGCGGACAATCCTTATCCTTCAACTCGTATGTAGTTTTTCCTTTAGCTATAATCGTGGTATCACGGCCGTATCTTTGATCCATTTTGAATACAAAGCAGTTTTTACAGCCGGGACTTGCTTTTTTGCAACCGTGCCAAGGATTCCACGGTATTGCTTTTTCTATTTCTGTGTTTTGCATGGTATCGCCTCGTCAAATTCTTATTTGTCAAATGCGTTTTCGCCTAATCGAAAACACAAAATCGAATTGGTATTTAAATTCTAAAATTTCCTCACGGTAAAAAAATAAGGCAGACTTCAGTCTGCCTCTTTTTCTGCAAATATGTTTCTTAGATAGCGCGTTCAACCTTGCCGGAACGGAGACAACGGGAACAAACATAAACAGTCTTAGGTGTTCCGTTAACAACAGCCTTAACTTTTCTGATGTTGGGCTTCCAGGTTCTGTTGGTCTTACGGTTAGAGTGAGAAACATTGTGACCGAAGGTCACACCCTTGTTGCATACGCTGCACTTTGCCATGTGAATTGCACCTCCCAAATAAGCGGTAATTTATATTATTTAATAATAATCAACTTTGCGGACATCGGTTATTATAGCATAGCCTTTTCAAAAATGCAAGAGGAAATTACAAATTTTTTAAAAAAGGTTTCCAATAATGTGTTCTTCGCACACTTTTTTAAGTTCCACATCGCCAAAAACACCGTGCAGATCCTTGTCACAGGGCACACGTACCTCGATAAATGACGCGGTGTGACCGCACCACATACCGTCCGTGAGCTGTTCAAACAGCACTTTTTGTATCGGGCGTTTCTCGATTTCTTCTTCCAGAAGTTCAGCGGTGATGTCACGGCACAGAGCAATCAGTCTTTGTGAGCGCTCATGCTTTACATCTTCGGGAACTTGGTTTTTCATTGTTGCCGCAACTGTTCCCGTGCGTTTTGAGTATTTGAAAATGTGTGTCTGCAAAAATCTTGCTTTCTTCACAAATTCAACCGTAGTTTCAAAATCCTCGTCGCTCTCACCGGGGAAACCGACGATAAAATCGGTGGTAAACTGCACGTTTTCAATAGCTGCACGCACGGCTTCTATGTTTTTCATTGCAGTTTCCGCGTTGTATTTGCGTCTCATCGCTGCAAGCGTCTTTGAACAGCCGCTTTGCATGGAAAGATGAAAATGCGGGGTAAGTTTTTTCAGCGTTGCGATTTTTTCTATAAAATCAGGGCGCATTAAAGTCGGTTCAAGCGAGCCGAGACGTATGCGCTCTATGCCGTCGACCTTTTCAGCCGCGGCTAAAAGGTCAAAAAGGCTTTCGCCGCTGTCAACGCCGAACGACGCAGTCTCAATACCCGTCAGCACCACCTCGCGCACGCCGCCTTTGGCAAGTTCGGTTATCTCCGCTACCGTATCCGCGATAGACTTCGAGCGCACCTTGCCGCGTGCCTCGGGAATTTTGCAGTACGCACAGCGGTTTTCACAGCCGTCTTCTATTTTAACATACGCACGCGTGCGCGGCGCGCGCATTATTTGCATTTGCTCAAACCGAGCGCAGTCAAGCGGGGAAACCTCAACGCGGGGTATCTCCTTACCGCCGAGAATCTCCATCGCACGGTCAACGATTTTCAGTTTGTCAAGCGTTCCGCTGACATAGTCAACGCACTCGATTTTTGCCACATCATCGGGTGCGACCTGCGAGTAACATCCGCACACGAGTATCTTTGCGCTCGGCGCTTGCTTTGCAATGCGGCGTATAAGTTGGCGGCACTTTCTGTCGCCCTCGGCAGTCACTGTGCAGGTGTTGACAATATATACATCTGCGGTTTCACCCTCGCCTGCAATTTCAAATCCGCGTCTCTCCGCTTCTTCAAGTATCGCTTCGCTCTCATATTGGCTCACCTTACATCCGAGAGTATAAGCACTTATTCTGTATGCCATGTCATCACCTCACAGGCTACATTCTATCACAAAACTTTCTCCGTGTAAATAAAAAAATCACTTGCACAGCATAGTTTACTATGATATAATTACTAAAGTTTGAAAAGAAAGGGAAGTGAGAATATGCGCGAACTTACAGTAGGCAAAAATGATGCAGGGCAGAGACTTGATAAATTTCTGACCAAATCGCTTTACGGTATGCCACAGTCTCTCATGTACCGTCTTATCAGACAAAAGAAGATAAAGGTCAATCGCAAGCGCGCCGAGAATAACCAAATGCTTTGCGAGGGTGACACCCTTCAACTTTTTATCGCCGAGGAATTTTTTGAGGGCGGCGAAAAAAGCGGCACTGCCGAAGCACTTTCACGCGTGCGCACAAATCTTGATATCGTCTATGAGGACGAAAATATCATGCTGCTTTCAAAACGACCGGGCGTACTTGTACACGATGATAAAGAGGGGCAAAATAACACGCTTTTGTTCCACGCAAAGGCGTACCTTTTCCAGAAAGGTGAATACGACCCATCAAAGGAGCAATCCTTTGCGCCCGCGCTATGCAACCGCATTGACCGCAACACGGGTGGCATTGTGATTTTAGCAAAAAACGCCGAGGCGCTCCGCGTGATGAACGAAAAAATACGCGACGGCGAAACGTCAAAGTTTTATCTTTGCGCTGTCCACGGTATAATGCGGCGTAAGAGCGATACGCTTCACGCATGGCTGAAAAAAGATTCAAAAACCAACACCGTAAAAATTTACGAGGCTTCAAACAAACCGCGCGACGCAAAAAGCATCGGAACAAAATACAAAGTCATCGCCGAAAAGGACGGGAACTCTCTGCTTGAAGTTGAACTTCTCACGGGAAGAACGCATCAGATACGCGCGCAGTTTTCCTACATCGGTCACCCTCTGCTCGGCGACGGAAAATACGGCGTAAACCGCGACGACAGGGCGAAAGGGTACAAGTATCAGGCACTCTATTCATACCGCCTGCGCTTTGATTTCGCCGATAAGAGCGGACCGCTCGGTTACCTCTGCGGCAAAGAATTTTCCATACCCAAAAGCGCGGTATGGTTTACAGAAGATTTCAAATAAGAAAGGATATATTATTATGGTACATATTGAAATGGAAAACGGCGGAATTATCAAGGTGGAACTTGATAAGGATGCGGCGCCCGTAACAGCGGCAAACTTTGAAAAACTCGTTAAGGACGGCTTTTACGACGGACTTATCTTCCACCGTGTTATCAAAGGCTTTATGATTCAGGGCGGCGACCCCACAGGTACAGGCTGCGGCGGCAGCGGCGAAAATATCGTCGGCGAGTTCGCGGCAAACGGACATCAGAACCCCATCAGCCACGTTCGTGGCGTCATTTCCATGGCACGCTCCCAGAACCCCAACTCTGCGTCTTCGCAGTTCTTCATCATGCACGCCGACGCGCTCTACCTCGACGGTCAGTATGCCGCATTCGGTAAGGTAGTTGAGGGCATGGACGTAGTAGACGAAATAGCAGACGTAGCCACCGACTACTCCGACCGCCCCCGCATGGACATGGTAATGAAAAAGGTTACCTGGATAGACTAAGTAAAAAAGAGGTTGTTGAAAAACAGCCTCTTTTTGTTGTTTTGAAAGATAAATTAATGTTTATTAAGTTAGTTAAGTAACGCCCCTCATCCGTCGCTACGCGCCACCGTCTCGTTGCGACTCGGTCACGCCACGGCTCTGACAGTCCACCGGACTGTCATTCACTACCGTGTCGCCGCTTCGCTACCCCGAGGGAAGGCTAAAATAGTTTGTCCGATGATGACTAACCATAAGCCTTCCCCAACCGTGTAAGCCATGGCTATGATGTTTGTCATTGGGGGAAGGTGGCGGCGTAGCCGACGGATGAGGGAGATTGCCGAACTCTTCGCATAGCCATTAATTTACCATTACTATTCAAAACGGACTGCTTTTTCGGCAGCCCGTTTCTTTTTTTATTTCGCCGTTTCGTATCTGCCCACAAACAAGAGTTCGCCGCTTGTGTTGTCGCGGATGGCAAAGTAGAACGGTCTATCAGCAATAAATTCCTTGGGGTTTTCAATAGCAATTGCTGCACATTCGTCTACCGCGATAGCGGTGACTGCCGCGGCCTCTGTGCCTTCCTCGTCAATCTTGATATATGTCTTCTGCAAAACATCGTTGACATATAGGTTGTTTCTGCCCGTGAGGTCTACCATCGCACCGAGGTCGGCTTTCTTTTCATCAAATGCGTCAACCATACCGAGCGATTTTAGAATGTCGTTCATTTGAACTTCATATTCAAGTTCAAACTGAGGTATAGAAACATGCACGGTGTCTTCGGCAAAAACTGCGTGTTCATTTAAGAACTTCTCAACGTCAAACTCGCCGTCGGCAAGCATAAAATACATGCTGAAAGAGTAGATTTTATCCGCGAGGTAGAATGATGAGCCGTTCTTTTCGCCGCGTCTGCCGTATTCAAGACTTACGGCTTTAACCCCGTCACCCTCATAGTAGCCGTAACGGTCGGTGGAGTTCATAAAGTCTAGTTTTGAAGTCGTGCCGTCAATGTTTTTAAAGTCGCCCTCTTTGGTAGCGTATTTCTCAAACGGAGTTTCCCACGCCGCCTTGAAGTAGACCGCGTTTGCAAGCGCGAGTGCGAAGTCTCTGTGGTCTTCCGTAAATATGGAATCAATTTTGCCGTTGGTCTTTTCCTTTGCCCACGCGTTGACTTCTTCCACAGAATTTTCGCTTGTCACTTCGCGCACCTCGGCGTAGTAGAAGTCCTGCATACGCGTGCGGTAGTCGGGCAAAAATTCGCCCTTGCCGTCAAATATCGTCTGATTAAGCCAAAGCGAGTTTGCCGTGTTAAGCGAGAGTACGCCCGCATATGTCTCATATCGTGCAAGAGTTTCCTTAACCTCGGCGTTGTACGCATCAAGGTCGCTGATACCTATTGCGTCAAGTATCTGCTGCTTTGTCTCTCCTTTTGCGCCGTTTGCAAGCAGGGCAAGACACATTTTAGCAGAGTAGGGTGACACCATGCGGTTGCCGTCGCCTGCGGTCAACTTCATAAAATTGTCTGCAAAACTTGCGCCTTCGTCAGGCTCTGCAAGCGGCAATGAGCATATAAATTCCGTCGTTTCTTTCACCTCGGTTGATACAGGACTTGCGCCGCAAGCCGACAGGCAAAGCGTCAAAAGCACAAGCAATGCGATTATACGCTTATTTTTCATCCTTATTTACCTCAGCCGCGCGAGCCTTCTTTTTCTTTGAACGCTTTACGCACACGATTACAATAACGGTTATAACCGCAATAATCACAAGATAAGGTGCCATGAAAATAATTGCAAACAGCAGTCCCTCGAGGAATTCTGCAAACATTTCGCCCGATTCGCTTACCGTTTCACCCAGTCTGTCGCCGAAAGTTTTGGGAGTGGGGGTAGTGTATTTTGTAACTTCGTCAAGATTGAGGTAGAAAGTAGCATATCTAACGTCGTTGTCAATCGTGTTCTTCGTATTTGTCAGCGATTCGATTTGGTACTGTACATTGCAAAGACGCTCTTCGATGTCGAGCATATCCTCAACCGTCTCTGCCTTTTCAAGCATTGCAAAAAGGCGCTCTTCCTGCACTCTGTAAGACTTCAAACGACTTTCGTTGTCGTAGTATTGCTCGGTGAAGTTTTCAACACTGTTGCGGATGCTTGCAACGTTGTAAGACGAGCTTAAACCCGAAAGAAATGTTTCGTAGTTCTCCTGCGGAATTCTCACCGTCATTTCAAGCGAACGAAATCCCACATTGCTTAAATTATAAGCGTTTTCCGAAACGATGATACCGCCGAGAGAATTTATGGTACTGTGAAGAGTTTGGGACGCGGCATCAAAATCCTCGGCTTCAAGAGTAACATTTGATGTGTAAACAAGTTTTTCTTCCTGTCCCTCAGCGGGAGCATATTCGGTGCTTTCCATCTGAAGCGAACCCGCATCATCGGCGGTTGCCGCGTAGTAGACACCGTTTTCACTTCCGTAAGCCGAATAGAATTTTTGCTCATTGGTGGCACTTTCCGTTATGCTGTCGGTGGCAACTGCACCGCAAGCGGAAAATAAAATGCACAGTACAAGCAGCAGGGAAACCAAAGTCAGCTTTTTCATGGTGAATTCTCCTTATTTCTTAAATATCAGAAACTTTGAGAGAACATAATTAAATATGACAACAAAAACCGCAATGGCAATTTTAACGACCCAGTCGTTAAAATGCAGCATGTCTACAAACAGCGCAAAACCGCCTATCTCAATAAGACCCGACGCGGCTCTTGCGCCGAAGAACGTCAAAAACTCACGCGCGATGTGTTCGTTTGTCGTTCCTCTAAAGACGCAAAATTTGTTTGTTACAAAAGCAAACAACACCGATACAAGCCATGCAATGGTCTGCGACACGGTAAGAAGAGAGTCCTCACCGAAAATCACACTTGAGCAAAGCCAATATGTGATGTAGTTTACCACGGTTGTCATAACACCGAAAAACAGATATGTTATCTGCTCACGGTATTTTTTAAAAAGTTCTCCAATCATTTCCATTCACCTGTTTGTCGATATAATTTTAAAAAATCCTCATGTTGCTGAGGTAAATTAATGTTTATGAGAAGTAGACAAACATCTCCCCGCAAGATCCTTCACTCCGCTACGCTCCGTTCGAGGATGACAAGCGGGGGTTGTCGCAGTGCGATAAAATAAGCATTTTTCAGCACTTTGCTCAAACCCGCCCTTGTCATCCTTGAGCGTAAGCGAAGGATCTCGGGCGGAGATGATAGTTACATAAACATTAAGTTACCTATCCGCCATCTCTTCAAATTCGTCAAGCGAAGAGATTATATTCAGCGCATCGAGGAGTGCGTTTGCCGTCATGCCGCCCGGCAGACCGTACCGCGCCGCTAAAGCGTCGCGCTTTGCCGCGCTGTTTTCACCGCCCGAAAGACCGTGCATGTAAAAATCACGCTTGGTAATCGGTTCTTTTTCAATTGCCGACGCGCTCTCATATTTTCTGAACAAATCGCGCAAAATACCCGCGTCGATGCCCTCAACGCCGAGAGTTCCTTCTTTCGAACCTTCTTTTTTGCGTTTTTCCTTGCCCATGATTTTCGGAATGTAAAGGTTTATCACCTTGTCAGGCGGGAGAAAACTCTTGATGTGCGAGCGTATAACCTTGCCCGCGCCGTCACTGTCACAGAGCAGAATAACTCCGTTTTGGCACAGTCGCTTTATCAGCGCCTTTTTCTCCTCGCTGTTGAAAATACCGAAACCGCCGGTTGTAATAATTCTCGCGTCGATAATCGAGTCGAGTTTTATCTTGTCGTACTTGCCCTCGACGATAACGGGCAGAGATATCTTTATCTTTTCCATTTTACCGCCCCTTTGCCGCCTCGCAAACAAGCGATTTCAGTCTGTCATAGTTCGATGTTTCACTCTTGATTTTAAGGTCATTGTCGCGGCAAAGTTCAAGCATGTAACTTAACTTCCTGAGTGTCGTACCCCTTGCCGCATTTGCGTATATCGACGCGCGGTACTCGTTCATTTTCAGCTTTTTCGCAAGGTCTGCCATTGAAACGCCGCTGTCAAGCGCCGCCTTTACTCTGTAAAGGTCGATGTATGTGCTGTAAATTCCCGCAAAAGCAATAGCAGGGCGGATGTGCTTTTCTTCCATCAGGTGCAAAATGCCGAGTGCCACGTCTGTCTTGCCCGCAAGCACCGCGTTTGACAGTGCAAACGGTTCAACCTCGCGAGTTTCGCAACATACATTTTTGATGTCGTCTTTTGTCACCGTGTCGCGCCCGCTTGCGTGCATGTAAGCACAGAGCTTGTCAATTTCTCCCGCCATCGTCATCATGTCGGAAGAACATTGTTCGATAAGCTGATAAACTGCGGGTGTCTCAATGCTGAGCGAGTCTTTTGAAAAATGTTTCGCCGCCCATACCGCAAGGTCTCTCTGTGACGCCTTCGGAAGATATGCGCATTTTGCCACGGCGTTTAACTTTTTGTACAGTGCCGATGGTTTTGTAATCTTTGAACCCTTTGACGCACCGTAGTCAAGCGCTCCGCATGCCACATTCATCAGTACAACTGCATAGTCATAACTCTTCGCCGCTTCAAAAAAGTCAAGCAATGCCTCTGTTTCTGCCGCTTTTAACTCTGAAAAATTAAACTCTGTGAGTTCAATAAGTTTTTTGTCCTCGCCGATAGGCGGCGTCGCAAGCGCGTCCATGAGACCGTCTTCGGTGACCTCTTTTGAGGTGAAAATTGTATGGTTAAAAAGAGCATACGGCGAGTCGCCGAGTACACTCTCACGGATTTTTGAAGCGTAAAAACGCTTTAAATAATCCTCTTCGCCGAACAGTATGTATACACCGTTCGGGTCTTTGTATTCTTTTTTGATTTCGACCTCAGCCAATTTTCAACCTCATAAAAGACTTATTGTAATGATTGTTTTCTCGGCAAGAACGCCGTTCATTTCGACCGTATATTCGGCGTGCATACTGCCGCCGTCGTAGCTTAATGAATTCTCAAGCGAAAGCGTATTCACACAAAGTTCAATGGGGAAGTACGGTGTCTGATACACGCACATATGTCTGCGTCCTTCCTCAAATACAAGCATGGTGGACACCGCACCCTCGCGCAAAATGCTTACAAGCGTAGGTTCTTTTTTGTCAAAAATGACCTTTGTTTTTGACCCTTCAAGTCCCGTGATTTCGGACTCCTCATACTCAATTTCGATTTTAGAGCCTTTTTCCGCAACCGTACACTCGGTAGTCAGCGTAGTGGTCTCGCCCTTTTCCTCGTCAAACTCGCACGCATTGGCGACCGAATTTTTCTTTTCCTCAAATTGAATTACTTTCGATATTATTCTTGCTTTTGCAAATCTTTTTTTAATGCTTTTCATATCTTGTCCCAATAATAATAGTATTGATATATTGTAACATTTTAAATATACAAAGTCAATAACGCCAATAAGGAGATAAATTAATGTTTATGTCACAAACATCTCCGCCCGAGATCCTTCGCTGACGCTCAAGGATGACAAGGGCGGGAGTTAGCATAGTGCTAAAAAATCTTTATTTTATCGCATTGCAACACCCCCGCTTGTCATCCTCGAACGGAGCGTAGCGAAGTGAAGGATCTTGCGGGGAGATGTTTGTCTATTCACATAAACATTAATTTACGCCACAAAAATGAAACAAAAACTCATATTTTTCACACTGCTTGTCCTGCTTTCTATCCGCACATTTGCCGCCGACATTACTTGCACCGACCTTGCAAAGGCAATCGCCGCCGAAATGGGCGACGAACCCTTCGTAGTGCGCGTGGTCTACGGCGAAATGTTGATTAACCGTCTGTCGGAAGAACCATTGCCAAAGTCAAGCGCAACACCTACCGACAGCGACATGCGCGCCGCCGCGGCGGCGCTTAGCGGAATAGATTTCAGCGGCGGCGCACTCAATGTGCAAAAACTCGATAAAAAAAGCATACCGCCCGTGCTTTCGGGCGGCATACGTCTGTATAATTGGTACTTCTACTAAGCCTTGACAGGCTCCATATAAATTCTTCTGCGTAAAACATTTGCGTCGGTGATTTTTATGCGCAAAGGCTGACCGAGTTTGTACTGCTCGTCACCCCGCCCCAGCGTCAGTGTCTCTTCACGAAACTTGAACCCGTTGCCGAGTACCTCTATCGGAATAAACCCTTCGCATGTGTTTTCAAGTTCGCAGAAAAGGCCGAACGATGTCACCGAACTTATCACTGCGTCAAACTCTTTGCCGACTTCTTTTTCCATGAAAATAACCTTGTAAAGGTCCTCGATGTCACGTTCCGCGGTCATGGCTTTCAGCTCATTGTCGCTCGACGCGGCGGCGCTTTCTGCGGCGAATTTTGTGTAACGTTTAATTGCCGCCTCCTCGCCGTTTAGCATTGCATATTTGAGTATGCGGTGTACGGTGAGGTCGGGGTAACGTCGTATGGGGGAAGTGAAGTGGCAGTAGTACGAAAGACCGAGTCCAAAGTGGTCGTCGCGCGTCTCGCTGTACTTCGCTTTCATCTGTGCGCGAAGTGTAAGACGGGAAATGACATTTTCCATGCCTTTCTCCGCGGCTTCTTTGATTATCGGTTCAAACGCGGCGGTGGTCAGCTTCTTCGCCCTCAGCGAAACGGTTGACAGCCCCGCGTTGTGTACATAACTTTTGTATGCTTCGAGTTTTTCCTCACTTGGCGCTTCATGCACGCGGAAAACCGAGGGCAGAGAACGCGCACACATATATCGTGCCACCGCTTCGTTTGCAGTCAGCATAAATTGTTCTATCATCTTTTCTGCGTCGCCACGCTCGCGCTTGACAATGTCGACAGGTCTGCCGTCCTCGTCAAGTACAAACCGAGCCTCTGCGCTTTCCAGCTCAAGCACTCCGCGCGACTTTGCACGGTTTGCGAGAATTTCGTAGAGCGGATACATTGCGGTAAGTGTTTTGTACACTGCTTTGTACTTTCTGTAAAACTTCGATTTTGACTTGTTCAAAAACAAGTCGTTGACCTCGCTGTACACACCGCGAACTTTGGAGCGGATTATGGTGTTTTTTACTTCGCAGCCGATAATTTCGCCCTGCTTGCTCATCTCAATTATCGCGGAAAGCGCGTATTTGTCGGTGTCAGCGTTCAGCGAGCAAGCACCGTTTGAAAGGCATTTCGGCAGCATCGGCACAACCTTGTCAGTAAAGTACACGCTTGTACCTCTTGCAAACGCCTCTTTGTCGGTCGGCGTTCCGTAGCGGACATAGTGCGACACATCCGCAATGTGAACGCCGAGAACATAACCGCTTTTTGTTACGTCAAGCGAAATAGCGTCGTCAAGGTCTTTAGCATCTGCGCCGTCAATGGTAAAAATAATCTTGTCGCGCAGGTCAAGTCTGCCGCTTTCGCTTATCGGCTCTTTTGCCGCTTCTTCTGCACAGCGAACCGCTTCAAGCGGAAACTCTGTTCTGATACCGTGTTCATAAAGCACGGACTCATAGTTTGCACCGAGCGAAAATGTCTTGCCGAGGTCGCGCACTATCTCGCCTTTCGGCGGACGCGGCCCCTTGCCGTAGTCGAGCAGTTTTACTTCGACCTTGTTACCTATATCGATGTCCTTTATGTCATCGATCTCCGCTTCAAGACCTAGTTTCGGATCGTCGGGCACGACGCGGTAAGGAGAAAAACTGCGTCCGAGCAGTCGCGTGTCAAGTATCAGCGTGCCGCAAAATCCTTTGCAACCGCGCTCCAGAATTTCAATAACCTCGCCCTCGGCGTGGAACTTGTCCCCTGTGTTTTTTAGCTCGCGCTTTCTGACAAGGATAGCAACGCGGTCGCCCGTGAACGCACCGCCGCAAAAGCGCGCGGGGATGAAAATGTCCGTCGAAAGGTTAAAACTCTCGTCAGCCGTAACAAAGCCGAATCCGCGCTCAGTTCCGCTGAATTTCCCCTCAATACGAACGGTGTCGTCATACCCTTTTTTAAAACTTTCGTATGACGGCGGGGAAGAGTGCCGTTTTTTATTCTTATTGTTTTTTGCAAATCTTTTTGCCGTCTTGCTTTTTGCAAACGTCGTTTTCTTGTTCTTTCTCATATTAATCTCTTGTGTAATAAAAAATCCGCTTTTAGTATAAACCAAAAGCGGATTTTAAAACCGTTTAAATTACTCTGCAACTGCGGCAGTGGTTTCTGCAACAGTTTCTTCAGCAGTTTCAGCTGCGGTTTCCTCTGCGGTCTCAACAACAGTCTCAACAACAGTTTCTTCTGCGGTGTCTGCTACGGTCTCATCTGCAGTCTCGTCAGCGGTTTCCTCAGCGTGGTCATGAACATGCTCGGTTGTGGTAACTGCATCATCAACAACATTATCAGAACTAAAGTCTGCATCGGTGAGGAATGTGATGAGAATAACAACTACAAACACGATTGCGATAACGGTGGTTGCCTTGTCGAGAACCTTGTCAATGGTCTTGCCTTTTTCCTTGCCAAAGAAGGTGTCAGCGCCGCCGGAAATACTTCCCGAAAGACCCTTCTGCTTGCCCTGCTGCATGATAACAGCAACTACGAGGAAAAGTGCACAAAGTAAAAGAATAATGCCAAGTACGATTTCAGTGATGGTCATAAGTAATCTATCCTCCGATATTTTATACAAATGTCAAAGCGCATTTTCGCAATGCGGATTTTATTTTATCACATCAAATCGAAAAAAGCAATACAATTTTCAAAAATAAATAAAAAATTGAATTTTTACAAAAATATTACACAAAGCAAATTGTTTTTGGTATTGTACAAACTGCCTTTTTGTGCTAAACTGAAAACAACGTAATGATTTGTGATTATTGCAATATATTCGTAAATATAATCTATTTTTTTCGCTTTCGGGTATGTTAATATAAGCGTAGCAACAATATTATTAATAAAGGAGAACTGTTATGGCAGTACGTTTTCAAAACCCAATTCTTGAAAAAGGCGCAGACCCTTTTGTAGTTCTTTTCGAGGGTAAATATTATTATGTATATTCCTGCGCGGACCGCTCTGTTCAGGTAAGTTCGGCTGACAATCTCAATCTTCTCACACGTGAGGGCAATGTTGTATTCCAGCCTGAGGACGGCCTTGAATACTCCAGAGAACTCTGGGCTCCCGAAATTCACTATATTAACGGCGATTGGTATCTCTATATTGCCGCGGATAACGGCAATAACAACAATCACCGCATGTATGTTCTTAAATCCAAGAACGGCCGTCCCGACGGCGAGTATGAGATGGTTGGCAAGATTACTTCTCCTGATGACCATTGGGCTATAGACGGCACTGTTATTCAATATAAAGGCGAGCTCTATTTCTCATGGTCGGGCTGGGAAGGCGATAAAAACGTTCAGCAGAATATCTACATAGCAAAGATGAAGTCTCCCACCGAAATTGAGGGCGAACGCGTGCTCCTTTCCTCTCCCGAGTACGAGTGGGAAAAGCGCCACTGCGGCATTTGCGAGTGGGACGGCAAGTTCCGCCCGTACATCAACGAAGGTCCTCAGATTCTTTATAAGGGTGACACGGTTCACATCGTTTATTCCGCTTCGGGAAGTTGGAGCCAGTATTACTGTCTCGGTCTTCTCACATTCCGCGGCGGCGACATCATGGACCCGAAAAACTGGACAAAGAATCCCGAACTTGTATTCTCGCAGAGCGAGGGAACTCACGGTACGGGACACTGTTCCTTTACCACAACCCGCGACGGCAAGACCGATGTAATCGTGTATCACGCAATGCGTACTCCAAACGGCGGTTGGGGCGCAAGAGGCGTCCGCGCACAGACCTTTACATGGGATGGCGACATGCCCGTGTTCGGCAAGGCGGCAGGACTTGACGAGTGGATAGAAATCTCTGACTAATCACATTGTAAAGATTGTAAAGAAGGTATAACAATGAAGTACATACTTGAAAATGACAAACTTAAAGTAGGTGTTGCAACCCGCGGCGCGGAACTGCAGAGCATTTATTCAAAGGTAACCGAAAAAGAATACATGTGGCAGCCGGGCGCTGAGATATGGAACACACATTCCATTCTCCTTTTCCCCAATCCCGGCCGCATCGCACATGACCGCACAATAATCGGCGGAAAGGTTTACCCCGCAACAATGCACGGTTTCGCAAAAGATATGGACTTCACCGTCGCAGAAGCAACAGCTGAAAAGGTAGTGCTTGAACTTGCGTCAAACGAAGACACAAAGTTCTTCCTTCCATATGAGTTCATCTTCCGTGTTATCTTTGAACTCGACGGCGAAGTGCTTAACCAACGCTTTGAAGTTGTAAACAAAGACAACAAGGACGTTTACTTCTGTCTCGGCGCACACCCCGGTTTCTATTGTCCCATTGAACTCGGCGAAAGCGGCGACGACTATGTACTTCGTTTTGACCCGCCTCAGCATTTCAACCGCGATGAGACCGAGGCAGGCACCCGCCTCCTCACAGGCAAAAAGGCCCCCTACAAACTCGAAAATGATACCGATATGTTCGTGGGCGAAAAGTTCTTCAACGATGACCCCAAACTCTTCAGCGATGTCAAAGCCGATACAATTACGCTTCTCTCCAAAAAGTCGGGCAGATTCGTTGAAATGGGCATAAAAGATTTCCCGTTCATGTGCCTTTGGGGCGTACCCGATAAGATGCAGATACTCAGCATCGAGCCTTGGTGCGGCACAAGCGACCTCACAAACACCGACCACGTTTGGGAAACCAAACTCGGCATAGAAAAAGCCGAAGTCGGAAAGACATGGACCCGCACCCTCACATTCAGAGTAGGTTAATAAAAAAACAGCCGAGCGTTATCGCTTGGCTGTTTTTCATCCCTTTTATTCTTCAACAAATTCCGAATTACCGTATACAAATTTTCCGTCTTCAAATTTCAGATCGACTTCAAACGAACCGTAGAATTCGGTTATGGTAAACTGACATGCGACAGAGCAGTGCAATTTGCCGTTTAAAACCGAGAAGTGATAATAATTTTCGGTGTAAGCGCGGTCAAACTGATTTTCTTTTGCCGCACCGAAGCGGCTTTTTTTTATTTTGTACGATACAACATTCGGATAATCTATGGAGTACATGTCTTCGCTTGCACTTAACTGTACATATTGCGGTATTGTTAACGCGACGTTTTCCACAGGGTATTCTTCAAGCGTTATGCCGTCGAGAACTATAGCATCTGACAAATGCAGCTCCGTGCCGTGTGCGGATGTATATGTTATAACTATTTCGGGGTATCCGTCATCTGTTAAGTCTTCAACATAAAGAGATATTGGAAAATCTTTGTCGGCATTTGCTTTCACCGCCGTTTCAAAACCGTTGATACTGACCGTAAATCCGGAGTATTTATAATCAAACCGTTCGCTTTGAATCGGAATGACCGTCACATCGCTTTCGGTGAGCGGTTTGAACTCGCGGTATATAATTTCAAAGTCGCCGTAAACATCTGCCATAACTTTGTCAGCGGTTTCTTTGCCTGCGGCAAAATATATCACGGGGGCGGTTTGTTCTACGCTCCACTTGTCGGAGAAAGCGTACTCATGTACCACTGTTATGCTGCTCGGTAATGTTATGCCGTCAAGCGAGGTGCAGAAAAACGCCTTTTCCCCTATCATCTCGGTTCCCTCGGGAACATTGTAGTGCCCGCTTCTGCCCGCAGGAAAAGCAATCAGAGTCTTTAAGTCCTTTGTAAAAACAACTCCGTCGACCGATGTAAAATAGTTGCTTTCTTCGTCTGTGTGCAAATACATAACCGATTTGCGTATATCTTCTATGGAGGTGTTATAGTCAATGATTATCTCGGCAGTAGCCTTTTTAGGAAACGTCCATGCGTAAACGGGACGCTTTGTAAGTCGCGTATCATACTCTTTTATGCCACTGTATCCCTCGGGAACCGCTACATTGCCGCCATCTATAAGGTACGCGGCGGAGTAGGTCATGTATAATGCGTCATTGCCTTCAAAACGTAAAAATCCGTAGCGATTGCGGCTTACAGTCACGGTGCCGTCGGTATCGTCCACCCACGAGCCGTATTCGATGCGCTCGTATTCCGCAAGTTCAGGGAACGTCTTTGACACTTCACGCGTGTCCAAATTATCGGTACCTACATCGCGGAACCGCAGTATAATTCCACCGAGAGGGTATTCGGGCGTAACCGTACTGCGCGGCAGCACTTCGCCGTCGACTGAAATGCCGCGCGGCATAGATATCTCTTCAAGATTCATACATTCTTCAAAAGCGCCGTCGCAGATAAGCGTTACGCTGTCCGGAATATATACGCTTTGTATCGTGCATCCTTCAAAAGCACCTTTGCCGATGATTTCGGTGCCGTCGGGAATAATGCAGTCACCTTTGCGTCCCGCGGGAAAAGCGACAAGTGTTTTTTCATCCTTGGTAAAGATGATGCCGTCAACCGCCCGAAAGTCGGGATTGTCGCTCGCTACATACAGGTTTTCCACAGTGGACAGTTTTGCATCGTTGAAATCTGTCACGCCCTCGGGGAAAAACATAGAGTAAATAGGGTACTCGCCAACGGGAGAATATATGTTTTGTGTGTTTGCGCTTCCTTCTACGGCAGTATTGTCGGTGATTTCAGCATCCGTGTGCTCGCTGCATGAAAAAAGCATTACCGCTGCAATCAAAGCCGCAAAGACAGAAATGTACTTGCGTGGAAACATCTGTTAAACCGTCCTTTCTTCATTTTATTATGCAGTCGTCAAATTTAAACGGCAGCCAAACTCCTTCATTAACTACGGAGTCTTTGTAAAGATGGAATGTATCTCCTTCAAGTATAACTTTCAGACTTGTAAAATTCATTTGCTTCGTACTAAGATAGTCCAGCTTCATATATTCGTAATTTTCATTTCCATTTTCTTTCGCTTCTTTTATGTAGCCTACAGTGTCGGGGTCTTTGTAATAGTTCTTGTATATAAGCGAACAAATAAAGACGGCACTGTTGTCGCTTTCTTCCCACCGTGAAATTTGAATGTCAAGTATCTCATAGTAGGGCGAAAATACTCTGGATATCTCCTCCTGCAGATATTGCATGGTCTTTATGTGCAATTCCGAAATGTCAAATTCAAAACTTTCAAGCATTTTGTTTATCTCGCTGTCCGTAAAAGACGAAGACCTGAAGAACAGTACCGCCGATATGCTTGTATCGGAGTTCGGATATTCGATATAGTACACGGTAATTTCATCCGTATATCCCATTCTTTCGTCAAATACCTGCTGCTTGCATATCGCCTTGTCGTAACTGTAAATGGGAGTTAAGCCTTTTACCTTCGGCACAAAACCAATGGCACTCATATCCTCGCCGCTTGCATATTCCACTATGCCTATCTTCGCCGTATCAAGCACTTCGTACATGTCAAGCACTGTCATCTGCGAGCCGTTGGCGGTAGCAATTTTACCTGTCGGGGAAGTAAAACTGAACCCGTCCGCATGGTACACCTTTTCACTCGGCATGGCGTCCGTGAGACAAAGTACCGCTGTTACGGCAACTGCGACGGCGATTATAACGCACAGCAAGAATTTCGGCTTTTTGAAAAACGCCATGTGTTTTATCCTGAACTTTACCTCATTTTCACCGTTTTGCAGCGATGTTGTCCCCACTATAAATCTGTTTTTCGCCAATGCGGACCTGAGCAGCAGTGTTGCATATTCTTTCTTGTTTTCGCAGTGCGTCAAAACGCGCTCGTCGCAGTATACTTCAATGTCACGTCGCAGCGTAAAAAAGGAACACCACATTATAGGGTTAAACCAGTTTGCGCATAAAAATATTATCGCAAACCAGATGATAAGGACATCGAAGTTTTTAAGGTGGCAGAGTTCATGCGTCAATATGTATCTTTTTTCACTTGTGTCGCAGCATTGCGGCAAGATTATTTTCGGCTTGAAAACGCCTACAAGCATAGCACTGTCACCGCCTGTGAGAACTTCCACTTTTTGCTTGACCTTTGTTTTCTTTTTACATTCGTCAAGCACTTGCAAGGTGTCATTGTCTCCCGCCTTCGGCAGACGTTTTGTGCGGTAAAAGCAAATAAAATATATCACAGCAAAATAGATAAGCAGAAGCGCGCCGCCGACAAGCCATATCGCACATACCATGACCTCGGGCGTCAAGGGCTTTATAATGTCGTCGTGAACCGTTTCGGAGCTTGTTGACGATTCGTTTATAACATCCGTATCGAATTCAACGGCGACGGTTTCGATCTGCTCATATGAGATATGTTCGGGTGCGGTTACCGCGTTGAATACCGAAAGTTCGCTTTGCGGCAGCGACGGAATACATAAGCGTATGAGCAGCAGCACCCAGATATAAACATGCCATTTAGCGGGCATGCTGTTTTTGAATATACGTTTTAGCAAAAGTATAAATGTGGCTGTAACCGTGAGATATACCGTCATTTGAATCAAAAATGTCATTTGCGTTTTCCCTCATCCATTTTGTCGATTATGTCCATAAGTTCTTTTTCTTCTTCTTTTGAAAGGTTGCTGTCCGAAACAAGGTTTGCCATAAGCATTTTGAGCGAACCGTGATACAGACGGTCCAAAAAACTTTTTGTCTCCTGCAATTTGCACTCATTTTCATTCGCAACAGGGAAGTATCTGAACTGCCCTTTGCTGTTATCTATCCCGAGTGCACCTTTTTGCGTGAGACGGCGCACCAGTGTTTTGATAGTCGAATCACTCCAATCGGTGCTTGCGAGTCTGCTTCTTATCTCGCCTATTGTAAGCATGGGCTCGCGCCAGAGCACCTCCATAACTTTCCATTCTGTTTCTGCAATGCTGAAATCCTTTTTCACCGTATTTCCTCCGTAGTTTACATTTGTAACCTATCTATAGTTTACACTTGTAACCTCGAATTGTCAATACTTTTTTTATTACCGCCAACTGTTTCAAGTTTTATATTTTCAATATTGCATTTAAAAATCATATGTGTTATAATGAATTGTTGTAATTTACTTCAATGAAATGAGGGCTATAAAATGAAAGATAAATTGGAGGCGTTACTGAAGGAGGGCACTGCAAAAATTCAGGCGGCACAGACCGAAACTGAATTGCAGGAGGTAAAAGGCGCGCTCCTCGGCAAGCAGGGCAGTATCACCGAACTGCTTAAGGAACTTCCGAAACTTGACGTTTCTCTCCGTCCCGAAATGGGAAAGGCAGTAAACAATGTAAAAAATCTGCTCACCGAGCAGATAGAAGGTCGCCGCGAGGAACTTAAACTCAAGGCTTCCGAAATCTCTGCCGACTTTGACTATACCATTCCCGGCACAAAGCCTGCAATCGGCGGTCTCCACCCCATTACGCAGATGTGCTATGACCTTAACGACGCGTTCCGTTCAATGGGCTTCGAGATCTTCGGAGGCCCCGAGATCACAAGCGAATACTATGCGTTTGACAATCTCAACTTCCCGCCAAATCACCCTGCACGCGAGAGCATGGACACGTACTGGCTTGAGGGCGCGGACAAAGGCGAGGCAAACGAAAAACTCTGTCTCCGTCCTCACCTTACAGGCGACAGCGTGCGCTATATGATGACACATAAGCCGCCCTACCGCTTTGTTTATCCCGGCAGAGTTTACAGAAACGAGACTACGGATGCCCGCCACGAGAGAGCGTTCTTCCAGTATGAAGCACTTATCGTTGACAAGGATTTCACCTATACCGCAGGTAAGGTAATGATAAAGAGCATCCTTTCCAAGGTTTTCGGTCAGGATGTCCCCGTAAGAATGCGCGCGGGATTCTTCCCGTTCGTTGAACCCGGATTTGAAATCGACATGGGCTGTCTTGTTTGCGGCGGCAAAGGCTGCAGCGTGTGCAAGCACGTCGGCTGGATAGAAATCATGCCCGGCGGCACACCTCATCCCAACGTACTTCGCGCGGCAGGTCTTGACCCCGACGAATACACAGGTTTCTATGTAAACATCGGTCTTGACAGACTTGTTATGATGCGTTACGGTGTTGACGATGTTCGTTTGTTCCACAGCACCGACCTCAGATTCCTCAAGCAGTTCAATTAAGGGAGAACAAAGATGAAATTATCACTGAATTGGATTAAAGATTATGTAAAAATTCCCGATGACATGGATCTGTCGAAACTCGCATATGACCTCACCATGTCTACCGTTGAGGTAGAAGGCGCAGAGAGTCTTGCCGAGCGTTTTGACAAGATAGTTGTCGGAGAAATAAAGGAAGTTCTTCCTCACCCCAACGCGGACAAGCTTCGCATTTGCAAGGTTGATATCGGCGACGGCGAAGTCAAAGACATCGTCTGCGGCGGAAGCAATCTCGAAGCGGGAATGAAAGTCGTTGTCGCTTGCCCCGGCGCAATGGTGCGCTGGCACGGAGAGGGCGAGCCTGTTGAAATCAAGAATGCAAAACTTCGCGGCGTGCAGAGCTTCGGTATGATCTGCGCAGCTGTCGAAGTAGGACTTGCAGACCTTTTTCCCGCAGAGGGCGACCATGAAATCATGGACGTTACCGCGTTTGACGCTGCAGCGGGTACTCCTCTTGCCAAGGCGCTTAACCTTGATGATATCATCCTTGAAATAGACAATAAGTCTATGACCAACCGCCCCGACCTTTGGGGTCACTACGGCATCGCACGTGAAATCGCGGCGCTTTATGACCTTCCCCTCGTTCAGTTTGAAAAGTATGTTCCCGAAACTACCGCCACTTACGATGTAAGAATTTCCGACACCGAGAGATGCCCCCGCTACATCGGTGCCCGTGTAGAAGGACTTTCGGTAAAGCCTTCTCCTTTTGAAATGCAGAGCCGCATCTGGAGAGTAGGTATGCGCCCCATCAACGCGCTCGTCGACGTTACAAACTACGTTATGCTTGCTACGGGTCAGCCCACTCACGTTTTTGACTCTAACCATATTATCGACCACATCGAGGTAAGACGCGCTAAAGACGGCGAAAAGCTTCAGCTTCTTAACGATAAGGATCTTGAACTTTCTTCCGACGACCTCGTTATCGCCGATGCAGAGGGCGCAGTTGCACTCGCAGGCGTTATGGGCGGTGCAAAAGACTCTGTTCTTCCCGATACAGAGAGCGTTATCCTCGAGGTTGCAAACTTTGAGTCCCGCGGCGTACGCAGAACAGCGCTTCGCTACGACAACAGAACCGAGGCTTCATCCCGCTACGAAAAGGCGGTCGACCCCGAGCGTTGCGACCAGGCGCTTGCACTCGCCATGAAACTCTTTGCAGAGCTTTATCCCGATATGAAAGTTACTGCGTTTAACGACCAATACCCCAATAAACTTGTCAAGAAAGAAATCGACGTTGAACTCGAATGGCTCGACCGACGTCTTGGCAAGCGAATCCCTAAGGAAGTCGTTGAAAAGAAACTCGGCACAATGGGCTTTGAGGTCACATTTACCGATGAAAAAATGCACATCGTAGTTCCTACATGGCGTTCTACAGGCGACGTTTCCATTAAGGCAGACGTTATGGAAGAAGTCGCACGTATGTACGGCTACGAAAACTTTGAGGCAACGCAGATCACCACATCGTTTGACGGCGCAATAAATCAGCTTGACGTTGATCTTGTTCGCAAGGTCAAAGAATATCTCGCATTCCGCTGCAACATGCAGGAAATATTCACATATCCGTGGATGACTGAGGAGTTTGTAAACGCTCTTCTGCCTAATACCGACGGTGTCCTCGCGCTTGCAACTCCCCCGTCTCCCTCTGAAAAGTATATCCGTTCCTCGCTTCTGCCCAATATCTGTAAGGCTATCGTGAAGAACGAGCGCAATTTCGATGAGTTTGATATTTTTGAAGAAGCGCAGATTTTCCTTGATTCCGATTACACATCGAATTACAAAAATGAAAAACTGCCTCTCCAAAAGCGACATCTCGGTTGCGCATTTGTCGGCAAATCCGACGATGTGGAAACTCTTTTCCGCCGCGCCAAGGGCGTTATCGAAATGATGCCTCGTTATACTCATATGGAAGGTTTCACTTTCGAGAGAAACGAGAAACCCTATTGGGCAGACAATGTAGTTTGGCTCAACATCTGCCTCGGCGGTAAGAAGATAGGCGACATGGCGCTCCTTTCCAAGAAGGCGGCTCTTGCTTGCGGCATCAAGGTACTTTCGGCAGTCCTCGTAGAACTTGATATGGACGCGTTTGTGCCTTTCAAGTCGAGAACCAACCGTTACGCACATCTCCCCGAGTTCCCGATGAACGATTATGACGTTTCCTTCCTCGTTGACTCCATGGTCAAGTGGGATGACATCTACGCGTGCGTAATGAGCAAGAAGAACGAACTTCTCAGTGATGTTCGCTTCGTTGATGAATACAAAGGCAAGCAGATTCCCGAGGGTAAAAAGTCGGTAACCATCCGCCTTGTTATCGGTTCCGCCGAAAAGACCCTCACAAGCGCAGAAATCGAAGCCGTAGCCAACAGTGTTGTTAAGAGAATCAACAAGACTTTTGACGCAGGCGTCCGCACAGTTTAATTAAAATATTCAAAAAGCACTAAGCATTTGGCTTAGTGCTTTTTGAATTTGGTCGGTGGAAAAAGGTAAATTAATGTTTAGCGTATAAGCAAACATCTCCCCGCAAGATCCTTCACTTCGCCCATACTCGCAAAGCGAGTATGGCAGGAACCTTCGGTTCCTTGTGCTCCGTTCGAGGATGACAAGGCGACACAAGCTGCCTTCTTATTTGGCTATAGGTTCCGTCGCCTTTTGACCGCGCCTTCGGCGGGTCGTTAAATATGTGCTATGGGAAA
>JAFTXX010000041.1 GCA_017461475.1 Clostridia bacterium
AGGGCGGGATTTAGCAAAGTGCTAAAAAAGCCTTGTTTTATCGCATTGCAACACCCCCGCTTGTCATCCTCGAACGGAGCACAAGGAACCGAAGGTTCCTGCCATACTCGCAAAGCGAGTATGGGCGGAGTGAAGGATCTTGCGGGGAGATGTTTGCTTGAACACATAAACATTTATTTACCTCACGCATGCAAAAAAGGCTGTTGCCGGAGCAACAGCCTTTTTGTTTAAATTTTAGTCTGCGAGAGAAACGAGTTTTACAGCGTAAACGATAAGTTCACCGGTGTCATCGTCGAATATGCCGCATGCGTAGATGTCAACCTTGATTTCTACTGCATTTTCAAAGTATTCGTCGTCTTTATCTGCGAGCTTGAGGGTTTCGCCTACAGTATCGATTACGTACTGATCGAGGATACCCGCGGTGGGCTCGGTTACGGTGTCTATCGTGTTAACTTCTTCAAGTCCGTAGAGATATACGAGCTCGTCGTCTGCGATTTCAACAGAAGCCGCATCCCAAACGTTGTCGTCTTCATATTCAAGCTCATATGCAATCTTGCCGATATCGTAATCATCCCAGTCAAGAGCGGTTACATCGAGAGTTGCAACGTTGAACTTGATGCTGCCGACAGCAGTCTTTGCATCGAGACCGAACTCATCCATTGTGATGGAGCAATCGTCGATAAATTTAACAGCGCTCATGTCGATTTCGGTGTAATCATCGTCGGAAGTGGAACGCATATCGGTTGCAAGGAGAAGCGCGTCTGCAACATCGATATCTTCAACAACAAGGTCGCCGTTCTTCTTCATGTGGAGAACCTTGCCGATTTCAAATTCGTCGATAAGGTTGGTCTCGTCAACATCGTCGAGTGTTACCTTGATAGAAGATACTGCTCTCATGGTTCTGAGGTTGAACAGACCGCTGACAGTTACAGAGTAGCTGCCGTCATCAAGTCTCTCGTACTCAATTTCGGAGCCGTTGATTGCAATGTAGTAAGCCTCGGTAGAGCTGCTTGTTGTGCCTTCGCCCCAAGTCTTAACGTTGAAAGGCTGGTTGTTTGCGTCGAGAATAGCGGTGGAATAGTTAACGTTCTTGTTGAGGGGGAGCTGGAGAACGATAAGGCTGGAAGAAGCGGAGTAAACAAAGCCGGGGGCGCTGTCGGTGACGCCGCTAAAGTAGATGCTGTCTGCGTTTTCGAGGATACCCTTGCGTACGCCTACGTTACCGTCACGGTCGATAACAACGATAACGGTGTTGTCGTTAATAGTTACACGGGCAGGATCAACGCTTTCAGCGCGGCTTGCTTCGATAAGGTTGGTCTTGGGTGCGGTATCGGAGAAGATAAGACCTGTGGTGTTGATACCGTTGTTGATCATGCCCCAGTCGCCTGTCGAGAATACTACGGAGAGGTTATATACACCGCTCTTGTTTGCGCGTACTGCGAACATACCGCCGTGAAGCAGCTGGTCTCTTGCGCAGGAGTATTCGTCATAGCCCTTGAAGGAGTCGCCGAAGATATCATAGTTCTTGATGCCCTTTGCGATATCAACAACATGTTCCCACTCTGCATCTTCGTGGTTGTAGCCGTTCCAGTAACGCTGAACGGTAGAAGAGTAAGAGCCGTACTCATACTGTGCTACCTCTGCGAGACCCCACTGAGCAGTGGTGGTATTGAGAACCGCAATGGTCATGTTGCCGTTTTCGGAAACATAGATGCCGTCAGCGGTGAGGTCTGCCTCGTAATCTTCAACATCCATATCAAGGAGATCAGCCATGATTTCGGGGTCGACGGTTGCAATTACATAGTTGTGCTTAACTCTGTGGTTAGAAGTGTTGAGAGGAGTCTGGATATAGAATACTCTTCCTTCGTAAGCAACATACTGTACGTTTACATCATCGGAAACGTTTGCAAGGTAGTCACCGGAGAAGTCATAGTCGGAGAATGCGGGAAGGTTATGCTCAAAAGCGCCTTCAAAGCCGTATTCATAAGTATTGGAGCTGATCTTCACAGTCTCTTTTGCAGTGCTGTAAGAAGTGAGCTTGCCGTCGGTAAGGTTGCCGCAGTTGTAGCCTACTTCGAGGACATTGTCAAGTGCATTATAATAATAGAAGATGAAGTTGCCGCTGCGAACGCTTTCGCCGGAGAGTCTTGCGTCTCTTGCTGCCTCGCCGTTCTTTTTGGAAACGGATGTGGTGGAGGAGCTGACCTGAACATCGGAGCCGAGGAGATACTCAACGAAATAAGAATTATCTCCGTCTGCATTTTCATATGTGGGATCGCCGTTTGAATCCAAAGTCATAGCATCATCATACTTACCGATAGCGATAAAGCTTTCATCGCCGACTGTGGGCTGATAACGGTAGGTGCGGGTGAAATACTGACCGAACTCGTAAGGCTTGTAAAGCATAAGCACGGTGCTGACGGTCTCGCCGTCAACCTCATCGGTAACAACGGTGTAATCGATCTCGCCGTAGGAGTTTTCGCCGGTGTAGCCGTTCTTCGAGTCGTAGGAGAAAGCGTCAACAAGAATGTCGAAATCGTCTTCTTCCCAACCGTCCTCACCGAGAACGCGAACGTCGAAGTTGTACTTTTCTTCCTTATAAGTAGTAGAACCGAGAGTGATGCGGTAGTAACCGTCGGTGGACTCGGTAACCTTGATGTTGCCGCCCTTTGCTACGTTTACAACATTTGTAAACTCAAGGAAGTCAGCAAAGATAACATCCGCCTCGCTGTCCTCTTCAACAACGTCGTAGAGCTTTTCAAACTCTTCTTCGTCGCAGTCAACATAGAGGGTCACAGGGAGACCGAGGAAAGTTTCCTGATAGGTTCTTGCAGTGATGCCGAGGTCCTTTGCCGCGATTTCAAGACCGTTATCAAGAGTAACGGTAGCGATGTCGCTGGAAGTTTCAGCTTCGTTATACTCGGTAATTACAGCCTCGACAACGCCCTGCGAGAAGCCTGCCTCCTTAAGGTAGGTGGTTCTCTCGAGAGTGATACCGTAGTTGCTGAAAAGAATCTCAGCAGCGCCGAGGTCGCCGGGGTAAATAAGCTTACCGCTTATGGGGTCTTTTTCAGCAATTTCGATGTTGAGCATGTTCCAGATGATCTGTGCAGTCTCGCCGCGGGTAAGCTCGTCGGTAGACTTGATATCGGATGCAAGGTTCTCGGTAAGTCCGAGAGTCTTAGCAGTCTCAATATAGCCGTAGGGGTAAACCATATTGGAAGTCTCGTAACCGAGCGCGCGAACGCCGAGAACGAGCATATCCTGATAAATGATGGGGTCGTTGTAGCCGTATACGCCGTTGCCGCGACCGAGAATAAGGCCGGTGCCGTAAGCATAGTCAATAGCGGTAGCGTACTCGGGAACGTCACTGAAAACAGCACTCTGCTTTTCAGCGTTCCACTTTTCAACAGCAGTCTCGCCGGTCATTGCCTGAACAAAGAACAATGCCGCCTGATAACGGGTAACGCCGTTTTCAAGCATAAGATTGCCGTTTGTATCGCCCTTTAAAACGTTGATGGTTGCAAGACGCTGTGCAGCATCGGAGTAGTCGCCCTCTTCTGCAGAGGCATTGACAGCCGCGAATGCAAAAAGCATCATTACTACCATAGCAAGAGCGAAGATTTTCTTCATACTTCTCATGGTAATCTCCTTTTCTTTCACGAAATTATCCCAAAAATAGCGACAATTTCGGTTTTATCCATAGTAATATTACACTATAGTTGCAAATTTTGCAAGATATTTTTTTGAATGTAAGATAAATGTAATAATAAATAGGGTTTAGAAAAGAAGAGGGGTTATAGCGGCAAATTAATGTTTAGCGAAGAAACAAACATCTCCCCGCAAGATCCTTCACTTCGCTGCGCTACGTTCAAGGATGACAAGCGGGGGTTGTTACAACGCGATAGAATAAGGTTTTTTTAACACTTTGCTAAAACCCGCCCCTGTCATCTTGAGCGGAGCCGTAGGCGCAGTCGAAACCCGCAGGGCGACGGCACAGCCGTCGGATCTCGGGCGGAGATGTTTGTAACATAAACACCGATTTACTTTATCACAAAATAATACAAATCAGGCCGCCGCTGCCTTCGTTTATTACGCGCTCGAGGGTTTCGGACAGGCGTTTTTGCGACTGCTCGGGGATGTGGGACAGCTTTGTGCGAAGTCCCTCGCTGACAAGCTCGTATAGCGAACGGCCGAACATATTGGTGTCCCAAATCTTTTCGGGAGACGATGCAAGCGACTCGCTTATTGAGCGTACGAGCTCCTCCGACTGTGCTTCACTGCCCACTATGGGGTTGACCTCGGCTTCGACATCGGCTTTTATCATGTGGATAGACTTTGCGAGCGCGCGAAGACGCACGCCGTAACCGCCTGCCTGCTTGACTATCTGAGGTTCTTTTAATGTAAGTTCGTCAACCGATGGCATCACTATGCCGTAGCCCTTGCGCTCGACATCTTCAAGTGCCATAGCGACTTTGTCATAGTTTGCCTTCGCCTCGGCGAGGGTGCAGAAAGCGCCGAAAAGCTCTGCGTCGTTTGCAATTTGCATACCCGAAAGGGCGCTGAGCACCTCAAAATATTTTTCTTCGGGCACACCGAGGGTAACCGTCGCCTCACCGCTGCCGAGGTCAACGGTAGCGTCGTCAAAATACGCGCCCGACCCCTCTCCGATGCCCATTTCAAACGCGCGGCGAACCTCGCCGACCTTTTCAAGTTCACCTGCTGCGCTTTTAACCGCGCGGTATATGTTTTCGCGGAGCGGGTGACCGTCGTTCAGCGCGCACACCCATTTCGGCAGGTCGATGTTTACGCGGGTAACGGGAAATTCGAGAAGCAAAAGCGAAAGTATGCCGCCGATGTCGTCCTCGCCAAGCGAAGTGCAGTTGACAAGCGCGACGGGGGCACCGTGCTTTTCTTCAAGCGAGCGTCCGAGCTTTTGCGCCGCCTCCGAGTGCGGCTCGGCGGAATTAAGCAGTATCACAAACGGCTTTTCGCACTTCTTCATTTCGGCTATGACCTCATTTTCAGCCGACGCGAACGCGCTTCTCGGAATTTCGCCGAAACTGCCGTCCGTAGTTACGACAACGCCCACGGTGGAATGTTCGCGCATGACCTTGTCTGTGCCAAGTCGAGCCGCCGCGGAAAACTCCATCTTCTCCTCGCTCCAAGGGGTACTTACCATGCGCGGCTGACCGTCCTCGTCACCGCCTATCGCGCCTTCGACAAGATAACCCACGCAGTCAACCATGCGCACATTCATTTTAAGACCGCCGTCGGTCTTTATCGCCGCGCCGCTCTCGGGAACAAATTTGGGCTCGGCGGTAGTCACCGTGCGTCCGCTGCCCGAAAGAGGAAGCTCATCGCGGGCGCGGGAGCGCGCCGTCTCATCTGCAATGGCGGGCAGCACCATTTTTTCCATAAACGAGCGCACAAACGTGGATTTGCCGCTGCGCACGGGGCCCACAACACCGATGTAAATATCCCCTCCCGTCCGCTTTGCAATGTTATCGTAAATACTCGCATTTCTTGCCATATATTTTCCCTCCGTTAATATGTTTGCTAAATGATATGCGAAAGAGGGAAAAGAAATGAATGAAAATGCCGGTTATGGGAGTTAATGAATCTCTCAAATCCGTAGGGGCGATTAGTAATCGCCCGTTTAGCAAAGAGCAGATGTTGTACAAGCGGGCGATTAGTAATCGCCCCTACAAGGTTAGTTTGTAATTATTTGCTCACTGCATAAAAAAAGAACGCTTTCGCGTTCTTTTTTGCTATCAATATCTTGCTTCGGGGTCGATTTCCTCGCCTGCCATAAAGCGGTCGACATCGGCGATTATCTTATTTACCATGGTTATCGGCAAATAGAATTCGCCCTCGCCGTTTATGGTGTAGTACACGCGCTGGTCGGTGTACTGCCAGAACACATACTCCTGCACGGTTCCCGAGCGGGTGACGGCTTTCATTGTCAGCAAGCGGTTCTTTTCGTTTGAAGTAACTGTCGCAAGCTCTTCGTCGGAAAGGCCTAAGTATCCGTCGTGGCTCATTGCGAGAAGCGACTGCCAGAGGTTGCGGAAGTTCTTGATATCGGGGGAATATCCGCTCTGCACTTCTTTTACGGTGAGGTCTGCGTTTTCCTCGCCCTCAAGTTTGAACTCGAAGTAACCGTTTTTGCTGTCGAACGAAATAGTATCTACATTAATTATATTAATCTGGAACAGATAGGGGCTGACCCACTTGTCGAGACCCCATTCGAGGAAGTCGACGGTGATCTGCTCCATTCTGCCGAGCACGCCGTAGTAGACCGAGTAGGCATAGTAGAAGTAATCGCCGTTTTCGTCGCGCTGTTTCTCGCTGAAAAGCACAACATTCGGGAACTTGGCGACGATGTTGCCGTCGGAGTCCATAATGGGCGTTGCGAACGACATCTCATACGCGGGGGTCTCAATGTTTATACCGTACTGCGCGAGGATTTTCTCGTCTACCTTGTAGGAAAGTACCTCGGAGAGCATGAAGTTTGTCGAACCCTCGGAGTCGAGAAGCGAGAACTTTGTCAGCACGCTGTTGTAGTAATCGCTCGCGAAGTAACCCTCGGGGTAGGTGAGACGCTGGATGCCCATTGCGGCAAGCTCACTGCGCTCGTTTGCGTCAACAAAGTCAATGGCGACAAAGGTTTCGCCGTTTTTGCGCAGTTCAAAGTTATCGACAAGGTAATAGGTGTTTGTCTCGGTGCCGTAGACGACGTTTTTGTTTATCAGCGCCTCGGACGGGGCAAGCAGGTCCTCCTCGATATCGTAGCCGAGGACATAAACGCCCTCGTCGCCCTCGGTGCGGACATAGTAACCGTCATTTGCAAGCGTTTCGTCGCCGATGTAGACGGTGAACTCCTCGCCGTCAAGCGTTGTTACGGTAAACTCCGCCTGATTCTCGCCGTCCGCAAGACCGTACTTCACCATATCCTCAGCGGTGGTTTCCGCACTGTAGGTGTAGTAGGTCTGGCATGCGTTTGAAAGCAGGTACATGAGCTTGTAGTTATTCAGCGGCGCATACTCATAGCCCTCGATAACAAGTGTGTCGTTTGAGTTTACCAGTTTGTATTCGTCATGCTGATTTTTGATATGGATGCTCGCAACGTCACTGAAGCTGATGAGATTGAGGCGGTCAAGCACGTTGCTGCCGCTGCCCTCATCGTCGGTACTCTCCTGATTTGCAATCAGGAATCCGAGCGCCACGCAAAGTCCGACACACAAAACCGCGCAGACTGCTGTTAAAACTATGCGCTTTTTCATCTGTACTTTCTCCTTGTGATAACCACAATGCCGACAACCGCTGCAGCGAGCGGGAGCACGGTGATGAGAAGCACTGCTGCGCGGATAGCCTGAGCAGACGTCATATTCTCAATCTCGGTGGTGGCAAATACCTTAAAGTCGATGTCGGCGGGAACCTTTTCGCGGCCCATCATGCGGAGCGCGTAGTAGATGATGTCCTTGTTGCCGTAGGTATTGGAGTTGATGTAGTCGTCGGCGGTGAAGTTTTTCGTACCTGCCGCCATCACATAGCCGAAGTATGTGTCGCTGTTTTTGTAATTGAGCTCGCGGGTGATGGTCATAAGGCTATAGCCGCCGACGTCGTCAACGGTTTCTCCGTCCTGCTTTACAACTGCCGAGGGCGATGCAAAGTAAACGGTGGACATCTCGCGGTATGCGTTGTTGCCGTAATACTCGTAGGTGTTGGTGGCGTTGCCCTCTTCGTCTATCGCCGCGGTGTAAATGTCGGAGACGTAAATGGGACGCGCGGTGTCAAACACGGTTTTCGGGGGAGCGGCGCTGTTGCGCAGCTCCTTCTGGAGACTTGCGGCAATGGTGCCTTCATCCGCGTACTGCGCGTAAACGGTGGTGCCCGCCATATCAAGCGAGGACGCGGTGTCGTACACGGTGCCCTCTCCGAAGACTATGCCCCATGTATAGAGGAACTCTTCGAGGTTCTGCAGATAATCGCTCGAGGGGTCTTTGAACACCATGAGCGTGCGGTTTTCTTCGAGAAATTCGTCTATCTTGCGGATTTCGGAAACCGACTCGTCAACATTGCCGGACGGGTCGTAGCCGATAAAGTCGCGGGTGGGGTTATTGATGATAAGCAGGCGGCAGTCCTCGGGTATCTCCTCGGTTGCAAGGTCGATGTATCCGACGTCGAAGCCCGCCATTGCGATAACGTTTACAAAGTAGGAGATATCGGTGAGTGCGACGCTTTCACCGTGACCCGTGGTAAAGAGAGCCTTAGGGGTTTCGTCCGCGGTGACGGCAAGGCAGGCGGCGGCGAAAATTTCCTCGCCGTTGTATGCCCAATATTCGCCGGTGGAAGTGTCAGAGACGTAAAATGCGTCAGCCGAGAGCTTGCGGAACTCGGACGGTGCTTCATCCGAGGCGCGCTCCAAGGCGTTACCCTTTTCGACGATAACATCGGTCTCCTTAATCGACGTATCAGTGGTGTTCTTATACGCCTTTAAGAGATGGGGGTCGCGCTTGGAATTTACATAGCGCACATGGATGTTGTCAAACTCTTTTTCGAGTTCGTTTGCGGTGTTTGAGATATACTGCATGTAGTAGTTGCTCTCAACATAGTCGCGGTCGGAGCAGAATGTGATTGTGATATCGCCCTCGGCTTCGGCAACGGCTGTCTTTGCGCTGTCGGAAAGTGTCCACAGTCCCGCGTCGGTGAGGTCAAAGTAAAGCGAATACCGCGATGCGAGCAGTGAGAACACCGCGTTTGCAAGCATTACAAGCAGGATAACCACCGCGGTGAATACCGCGGAAACGGAGGAATGTTTTGCGCTTCTTTTATTAAGTACGTTCATGTCATTACCTCCTTACGCGCCGTATCTGCGGCGCTCGTAAACGCGGCAGGTGACAAACAGAAATACAAAGCAAATCGAAACATAGTAAACCACGGCGGCGATGTCAAAGAAACCGTCGGTGAAGTTCTGATAACGGCTGAGAATAGAGAACCACGAAAGCACATAGCGCACGGAGTAAACAGGTATAAACGAATTAAGCGCGCCGATAAGGAGCATTACAAGGATAATTGCAAACGTGCCTATAGCCGCGGCAAGCTGATTTTCGGTGAGCGCGGAAACAAAAATGCCGATAGCGATAAACGCAGCGCCGACGAGGGTGAGCGCAATAATGTTACCGAGGATAACGCCCGCCTCGGGGTCGCTGTATGCGAAAAGCGTGATGTACGAAATAGAGCAAAGCAGGTTTGCAATAAAGTAAACGGTGAACGCCGCAAGGAATTTTGCAACGACCATGCCGCCTATCGAAACGGGGGATGTGAGCAGAAGCTGCTCGGTCCTTAGTTTTCTCTCCTCGGCGAAAAGCTTCATCGTGAGGAGAGGGAGCGCTATCATCAGCACAAACAGCATAGTCTCAAAGTAAGAGGAAACGTCGTTTGTAGCGGCAAAAAGCGTCGAAACCGAGAAAATTACCGCGCTGAGCGCGATAATCACTGCGAAGAAAACATAGCCTACCGCCGAGACAAAGTATGAGCGAAGTTCTCTTTTATATATAGCAAACATTACGCGTCCTCCCTGTCAATAAGACTGATGAAAATATCCTCAAGGCTTGCGCCGAGAGCTTCGAGACCCATTATGGGATAGCCTTTTTCGGCGAGCGCGTGGAACATAGGCTTGCGGATGTCGATACCCTTTTGCGCTTCAATGGCGTACGCAACCGCGTCGCCGTCGCGCTCTGCAAGCGGCTCGCACGCAATAACGCCCGAAACTTTTTTAAGCACGGGCAGAACGTCGCTCTGTGCGCCCGAAACAAACACCTTGTAACGTCGGTTGTCCTTGATAAACTGATTTATCTCCTCGGTCTTGCCGTCGGCGATTATCTTGCCGTGGTCAATGATAATCATACGGTCGCACACAGCCTGCGCCTCGGAGAGAATGTGCGTGCTGAGAATTACCGTGTGAGACTGACCGAGAGCGCGGATAAGGTTGCGCACTTCTATTATCTGTTTCGGGTCAAGACCTATGGTAGGCTCGTCCAGAATTATAAGCGGCGGGTTGCCGATAAGCGCCGACGCAATGCCGACGCGCTGTTTGTAGCCTTTTGAGAGATTGCGGATAACGCGGTCGCGCACGTCCGAAATCTTGACCACCTTGCAAACATCTTCAAGGTGAGCCTTGCGGGGAAGGTCGCATCCGCGGAGTTCATATACGAAGTTGAGATACTCAAGGACGGTCATCTCCATATAAAGCGGAGGCTGCTCGGGAAGATAGCCGATTTTTTTCTTCGCAAGCTCCGGATTTTCCAAAATCTCGGTGCCGTCTATGTACACGTTTCCTACATTAGAAGATATATAACCCGTAATGATGTTCATCGTGGTGGACTTGCCCGCGCCGTTGGGACCGAGGAAGCCGATGACCTCACCTTTGTTGACATGGAAGCTGATACCCGAGAGCGCCGTCGCTCTGCCGTATTTCTTCACTAAGTTTTCGACTTTAAGCATCGTAAACTCCTTTAAAAAAGTTAATCGTTGTCATTGTAGCACAAAACTTGCAATAAATCAATAACTTCGCTTGTGAATATTTTGTGATGTGGGGATTTGAAAAAATATAAATAATGTATATATGTTACAAACATCTCCCCGCGAGATCGCAACGCTGACGCTCAAGGATGACAAGCGGGGGTTGTTACAATGCTATAAAATAAGCCTTATTTAGCACTTTGCTCACCCCCGCTTGTCATCCTCGAACGGAGCACAAGGAACCGAAGGTTCCTGCCATACTCGCAAAGCGAGTATGGGCGAAGTGAAGGATCTCGCGGGGAGATGTTTGTCTATTCCATAACCATCAATTTACCTAGGTTTTGGCAATATTTTGGCAATTTTTGTGCGGATATTTCCCAAATATTAACACCAAAACTTTTTCGGGTGTAAATTAAAAAACTGAATTTGTTTTTTTGCAATTTATACTTTTTGAGCTTTTTTGATAACATTGTGCAACATTTAGCACAAATCGGTCAGTGTTTTGACCTTTTTTTGCCACCTCAAAAAATGCCAAAAAATGCGATGTGCAAAAAACGCTCGACTTTGATTTTTGCAATATTTTTCTTCATATAGTATATAGATTTTGGCAATTCATTGTGATATAATTTATGATAGATAACCAGCCTGCGGGGATGAAACAAGTTCGTCTTTAGTAGGCTTGCACAAAAAAAGACAAGGAGCACTGTTATGAAAAAACGCATTATCCTCTTCGCAGTTGTTTTTGCCGTTTTAATGTCCGTTACCGCGTTCGGCGCGGCGGCTAACATCACCGGTGAAGAAGCTGCAAACTATCTGTACGACCTCGGTCTGCTTGCAGGCAAGGGTACAAATGCTGACGGCAGCGTCAACTTTGACGTCGGCGGCAGTCTTACCCGCGCTGAATCTATTACGCAGGTCGTCCGCTTCCTCGGCAAAGAGAGCGCAGCGACTTCCGAGACCAACGCGCATCCTTTCACCGACCTTCCCGCATGGGCAGTCCCCTACGTCAGCTACGCTTATGCGAACGGCGTTACCAAGGGTGTAAGCGCGACGAAGTTTGACGCGAGCGGCGCAATGACCGACAGCGCGTTCCTCACCGCCATTCTCCGTGTACTCGGATACAACGACGGCGCGGGCGATTTCTCATGGAACAATCCTTATGAACTCGCAAACAAAGTAGGTCTTATCGCGGGCACTTCCGCCGATAAGAACTTCACAAGAGGCGACGCGTTTATCATCTGCTACAACGCGCTTTCCGCAACCTGCAAGAACGGCGGCAAGAACATTGCAGAACAGCTTATTGAAGAAGGACTTTTCACAGTGGAACAATATAATAAGGTAACCGAAAATGTAACCACGGGTCCCGTGACCGAACTTTTGTCCATCACCGAGCTCGACCAGTACAGCAAGGACGGTGACCACGCAGAAGACGATTACCGCACCGCTTCGCTTGAGATAAACTACCGCGAAAACGTAGTTCTCACCTCGGGCGTTACCGGCTACACCCGTTATGACAGCGCATTCTACCCCAGAATCAGAAAGGTTAACGACAGCCTTTATGTCCTCACATGGATGTACAGCCAGTACGGTCAGCACCTCTACTATGCAACCAGTTCCGACGGTATCAACTGGAACGCACCCGAGGTTCTCTGGAACTCCGCTGACCACAAGTTCACCTACGAGTACGGCTCTCTCGAAGGCACATCCGAGCGTTACCACGCTATGAACGCGGATCTCTGCGTACTTGACGACGGAAGCGTGCTCTGCGTTTACGCAGTGCGTGCACCCAAGGGTTACCGTGAGTACCCCGAACTTTGCGGTCTCTATATGATGCGCGGCACCGTTGACGCAAACAACAATCTCACATGGTCCGACGAGACCCGCATCTACACCGGTCAGGTTTGGGAACCCTCCGTTCTCCAGCTTGCCAACGGCACAATTCACGTTTACTACACTCAGGTTGCCCCTGACATCATGGAATACGGCTACGACGAAGAGCACCGCTCCACCGAGACCGGTCTTATCATCTCCACCGACAACGGCAACACCTGGTCGCCCGACATTCAGCCCGGTGACACCGGTTACTACCGCGCACTCACCGTCTACCGCGAATATGTAGGTGACAAACTCGACGCATACTCAGGTACCGAGCGTCCTCACTACAACGGTCAGATGCCCGTTGCAACCCAGCTTTACAACGGCAAGCTCATGCTCGTTGTCGAGATGAAGCAGCTCGACGGCAAGTTCCGCATTTCCTATGGCGTAAGCGAAAAGGCAAACGAGTGGAAAGACCTCGCAAAGAACGAGGAAAGCGCTTACACCAACCTCACTATTACTCCCAACTCCTCGCCTTACATCGACCGCTTTGAGTCGGGTGAAGTTTACATCACTCACAACTACAGCGGCAAGCTCGTCGGCAGACTCGGCGCTCCCGACGGCAGCGAAGTTTCTTCCACCACATTTGAAAACGCTCCCGGCAGTGCGGGCATGTGGGGTTCCTGCGCGGTTGTCGGCTCTCACAGAGTTGTTACCGCAATGCACGACGCTATAACCAGCGGCAGCATCTACGGCATCAACCTCTACTACTCCTACCTCAACCACCGCGTAAACGCTCCCAAGACTACCATTACTCTTGACGGTTACACAAACGACTGGACAGGCAACAACGACGCTCTCTTCGTAGGCAGCGCTTCTCAGGCACAGGTCACTATGCGTACCGCTCACGATGACAACAATGTTTACTTCCTGCTCTCCCGCCTCGACTACTACCTCACAAGCGGCGACACCGTTACCGTTTGCGTAGCAGCAGGCGATTCCTCTGACTACCGCGTAACCGTTGACCTTAGCGGCAATGTTACCGTTGAATACTATTCGAACGGTATGAAGAAGTCTTCCTCCACCCTTGAAAATGCCGCAAAAGTCGTTCTCTTCGGCACTATTGACGACAACTCCGACAAGGATGAGGGCGCGGTTATCGAGCTCTCTATCCCCAAGACCGCTGTTGGTCTGACCAGTAAGACCTCTTTCGGTACACGTCTCGTGCTTGTTAACCAGGACGGCGAAGGCTCCCTCTCCGACACATTCACCGGCGTTTCCACATTCTCCACAAAGCTTTGGCCCAAGGTTGTTCTTGACTGATAATATTATTTTTAATATATAAATGAAAGGAAACCAACATGAAAAGACTTTTGGCACTTCTTTTGGCGATTTCAATGATAGTCCTTTCGCTCGCCGCTTGCGGAGATGAAAAGACAGATGTCGTCGAAAACACAGACAGCACCGCCACACAGGACCCCAATTTACCCGCAATTCCCGAGGGTATCGACATTTCGGGCGAATTCAACATTCTCGTTTCGGGTAACATGGAGCGCAACGACTTTGATGCGGATGAATCCGCTACCACCACCGTAGATGTTGCTATCTACCGCCGCAACGAAGCTATTAAGCAGGCTTACGGCGTAACCATCCTCAACGATGACATCACCAAGTTCAACTCCGCTCCCGCAACCGGCAGCGGCACCGGATTTAGTGCCATCTACAACGACTACATGGCGGGCAATGCGCGCTACGACGCCGCTATGGTAGGTACATACGACGTTGCTACCCTTGCGTACAACGGTCTGCTCTGGGACCTCAACAGCCTTCCCTACATCGACCTTACCAAAGGCTACTGGGACCAGAAGGCAAATGAAGACCTCGCTGTAGGCGGCAAGATGTTCTACACCACCGGTGACATCAGCATCGTCGACAACATCTACACCCACGCACTCCTCTTCAACAAAAACATTATCGATGACTACGGTCTCGATGACCCGTACGAACTCGTAAGAAACGACCAGTGGACACTCGAAAAGCTCACTTCCCTTGTAAAGCAGGTCGGTCAGGACGTTGACCAGAACGGCGTTTACAACGAAAAGGATATGTACGGTCTGCTCACCTTCAAGGACCCCACTCTTGCAATCATGGCAGGCGCAGGCGAGCAGGTTGCGACAATCAATGACGACGGCGAAATTGAGCTCACCTTCTACAACGAGCGTGTCGTAAACCTCTATGACCAGTTTGAGGACCTTCTCTTCGACCAGGCTCACGTATTCAACTACCAGTATGACAACGCTACCGGCAACCAGGCATCCCAGAGCGTTTGGGACACCAACCGCGACTCTATCTTCAACGAAAATCGCGCGGCATTCTACTTCAATCCCCTTTCTGTTGTTGAGCGTCACCGTGACAGCGAAGTTGACTTCGGTATCCTTCCTTACCCCAAGTTTGACGCAACCCAGGAAGAATACGGCCACAACGTTAGTGCTTACCACACCCAGTTCCTCTGCATCCCTGTTATGTCAAAGAATGCTGCTACCAGCGGCGCTGTAGTTGAGCTTCTCGCTTACTACGGTCAGCAGTACCTCACTCCCGCTTACTACGAAAAGACCCTCTACGGTCAGTATGTACGCGACGAGGAAAGCACCGAAATGCTTGACATCATCTTCGCTACCCGCGTATTTGACGTAGGTATCTACTACAGCATCGGTACATATAACACCGAACTCGGCAACATCTGCTTCTCCCGCAACTCTATCGCAACCATTTACGAAACTCACAGAAATGAAGCGGAAAGCAAGATCAAATCCCTCAACGATTCTTTCGCAAAACTCAGTTACTAATTAAAACGGAGGCAACGACATGAAAAAGCTTTTATGTGCGCTCCTTGCGCTTACCATGCTCTTCGGCATGGCTTTAGCGGCAAACGCAGCATTTGAAAACGTAGTTTTCATTTCATACAACCAAGGCAAAAACGCAAACGACGGCTTCAGCGACACCACCGCTAAGCAGACCCTCGGTACCACCGAGGACGGCGGTGCCATCTCCGAACTTCAGAACGGCGGCATCCTCGTTATATCCGGTAAATTCTTCATCGGTGCAAGCTACGTTTGGAACTCAAACGGCAAGGTAACTATTAAAGGTACCTGCGACGGCGTTGACTACCGCAAGTACGAGCCCGCTACCAACCCCGGCGGCGGCGTAATGAAGCTCGGCAGCGGCGCGTCCCTCACCATTGCAAGCGGCGAGGTCGTACTCGACGATATGATCCTTTTCCAGGAAAACAATCAGAACTCCATCATCGTCAAGGACGGCGCAACCCTCACCGTAACCGAAAACATCACCTGCATGACAAAGACCGGCAACAACTACTACTTCAAGATTAAAGTTGAAGAGGGCGGCACCGCTAATATTAACGGCGGTATCTTCTCCGCTGTAGAAGGCGACGGCAACATCACCATAGGCAACGGCGTTACCGTTATCGACAGCGGCATCGGAGAGGTGCCGGAGTTTCCCGTTTCCGACGCTACTCTCTGCTACGTCGACTACGCAGGTAATGACAACAACGACGGCTCCTCCGACACCAAGGGTGTCAAGACCTGGGACCGCGTTATGAACATCGTTCCGAACGGCGGTACCGTAGTAGTTTCCGGTAAGTCCTACACCGGCGGCGCCAACAACGTAAACGAGTACACCATCCCCAAGACCACAAATCCCCTCACCATTACCTCTGTTTACGAGGGTAAAGACTACAAGAACCCCGACCCCGACACCAACCCCGCTTGCGCATACAAGCTCGGTTCGGGTACCGTTCTCAACATCGCGGGCGATGTTACCTTTGACAACATCATCCTCTTCCAGGAAAACAGACAGAACAAAATCGTTGTAAAGAGCGGCGCGTCCCTCACCATTACCGACACCGTTGTCTGCATGACAAAGCCCGGCAACGAACACTACTACAACATCGTAGTTGAAGCAGGCGGTAAGGCAACCATTAACGGCGGTACCTTCTCCTCTATCGGCGGTGCAGGTGAAATCACCGTTGCCGAGGGCGTAACAGTTCTCGAAGGCGTAACCGGCGGCACCGACGGTCCCGAAGACGGCGTAAGCAACATTTGCTTCCTCAACTACTCGGGCAGCGACAAGAACGACGGTCTCACCCCTGACACCCCCGTTCGCGGCTACACCAACGGCGTTCTCAAGGTTCTTCCCTCCGGAGGTACAGTAGTTCTTACCGGTAAGTCCTACATCTCGGGTACATCCAACGTTAACGCGTACACCATTCCCGCGCTTTCCGGTCCTCTCACCTTCACCTCTGTTTATAACGGAGTTGACTACAAGAATCCCGACCCCGACACCAACCCCGCATGTGCATTCAAGCTCGGCTCGGGCACCATTCTCAACATTGAAGGCGACATCATCTTCGACGACCTCATTCTCTTCCAGGAAAACCTGCAGAACACTCTCCATGTTTGCTACGGTGCAACCCTTATCATCACCGATAAGACAGTCTTTATGACCAAGCCCGGCAACGAGTACCACTACAAAATAGTTATCGACGAGGGCGCAACCGCTATCCTCTCCGAGGAAGCACAGAAGGTCTGCACCATCGAAAACAACGGCGACCTTCTCACCTACGTCGCTGAGGACAACTCCACCGTTGTTAAACTCACCATCGGTGACACCGTAGGTTATGTAAACGGCGCAGCCAAGACTCTTGACGCAGCTCCCATCATCCGCGAGAGCCGCACAATGCTCCCTGTACGTTTCGTTGCCGAAGCATTCGGCGCGGAAGTTAAGTGGGACGGCGCTACTTCCACCGCAAGTGTTATCACCGCGGACACCACTATTGAAATCACCATTGGTGCTACCACCGCGAAAGTAAACGGTCAGACTGTTACTCTCGACGCTCCCGCGTTCATTGAGAACAGCCGCACCTACCTCCCCGTACGTTTCGTTGCCGAAAACCTCGGCGCAACAGTCGCGTGGGACGGCGCTACTTCGACAGCTACGCTGACGAAGTAGCAGTTATATTCGCCTGACGGCGAGTTATATTGCTCCGCAGTG
>JAFTXX010000042.1 GCA_017461475.1 Clostridia bacterium
CATCCTTGAGCAATGCGGCTCTGACTACCTGCGTAAGAAAACTTTAGTTCCGCCGCATCATCCGCCGCGTTTTGCGGCGGTTAAATCAGTGCGAGCCGCAGCGCGAAGGATCTCGGGCGGAGATGGCAGTAACATAAACATCAATTTACCTCACCAATCTACATTTAGCACACTTCACATTCGTTTGCAAATCCGTCACTTAAAAAACACAATATTTTTTTCTGAAATCCCTTGACAAAACGGGCGATAAGTGGTAAATTTTAATCATGAGTTAGCACTCAAAGCGAAAGAGTGCTAAAAAGAAAGGCGGTGAGCAAAAATGGAATATGACCTTTCAAAACGCAAAATGCAGATTTTGCGTGCGGTGGTTGAAGCGTATGTAAAAGGCGGCGAGCCCGTCGGTTCTAAGTACATCGCGCAAAATATGATGCCAAACTGCTCGCCCGCCACCATACGAAACGAGATGGCGGACCTTGAGGCGCTCGGCTACCTCGAACAGCCTCACACTTCGGCAGGCAGAGTGCCAAGTGAGCTTGGTTACAGATTTTATGTAGATTGTCTCGCGGGCGAATATAAAAAGACAAAAGCCGAGACCGAGATGATGTCGGAGCGGCTCCGCGGCAAACAGCACGAACTTGACAAGATACTTGCCGAGGCGTCAAGACTTGCCGGAAGCATGACAAACTACACCGCCATTGCCGTAAAGCCGAGAAGCGATATGTCAAAGATAATCCGCTTTGAAGTCATGTACTTCGACAGCAGAACTCTTGTGCTGGTAATGCTTTCGGGCAGCGGAAACGCAAAGACCCGCAACTTGCGCTTAGGCTTTGATGTTCTCCCGACCGACGCGGCGCACCTCGCAAGTACGCTTAACACCTACATCGCAGGGCGCACGCTTGACGAAATAACGCTTCCCGTTATGATGCAGGCGGAAACCGAGATGGGCAGTGAAGCAAGACTGCTTGCCGCGGCTATGAAAGAGATTTACAGTGGCATGGAAGAGCAGGGCGGCGGTGAAATAAAGGTCGACGGCGTTGACAGACTGCTTTCCTACCCCGAGTTTTCCGATGTCGGCAAGCTCCGCGGACTTCTCGGCGCTATTGAAAACAAAGACGGCATACTCGATACCATATCAAATATCGACGGCGACGAAGTCGGAGTTGTCATCGGCAGAGAAAACATGTCAGACAACATGAGCGACTCAACGCTTGTTGTAAAGAAGATTAAAAAAGACGGCAAGGTGGTCGGCGCGATAGGCGTTATCGGTCCCTGCCGCATGGATTACGCCAACGTAATGGCAACCGTTGACGCACTTGCGGAATCGGTGGGCAAGATGATAAACAGCGAGCTTAAAATGCTTGAAAGTCCAAAGAAAGGGAATGACTAATGGCAGAGGAAACTAAGGAAACTATGGAAGCGGCTGATGAAACCGCTAAGGAAACTGCAGAGACACAGCCCGAGGAAAAGAAGGGCAAGAAATCAAAGGCTGATAAAAAGCTTGAAAACGAGATAGAAGCTCTCAAAAAGCAGCTTGAAGAAAAGGAAAAGGAGCTTGCGGAGCAGAAGGATACATACCTTCGCCTTGCCGCTGAGTATGACAACTTCCGCCGCCGTTCCAAGGCAGAGCGCGAAGGCGTTTATTCCGACGCCTGCACCGACATCGTGAGCGAATTTCTCCCCGTGCTTGACAACATCGAGCGCGCGGCGGCATATGCGTCCGACGAAAAGGTTGCCGAGGGTATAAATATGATGGCAAAGGCATTCAGCGAAAGCCTCTCGAAACTCGGCGTTGAGGAAATTGAGTGCAAGACATTCGACCCCAATGTTCACAATGCGGTAATGCACATCGACGATGAGCAGTACGGCGAAGGCGAAATTGTGGAAGTTTTCCAAAAAGGGTTCAAACGCGGCGATAAGGTCATCCGTTACGCGATGGTCAAGTCGGCGAACTAACACAGTAAAAATTTATCTATATATAAGGAGATTTTATCATGGGAAAAGTTATTGGAATTGACTTAGGTACAACTAACTCTTGTGTTGCGGTATTCGAAGGCGGCGAGCCTATCGTTATCCCCAATCCCGAGGGAGCAAGAACTACACCTTCTGTAGTTGCATTCGCAAAGAACGGCGAAAGAATGGTCGGTCAGGTTGCAAAGCGCCAGAGCGTTACCAACCCCGACGGCACCGTTATCAGTATCAAGCGTGAGATGGGTACTGCATACAAGGTAACCATCGACGGCAAGCAGTACACTCCTCAGGAAATTTCCGCAATGATTCTGCAGAAGCTAAAGAGCGACGCTGAGGCATACCTCGGCACAACCGTTACCGAGGCTGTTATCACCGTTCCCGCATACTTCACCGACGCACAGCGTCAGGCTACCAAGGACGCAGGTAAGATTGCAGGTCTTGACGTAAAGAGAATCATCAACGAGCCTACCGCGGCAGCACTTGCTTACGGTATGGATAAAGAAGCAGAGCAGAAAGTTATGATTTTCGACCTCGGCGGCGGTACGTTCGACGTATCCGTGCTCGAGATTTCCGACGGTATCTTTGAGGTTCTCGCAACCGCAGGTAATAACCGTCTCGGCGGCGACGACTTCGACCAGAGAGTTATGAACTGGATCGCCGACACTTTCAAGGCAGAAAGCGGCATTGACCTCAGAAACGATAAGATGGCAATGCAGCGCCTTAAGGAAGCGGCAGAAAAAGCTAAGATCGAGCTTTCCGGCGTGGCTTCCACCAATATCAATCTCCCCTTCATCACTGCTGATGCAACAGGCCCCAAGCACTTTGACGGCACTCTCACAAGAGCAAAGTTCAACGAGATCACCGCTGACCTTGTAAGCGCTACAATGGGTCCCGTTAAGCAGGCTCTCTCCGACGCGGGTCTTGCGCCCTCCGACATCGCAAAGGTACTTCTCGTCGGCGGTTCTACCCGTATTCCCGCTGTTCAGGACGCAGTTAAGAACTTCATGGGCAAGGAGCCTTTCAAGGGCATCAACCCCGATGAGTGCGTAGCACTCGGCGCGGCTATCCAGGGCGGTGTTCTCGGCGGCGATGTTAAGGATATCGTTCTTCTCGACGTAACTCCTCTGTCTCTCGGTATCGAGACCATGGGCGGCGTATTCAACAGAATTATCGACCGCAACACCACCATCCCCGTAAAGAAGAGCCAGATCTACTCCACCGCGGCTGACAATCAGACCTCGGTTGAGATTCATGTTCTCCAGGGTGAGCGCGATATGGCGGCAGGTAATACCACTCTCGGCCGCTTCAGCCTTGACGGTATCGTTCCCGCTCCCAGAGGTATTCCCCAGATTGAGGTTACCTTCGACATCGACTCCAACGGTATCGTAAACGTTACCGCTACCGATAAGGGCACGGGTAAGGAACAGCACATCACCATCACTTCCTCCACCAATATGTCCAAGGAAGACATCGACCGTGCAGTTGCAGACGCTGAAAAGTTTGCAGAAGAGGATAAGAAACTCAAAGAGGCTGTTGAGACCAAGAACCACGCCGAGAGCCTTATTTTCCAGAGCGAAAAGACACTCACCGAACTCGGCGACAAGGTAACCGACGCTGAAAAGGCACCCGTTACCGCAGCTATCGAAAAGCTCAAGGCTACCGTTGCAACCGGCGCCACCGCCGCTATCAAGGCTGACACTGAGGCGCTTGAAAAGGCGTTCGGCGAAATCGCACAGAAGATTTACAGCCAGGCACAGGCCGATCCTAATGCAGGTGCAGGATTTGATCCTAACGCAGGCGCGCAGGGCGGCGCTGACGGCAACACCTATTACAACGCTGACTTTGAAGACAAAACCAATCAGTAAGAAATGTGAAAACTGAGCCGCTTTCGCGGCTCAGATTTTCGCGTATTTAAGGAAAAATTATGGCTGATAAAAGAGACTATTATGAGGTGCTCGGCGTTGATAAAAGCGCGAGCGCTTCGGAGATAAAAAAAGCATATTACAAACTCGCAAAGCAGTATCACCCCGACGTAAATCCGGGCGATGCCGAGGCGGAGAAAAAGTTTAAGGAAATCAACGAAGCGTATGCGATTTTGTCCGATGAGGACAAGAAGGCGAAGTACGACCAGTACGGCCACGCCGCGTTTGAAAACGGCGGCGCAGGCGCAGGCTACGGCGGCTTTGAAGGTTTCGGCGATTTCGGCGATATCTTTTCCTCGTTCTTCGGCGGCGGTTTCGGCGGCAGTAGCAGTAGCCGACGCAACGCCCCTCAGCGCGGTGATGACATTTACGCGCGCGTTACGCTCACATTTGAAGAAGCGGTTCGCGGCTGTAAGAAGGATGTCACATTCGGACGCGTGCAGAAGTGCGCGGACTGTTCGGGTTCGGGCGCTAAAAAGGGAACTACAGCCGACACATGTAAAAAGTGCGGAGGCAGCGGTCAGATTCGCGTTCAGCAGAGAACCATGCTCGGCATGATGCAGACAATGCAGACCTGTGACGAGTGCCGCGGCAGCGGTAAGATAATCAAGGAACCCTGCACAAATTGCCGCGGAAAAGGTTATGTCAAGATTTCAAAGACCATTTCCGTCACCATTCCCGCGGGAGTTGACAACGGCAATAACATCTCTCTTCGCGGCATGGGTAATGAGGGCAGAAACGGCGGTCCCGCAGGCGACCTCATTATTTCGGTAGCCGTTAAACCTCATGAGGTATTCGAGCGCGACGGCAGCGACATTTACTGCGAAGTGCCTATCAACTATTGGGAAGCGGTTCTCGGCGACGAAATAGAGATTCCCACCCTCGACGGCAAAGAGAAGTTCACCATCCCCGAGGGCACGCAGACGGGTACAACATTTACTCTTAAAGGCAAGGGTATCACCCGCGTTAATTCAACATATCGCGGCAACCTCTACATCATTGTAAAAGTAGACGTTCCGAAGAATCTTAATACAAAGCAAAAGGAACTTTTGAAACAACTCGCCGAGTCCTACGGTGACAAGGTAAAGACCAAACGCGAAAGCTTCCTCAAAAAATTCGGCGATTTGTTTAAATAATAGTGTAAATCAGTGTTTATGTTACTGCCATCTCCGCCCGAGATCGCAACGCTGACGCTCAAGTATGACAAGGGCGGGTTTGAGCAAAGTGCTAAAAAAGCCTTTGTTTACGCATTGCAACAACCCCCGCTTGTCATCCTCGAACGGAGCACAAGGAACCGAAGGTTCCTGCCATACTCGCAAAGCGAGTATGGGCGAAGTGAAGGATCTTGCGGGGAGATGTTTGCTACTTCGCTAGTCATTAATTTACCACACAAAATATAAAGGAAACAACACATATGGATATGCAATGGATACAGATAAAAGTTACCGGTAAGACCGAGGACCTTGACAACATCAGCGCGGTAATGAGCATGGTTGAAAACTCGCTTTTCATCGAGGATTTCAGCGACGTTACCACCGACGGTATGTACGGTGCACTGCTTGACGAAAGCCTGCTCAATGCCGACAAGACCAAGGCAGCGGTTTCGGTGTTCATTCCCGAGACAAAGAGCGTTGCTGAAGCAATGGCTTTTATCGAAGGTCAACTTAAAACATCCGGCATCAAATACACCATCGAAACTGTCGGCTGCCGTGAGGAAGACTGGGCGGAGTCGTGGAAAAAGTATTATCACCCGATAAAGGTCGGTAAAATTGTCGTTGTTCCCGCATGGGAGGAATACACCCCCGCCGAGGGCGAAATTACAGTGACTATGGACCCCGGTATGGCGTTCGGCACCGGTACGCATGAGACCACACGCCTTGTAATTTCCATGCTGCAGAAGTATGTCAAAGAGGGAGACAGAATGCTCGACGTAGGCACAGGCAGTGGTATTCTCTCAATTTGCGGTTCGCGTCTCGGCGCGGCATCCTGCGCGGCATATGACATCGACCCCACCGCGGTAAAGGTTGCACGCGAGAACATCGAGGCAAGCGGCGTTAAGAACATCACCTGCGACGTTTCCGACCTTCTGCGCGGCGTTGACCTTACGGGCGGCAAGTATAACATCGTCGCGGCAAACATCGTTGCCGACATCATCATCCGCATGATGCCCGACATCGCAGACTATATGGCTGACGACGCAGTGCTTATCGCGTCGGGCATAATCTGCCCTCGCCGCGAGGAAGTTGAAAAGTGCATAGCCGAAAATGGCTTTGAAGTTTTCGATCAACTCGTCGAAAACGATTGGTGCGCCCTTGCGGTAAGAAAGAAGAAATAAAAGGAGCTGAAAGGCTCCTTTTTGCGTGAGGGAAGAGGGAATTTGATGTTTGTGCGAGTAGTTTGGCTATATCCCTCATCCGTCGGCTACGCCGCCACCTTCCCCCAATAACAAAGATTATAGCCATGGCTTACATGGTTGGGGAAGGCTTATGGTTTGTTATCATCGGACAAACTATTTTAGCCTTCCCTCGGGGGAAGGTGGCGCGTAGCGACGGATGAGGGACTTCCTGTCTAAACTAACTATTGCGCCGATGGCTACCTTTTTCTATCCAACATAAATGCTTATTAAATTATCATCACTGTCAAGGAAGGTAGATTTTTCGTGAGCAAATCGGTACTCACCGCCGTATGACACCGTTTGAGATATGTTTGACGTCAACGTACCGTTGTCATTAGTGACAATGCCGACATTTACATCGTAATTTACTTCATGCCACCAGTTAGTGTTAAAGTGACCGAAATCAATTGTAACATCATCGTTCCTTCGACAGGGACAGTAAAGCGAAACATATTTTCGCCGTCTACTGTTACCGTGATGTTTCCTGTGTTATGATATACTGCAAGTCTTTGAGGCAGTTCTTTGAAAAAATCGGAATTACCGAAAACCAAGTATGCGGCGTTAAGCAAGAGGAGCGCAAGGATAACGACAACTGTAATAGATATAAATTTTTTCATTTTATCACCCTAGGATATTATAGCAAAGTCGCTTGTGTTTACAAGAATAAAAGATTATAATTTCATAATAAATTCACTTGCGGGGACGCTTATTCTGTGATAAACTAAATACAAATATTACATTAACATTTGCGAGGTCGAGATGCAAAAGAAACTTCTGTTTATTGTAAACCCCGTTGCGGGCAAAAAGAAAATTAAAAACTACCTCTTAGATGTACTCGACATTTTTGCACATGAGGGATACGCGTCCACCGTTATGGTAACGGGCAGACGCGGGGACGCTACCCGCTTTGCGGCTCTCGGCGGCGAATACGACCTTGTCGTATGCAGCGGCGGCGACGGCACGCTCAACGAGGTCATAAGCGGTCTGCTCAAAAATAACGTAAATGTACCGCTCGGCTATATACCATGCGGCAGTACCAATGATTTTGCAAGCAGCATGGGCATTTCTTCTGACCCGAGAGTTTGCGCAAAATCCATGATAAACGCTACACCGTTGCCGCTTGATATCGGCTCGTTCAACAACAAATATTTTACCTATATTGCGTCATTCGGCGCGTTTACAGCGGCATCATATTCCGCACCGCAGGACGTAAAAAATTTCTGGGGCCCCATTGCCTATCTTTTTGAGGGCATAAAGGACTTGCAGAGTATAAAGCCGTACCGCGTGAAGGTCGTTTCCGAAGGAAATGTTTTCGAGAATGATTATGTTTTCGGCGCTGTGGCAAATACAACCAAGTTCGGAGGTATAGTCAGATTTAAGGATGAGCTTGTAAGCCTTAACGACGGCCTGTTTGAGGTTTTGCTTGTCAAAATGCCGAAAACTATTGTTGACCTCAACGCTATTATCAGCGCGCTTTCGTCAAATAAGTTTGACAAAAAGCACTTCGACTTTTTCAAGTCGTCAAAGCTCACCGTTTCGCCGTCCGAGTCTATTGCGTGGTCGCTTGACGGCGAGTATGTACATCCCAAAGATGATATTGAAATTGAAAATCTGCACAGCGTAATTGAATTTTGTAAGTAAGGAGGGCATATGGCAAAGACATTAGCAGAATATTTAAACAAATATGCCCCCACATCACAGCAGTATGCCGACATTCTCGCGTCGGGCGAGGTAATTCAGCCGCGCGCCGACAAGGAGCGCCGTATGCTCGAGATAGACACGAAGTTCGGCGCCGTTATTGATAAAAAAACTCTTTACGCCCTTGAGGGCGAAGTTGCGGCAACATATTCCATTAACTCCGTGCGCATCTTGCCGCATTATCCGTCCGAGCTTTTTTCAAAGGCGTACATGGCATCGGTTTTGCTCGAAACCGAGCGTGTCGGTACCGTTTCAAAAGGCTTTTTCAGTTACGCCGACATACAGATAAACGGCGATGAAATTGTTATCGAAATTCCGTTCGGCACGGGCGGCATAGGCATGCTTGAAACGGCTCAGACTGCCGATGTAATAGCAAGAATAATAGGGAGTGAATTTGCCCTTGATTTCAAGGTCGACATCCGTACAAGTCAGAACGCCGAGTATGTGGAAAGCCTGCACCGCTCGGTGTTTGAAGAAGACCTTCGCCGCATGGACGCAAACATTGCAGTTGCAATGCAAAACGAAGCCGCCGCGGCGCACCATAAAGGCGGCGCACCCGCCGAAGCCGCTCCCGCTCCAGAAAGACTTCCGATGATTGAAACGCTTTCAACCGAGGAACTCGAAAGCGAGCAGATAAGCGAAACCGTGTTCAAAAGCGGCAATATGACCTTTGACGTTTCCGAAAGCTCAATAATTCTCGGCGACGAATTTGAGTTTACAACGCCGACTCCCATGCGCAAACTGCAAAAGGCCACGGGCACCGTACTTATTATGGGTAAGGTGTTTTCAATTGAGACCAAAGAAACTCGCAAGGGCGACAAAATCAATGTCACAATAGGTATTACCGACAACGACTCGTCGATATCGCTTCGCGGTGTTTTTCCCGTTAAAGAAGCCGAATTCGTAGGTAAAATGAAGACGGGCAAATACTACGCGGTTTTCGGCAGAGTAAAACTTGATACATTCTTCAACGAAAACGTAATGCGTCCGCTTCACATCGCCGAGATAAAGCCGATACTTCGCATGGACAAGGCGGAGAAGAAGCGCGTTGAACTGCATCTTCACAGCGTTATGTCACAGATGGACGCGCTCATAGAGCCGTCAGAGCTTATCGCAACCGCAAAGCGCTTCGGTCACACGGCGGTTGCCATAACCGACCACGGCAACGTGCAGTCTTTCCCCGAGATGATGCTTGCCGCCGAAAAGCAGGGCGGCATTAAAGTCATTTACGGCATGGAGGCATACTTCGTCGACGACACCGCCCGCGCGGTTTACGGCGGCAGCTCCGAGCCGCTGGGCGGCGAGTTTGTCGTGTTCGATATTGAGACCACGGGTCTCTCGGTAGTTAATTGCGGCATAACCGAGATAGGTGCGGTGAAGATAAAGAACGGCGAGATAACCGACCGTTTCAACATCTTTGTCAACCCCGAAATGCCCATCCCGCAGAACATCGTGGAACTCACGGGCATTACCGACGATATGGTGAAAGACGCACCGAAAATTGATGTTGCCATTCCGCAGTTCCTCGAGTTTTGCGGCGACCTCACGCTTATCGCGCACAATGCAAACTTTGACACGGGTTTCATCCGTGCCGCCGCGGAGAAATTGAAAATTCCTTTTAAGAATCCTTATCTCGACACCGTAGCGCTTTCGCGCTATGCCAACCCCGAGCTTAAAAAGCATAAACTTGATATCCTCGCCGAATATTACGAACTCGGCGACTTCAATCACCACCGTGCTTGCGACGATGCCGAAATGCTGGCGCACATCTATTTTAAGATGGCGGAGAAGATAATGGGCGAGGGAATAGGAGACCTTGGACGCATCAACGACGTTATGAGCGAAAACGCCGACCCGTTGAAACTGCGCACGTACCACCAGATTATCCTTGTCAAAAATCAGACGGGGCTTAAAAATCTCTACCGACTGATTTCGGACAGTTATCTTAAATATTACAAGCGAAATCCGCGCATACCCAAAACGGTGCTTGAACAGTACCGCGACGGACTTATCATCGGCTCCGCGTGTGAGGCGGGAGAACTGTTCCGCGCCATACTCGACGGTCAGTCTCAGGAAGAAATTGAGCGTATTGCAAATTTCTACGACTACCTCGAAATTCAGCCGATATGCAACAACCGATTCCTTGTAGCCGAGGGCAAAGTTGCGGACGATGAGGGACTTCGCGACCTCAACCGTAAAATCGTCGCGCTCGGTAAAAAACTGGGCAAACCAGTTGTTGCCACCTGCGACGCGCACTTCCTCAACAAAGAGGACGAAATTTACCGCAAGATACTGCTTGCGGGTATGAAGTTTTCCGACGCGGACAAGGATGTCGGAATTTACTTCCGCACCACCGACGAAATGCTTGAGGAGTTTGCATACCTCGGCGAGGAGACCGCGTATGAGGTCGTCGTCGAAAACACCAACCTCATCAGCGACATGGTAGAGGAGATCCGTCCTATCCCCAAGGGCACATACACGCCTAACATGGACGGCGCAGAAGAAGACCTTCAGCGCATTTGCTGGGAGCGTGCACGCTCAATCTACGGCGATGACCTGCCCGAGATAGTTTCACAGCGACTTGACAAAGAGCTTACTTCTATCATCAAGCACGGTTTCGCAGTGCTTTACATGATTGCGCAGAAACTTGTTGCATACAGCGAAAGCCAGGGATATCTTGTAGGCTCGCGAGGCTCTGTAGGCTCGTCTTTTGTAGCGTCCATGGCGGGTATCTCCGAGGTTAACCCTTTGCCGCCGCATTATATCTGCACACATTGTAAGCACAGTGAATTTTTCACCGACGGTTCAGTCGGTTCGGGATTTGACCTTCCCGATAAAAACTGTCCCGTTTGCGGTGAACCCATGACGGGCGAGGGACATGACATTCCTTTTGAAACCTTCCTCGGCTTCTACGGCGACAAGTCGCCCGATATCGACCTTAACTTCTCGGGTGACGTACAAGGTAAGGTACATAAATACACCGAGGAGCTTTTCGGCAGTGAAAACGTGTTCCGCGCGGGTACAATAGGTACTATGGCGTCAAAAACCGCGTTTGGTTTTGTTGCAAAATACCTCGACGGCAAGGGAATTTCGCTCTGCCGCGCCGATATGGACCGTCTTGTTGCAGGTTGTGTAGGTGTCAAGCGCACTACGGGTCAGCACCCCGGCGGCATCATTGTTGTGCCCAAGGAGTACAGTGTTTACGACTTTACTCCCGTACAGCACCCCGCCGATGACCCCAATTCCAATATAGTTACAACTCACTTCCAGTTCTCGTATCTGCACGATACCATCCTTAAACTAGACGAGCTCGGACACGATATGCCGACCAAGTATAAAATGCTTGAAAAGTACACGGGTACAAGCGTTATGGACGTTAAGATGAACGACCGCTCGGTTTACGAGCTGCTTGAGTCCACAGCACCTCTCGGCGTTACCGAAGAGGATATCGACTGCCCCATAGGCACGCTCGGACTTCCCGAGCTCGGCACGCGCTTTGTTCAGCAGGTACTTGTCGAGGCAAAGCCGCGCACGTTTGCCGACCTTTTGCAGGTATCGGGACTTACCCACGGCACCGACGTTTGGCTCGGCAACGCGCAGGACCTTATCCGCGACGGCATATGTACGATTTCCCAGGTTGTGGGTACGCGTGACGGTATCATGCTTGACCTTATCCGCTACGGACTTGACAACGGTACTTCGTTTACAATAATGGAGTCTGTCCGTAAGGGTAAGGGACTTAAACCCGAGTGGGAAGAGGACATGCGCGCGCACAATGTCCCCGAGTGGTACATCGACTCGTGTAAGAAAATCAAATACATGTTCCCTAAGGCGCACGCCGCCGCATATGTTATGAGTGCTATCCGTCTTGCGTGGTATAAGATATACTACCCGATGGAGTTTTATGCTGCTTTCTTCACGGTTGCTCCCGGCGGCTTTGACGGTGAACTTATCATGCGCGGACGCGGTGCGGTTACAGCGACGATAAACGAGCTTTCAAAAAAGGAAGACGCGACGCAAAAGGACGCCGAAACAATATCTTCAATGAGCCTTGCACGCGAAGCACTTGCAAGAGGCGTGCAGTTCCTCGGCGTTGACCTCTATAAGTCGGACGCAACGGCGTTTCTGCCCGAAAACGGTAAGATAAGACTTCCGTTCTCGTCCCTCGGCGGACTTGGCGAGGGTGCTGCGCAAAAGATAGTTGAAGCACGTGCCGACGGCGAATTCTTCTCAATAGAAGAGCTCCGCGAACGCGCAAAACTCACCAAGAGCGTTATCGAGATACTCAGCCGCAACGGCGTACTTGATAATTTAAGCGAGACCAATCAATATACGTTCTTTTAACATACGATGTAATGGCGACGCACAAATCCGTAGGGGCGATTTCGGGTCGCCCGTTTGTACAACATCTACTCCATGCTTTTCGGGCGATTAATAATCGCCCCTACAATGGTTTGTGTAAACACATTTACTGTATGCAAATAATTTTCCCGAAAGGAAGGTAATAAATATGGGATTTTTAACAGGAAAAACCGCGATAATCACAGGCGCGGGATATGCAGTTTTGTCTGACGGCAAGTGCGGCTCCATAGGTTACGGTATTGCTACCGCATACGCAAAAGAGGGCGCAAATCTCGTAATCACGGGACGCAACGTTGCAAAACTTGAAAAGGCAAAGGAAGAGCTTGAAAGCAAGTACGGCGTTAAAGTGCTTGCGCTCGCGGCTGATATTTCCGCAGGCGCCGACAACGAGGCTATTGCAAAGGGCGTTGCCGATGAAGCTATGAAGGCTTTCGGCAGAATTGACGTGCTTATCAACAATGCGCAGGCATCCGCATCCGGTGTGACCATTCAGGACCACACCACCGAGCAGTTTAACCTCGCTATGTATTCAGGCCTTTATGCAACATTTTACTACATGAAGGCTTGCTATCCTTATCTCAAAGAGACGCAGGGAAGCATCATCAACTTTGCATCGGGCGCGGGTCTGTTCGGCAACTACGGACAGTGTTCCTATGCGGCGGCAAAGGAAGGCATCCGCGGACTTTCGAGAGTTGCGGCTACTGAGTGGGCAAAGGACGGTATAAATACCAATGTTGTCTGCCCTCTTGCATGGACCGCACAGCTTGAGCAGTTCCAGAACGCATATCCCGACGCGTTCAAGGCAAATGTAAAAATGCCTCCCGCAGGTCACTTCGGCGACCCCGAGACTGAAATCGGCAGAGTTTGCGTTCAGCTTGCAAACCCCGACTTCAAGTATATGAACGGCGAGACTGTCACTCTCGAGGGCGGCATGGGACTAAGACCGTAAGGCAAAAAAGGCACCGCTTTTGCGGTGCCTTTTTTGCAATGAATCCACTCTTCGAGTGGGTTAAATCCGCCTATGGCGGATGAAATCGACGCATTGCGTCGATGAAATTTGCCCTGCGGGCAAGTTATGGTTGATTTTCGCGCCGAAGAAGCGAAAATCTTCATTAACCTCCGACTTGTCGGAGATTTCATATTTGCGTAGCAAATATTTCATCGCGTAGCGATTTCACCTGCCGCAGGCAGATTTCATTGCAAAAAATAAAGCCGCCTTTTGGCGGCTTTATTTTTTGCTTTATCTTGCGAGAATGAGTTTTGTGAGTTCAACGGGGTCAACGATTTTGCCGTCTTTGTAAACGCGCATGTTGCCCGAAGCGATCTCGTCGATGAGAATAACTTCGCCGTTGTTGTAACCGAACTCAAACTTGATGTCCCAAAGGTCAAGACCGATAGTCTTGAGGTCGTCGGCAACGATCTTGGTAATCTTGAGGGTCTGCTCTTTCATGCTTGCGAACATCTCGGGAGTCATGATGCCGAGAGCGGCGAGGCCTTCGCATGTTACCAGCGGGTCGCCCTTTTCGTCGTTCTTGAAGGTACATTCTACATAACCGCCCTCGAGAGGAGTGCCGTCTGCAATGTATTCGCCGTATCTGCGGATGAAACTGCCTGTTGCAACAAGGCGGCAGATAACTTCGAGACCGTGACCGAATACGGTTGCGGGAAGAACTTCCATAGTTGCTTCATCTACATTTGCGCCGACATAGTGGGTCTTGATGCCTGCGTCCTTGAGAAGACCGAAGTAGTAAACCGAGGTGCGGAGGTTAGCCTTGCCGATGCCCTCAATTGTGAGGCCGACAGAGTTTTCGCCGGGGTCAAATACGCCGTCTTTTCCGGTGCAGTCGTCCTTGAACTTAAGCATTACATTGCCGTTGTCAAGGCTGTAAACATCTTTAGTTTTACCAGTGTAAACTTTTTTCATAAGAATGTTCCTTCTTTCGAATAGATTAACAACTATAAAATAGCACAAAATTCGCAAAATTTCAATATAATTTTGTGAAGAAATTGGATTTTGTCTTTTTTTACAAAAACAGTGCCCGCATAGAATAAAATGATGGTAATTTTACGGTGATGCGAGGATACCCGAGAGGTAAATTAATGTTTAGCGAAGTAACAAACATCTCCCCGCAAGATCCTTCACTCCGCCCATACTCGCTTTGCGAGTATGGCAGGAACCTTCGGTTCCTTGTGCTCCGTTCGAGGATGACAAGCGGGGGTTGTTACAATGCTATAAAATAAGCCTTTTCAGCACTTTGCTAAATCCCGCCCTTGTCATCCTTGAGCGTTAGCGAAGAATCTCGGGCGGAGATGTTAGTAACATAAACATTAATTTACATTCTGCAGTTTACGGACCTAAACATATTTTTGCTTTCTGCATACTATGATGTTAGAAAACATCTATGGAGGTTGTTATGAATAAAAAATACTTTCCGGGGGCAAATAGCGGCAAGGGATTTTTCTCCCGATTTGACGGCATAATTCCGACATATGCGGAGCCGCATTATACATATGTTCTCAAAGGCGGTCCCGGTGTAGGCAAAAATACACTGATGAAAAAGGTTGCACAACGCGCGGTTGAAAAAGGGTATGCCGTTGAGGAGTTCCGCTGTGCGTCCGACCCGAAAAGTTTTGACGCGGTTCGCGTGCCAAAGCTCGGTATCGTCCTTCTCGACGGCACCGCGCCGCATAGTATTGACCCCGCCGTGCCGGGCATAAATGACGAAGTCATTGACCTCGGTCACTTTAAAAATCATCACGAGTTTGCCACGTATCGCGAACCTATAAATGAACTTTTAGCTGACAATAAGAGCCATTACAACGCCGCATACGCGATGCTGGGCGCGGCAAGACTGCTGAAAAATGAAGCAGTGCGCGCAGCATACGGCGCGCTTGACATAGAAAAGCTCCGCGCGTTTATCGCAAGGCTTATCACAAGCAAAAAGCAGGGAACACAGCGTAAACTTTTTGCCCGCTCCGCAACACCCGACGGGGTGATGGACTTTTCATCTTCGTTTTTGCCGGAAGGCACTGTAAAGTTTACGGGCATAGTAGGCGAAATCGCGCTTGCCGAAGCCGAAAAAATGCTTGCAGGCAAGCAATGCGACATCTTCTATGATTTTGTTGACCCGGACGCACCTTACGCAATTGCTGTCGGCGACACCGCGATAAGCATAGGAGAGGGCGGTGACACACTTACGGGAATGTATCGCACCGAAGCGCCCGCACATATCGGTTTCTGCCTTGACAAAGCCGAGCATCTTATCAAACGTGCCATTGCCGAGCTTTCAAAAGCTCTTGCCGCGCATGATAAAATCGAAGAAATCTATCGCGATTATGTTGATTACGACCGCGTAAACAAGGAAAGCGAAGCCTTGCTCAAGCGTATCGGATTGTAAAATATCCCCCTGCCGCGTGCAGCAGGGGGATATTTGAGTCAGTCGAAAAAATAAGATTTTTTAGACTGGAGCAAAACCGCAAGTCTCTCGACGCCCTCACCGGGCGCGGTTTTTAAGGAGTTTTAAAGCCGGCACATGTCCGGCTTTAAAACTAATTTATTATATTATATTTTCAGAACAAACGTAAGACGAGGTCAAATATTATCGGCATGAAAATCGCGGGGAGCATGTTGCCGACCTTTATCTTCTTTATGCCGAGCATGTTCACACCTATTGCGAAAATCAGTATTGAACCGACAAACGACATCTGCGAAATGACCGCGTCGGTAAGATACGGCTCGATGTAAACGCCGAGCAGGGAAATCGCGCCCTGATAAATCAGTACGGGCACAGCCGAAAACATTACGCCGATGCCGAGCGTGGATGCAAGCACCATGCCGGTTATACAGTCGATAACTCCTTTTGCCACAAGTGTGGAGTTGTCGCCGCGGATGCCGTTGTCAAGAGAACCGACTACCGCCATTGCGCCGACAACAAAGATGAGTGATGCTGTTACCATACCCTCGGCAAAGGTGGATTTTGAATCACCTTTTACAAGTTTTTTCTGGCAGAACGTGCCGAAACGGTCAAGTTGCTTTTCGATGTTGATAAGCTCGCCCACAATAGTACCGAACACCATTGCAAGTATCATTATAAGTGTGTCCTTGGTTCCGAAGACACCGTCCTCGTATGTAAGCGTCGCGCTGATAACGCCGCCGACACCGACAAAAATGACAATAAGCCCCACCGCCTGAAGCAGTGTGTCCTTGAGACGCTCGGGGAGCATTTTTTTGAAAATCAGACCCCCAAGCGAGCCGGCGATGATAAGTATGCAGTTTATTAAAGTTCCTGAAAGTGCAGACATAATTCCTCGAAATGTTAAAAAGAATTTGAAAAAATTATATCACTCCTCGCGCGGCATGTAAATATAAAACTAAAAAGTTTCATATAATTTTAAGAGCAAAGGAGTGAAAACTAATGAAACTTACAAAAATACATACAGCGGGGAGCGATCATCTTATTTGTCGCGAAAAGTTTGTAGATATCGGTGCGGCATCAAAACGCCTGCTTGACCGCAAAACGGGTGTCGGTGCAGACAGTCTTATACTTATAGAGGACGGTGCGGGAAGCGATGCGAAAATCCGCCTGTATCTCAGCGACGGACATGAATGCAATTTTTCCGCGACCGCGCTTATAGCCGCCGCAAAATTTCTTTACGACGAAGCCCCCGGAAAAACGATGTATAATGTTACCCTCGGGGGAAGTACATACACAGTCCGCCTTTCAACGCTGGGTAAGCGCGTACTTTGCGCATGGCTTGATATGCCGCGAATTGTGCCGCGTCCGATGGAGCAACTTAAATATTATCACGGTATCCGCGGCGAAATTCTCCGTGCATGTATTGCACATCCGCGCGTCAGCGTCTATGAACTGTGCGGCGCACATGCGGTTTTTATGCTTGAAAGTCCTGCCGAGCTTCGCAAATTCAATATGCAAAGCGCATGTCGCCGACTTGAAGAAGTGCTGTTTTACGGTGAAAACATAGACCTGCATTTCGCCGCAATTGCAGGTGACAATGTGCTTCAGGTACGCTCATGGCGATGCCGAATAGGTGAAATCAGCGCCCTCGGAGAAGGCGCTGTACTGTCTGCATACGCGGCAACCGAATATGAAACGGTAGATGCGTCTCGCGTCTTGGTAAAAACAGCGAACGGCAATTTTTGCGTGGAACTTTCGGGGCACGAAGCCTCACTCTGCGCAAAATGCGAAACAGTGTTCCAAGGAGAAGCAGTGTGATAAATTAATGTTTAGAGCAGAAACAAACATCTCCCCGCAAGATCCTTCACTCCGCCCATACTCGCTTTGCGAGTATGGCAGGAACCTTCGGTTCCTTGTGCTCCGTTCGAGGATGACAAGCGGGGGTTGTTGCAATGCGATAAAATA
>JAFTXX010000043.1 GCA_017461475.1 Clostridia bacterium
CTCAAGGATGACAAGGGCGGGTTTTAGCAAAGTGTTAAAAAAACCTTATTCTATCGCGTTGTAACAACCCCCGCTTGTCATCCTCGAACGGAGCACAAGGAACCGAAGGTTCCTGCCATACTCGCAAAGCGAGTATGGGCGGAGTGAAGGATCTCGCGGGGAGATGTTTGCTTGAACGCATAAACATTTATTTACCGCACTATACCCTATCTATCATTCAGAGCGTAAACGTTGCAATCCTAAAGTAACAAAGGCATCCATGCCACGGATGTATACTGTAGACATTGCAAAGCTAACCATTAATTCACTACCCCATATTTTTTATGCAGGGTCATGCGGCGGATTTTTAATTGACGGGTATTTAATAAAATGATAGAATATTTACACCAAAGAAACTCGGAGGTAATTATGAAAAAGATTTTATCCGTAATTCTTGCAATGCTCATGCTTCTGGCAATGGGCGTTACTGCAACTGCATCAAACGGCGAGGTCGTGTTCCTCAGCACCAGCGCAGGTGACAACTCAAACGACGGTCTCACTCCCGAAACTCCTAAAAAATCATGGGAAAAACTCTCTTCAAACGGTGCGATAAGCCTGCTTGAGGCTGGCGGCACCATGGTTGTTATCGGCAAATCATACCTCGGCGGCGACTACACTCTGCCCCGTCTTCGCGGTGAACTCACCATCACATCGGCGTACGGCGGCGTTGACTACAAGAATCCCAACCCCGCGTCGAACCCCGCGTGCGCGTTCAAAATGGCGGGCGGTGCCAACCTTACCATTCAGAGCGATGTCACCTTTGATGACATCATCATCTTCCAGGAAGGCAAACTGAACAATACCATTACCGTCACAAGCGGCGCTGTGCTCACTATCACCGACAAGGTCGTTACCACAACAAAGGTGGAAGGCGTTTACTACAACATCGTGGTTGAAAAAGGCGGCACCGCAATTGTCAACGGCGGTACCTTCTCCTCTATCACGGGTAACGGCGAGATTTCCATAGGCGCAGGTGCAACCATTTACGCCGAGGAAGCCGTTGACCCCGACGCTCCCGCCGACGGCGACATCGACACTGTTTTCCACAACTCGAGCGCAAATGACCAGAACGACGGTCTCACCCCCGCGACCCCCAAAAAGTCGCTCGGCTCGCTGACAAGCGGTCTCGTTTCACTCATTCCGCGCGGCGGCACTATTGTCACCGTGGGTAAATCCTACATCGGCGCAAGCTTTGCGTTCCCGCAGACAAGCGGCCCCGTTACATTCACCTCGGTTTATAACGGCGTAGACTACAAAAATCCCGAACCCGCTACCAACCCCGCGTGCGCGTTCAAGATGGCGAGCGGCGCAACGCTCACAATTTCAAGCGACCTGATTTTCGAGGACATCATCCTCTTCCAGGAGAACAATCAGAACACAATCCACGTCACCGAGGGCGCAACGCTTATCGTACGCGACAATGTTATATTTATGACTAAGCCGGGCAACGAGTACCATTACAGAATTATCGTTGACGAAGGCTGCACCGCAATCCTCTCCGCCGAAGCTATCAAAAACTTTGACATCTACGGCTCAGGCGAAGTTGTCAACAGCACCACGGGCGAACTTGTCGAAGTGGCGGAATATGAAGAAATTCCCGAGGGCGTGACCGTTGTCAAAATGACCATCGGCAAGTCCACAGGCTACATCAACAACAGAGCACGTCCGCTCGATGCGGCACCCATCATCCGCGAAAGCCGCACTATGCTCCCCGTCCGCTTTGTTGCCGAGGCGTTCGGTGCAACCGTTGAATGGGACGGTGACACATCCACCGCCACGGTAAAAACCGAGGAAGTTGAAATCAAAATCACCATCGGTGCCACCACCGCTAAAGTAAACGGCGCGGAAGTCACCCTCGACGCACCCGCGTTTATCGAAAGTAGCCGCACATACATGCCCGTGCGTTTTGTAGCCGAAAATCTCGGCGCAACCGTCGCATGGGACGGTGCTACTTCGACAGCGACGCTGACGAAGTAGCAGTTATATTCGGCTTCGCCGAGTGATATTGCCCTTCGGGCAGTTTAATGTAACTGAAAAAGGAACTCGCAAGAGTTCCTTTTTTGTGAAGTAATGGCGACGCACCAACATCGTAGGGGCGATTATCAATCGCCCGTTTGTACGACATCTAATCCTTGCTTTTCGGGCGATTAATAATCGCCCCTACGGGTCTGTGGATGGTTTTACTTGTCATCCTGAACGCAGGAATGTGGTATAATAAACTTGGACATATCATGAAATGACAAAAAAGGAGAAATAATATGCCAAAGGGAGAAAGGAAAAGCTATACCAAAGAATTCAAACTAAGTTTAACTGCAGCTCATGCGGGACGTCGAGGACGTCGTCCCCTACAATGTTAGTGCGTCGCCATTACTCACATAACCACCAATTTACACTTCTTTTTTCTCTTTTTTCGCTCGTCTTTGCTCTTTCATGCGCGCTTTGAAGCGCTCTTTGCGGTTCTCGGACTTTGCAAAAACCTCGTCATAATGCTCTTTTGCAAACTTTGAGCCCTTGAAAACATTTCTGACACAGGAAAGCGTGGTGTCGGAGACGTGCGAAAACTTTATTCTGCCGATAAGCTCGCCGTGCTCGGGGCACTCGGCAAGCGCGATGTAAAAATTGCCGCCCTTGGTTACCCACTTCGATGTGGAAAGTTTTGCTCCGCAGGTCGGACAGGGTATCTCGACAAGCGCCTTATCCGCAAACGCCGCGCGCTTGTGCGGATAGGGGTAAAACGAATCGGTGAGGAGCGGGTGCTCCCAGAGCGCGCCCGAACTGCCCCCGCCGTATGCGGCAATGCCGCCCGCAAGGTCAAGGTGCTTGGCAACAAGTGCGGTGTGATACGCGTCGTGCAGGGCGTCGTGCGCTTCAAGTTTCGGAACTATGCCGTAGTATTCGAGCGCGTAAGCAAGCGAGCGCTGCGACTTGCCGCCGTCGGTCTGCGTATTGAAAATCGTCTGCAGATTGTATGAATTTTCGCAGATTTCGGTACCGAGCCCCCATGCGATAAGATTTTGACGGAGTATCGGAACATCGTCAAATCCCCATGTAAGCAGCGTGGGAGCATCCCCGCAAAACGCATCGAACTGCGCAAAAACCGCGGGGAAAATATCCGCCTCGGCGAGCTCCTCTTTGGTTATACCCGTAAGCTCACGCACGCGCTTGTTAAGTCTTTTATAAAAATGCGGCTTTACGCAAAGCGAAAAATCGCCGACAATTTCGCCGCCGTCATCAAGTTTTATCGCGCCGATCTGCATTATCTCTCCCGAGAGCTTAACGCCGTTTTTACCTTTAAGCGGCTGAGCCGCGCACATCGGCTGATTCCATTCCATATCAAATACGATATATGCCATAATTTCCTCACGTGTTTAATGTACAGTGTACATTATACCATAGTACAAAGAAAAATGCTACAGAAAGATAAATTAATGTTTAGCGTATAAGCAAACATCTCCCCGCAAGATCCTTCACTTCGCTACGCTCCGTTCGAGGATGACAAGCGGGGGTTGTTACAACGCGATAGAATAAGGATGCTAAAGCGCTTTGCTCAAACCCGCCCTTGTCATCCTTGAGCGAAGCGAAGGATCTCGGGCGGAGATGTTTGTAACATAAACTTTAATTTACCCACTCAATAAAAACAAAAAACCATGCAAAAGTATGACTGCCCAAGAAGAACAATATAAATACAGTTGTTTTCAGCTAAATTTTGCAACAAGTTGCAAAACGAAATTATTGCTCCGCAATAGCTAAATAACTCCTTCGGAGTAGCTAAATTAAATTCGCTTTTAGCGTGCGAAGCACATTTAACTGCCGCAGGCAATTTAGTTGAGCTTGCTCAATTTAGCTCGCCGCAAGGCGAATTTAGCTGAAAAAAGCACTTGCTATCGCAAGTGCTTTTTTCTTGGTGGACCATCTAGGGCTCGAACCTAGGACCGACCGGTTATGAGCCGGTAGCTCTAACCAACTGAGCTAATGGTCCAAATATTGTGCTTATCTATTATATAATAAATGTTTGCATTTGTCAAGCAAAAATTTTGAACTGTTAAAATATCTTTTTATGTGCGGTACACTATGAATATTATAATAACAGACAGGTAAAATTATGCCGCTTTTTAAAAATATAAAATGTAATATGCTGCCGATGATAATGCCGCGGCGCTAAACATTAATTTGCACCAATATTCACTTTCCCTTGACAAAATGCGGCTGTCACCTTATACTAAAAGTAATATCTACAACCGAAAGGAATTTACCATGAAAAAAATCATCGCAATTCTTCTTGCTTCTCTCATGTGCTTTGCGCTTGCGGCTTGCGGCGGCAATGCAGACGTGACCGAAGCCGTTACCACGGACGAAACGGTTGACACCGCTGCAGATGTCACTGCCGATGTCACTGCAGACGAAACCGTCTTTGAAACCGCTGTTGAAACTGCTACAGACGCAACCGACGGCACTGCTGCCGAAACCTCCGGCGAAACTTCCGCCAATGAAACCGAAGCAACCGATGCCGCGATAGGCGGAACAACCATTGAAGAAGCTATTGCAAACACCGCGGCGCTCCTCGACATGCTCAAAAACTCCGATGCCGAAGCTCTCCTTGCGCTCGGCGGAACTTCCACAGAGGGTATGGACGAAATGACAGTGCAGATGCTGAATGCAATGTTTTCCAAAATTGAATACTCTTTCGGCGCTCCCGTTATACATGACGACTGCACCGCAACCGTTAAAGCGGAGATTACCTCTATTGACATAAACGGCGTACTTATCAACTACATGAATGAGCTTTACGCACATGCAAACGATGAAGAAGAATGGGATCCCGACGGCAGTTATTTTATTCAGATGATCTGCGCGGACGATGCCGCAACCGCAACCACCACCGTCACCGTAAACTATGACGAAACCGATGACGGCTGGGTATTCTCCTCCGACAACGAAGAGTTTATAAGCGCCCTCTACGGCGGAATGCGTTAATTTGCCAATGAAAAATCCCCTCGTGAGCCCAAGTGTTCTTAAGGACACTTGGGCTACACAGGGGATTTTTTTACTTTATACAATGCTTGAGTGCGACGAGGACATTTATCAGTCCCACGTTGCTTTCGCGGTTGAGCACGTTGCGCAAAATTGCGATAACGTCTTCGATGTCGATGTCGTCGTCGCCGTCGACGTCGCCAAGGGATGTCATTTCCACAGCGTCGCTTTCGTCGCCGATGCATGCGCCGTTTACATAGCCGCGCACGGTGTAGGTTGCGGTGTCGCCGAGGGAATATGTATCATCGATCCAACCTCCGCCGTTTGAATATCCGAGAAGCACGCCGTCCTTGTAGATTGCAAAGGTGTCACCGTATGTGAAATCGTTGAATTTTATCCACGCGCCGTCGCTTGAGAGCTTGACTGTGGGCGCCGATGCCTTTTCGGGGCGGAGTTTTGCATCGCCGTCAATCACCAACGTCGCGTTCGGTGCCGAGGTGGCAACCTCTGCCTCATCCTTTACGCTCTTTTCGGTTGCAATACTCCATGTGCCGCTGTAAACGGTGAGTGTGTACTCCTTATCGGTGGTTACTTTCGTCTTGTTGGCGTACTTGAAATTGTCATAAACCGTGGACGAGTCTGTGCCCGTGTACCACCAATTGCCGCCGACAAGCACGGGGAATGTCACCCTTACCGACTGTGCGATACAGCTTACGCCCTCTCCCATTGTGACATTGTTCTGATTGCACTCGATAACCGAAATGTTGTTTGCGGTCTGAGGCATGAACACGATATTGTCAAAATAGGTATCCGAATTTACGCTGAGGAACTTGAAAGTAACCGGAACCGCGGAGAACTCGCCCTTTATCATAATGGGGCCCGAAACTGCGGGCGCGTCAAAATATGTTCCCGCCGCATAAGTTTGGGTGAGAATAATTGTACCGCCGCTTGGCAGTGCCGCGTATGCCGCGTCAAGAGTCTTGAAAGGCGCGGCTTTTGTGCCCGCGTTTGTGTCAAGGCCGTCTTTGGACGCTACATAAACGGTGGGAAGACTTGTGAGCGAAGCAAAAGTGCCGTCTAGGTGCTGCTCGCGTGTCAGCGTCGCGCCCGAGGGGAGAGCCTGCGCGGTGGCAGAGGGAACGCCGTCCTTGTTACGTCCCGAGTGAAGCACGCCACCCTCGTCAAACCACGCAAGGTCAATGCAGATGCGTCTTTCCTCAACGCCGTTGTCAACATCGTTTGCACCTGTACGGTGAGCGTGGTAAACTATAATCATTTCCTTGCCGTCGGGAGACTTGGTAAAGCAGTGATGCGCGGTACCGTAAAGGTGAGGATTGTCACCATCGGTACGGCCTGCGTCGTCCGACTGTAAAATCGGGTTGCCCGTGTATTTTGTGTAGGTACCAAGAGGGGATGAAGATGTCGCATAGTGAACCGCGTAAGCAGGGTCGGTGTAACCCGACGCGGAATATGTGAGATAATATGTGCCGTTGTATTTAAGAATTTCGGGACCCTCGGCAACCGCGTCTCTGACAGTGCCGCCGTATGCCTCGGTGGTGTCATATCTCAAAAGCAAAACGGGGGCGCTGACAAAACTCTGCGTTTCAAGGTCAAACTGGCCGCCCCAGATGTTGTTGCCGCCTGTAACGATGCAGCCGTTGTAAAAAGCGGCACCCGCGGAAACAAAGAAGAGGTAAACCTTGCCGTCATCGTCGCGGAAAAAGTGACCGTCTATGTTCTTAAACTCGGGGATAAGATAATCTTCCGCGTCATTGGTAAATGGACCGAGCGGTGAGTCGGATGTTGCAATGCCTATATGCTCCTGCGCGGTGTAAACCATGTAATAGGTGTCGCCTTCCTTAATAATTTCGGGCGCCCAGAAATTGTACACGCCTTTCACGGAAGAGCCCTCAGACTGGTCGGTGTACACATCGGTACGGCGCAGACAGTAACCCTGCGCTTCCCACTCTACAAGGTTTGTCGAGGTGTAAACGCGGTAGCCGTAAGCGCCACCGCTTGTGACGTACAGATAATATGTGCCGTCTTCGTCCTTGTAAACAAACGGGTCAGCGCCGTTTGCTACGGGGTTTGTAAACATCTCCGCGGCGGCTGCGCCTATTGCAAAGAGACACAAAAAAGTAACTGCCAAAAGAAGTAATGAAAGATATTTTTTCATCTCTTTTCTCCCTATATAAACTTTTACACTTAAATTATAGCATGTCCACAAAAATGCGCAAGTCAAAACTAAAAAATAATAACATTTTGCACAACATTAACACTTTTTTGCTTTCTACATATCTTGTTATCGAGGGGCGAACCCCTCGAAAGGAGAACTTACTATGAACAACAACTCTTGCCTCTGCAACCTCTTCGACAACAACTGCACCTGGATCATCGTTATCGCGCTCATCATCCTCCTCTTCGTCTGCAACAACAACGGCTGTGGCTGCGGCTGCTAAGTAAAATAAAACGGGCTGCCCGAAAGGGCAGCCTGAGTCTGTCGAAAAAATAAGATTTTTTCGACAGGAGCAAAACCGTTCGCTCGCGCCGTGCTCACCGCACGCGGTTTTTAAGGAGTTTTAAAGCCGGCGCATGTCCGTCTTTAAAACGGATTATATTATATTATTGCTTGTTGAAAGGTTTTTCGACAAGCTGGGGCTGCCCGAAAGGGCAGCCTTTTGTTTTATTTTAGATAATAGATAATAGTTAAAAGATAAAAGATAAGAGTTTCGGTTGATTTTTGCGTGCCACGCAAAAATCTTCATTTTCTATTATCTACTTCATCTCAAACTCAAATATCGCCTTGAACACATTGGTGCAATACTCGTGGTACTCGTTTGTCTCTTTCTGATTGAAGATGCTCGCAAGCGAGCTCTTCTTGCGGATGCAGAGAAGCACGGGCTCGGAGTCTGTGTCGATGTCCTGCAGTATGGTAAAATACTGACCCAGCGGGGTGTCTTTTATGCGGATGGAATACTCGTCGTATGCACCCTCGGGAGTGTATCCGAGCACATCGGCAAGCTTCATAAATCCCGATTCCATCTGCCCGTCGTCGCCCTCGACGTATACGGTTGAATAAAGCGTGGGGTCTAGCAGACAGATTATCGTGTCACCCGCCCACATGTGCTGTTCAAATGCCTCGTAATTTGAGGAAAGAGCATCATAATTTACCACGGCAACCTCGCCGTCTTCCTCAAGTTCGGCTTTGCCCGCGGCAATCTGCTCGTCCGACGCGACCCAAAGTTCAACTATCTCCGCACTGCCTCTGCCGTCGCCGTTGCGGTCGGGCACTACCTCACTGAGTGCGCTTTTAACGCTTCGCGCATAGGACTGACCGAGCGATTTCGGCCCCGCGTACATTATGTAGATGTCCTGTTCCTCGCGCGAGCAATACTGGAACGCGCAGATTATAAACACAATGACAAAAAATCCGATGATTATTACCTTCCACTTGTTGTGGTACCAGAAATTATCAAATTTTTTAAAAAAGTTGTCCCCAGGCTCATATTTCGGGGTTATTTTTTCTTCTTGTCTATCCATTTTTCTTCCTTATATTAAAAGAGAAACTGCGAAAGGAGTGCGAAAACCTCTTCTTTTGATTTATCGGGCGCGAGCGAAAGTATCTTTTTGATGCGGTAACTTATCGTATTCTCAGCTATAAACAACTTCGACGCAATCTTGGAATAACTCTCTTTGTTAAGCACTTCGCGCAGGATGCTGATGTCAAGTTTGTCACATCCCGCGAGCAGTTTTTCAACAAGCAGAACCTTTTCAACATCGGGGTCGCGGAAGAAGTTTGTACTGGGTGTATTATCAAAGGTAGGCACGGTATGCTCAACGTGAATATCGGTACGCTCGCAGTTGCAGTCGAAAATGTCGCAGTGGAGCGAGAAAGAAAGCGATGAAATCTCGGGGTCGCTCTTGAGCATGCGGTAAGCGTTTATCGAAAGGCGGCCCGCGTCAAAACTCTTAACTTTTGCAACCGCGATATTGTGAATTTCAAGATTTGAAAGCGTGGTGTCGCCGAACGACGCCATGTGAATGTCTCTCGGAATCGAGTAACCTAGGTCCATAAGGCGGCGAAGAAGCACCACCGAGGAAACATCGTTTGCGCAAAGAATGGAGTCGTATTCCTTTAATCGTGCGATAAGGCGGTCGCAGGTAGCTCCGAGCGAGTCCTTGAACGGGAAAACGTCGGTCTCCTTGCCTCCGCTTTGCAAATACTTGCCGAGCTTTTGCATATCGGTGGAGCTCTTCATGTCGACCGCGAAAAACGCGGTATGCTCACAGCCCTTGTCACGGAAATATTTCATAAGTTTCATCGCCGCGTCGTCATAGTCCATGGTAATGAAACTTGCATACGGGAACTGCTTCTGATAATTTGCAATAGACAAAACTATCGGGCGCACATCTCTTTCATAAAGATAGTTCATCCTGCTGGATGCCCATGTCATGGACGAGCCTATCAGGATAACGTGTGTGTCTTTAAAACTTTCATCTTTTACAAAATTCACATCGGTGTGGATCTCGACATCAATATTTTTTCTCTTTGCCTGCGCAGTAATGCCTTTAATATAATGAGAACACCAGTGGGAGTTCAAAAAAGGCGCCTCAACCAGTACGTGCATTTGTTTCCACCTCCGAATTATTGGTTCGGTAACGTAACGGTTATGTTACTGACATCTCCCCGCAAGATCCTTCACTCCGCCCATACTCGCTTTGCGAGTATGGCAGGAACCTTCGGTTCCTTGTGCTCCGTTCGAGGATGACAAGCGGGGGTTGTTGCAATGCGTAAGAAAAGGCTTTTTTAGCACTTTGCTCAAACCCGCCCTTGTCATCCTTGAGCGTTAGCGTTGCGATCTCGGGCGGAGATGTTTGTAACATAACCATTACTTTATCTTCAACTTTAACACAGTTATTTTATCATAATTTTTATTTTCGGTCAATCATTGTAAAATATTATTTTACTTTTGGGTAATTTTTTGTATGGATTTACTTAAAAAAGTGTGCTATACTGGTCTCGTATAAAACAATTTTATCCTTGAAAGGAGTTTTTATCTTGAAAAAGATTATTTGCACACTGCTTGCTCTTATGCTCGTTTGCTTCGCATTTGCGTCTTGCGGTGAGGATGAAGTGGTAGACACTCAGGCTCACGACGTTACAAATGCAGAAGAAGACACCATTACGCTTTCCGGAGATTTTAAAGGCGAAGAGTTCCGTATTCTCTCCGCAGGTCAGAGCAAGGCTGCTGCCAACGACTTCAATTTTGAAGAAGACACTTCCTCTACTCTTGACCAGGCACAGTACAAGCGCGTACTTACCGTTGAGTCCGATTTCAACGTAGACATCGTTGAGGACATCAAAGAGGGTTACTCCAGCGCATCCAGCGGTACCCCCGGTCCCGGCTTTACCCTTATCAACACACAAGTTGCATCGGGCACTACAAACTATGACCTTGCACTTATCGCAAGCTATGACGTTTCGCAGCTCGCAACCATTGGCTATCTCTTTGACATGAACTCTGTTCCGAACCTCGACCTCTCCAACTCCTGGTGGGACCAGAACGCTATCAAGAGCCTCGGTATCCGCGACGTTGTGTTCTTCACCACCGGTGACATCACCGTTTCGGACAACAACACCGCTTACTGCATTATGTTCAACAAGAAGCTCGCAGAGGACTACGGCATCGATGACCCCTACGAAATCGTTAACAGCGGTAAATGGACCATTGAAAAGCTCACCGAACTTTCAAAGAAGGTTTCCGAAGACCTCAATCAGGACGGCGTTTACGATGAAAACGACCGTTACGGTCTGCTCGTTTGGGACGACTCTATTACCGGTATCGTAAATGCCGCAGGTCAGCGCTGCGCTACTATTAACAGCGAAGGCAAGATAGAACTCACTCTCTACAACGAGACCACTCTCGACGCGCTCAACCAGTACACCGAACTCGCATACGACTCTCAGTATGCATTCAGATATCAGCGCAAGCAACTCGACGGTAAGAGTTACTGGCAGAACAATCAGGGTCTCTTCTTCACCGCGCTCGTAGGCGAAATGCCCTCTTACCGCGAAATGGAGAACGACTTTGGTATTCTTCCTTATCCTAAACTGAATGAGGTTCAGGAGAACTACTACACCACTATTTCTCCTTACAACTCTCAGTTTATGTGCATCCCCGTAGTTAACAGCAACATCCAGCGCACCGGTATCCTCACCGAGGCTCTTGGCTACTACGGCGAAAAGGACATCACTCCCGCACTCTACGACGTAACCCTCAAGGGTCAGTCCGCACGCGACAGTGAAAGCTCCGAAATGCTCGATATCATCTTCGAAAACATCGTTTACGATATCGGCTACTACTACCAGTTCGGTCCTTACAACAAGCAGCTCATCCTCTACTTAAGAGAAGGTAACAACGCATGGGCTTCCATGTACGAGACCTATGTAAACGCTGCTCAGTCCTCTGTTGATACAATCAACAAAGCATACGACAGCGCAGTTGCACTCTGGAAATAATAGTTACATAGTCAAAAGGCTTGCTTCGGCAAGCCTTTTTGATTTGAGTTAGTAAGGTAAATTAATGTTTGGCGGCGTAGCAAACATCTCCCCGCGAGATCCTTCACTTCGCTGCGCTCCGTTCGAGGATGACAAGCGGGGGTTGTTACAATGCGATAAAACAAGGCTTTTTTAGCACTTTGCTAAATCCCGCCCTTGTCATCCTTGAGCGTTAGCGAAGGATCTCGGGCGGAGATGTTTGTTTACTATTTAATTTCTCTTTACTATGGAAAAAAACCGCAATATGTGTTATACTTACTATTGATATACTATTCTCGGAGGGACACATGAAACGCATTGCACGGTTTGAAAAAGTATCAAAATCACAATTTCTCGCCGACTGGAAAGACACTTTCGGCACTGACGGCACAGCCGTTTACGACACGGTAACTCTCCCACGCCGCGCCACCAAAGGCAGCGCAGGTTACGACATCTGCACACCGTGCGACATTACGCTATCCCCTGGCGAAACAGCAAAAATCCCCACCGGCATCCGCGTATTTATGGAAGACGGCTGGGTGCTCAAAGTCTATCCCCGAAGCGGACTCGGTTTCAAGTTCCGCCTGCAACTCAACAACACCGTCGGTATCATAGACAGCGACTACTATAACGCCGCAAACGAAGGCCACATCTTTGTGAAAATCACAAACGATTCAAACGAGGGTAAAACCGTAACCCTTCGCGCCGGCGACAGCTTTGCGCAAGGCATTTTCGTCGAGTACGGCATAACCTTTGACGACGACGCCGACGGAGTCCGCGAAGGCGGATTTGGCTCGACAAGTAAGAAATAATATACGGGAAAACTTTTTTATAAAAAAGTTTTCCCGCACCCTTTCAAAAAATTTTAAAAATTATATTAATTAGCACTTTGCTTTTCGTAGGGGCGATTAGTAATCGCCCGAATAGCCGTGATTAAATGTTTTACAAACGGGCGATTACTAATCGCCCCTACAGTATTTCATAGATTAATATACTTTTCATAAAAGTTTTTGAGAGGGGTGTGGGGAACTTTTTTCAAAAAGTTCCCCACAATCTATAACGAGGTAACTATTATGAAAGTAACAACATTAAAAAAATACGCGGAGCTTATTGCCCGCGCGGGAGTAAACATTCAGAAGGGCGACGACGTCATTGTCATGGCGGAACTTGACCAGCCTAAGTTTGTGGAGTACGTGGTTGACGCGTGCTACAAGGCGGGCGCGAGAAAAGTCACCGTTGAGTGGACGCATCAGCCGCTTGAAAAACTGCATGTCCGCCACCGCTCGCAAAAGACGCTTTCCACCGTTGAGGACTGGGAGATCAAGCGTTTTGAGCATTATGTAGACCGCCTTCCCGCGCGAATCTGGCTTGAAAGCTCCGACCCAGACGGACTTAACGGCATCAACTATGCAAAATACGCAAAAGGCATACAGGCACGCTCCAAGATATTAAAGCCGCTCCGCGACCAAATGGAAAACAAATACAAATGGTGCATCGCGGCAATCCCCGGCAAGAAGTGGGCAAAGAAACTCTTCCCCGACCTCACCCCCGCGGCGGCGGTTGAAAAACTGTGGGAAGCTATTCTCTATGCGTCCCGCGCCGACGGAGACGACCCCATTAAAGCATGGGAAGAACACAACGACGACCTCAAAGCGCGTTGCCGCTACTTAAACGACCTCGGCATTGACACTCTGCACTACACCGCGGCAAACGGCACCGACTTCACCGTAGGCCTTAACCCCGAGGCGCTTTTCTGCGGCGCAAGCGAGGAGACGCAGGGCAAGGGCGAAATGTTTGAAGCGAACATCCCGTCCGAGGAAGTGTTCACAAGCCCGATGCGCGGCAGAGCCGACGGCATTGTATACTCCACAAAACCGCTTTCCTACAACGGTCAGCTTATCGAAAACTTCTCCGTAAAATTTGAAAACGGCAAGGTAGTCGAAGTGAAAGCCGAAAAGAATGAGGAACTGCTGAAAACCATCATCGAAATGGACGAGGGCGCGTCCTACCTCGGCGAAGTTGCGCTTGTCCCCACATCTTCCCCGATTAATAAACTCGGATTTTTGTTCTACAACACCCTGTTCGACGAAAATGCCGCTTGCCACCTTGCCCTCGGCAGAGGATTTACCAACACCCTGCGCGACTACGACAAATACACATTCGAGGAGCAGAAATCAATGGGCGTCAACGACTCTATCATCCACGAGGACTTTATGATAGGCTGTGACACCCTCGACATCGTTGCCACCACCCGCGACGGCAAACAGGTGCAGATATTCAAAAACGGCGAATGGGCGTTTTGATTACGCTTTGCGTAATCAGTGAAATAAATCCCTGCGGGATTTGTTAAATCCGCCTGCGGGCGGGTGAAATCGACGCTTCGCGTCGGTGAAATCTGCCGCTTTTGCGGCAGGTTAAGGTAGCAATTTGCCTTTGGCAAATTGCGGAGAATTTAATAAAAAAGCAATCGCATAGAGCGATTGCTTTTTTATTACAGGTTGTGCTGTTTGATGTATTCGTCCATTCTGTCGCAGAGGTCTTGGTCGTTGGGCCAGACGGTGTCTTTGGGGAGTGCGGCAAGTTCGCGGGCGAGTGCGTCGCGGACGGTGGAAAAGTCGGACTGCTTGAGACCTGTCGCCTCGAGCATTTTTGAGTTGTCGACGATGCGGTCGTACATTCTGTCGTACTCGAGTTGCCAACGGGGGCCGCGGAAGGGGTCGTCGGGGTTGACGAGACGGAGGAAGTCGTCGGTGGGAATCACTTCGTATTCAAGGCCGATGAGGTCGTGATAATAGGAAGCGACGGTCTCCCATGTGTTGTGCTCGGATGTGGAAACGGTGTAATGCTCGCGCATTGCCTTTTCGTTGAAGAGCAGGCGGACAATCATTTTTGCAACGTCCCCGCCCCATGTCATTGTTGCCTGCGCTTTCATTGCGCCCTCGGGGAGAAGAACTTTTTTGCCCGCAAGTGCGCGGCGCACAATAACGCCCGCTTCGAGAGTTACAAGTTGATAGCGGAACTTGGAAAATGTGATTGCAGGGCGAATTGCAGTCCAGTTTGTGTAGGAAGAATTCTCAAGAATGTCTTCCTGACGCGCCTTTGCAAGCGCATATGTATCGGTTTCAAGCATTTCGGTGTCTGTCGAAACATCTAAAAGTTGAGGTGCGCTTTCGGTAATGGGGTGCTGTTCGTCGGCGTAAACGCGGTAGGAAGAAAGATAGATGTAGTGCTTGCAGTTGTCAAGCAGGAGTTTGTGACGCGTAGTGAAAGTCTTTGTGGTATAGAGCATAAAGTCTACGATGCCGTCATAGTGACCCTCTTCGAGAAAAGGACGGATAGTGTCCTCGACCTTTGCGTTTGCAACCTGGAAATATCTGAGGTTAGGATTGTCGCTTTCGCGTGCGTCAAGCGAAAGAACATCCACCTTGTAGCCGAGTTTCAAAAGTTCGGGAACGACATAAACGCCCATCGCACCCGTACCGCCGAGTACCAATACCTTTTTTGCTTCCATAGTAATTCTCCTTTTTTGTGTGAAGTGATGGTTATGTTACTGCCATCTCCGCCCGAGATCCGACGGCTACGCCGTAGCCCTACGGGTTTCGACTTCGCTACGCTACGCTCAAGATGACAAGGGCGGGATTAAGCAGAGTGCTGAAAAAGGCTTATTTTATCGCATTGCAACAACCCCCGTGTTTCCCATAGCACATATTTAACGACCCGCCGAAGGCGCGGTCAAAAGGCGACGGAACCTATAGCCAAATAAGAAGGCAGCTTGTGTCGCCTTGTCATCCTCGAACGGAGC
>JAFTXX010000044.1 GCA_017461475.1 Clostridia bacterium
TATTGCAACGAAGCCGAACTGGACATTTACTTTAGATTAAGGAGGGGAAAGTATGCAGAAAAGAAATGTACTTATAGCCGATGAGGGTATGGTGCTGACCGACGGTGAAAACTACGGCAGGGTGATATACCTTGCCGAGGATGCGGATGCTGGCGCGTACCGTGAGATAAGCGAAGAAGAGTACAAGACACTTATGGCAGAGAGCGAGGGCGAAGCTTTGTGACATGGGAAATTGTAGTCGGACTCATTGCGCTTGTCGGTTTCGGAATAAGCGTAATGACCCCAATAATAAAGCTCAACACGAGTATTACCAAGCTCAACTGCTCAATTGACACGCTCAACAGCAGCATGGCTATGAACGAAAAGCGCATAAGCAAGCACGGAGAGGAAATTGACGCGCTTGACAAGCGCGTAACGGTGCTTGAGGGCTTCCACGATGAGCACAGAATGGAGGGGCATTTATGATAATTCCGTTTAACTGCGACAGCGTAAAGGTGACATCGCGCTTTGGTATGCGAACGCTGGGCGGCAAGACTGAAAATCACGGCGGCTATGACATGGTCGGCGTTGGTTCGTGGGATATCGTTGCCGTCGAGGGCGGCACGGTGGTGCAGTCGCGCATTGTCACAGACAAGTCTAATCTTACGTGGCAGTGGGGTAACTATGTCTGCATCAAGACCCACGCGGGGCAGTACCACTACTATTGCCACATGGCAAGCCGCGCGGTTGAAAAGGGGCAGACAGTCAAAGCAGGCGACAAGCTTGGTGTTATGGGCAGTACGGGTTATTCGTTTGGTGCACATCTGCATTTCGAGGTGCGAGGGAGCGACGGCAAGACGAAGTTTTCGCCCGAGACGGTGCTTGGTATCGCCAATGCGGTGGGTACATACACGCGTTCGAGTCTTGAGCGCGACCTCGACGTGCTCGTGAAGAAAGGTATCATCAACAGCCCGATGTACTGGAAGCAAAAAACAGCGCAGGTGCAGTATCTCGAGGATTTCATCCACAATGTCGCGGAGGCTGTGAGGTAGGTTAATGTTTATGTTACAAACATCTCCGCCCGAGATCCTTCGCTTGCGCTCAAGGATGACAAGGGCGGGATTAAACAGAGTGCTAAAAAAGGCTTATTTTATAGCATTGTAACAACCCCCGCTTGTCATCCTCGAACGGAGCACAAGGAACCGAAGGTTCCTGCCATACTCGCTTTGCGAGTATGGGCGAAGTGAAGGATCTTGCGGGGAGATGTTTGTATCTTCCATAAACATTAATTTACCAAAAAGGAGAACTATGATAAAGATATCGTTTAAGAAAAAGAAACCGAAGAAAAAGTCTTTCGTGCGCTTCTCCAAGAAGTGTCTTTGTGCGATGATTGTGCTGTGGTTCATCGCCGCACTGGTGTGCGCGGTGGTGGTTGCGGTGCAACTTATTCGCGGGGACATGGCGGTGAACACGGGCGACCTTGTGACTTGTGTCGGCATACCGATGACGGGCGGTGTTATCGGATATATGATAAAATCCGCCGTTGAAGACAACACAAAGAAAGGAACTACATATGAAAACGTTGAAAGAGAAATTGACAAGCCGTAAATTTTTGGTTGCGGCGGCGGGCATTGCGAGCGGTATTGCGCTTATTGTAAGCGGCAGTACCACCGAGGGAGTTGCGGCGGTTATCGCTTCGGTTATCGGCTATCTTGCCGCTGAGGGTTACATCGACGCGAAAGCGGTCAAAGCTACGGCCGAGGCTGCCCTTAATGCGGTTGAGGAAAACGAGGACACAATTTTATAAAATTCTTGCCAAATCGCCCCGAACATTATATAATGAAATAAAAAGCGGTAAGAGGTGATATGATGTCCGACGTTTTGATTATAGGTATTGCGGGTGGAAGCGGAAGCGGTAAGACTACGCTTGCCGACAGGCTTGCCTCCGAGTTTGGCGACGCTGTTTGCATTGTCTGCCACGACAACTACTACAAGCGCCATGACAGGCTTAGCTATGAGGAACGGTGTAAGCTTAATTATGACGAACCCGCGGCGTTTGACAACGAGCTTTTGCGCTGTCATCTTTTGCAGCTTCGCGACGGTCATGCGGTTGACTGCCCCGTGTATGACTACACTTTGCACAATCGCAGTGACGAGACTGTGCGCATTGAACCCAAAAAAGTTGTAATTGTCGAGGGCATACTGATTTTCGCAAGCGCGGAGCTTTGCGACCTTTTTGATGTGAAAATTTTTGTTGACACCGATGCGGATGTGCGCCTTATCAGACGCATTATGCGCGATGTAGCCGACCGCGGACGAGACCTTGACTCTGTTATTATGCAGTATCTCGGCACGGTAAAGCCCATGCACGAAAGATATGTTGAGCCGAGCCGTCGGCGTGCCGACATTATAGTACCCGAGGGCGGCAAAAATCTTGTTGCGCTTGAGATGATAACCGAGCGGATACGCAAAGCGGTAAAAGAATAACAAACCCCAAATCCCGCCGTAGAGGCACACTTCGAATGAAGTGTGCCTCAGTTATATTCGCCTGCGGCGAGTGATATTGCTGCGCAGTGATATACGGCTTTGCCGTGTGATATTCGGCTACGCCGAGTTTTGAGACGAATATAATATCACTGCAAACGAAGTTTGCAATATCACTTTCCGAAAGGAAAATATCACTCCAAGCGTTAGCGCGGAATATCACTTTTGTGTCCTCGGTTTCAATGAGCATCGTATTTTTTGTTTGCAGTTCATGTAAACTTCACAAAATTTTTACATGTAATGACTGTTTTCTAAAGTTGTTCATAGGTATAATGAATACGATTGACAGGTAAAGCAAAACTGCGTAAATAAACTGTAAGGAGATTGACATGGCAAAGAAAAAAGTTGAAACCGCCGAAGAAGCAAAGGCGGCGGCAGAACTGAAAGCGGCAAAGCGCCGCAAACGCAAGAAGATAACTAAAACTATCTTAAAAATAGTTGTAATTCTCGCTGCTGTTGCTGTAGCTGCATTTTTTGCATACAAGCATTTCTTCGGCACCGAAACCGTAGCAAACGAAGGTACTACTTATACCGTTGCCGCGGTTGAGCGCCGCGACATTGTTGAACAGCTTTCGGGCAGCGGAACGCTTGCTTCCGCAAACTCATATACCGTATCTGCCAGAGTAAGCGGCGATATCATCCGCGATACTTTTTCCGAGGGCGATACCGTTAAAAAGGACGATATACTTTATGTGATAGACAGCTCCGACATGGATACCAACCTTGAAAAAGCCGAGGAAGCTTTGGCAGATGCCAAAGAGGCATATGAGGAAAAGGTTGCCGACAGAGCCGACCTTATCATCACTGCGCCTATCAGCGGTGTTGTAAGCGGACTTACCGTCGAAGAGGGCGACACCGTGAATAAAAATTCCGCTGTATTTACCCTCAAGAATATTTCCACTCTTAAGATTACCGAGTATTACAGCCTTGAATACAAGGATAAAATTTATGTGGGAATGAACGCTACCGTTTCTGTTCCCGCACAGATGTTAAATCTTGGCGGCAAAGTTTCCGAGGTATCCGACCTCACCCGTTCTTCCGAGACGGGCGTTACCTGCTTTGCGGTAACAATTGAGGTGCAAAACCCCGGCTCGCTCAGCATCGGTGCCGATGCTACCACATGGCTTGCGGGTGACATTTATCCGTCCATTACATCCATTGAGGGCTTTGAAGCCAGCGCCACAAAGGTCGTGCGCTCAAATATTTCGGGCGATGTTTTAAAGGTAAACGCTTCAAACGGTGACGTTGTAACCGCAGGCATGACCCTTATCGAGTTTGACGGCGAAAATCTCGAGGATGAAATCGAAAACGCCCTTGATGCAATCGAGGACGCACAGCGTTCGCTTGACGACATCAACGAGTCTATAGACAATTACAATATTACCGCACCTATTGACGGAACTGTTGTAAGAAAGGTTCTCAAAGCCGGCGAGAGTGCGGACGGCGGTTCCACTCTCTGCATGATTTACGATATGTCGTATCTCACCGTAGAGCTTGCAGTCGACGAGCTTGACATAAGCTCGGTAGAGGTAGGTCAGAGTGCTACTGTTACCGCAGATGCGGTTGAAAATGTCGAATTTGAGGGTGTTGTTACCCGTGTAGGCGTAAACGGTACCACCTCGGGCGGCGTTACCACCTATCCCGTAGAAATTCGCATAGATGATATCGACGGACTGCTCCCCGGTATGAATGTAGATATAGTAATAACAGTTGACGAGGCGCTTGACGTACTTACCATACCCGTTGACGCTGTAGAGCGCAACAACCGCGTTCTTGTTAAGAGAGCAAACACCGCCGCGGCTGATGTAACAGCCGAAACGATGCCTGAAATGACGGGTGAAATTCCCGAAGGCATGTCAAGACCTGAAGGAATGGACGGTGAAATTCCCGAAGGCATGCCAAGACCTGAAGGAATGGACGGCGAAATTCCCGAAGGCATGTCAAGACCTGTAGGTATGGGTACTGCCAATGCAAGCGGTACTGTTACATCCTCAAACGGTCTGCCCGAGGGCTACGAGTATGTAACCGTTGAAATCGGTATGTCCGACGAGGACTATGTGGAAATTATCTCCGGCCTTGAAGAAGGCGACACCGTTGCATACATTCCGAAAACCGTTACCACATCAAACAATAACTTCGGTATGATGATGGGCAACATGGGCGGTATGCAGATGGGCGGCATGCCGAGCGGCAACCGTCAAAGCGGCGGGTTCGGAGGCGGCTTCTGATGAAAACACCGCTCGTTGAATTTCGCTCTGTGTGCAAGACCTATTACATGGGCGATGACATAGTCCGCGCGGCTGATAACATTTCATTTACGATATACGAAAACGAGTTTGTCGCAATAGTCGGTAAATCCGGCTCGGGTAAATCCACCTGCATGAACATTATCGGCTGTCTCGATGTCCCCACCTCGGGCACTTATCTGCTCGACGGCCGCGACGTCGGTCAGATGGACAAAAACGAACTCTCCGAGATACGAAATGAAAAGCTCGGATTTATATTCCAGCAGTACAATCTGCTCCCCAAACTCAATCTGCTTGAAAATGTGGAAGTTCCGCTGATGTATGCGGGAGTTTCCAAAAGCGAGCGCCGCAAGATTGCTAAAGAAAAGCTTGAAATGGTCGGACTCGGCGACAAGCTCCGCAATAAACCCAGCCAGCTTTCTGGCGGTCAGCAACAGCGTGTTTCCATAGCGCGCGCGCTTTCCAATCACCCGTCGGTGATACTTGCCGACGAGCCTACGGGCGCGCTTGACTCGCGCACCAGCCGCGAGGTGCTTGCAATGCTTCAGGACCTTCACAAGCAGGGAAATACCGTTGTGCTTATCACGCATGACAACTCCATTGCCGCAACGGCGGAGCGCATTATCCGCCTCGCCGACGGCAAGGTTATTTACGACGGTCCTACGGCTGACGCGTTTAAGGACGAACATGTGGGAGGTGTCGGCGCATGAAACTGACAGAAAGTTTTTCCCTTGCGCTGTCCAACATATGGAACAGCAAAATGCGCTCTTTCCTCACCATGCTCGGTATCATCATAGGTATCGCGGCGGTCATGGTCATTGTCGGTCTCGGCAACGGTATGGAGAACTATATCACCGACGCTTTTTCGAGCATAGGTACAAATGTCATTACCGTTTCGGTAACCGGCTCGGGCTCGTCGAAGACCGTCACCGAGGATGATATATACGAAATCATTGAGGATTACCCCGACTGGTTTGACCACGTTTCGCCCACTGTTTCCATGAGAAGCTCGGTGAAGATAGGCAGTGACACATACAGCCGTACCTCTGCCACGGGAGTCGGCGAAGAGTATTTCGACATCTATGATTATGAAGTTGCCGCGGGGCGCGAGTTGCGCTATATGGATATGGAAAAGCGCGAGAATGTGTGCGTTGTGGGATGTTATGTCGATGAGGTACTCTTTGACGGGCAGGCTCTAGGAGACACTCTTCGCATCGGCGGCAAAGTGTTTACCGTAGTCGGCGTGCTTGATCAGATTGACGATGAGATAGACGAGGGCGGCAGTGACGACGCGGTCTACATCCCGTATTCCACCGCGGCAAGACTTTCCTATGCGGGAAGTGCGTCCACATACCTTGTTACCACGGATTCCGACGACCTTGTAGACGCGGGCAAAGAAATTATCGAGGACGAACTCTATGAGATTTTCCGAACCGACGACGCGTATTCTGTTACTACTTTGTCGACCTTGCTTGATATGATGACCGAGATGATAGACCTTGTGGTTCTGGTGCTCACGTTTATCGCGGCGATTTCGCTTGTTGTCGGCGGTATCGGAATTATGAACATCATGCTTGTTTCGGTTTCCGAGCGTACAAGAGAGATAGGTATCAGAAAGGCTCTTGGCGCAAAGGAACGCTATATTCTTACACAGTTTGTTATCGAAGCGGCTGTCACCAGCGCCATAGGCGGTATAATAGGTATACTTTGCGGATACGGTCTGTCAAGCCTTGCGACTAAGGTTATAACCCAGATGCTCGGTGAAACTCTCAACGTAGTACCCTCTACAATGTCGATTATCGTTGCTTTCGGTGCGTCTGCACTTATCGGTATCGTGTTTGGCTATCTTCCCGCGAGAAAAGCGGCAAGGCTTAATCCCATAGACGCGCTCAGACACGATTAAAAAATGGAGTATAATATTATGAAGAAAATTTTAACCTTAATTTTAACCGTCTGCACGGTAATATCCGTATTTTGCATAGGCACGGCGGCATTTACCGATATCGAGGACGAGGTTACCGAGGAAGCGGTTGCCACTCTCGAAAGTCTCGGCATTGTTGCGGGAACAAGTGCGACAAAGTACAGCCCAAACCTCATTCTCACCCGCGCGCAGGTGTGCGCTATGATGATAAGAACCATGGACCTTGACGATTCGGTTGAAAGCTACAAAAATCTCAGCCTTTTCACCGACGTGAAAAGATCATCGTGGTACGCGGGATATGTTAATCTTGCGTACAGAGAGGGAATCATCGCAGGCTACGGCAACGGCAAGTTCGGCCCCGACGATGAAATGACATACGGTCAGTTTGTCACCATGCTTATACGTCTGCTCGGTTACACCGACAGCGAGGTAGGCAAGGTGTGGCCCGCCGATTATGTGACCTATGCGTCAAAGCTAGAGCTTAACGAAAACGTTAATCTTACCGCAAACGATAAGGTTACCCGCGGCGACGCGGCAATAATCCTTTACAACACCCTTATGACAAAGGCAAAGGGTGCGACAAACGATTATTATTACACCGTTATCGGCGCGACTTCCTCTGTTACCGCGATAATACTTGACAATAAAGTTTCAAGTACCACTACAGGTGACCTTTACGCCTGTGTGATTGACAATACAAGTGCGTCGATGAAGTATTATTACCAGGAAAACGCAGTCCTCGATAAATACGTCGGCGAGCTTGGAACGTTGCTCCTTAACAGCGACAGAGAAGTAGTCGGATTCATTTCCGACGATAACGATTATACCGATATCATCGTAAGCTCCGCAAAGATTTCCGGCATCACAGACAGTTTCGGCAACACTTACAAAATCGACGGCTCGGTAGGCGTAATAAGTGACGGCAGTATCTACACTTATAATACCACGGGTTATGTAAAAGTAAACTCTCACTCAAATCTCGCGGCACGTTTTTATTACAATGATGATGGCAGTATTCTGTATATATATCTCACCACAGGTACAGACCCGTCTACGGCAGAAGTGGCGGTTGCATCTTCGGACGCACCCGCTTTCGACTTTGAGGATGCGCTCGGTATTACGGACGATACATATTATATTGTAAAAAACGGCACGCTTACCAACGCTGAGTCACTTGCCGTGTACGATGTTGCTTACTATGATAACATGACAAACACACTTCGCGTCAGCGACCGCAAAATAACCGGATATATTCAGTCGGCATCCCCCTCGGTAAGCGCGGCAAAAAAAGTGTCCGTTCTCGGTTGTGAAATAGATGTCCTGCAGTGCGCATGGGATACCTTGCAGGGCTTCAAGCTCGGCGACTACGTAACGCTTCTCCTCACCGACAACGGCGATGTTGCAGCAGCGTATTCCGCGGATGTTGTTTTTGATGAAATGTACGGCATACTTTCCACCGACGGAAATTCTATCACTCTTTGCTCAAGCGGGCATGTGATAAAGCCCGATGACATTTCCGCGACATTTACTCTCAACGGAACTATAGTAAAGGTAGATGCCTCGGATGCTGACAGAGTCACATGCTCAGCCGTAAAAGGCAAGGTCAAGGTAGCTGATGCTGTCGATGTTGCGGCAAACACAGTCGGCGGCGTGCCGATAGCGCCCGGATGCGCAATTTATGAGTGGAGCGGAAGCGGCTATGTCTACAGCCTTGACGGTGAGTACGCCGCAAGTTCAACCGACCTTTCCGAGATATATTGGACGGACACGCTTGATTATACCTATGTTTCCTTCTATCACACAAACCGCTTGGGTCAGATAGATATCCTTGTTCTTTCAAACGTTACCGGTAACTACTACGAATACGGTTATCTCACCGGTTACAAGGAAGAAGAAGGCGTATCCATAAGCCAGGGCGGCGCGGTATTTGTCAAAGCCATGACCGTAACAAACGATGAATATCCGAATGAAAGTCAGAAGTATGTAAATACCATCTCAAGTGCAAGCGGCTACGGCGGAATTGCGCTTGCAACCTACAGCAAAAACCATGTCAAGGTTTCTTCCATTGTGCGTCCCACCGCCATCACCCCCGCAGTCACAGATTTTTTCCTTAATGAGGACGATGAGTGGTATATGACGGCAGAGAGCACCTCAATCCCCGTCAGCGATAACGTAAAAGTTTACGTAGCCACCACAGACAAATGGTACAGCGGCGAGGGCGGACTGTTGCTCGCACTGTCTTCCGAGCTTAAAATGACCGCCTACTACGACCGCACACTTGAAACGGGTGCGCAGGTGAGAATAATAGTTGTGGAATGAAGATAATAGATAAAAGATAATAGATAATGAAGGTTTTCGCGTCATCGACGCGAAAACCAACCGAAATGTGTCGCTATGCGCCACACATCATTTTGCCGTAGGCAAAGCATCATTTGCGCTTTGCGCAAACATCATAGCGGCATAGCTGCTGCATCACTAATAAAAAAAGAGCCAAAGGCTCTTTTTTTATTCCGTGTATTCCGACGGCGCTATGCCGTAGTATTTTTTGAAAACTCTTGAGAAGTAGCTTGTGCTTGAAAAGCCGAGGTAGTCGGCGGTCTGGCTTACGTTCATTGCCGTTGCCGACAACAGATACGCCGCGTGGCGCATGCGCATGTCGAGGATGTAGTCGTTTATCGTTGTGTGCATATGCTTTTTGAAAACGCGCATGCAGTATTGCTTTGACATATCCATGTTTTTGCAGATATCGTCAAGAGTGATAAGTCCGGTGTAGTTTTCTTTTATGTATACGAGAATTTTGTTTACCTGAGGGGGAAGTGTGTTTTCGGAGCGGAAACGCTCGCAGAAACTCTGCGAAATGTAGAACATTATCTCCGAAAACTGAATGGCAAGCAGAAGTTGCTGTTTGCTTTCATAATTCAAACGCGTGCTCATGCACTTTCTTACAAGCGCCTCGACATTCTGTGCCTGCGAGCCAAGCACTATCTTGTGGTCAAACAGGAGCATCGTCGCGTCGCTTTCAAGTTGCTTTGTGTGACCGTATATAGGTCTGCCGTAGGGAACCTCGTCAAACGGGACTATCTCGTCGGCGCTTTTTTCGCACTCAAACAGATTGCCGTCAAAGTGGAAGAAAGTGTATTCGCAGGTTTCCTGCGTGGAGGGGGAGTACATTGTGTTTGCGGGGACGAGCGCTATGTCGCCTTTCTTGTAACTGTAGTCCTTACCGTTGATTTTAAAGCGGCATGTTCCTCTGTGAAAAAAGACAAGAAGATTGACGGGCATACTGCGCCCGTTGTGGCTCCATCCTATTTTTTCATTTACTCTGCCGGTCATGCTTACAAACGGCAATTTTGAAAAATCATATGCTAACACGGTGTTTTTCTCCCTCATTTTATTTCTTTTGGTTTTATTATATATCGTTCATTTTGAAATGCAATAGGATTTTTACGTTTGGTTTCACATTTTGAAACAATTCAACATCATAGTGTATTGCGGCAAATGCGGAGCGGCATTATAATGGAGTTGTAAAAACTCAGCAAAAATCTTTCAGCCACCTGAAGATTTTTGACAATTATGACAAAGGATGCGTGTATTATGTTACTTCAGACTAAGAATTTACAGTTCGCAATTGATGAAAACGGCGAAAATGCAGGTTTCATTATTACCGGCAAAGAGGATGCGGCGGTTCGCACTTCGGATTATTTCCGTATCATTCTCGATGACGGTCTCCGCACCGAGATTCCCGTTATGTCTCACAAGCAGACCGGTGTTGCAAAGATGGTAGGCGACAAGCTCGTTATTACATATGATAAGCTTGTCAGCGAGTACGGCGATACTTATGATGTAAAGTTTACCGTTACCGTTGAAGTTGAGGACGGCATGTTGAAGTTTACCCCTGCGGTAAAGAACAACACAAAGGACGTTCGCATCAACGAGTGCTTCTGCCCCCTTGCAGACTTCAATGAACTCTACGGCGAGAAGAATGAAGACATTATTTACTTCCCCAACGGTCTCGGCACCAGAGTTGAAAACCCCTGGAAGTTCCTCAAGGACATGACTTCCGTTTGGTATCAGCATGACGAGTATGAAGTTTTCTGGCACTATCATTACCCCAGAGCAACCATGGGTTGGTTCGGCGTTGAGTCCCAGAATCACTTCCTCTATGTCGGCAGACATGACCCTAAGGCACGTCACTGCTTTATGACTGCTAAGCAGCGTATTCATTCCAATCCTCTCAACCTCATGGTTGGTATCGACCACTTCCCGATGGCTCGCCCCGGTGAAGAGCTTGAGCTTCCTCCCACGGTTATCGGTATTCTTGACGGCGACTGGAGAGCCGGTGCAGACTTCTACCGCGCATGGGCAGACAAGGCATTCTTCAAGGTAACCAAGAAGCATGACTGGGTCAAGAACATGACAGGCTGGCAGAGAATCATTATGCGTTCTCAGTACGGCGAGGACTACTACAAGGCATCCGACCTTCCCAAGGTTTATGAGGAAGGCGCAAAGCGCGGTATTCACACCATCTTCCTCTTCGCATGGTGGAAGGAAGGCATGGACCGCAACTATCCTACATATCAGGAACCCTATCCTGGCGCGTTCAAGGACCTTGCAGACAACATCAAGAAGGTACAGGACATGGGCGGTCACATCATTCTCGAGTGCAACTGTCACTTCCTCGACCCCAAGAACCCCTACTACAAGGAATTCGGCGACGAAGTTAAAATTATCGACATCAACGGCAACGAGATCCGTCCTGCATTCGTATATCCCGGTCGCGGCGAATTCCGCGCAACCTACGGTTCGCATCAGTTCCCCATCTGCTGCTCAGGTACAGAGCGCTGGAGAAACCAGGTTCTCTCTCAGCTTAAGATGATGGGCGACATGGGTGCAGACTGCGTATTTGCAGACTGCTTCTGCGGCTGTCCTTATCAGCCTTGCTTCAACGACCGCCACGAGCACGGCGCACGTGTTGACGAGGAGTGGGTAGGCCACCGCAAGTTCTTCCAGTCCGCTGTTGAATATTGCGACGAGGCTGACAAGGTATTTGCAGGCGAGGTTGTAACCGACGTTGCCGCTGCATACACCCAGTTCATCCACGGTCTTGTAAACGTTGACTTCAAGATCAAGAGCAACCAGTTCCCGGCACTCTTCCGCTACACATTCCCTGAAGTTATCACCACCGAACGCGGTATCCGCGACTCCGAGGGCGCATCTCCCAAGCAGATGAGAGCTGCTCTTACCACAGGTGTACGTCTTGACTGCGAACTTTACGTTTGCCGCCGCGACATCGGCTGCGACGAGGGTTACTCTGCAATGGTCAAGGAATACGCCGATTACCTTAACCAGTATTCCGAGTTCTACTTCGACGGTCTCTTCACCGTTATCGACACCACAAAGCTTCCTTATTATATTAAGCGCGGTGAGTTCTACAACGCAGACAAGACCAAGGTTCTCCGTGTTCTCTACAATGCTTCCGAAAATGAGGCTGAGGCATGCGGCGTAACTCTTGCGGCTGATTCTCTCCGCTTTGACGTATTTGACGCAAACGAATACAACAAATAAAATAACGAAAGGCAGAAAAATATGAAAAGATTTTTGGCTTTCCTTCTTGCGGCTTTAACTCTCATTTCCTTTGCTGCCTGCGGTGAGACGGAAGAAGTTCCGGACGATACATCCGAGACGGATAACAGCATCGCCGTTACAAACGACCAGAACACTCCCGACCTTCCCGCCGCCGATACTCTCGGCGACCTTTCCGGCGACTTCCATATTCTTGTCAGCGGTAACTGGACATGGAACGACTTTGCGGCAGACGAAACCGATACAACGGTTGTTGAAACCGCTATCTACCGCCGCAACCAGTACATCAAGCAGAAGTATGACGCCGATATCACCACCAAGGATATCGTAAAGTATTCTTCTGCAATGGGCAGCGGCGACGGCTTCAAGGCACTGTACAATGACTATATCGCAGGTCAGAGCACCTATGATGCGGCAATGGTCGGTACTTACGACGTTGCTACCCTCGCATACAACGGTCTCCTTTGGGATCTCAACTCCATTCCTTACATCAATCTTTCAAAGGATTACTGGGACCAGAAGGCAAACGAAGACCTTTCGATGAACGGCGCTATGTATTACACCACGGGTGATATCTCCGTTGCCGATAACCGTGCTACATATGTAATGTTCTTCAGCAAGAGCATGGTAGAGGAGTACGGCCTCGACAATCCTTACGACCTTGTAAACGAGAACAAGTGGACTTTTGAAAAGTTTTCTTCCATGGTTAAGGGCGTCGGCGCTGACGAAAATCAGGACGGTGCGTTTGACGAAAGAGACTCATACGGTCTTATCACTCCCACCGATACTCACCTTGCTATCCTTTCCGCGGCGCAGGAGCGTATCGCAACCATCAACGACAAAGGCGGCATCGAACTTACATTCTACAGTGAGCGTGTGGATAACCTCTATTCGCGCTATCTCGACCTTATAAAGTCGTCAACCGTACTCAACTATCAGAATGTTGACGCCGTTACCGCTGATGACCGTATCAGCATGTTCAATAACAATCAGGTTCTGTTCTATTCCCACACTCTCTTCTACATGGATAATCTCCGCGACATCGAAAACGACTTCGGTATCATTCCTTATCCTAAGTTTGATGAGACACAGGAAAGCTACGGTAACCTCGTTTCCGCATGGCACTCGCAGTTCTTCTGCATCCCGATCACATCGGCGAATATAAAGCGCAGCGGCGTTATCATTGAAGAACTTGCATACAAGGGCAAGGAACTTCTCACCCCCGCATACTATGACAAGACCCTCAACGGTCAGTATGTACGCGACTCCGAAAGCTCCGCAATGCTTGATATCATCTTCGACAATCTCGTATACGATGTGGGTATCTACTACAACATCGGTACATATAAGGAACAGCTCACTTCGATTTACAGAACCGGTAACTCGCTTGTAAATATTTACGAGACCTACCGTCCTCAGGCTGAAAATCAGGTTGCTACCCTTAACCAGTATTTCTCGATGAACACGGCACAGTAAACCCATAGAATTAACCTCGCTTTTTGCGAGGTTAATTCGCCTAAAAAGAAAGGATGGACACATGAAAAAACGTTTTGGCTTAATGCTCGGACTTGTTCTTGCGTTTGCAATTATGTTTGCAGTTGCCGTCAGCGCGGCAGGCAACACCGTTGCATACGTTATGGACGGCGGAGAGGGCGACGGTACCGCGCCCGATAAGGCAACAAGCTCGCTTACAACGGCATACAGCTCACTTGACCTTTCAAAAGACTGCACTGTTGTCATTTGCGGCGCCTATACTCAGTCTGCTACATGGGTATGGAAAGACGGCGACTATGACGGAAGCGTTACATTTACTTCCGTTTACGACGGCGTAGACTACCGCAAGACCGTGGGTGCAAGCTACAGCTTCAAAGCTGTTCGCTTTGTCTGCTTTGGTGATACAAGATTTGAAAATCTCGACTTTGTCTGCACGGGCACAAACATGCTCCTTGTCGGACAGTTTAACCCCGTCACCATAGGCGAGGGCGTTACAATGAGCGGCAGCGGCATGACAGGCGGCTCCATTGCAAAATCCTTCTGCATTCTCGGCGGTTACCAAAACGGTCAGAGCACTCCTCCTGCCTCTTCCGACGCGGACGCAAACATTACCGTTCTCTCGGGCTCGGCACTTTACATCGTTCCTTTTTCTCGCAGTGTTGCAAACTCTAACTATACCGGTACTGCAAACATCACTGTAGGCGGCAGCGCCAATGTAAAGACTCTTCATCTTTCCATGGCAGGTCCCGACGGCGCGGTAGGCGGCGACGTTAAGGTTACCATTGAGGGTAAGGCAAATGTTGATATGGTTTACGGCTGTACCAGCAACACCACTGTAAACTCTGTTGAGCTTACATGGAAGTCGGGCACCGTAGGCGAGTTCTACTGGACCTGTCCCAACACCGCAAGCAAACTTCTCACTATTAAAAACGGTACCACTCTCAACGCAACTCCCACCGCAAAAGCACAGTCCAATTTCTCCACCGTCGCGTCAAACTTTGACAAGATGAACGAAATTGCGGACGATAAGACCGATGCAAAGGACACGCTCACAAACCAGACCGTTATCTACGTCAAGGACGGCGGAAATGGCAACGGCTCGAGCGCTGACAAGGCGCTTTCCAACCTCGCCGACGCGTTTGACGCGCTCGACCTTTCAAAGGATTGCACCGTTGTTATCTGCGGTACATTTACACAGAGCGGCAACTTTGACTACGGCAAGGACTATACGGGTTCCGTAACATTCACTTCCGTTTACGGCGGCACCGACTACCGCAAGAGCGGCGCAAGTTATCAGTTCTCAAACAACCGCTTTGTCTGCTATGGCGAAACCAAGTTTGAAAACATGGACTTTGTCTGCACCAAGTCAAACATTCTCGTTATCGGCCAGCATAACCCCGTCACCGTAGGTGAGGGTGTTACAATGAGCGGCGACGGCATGACGGGCAATTCCGTTGCAAAATCCTTCTGCATCCTCGGCGGATACCAGCACAGAGTTGGTGACTATCCGTACACCGATGACAGCGATACCAATATCACCGTTCTTTCGGGTTCCAAACTCTACATCATCCCCTATTCCCGCGAAATGCTCGGCGATTATATGGGCACTGCCAACGTTACCGTCGGCGGAACTGCAAATGTAAGCGTGCTTCACGGCTCCGCTGCATATCCCGACACCGTTTCGGTAGGCGATGTAAAAATCACCGTAAAAGATAACGCCGTAGTAAATAATTTCTACGGCTGCACTCAGATAACAAACGTTAACTCCTGCGAGTTCAACTGGCTCGGCGGCACCATAGGCAAGTTCGAGTGGAACTGCTCGGCTACTCCCGATGCCGATATCAATATCGCAAACAAGACCGTGCTTAAAGCGGCTGACGCTGTAAAGTTACAGACAAATTACGCTGAAGTTGCGGCAAACTTTAACATCGTTACCACCACCGCTGACACCACCGATTATGTAACCCCCGCGGCTCCCGTAATTGAGACCAACTACGGCGCGGCACGCGGACTCTACACCCTCGGTCTCGCTCAAGGTTACGATACCACAGGTACAAACTTCGGGCTTAGCGACGACCTCACCCGTATTCAGACGGTCGTTCAGGTCATCCGTTTCCTCGGTGTTGAAGACGAGGTAAAGGCAGGCACATATACACATCCTTTCACCGACGTTCCCGCATGGGCAAACAACTACGTCGGCTACGCATACGCAAACAACATCACCTCGGGCAGAAGCGCAACCAAGTTTGACCCCGACGGAGTTGTTGACGAAATGCAGTTCCTCACCTTTATGCTCCGCGCTATAGGCTACAGCGACAAAGACGGAGACTTCGTATGGAATAACCCCTACGCGCTTGCAAACAAGGTTCGCATGTCCAAGGCTGACGGAAATGGCAGCATATTCACTCGCGGCGACGCGTTCCGCACTTCGTGGGACACCCTCTTTGCAACCGCTAAGGATGGCGACAGAGTATATGCAAACCTTGAAGAAGCAGGAGTGTTCACCGCTTCCGAGCTCACAAAGGCTGTAACCGAGGCACAGACCGCCAAGGTCGCCCCCGACAAGAGCGGCATTGCCGACCTCGACGAGAGCGGCTATCATGTAATCTCTGTTGAAGAGTACAAAGACAAGACCTTCGCAGGTCTTATGGCACAGTTCACCGGTTTCCTTTCGGGTTATGAGTTCGCACAGGCGTCCGACGGAACAGCACGTCTTGCAATGGCAGACAGCTGGTTTGAACTCTGCAACGGTCCTTACGCCGAGTACAATTCAAGAAATGTACATGAGGACAAACACAAGTATAACGAATCCGCAGGCATCTGGGAAGTCTGGAACGACGACGACTTCAGCATCGACGTTCTTAACCAGTACATTCTCCGCGATATGTACAAGGAATACGGTACTTTCGCGTCCAAGAAGATTAAAGACGGCTGGATAACCTACAACGTATACGACATGGGCGGCGGTCACCGCTCCTACGGCGCATACGGTCTCTTCTCAAAGTATAACTATCTGCCCCAGTATGTAGGCGCAACCGAGTTCGGCAACGAGTACAATGTAAACGGCGAACCCTATATCGCAAACGAGACCCTCGGTATGGACGCGGCAGGTATGCCCAATGTTGCACTTGACATGGCAGAAATCTTCGGCGGCACCACCTCCGACCGCGAACCTACACTCTGGCTCAGATATTTCACCGCGCTTATTTCCATGGCTTACTATGAGGACGACATCCCCGCTCTCATGCGCGAGGCTCAGGACCTCTTCCCGAAGGATTCTCAGCCCTACAGAGTAGTAGACATCGTATTTGAACTCTACGAAAAGTACCCGAACGACTGGAGACGCGCTGTTGTAAACGCTGAAAAGCTTTGCGGTCAGGCGCACTACGACTGGACCAACATCGCAGGTGAAACAGGCATAAACTGCTCGTTTATCCTCATCGGTATGCTTTACGGCGAGGGCGATTTCTACGAAACATGTAAGATTATCGGTCTCGCGGGTCACGGCGGCGACTCCACCACCCCCGTAGGTCTTACCGTAGCCGCAGTAGCATGCGGATGGGAAGGCGTTGACGAGGAGACAAAGGCTGTTATCAATGAAAAAGTATGGCAGGACGGCAAGGGCACACTTGTAAACCTTGCGTCTCAGGAAAAGCAGGCATACTGGATGCACTGCGTAGGTCTGCCCGAGCGCATCAAGATGGCTGACATCCTCGATATGTATCAGGAAAACTTCGAAAGCATCCTGCTTGAAAACGGCGGTAAAATTGAGAATGGCAATTACTACATTCCAAAGTCCAACCTCAAGGTTCTCGACACTTATTACTATAACGATTTCGAGAGCGGCGATACCGCAGGCATGAAGACAAAGGGCAACGTTGACGTTACCACCGTATCTACCTACGCGGGCGAATACTCCGCAAGAGTTGGCGGCAGCGCTGCAACCGATAGCGAACTTTATGTAACCGTAAACGGTCTCACTGCAGGCGAAAGCTACAGAGTTACCGCGTTTGCGTCTGTTCCCGCATCCACTACTCTTACCATGTTTGTAAGAGAGGCAGGCGGCGCTGATGTTGCATCCGCTAATGTAAGCGAGCAGACTAAGTACGCAAAGCGTCAGTTTATCTTCACTGCAACTGCTGCTACCATGGAAGTCGGTTTCCGCATCCCCAAGGGAACAAGCGACTTCAAGTACGCCGTTATAGACGAGTTTGAAGTAGTTAAGGCAACCGAAACTTCCGCAGGTACCGCAACAATTACCAATGCGGCTTCCGATAACCTCTACAAGGGTGCGGTCGGCGTAGCGGTAAATGCAAATACGACCAAGGAAGTTTACCTCAAGGTTACATTCGCAAATACAACGGGTCAGCGCGTCGATGTTAACATCAACCTCGACGGTGCAATTTACGGCGCGGTTCCGCTGTCCAAGACAGGACTTGCCAAGACCGACGGTTCAAACACAACTTACATCCCCGTAATTGCAAAGAACGGCAAGACCGAATATAACATTACTCTCAATACGGGTTCAAGTTCTGTTTACATTTATGATGTAGAACTCGTTACCGTTGACACAAGAATGTAAGTCAGTGAGGTCACATGAGAAAACAGATATTTAATGTAATTAAATTTGTTCTGTTTACCGTGGCTTTGTCGGCAATGCTGCTTTTTGCAGTATCTGCCGCAGACAATGTTGTATATTTAAAGGATGGAGGAACCGGCGACGGTTCCTCTCCTGATAACGCGGTAAACACACTTACAAAAGCTCATAACGCGCTCGACCTCACCAAAGACGACGCAACTATAGTTGTCTGCGGCACTTTCACGCAGGAAGAGGACTTCGACTACGGCACAAATTACGACGGCAAAGTTACGTTCACATCTGTATTTGACGGTACAGATTACCGCGAGACCGTCGACGCGGCATGGCAGTTCAAGGCAAGCCGCCTTGCATGCTACGGCGATACGGCGTTTGAAAATATCAGTTTTGTTTCGCTTGTCACCGAAGACGACGAGGCAACGGGCGACTACTATCGCATAGTCGGTCAGCACCACGCGGTAACACTCGGAGAGGGTGTCACCGTCACGGGCGATAAACTTTACGGCACGCTGATGGCAAACTCGTTTGTAATTCTCGGCGGCTTTGACAAAGGCTTTGGCTATTCCAATGCGGCTACCGCTGCCGATGTAAATGTTACCGTGCTTTCGGGTTCAAAACTTTACATCATCCCGTATTCGCACAACATTTTGGGTACTTATACGGGTACATCCAACATTACCATAGGCGGCACGGCGGACGTGTCGGTACTCCTTGGCTCATGCGCATATCCCAACGGAGTGACTGTCGGCGATGTACGCGTTAAACTTACGGACAGTTGCACACTTCGCAAGTTCTACGGCTGTGTGCAGGACACAACGATGAACTCGCTTGAGTTTGAGTGGGAGTCGGGAACGGTTCACACGAGTTTCTATCTTTCAAATTCGGACAACAATACGCTTACGGTAAGCACGCCGACAATTCTCCGCGTTTCGGACAAGGCGGCGGCTTCGATGTACTACGCAGGCGTTGCGGGCAAGTTTGATACCGTCATTTCATCGGCGAAAACTCCCACCGATATTACTCCTGCAAGTCCCTCTGACAGCGTCAGCTTAGCACTTGCCGCCCGCGGCAAGGCATACAGCGCATTTACCTTTGACACCATAGGCGAAAATGTCGCGCAAGTGTCAATCAAACTTCCCGCAGACGCGGCAAACGGCATTGTATACCGAGTAAACGGCGAGTTTATCACCCCCATTGACGCTGACCCCGTCGGCAACGGTCACATGGCGTTTGACCTTACGGACAGCGGCACATATGTTTGCGCCGACACCGATTTTGTCACATACGGCGATATAAACTCTGATGGCATCGTTAATATTGCCGACGCGCTCTGCATTATCAAAATTGCACTCGGCTACCGCGGCACGGGTCTTGACGTTGCGACTGCGGATATGGATCACAACGAGAAGATTTCGATTATCGACGCGCTTCGTTTGTTTAAAACGGTAGTAGCATCGGATACCGAAGAGGAATTTACATTCGATCCCAATGATTACAACGTCATTTCGGTAAACAAGTACCTAGATAAGACAAAACTCGGTTTCCTCTCGCAGATGGTCGGATTCCTCTCGGGCTATGAGTTCGCCAAGGACTCAAGCGGCAAACCCCTTATTGCAATGGAGGACAGTTGGTTTGAAATGTGCAACGGCCCATACGCCGAGTACAATGCGAACAATCCGCACACCGATAAACTCCTCTGCAATGAGGAAACGGGTATATGGGAAGTATGGACGGACGACGACTTCAGCATCGATATCCTCAACCAGTACATCCTCCGCGATATGTACTCCCGGTACGGCACCGTAAACACCAAGGTCATTACCGATGACTGGGTAAAATACGATGTTTACGACATGGGCGGTGGCAACCGCGACATCGGCGCATACGGGCTTATGAGCCGTTATCAGTATCTCTCTGTTTTTGCAGGTAGCACCGAGGTGGGAAACAACTTCAATGTAAACGGCGAGCCGTATATCGGCAATGAAACACTGGGCATGGACGCGGCAGGTATGCCCGACCTTGCGATTGACCTTGCATCAAAGTTCGGTTCAACCACAAGCGACCGCGACCCGCTCGAATGGCTCAAGATGTTTGCCGCGATGTACTCGGCGGCGTACTTCGAGGACGATATCCCCACGCTTATCCGCGACGCACAGGCGGCGGCACTTCCTAAGGGTTCATGGCCTTACGAAGTGGTTGACACATGCTTTGAACTTTACGAAAAATACCCCGACAACTGGCGCGCGGCAATAATCGAGGCGGACACCGTTTTCCGCAGTCTCAACTATGATAATTCGGGTTACATGGGCTGTTCGTCCATCAACTGCTCGTTTATCATCCTCGGTCTGCTTTACGGCGACGGCAATTATTATGAGACATGTAAGATTATTTCCCTCGCAGGTCACGGCGGCGACTCCACCACGCCCACCGCGCTCGGCGTTGTCGGCGTAGTCTGTGGCTGGTCGAACCTTGATTCCACGTCAAAGAGCATAATCAATGAAAAGGTATGGCAGGGCGGAGAGGGTATCATAGTAAATCTCCCCATAGACGAAACTTCTTCCTACGGCACATGGATGCACTCCGCGGGACTTGACGAGAGATTCAGCATCAAAGCCCTGATTTACATGTATCAGGACAACTTTGAAAATCTTCTCTACGAAAACGGCGGATTTAAGAAGGACGGCTACTATTATATCCCCAAGACTACCGCTCCGAAAATTGATACCGTCTACGCCGACTCGTTTGAGACCACAGGCGTAAGCGAGTACAAAGCAAAGGGCGGCACAGTCACTCTTGCCGATGTTCCTTTCATGGGTTCAAATGCCGTTCAGGTCAACGCCGCATCGAGCGGCGACAGCGTAGGTTACACCACGGTAAGCGGTCTTACCGTCGGAGAGACTTATAAACTTTCCGCGTTTATCCGTACCACCGAGGGCGTCACCGCGCATATGTTCGTCCGCGAAAGCGGTGCGGAAATAAAGACGTTTGTCACCGCGCACGACCCCGGTTCATACATCACACGTTACACCGTAGGTGTTGGCGCAAACGATGTCCGCTCTTACATCAAGCGCGAACTCGTCTTCACCGCTACGGCGACCTCTATGGAAATCGGACTTATGGTTGAAGACGGCGCACCCGATGGCGGCAACGCTTCGTTTGACGCGGTATCGCTTGTCCGCTTTGATGAAACTTCGGTCAGCGATGTCACCGTCAGCGGCGCAAAGAACGCGGATGGCTCCTATAACGGTCAAATCCGCTTTGATATTGCGGGCGGCGCAGACGAAGAAGTGTGGCTCAAACTCACATATTCCAGCAATGCAACCGCTCTTCAAAAGGCGGTAACCCTTGTAAATCGCGCATGGCAGTCGAGAACGCCCATTGCCCCCACAGGCAGCGGTAAGGTTACGGTATATATCCCCGTCCTTGTCGATAAGGAAGAAAACAACCTTGTCACAATGTACGTCGGCGATACAAATGTAACTGTCCATGAGGCGGCACTCGTCACCACACGCGAAAGATTTTAACAAAAAAACGGCACTCTTGCGGCACACTTCTTCCGAAGTGTGCCGCAGTTATATTCGCCTTGCGGCGAGTTATATTGCTACGCAGTGATATTATGCTTCGCATAGTTATATTGCCTGCGGCAGTTTTAGGGCGAATATAATATCACTTAAGCCGTCGGCTTAAATATCACGTTTGCGTTAGCAAACATATCACTATGTGCGCAGCACATAATATCACGAAAAACGGCACTCGAAAGAGTGTCGTTTTTCGTAGTGGGACGATGTCATCGACGTCCCGTTAAACTTCTACCCAAGCAAAATATACGCGCCGAGCGCGATAAACACCACGGGAACAATAACGCGCTTGTATTTCTGCAAAAACGCGCTGAGCCAAGGCAGACTTGCCAACTTTTTCCCAAGAAAACACCACAGTGCTGTCATCACCGCAAATATCGCAACCGCCAAAAGACTTTCGGGCAGGGAATACCCCGCAAACAGCGGAATGTACACGCCGATGTTGTCCGCGCCGTTTGCTACAGTGATAAGCGCAATGCCGAAAACTCCCGTCCCCGATTTGCTCTCATCCTCTCTGCGGTCAAATATCGCCTTAACGCCGAGCAAAATCGGAATTACGCCGAGCCAGTGAATATACCCCTCGGGGATAAAACTTAAACCAAACGCGCCGAGCAGGCTCACGCCGACAAGCGCACCCATCCCGAGATATTGCCCCAAAACAACCGTCAAAGCCTTGCACTGTGCAAAAAACAGAGTCAGTATAAAAATGTCGTCAATGTTTGTGCCGATAAATGAAACTATAGAAGTGATAACAGAGCTTGGCATTACACATAATACTCCTTCATGGTGTCAAGGCAAAGACACGCGAGGCGGCCGCCGAATGCCGCGCCGCAGTCTATCGCGATGTTGTTTGCGTTTTTGTAGATTTCCCACTTGCCCGTAAGCAGTTTTGTAGGCGTGTGACCCGATACAATGTAAATCGAGTTGTCGTCAAAAAGTTTCTTGTCATAGTCCGCGCGCTCAAAGGTGAGTTCTTCCAATGTGTAGTCTGAAAGCGGTTTGCCCTGCGCAAAGTTTCCGAGCGTGCTGTGCACCAGTATGTATGTCTTGTCGCCGACATCAACTACTTCGTAGGGAGCAAATTCTTTCATGTATTCCAAGAGGTCCTCGCGCTCGTCTTTGGGCAGAGCGGTGAACTGCTTCAGCGTAGTGCTTCCGCCGTTTTGCTGATACGAGAGCAGTTTATTCATAAACTCCCCGTCTATCTGCGTTGCGTAGTTGTCCTCGGTAATCTCCACAAGCAGTTTGTCAAGCACATCAAGCGCCATAAGTTCGTGATTGCCTAAAATCGGGTACACATTCGCGCGCATCGACATGTCCTGCAGCACGGTTACGGGTTCGTTACCCCTGTCGCAAACATCGCCGAGCACAAAAAGCGTGTCCTCGTCCGAAAAGTTTATCTGCTCCAGCATGTCAATATACTTGCCGTATTCCCCATGAATATCCGCCATTACGTATGTAGCCATAAAGTCACCTCATAGATAGTATATCATAAGTGAAAGAAAAAAGGCAATGTTATGTAAATTGATGTTTATGATAATAGGCAAGCAACTATAAAGCCTTCTCCGCTGGAGAAGGCAAAGAGTGGTTAGTGCGTCGCCATTACTCGCGTAAACATTAATTTACCATTTCAAAATCATCATAATGCAAAAGGATAGCGAAACGCTATCCTTTGTTAATTCAGCGATTGCAGATACACCGAAAGCAATTGCAACGCGGTTTCTTTGTCCTTAGGCGAGCAGGCGCTAAGCCTTTGCCACAACTCTTCTTGCTTTGCCGAAATGGAAGAGCTGTCTTTGGTCAGAACTTCATCGGGAGTGATATGAAGAACATTGCAAATGCGAAGAACAGTTTCGATGCGCATATTGACCGCGCCGCGCTCGATATCTGCATATGTGCGGTCTGACAGTCCCGCCGCTTCTGCAACTTCTGCCTGCGTCATTCCCGCCTTTTTGCGAATTGTAAATAGTTTGTTGCCAATTTCGTGAAAGTCAAAAATGAGCATTTTTCTTCCTCCCAAAATGTCATATATAGGAATTATAACTCCGAAAAGTATTGACAAAAAGGAAGAATATATGTATAATTATAGGCAGAATAGTTCCTGATGTATCAACATCTGCACATTCAAAGGAGGACAGATTATGGAAGGAATTTTAATGGCAATTGCAGTTATTGCAATGCTTGTCGGCACCGCTTTTTACAATCCGCTTCGCAGAAAAGTGGCAGGCGTTGTCGGTGTTGGTGGCTCGTATATGATTTTGGCGGGCGTTATGCTTTTTGTCATGTTGATAGGGCAACTTTTCAACCATGAAGAAGTGAGCGTATCCATTATGGAAATAGTCATGGTGATCATATTTATGCTACTATGCCTTGGCTACATGGTGTATGTCATGCTTGTAAGGTGCGAGACAGTTGCACAGCGTGTCATGCTTCCTATTATCGCATGCCTTATAGGTCTCGGTTTCTGTATGCGTTTTATTTTGATGCTTGCTTGTCACATTCCCATGGAGAGCGGGAAAGAAACTGCTTCGGTTCATTTCCCCAAGCGTGTCATTGACGATCAAGGCGAAACCTGGCAAAGACAGGGTGACGGTACAGGCGACCTTGAGGAATACTATTGCGGAAAAACCGGTGCAAGAATCAATCTTCGTTATACCGGCGATTATGTAAACTATCCCGCAGGCTGGCGCGAAGGCTGATAAAAGCAAAAGAGGTACTCGAATGAGTACCTCTTTTGTTGGTGCAGGTGAAGGGACTTACGAACCCAATGTATGCGCAAACAACATCTGAATGCAACTTTAGTTTTAGCGCATACATTAATCAAATGCTACGCATTTGAGGGGTTCAAGCCGATAAACTACAAGCGAAAAAGAAAACTCATCGCAAAAGCGATGAGTTTTCTTTTTGGTGCAGGTGAAGGGACTTGAACCCATATGAAGTTGCCCTCACTAGAACCTGAATCTAGCGCGTCTGCCAATTCCGCCACACCTGCATATATTTATCAGTCTTTCTTCTCAAGCAGGTCGCAAGCGTTAAGCACTGCAACAACAATGCCCGCCGCGCAGTAGAGAAGAACAAGCTGCCTTGCAACATTGATTATTATGCCGAGGGTGCCTGCAAGGTCAAACGCAATGTTTAAGCATCCGACGACGGCGGCAACGGCAAAAAATATCAATGTATAAATAAGAGTGCTGAGAATAACTGCTTTTAAGTTTTTACCTTTAAAACTAAGCGGAAAAACCTTATGCATCTCAGCCCTCCGATTTTAAAATAAAAGGCAAGCACCGTGGTGCTTGCCCTTGGTGCGAGAAACGGGACTTGAACCCGTACGGTGTGAACCACACGCCCCTCAAACGTGCGCGTCTGCCAGTTCCGCCACTCTCGCGTCGTGCTCTTGAGCACTCCTATAGTATACTCAAAAATGCGGTGGTTGTCAATACCTTTTTTGAAAAAAATTAAAAATATTTTTTTCTGCAAGATTTTGTCGCCTTTATTGATTTAATATATCCGCTATGATATAATAATTTTATATGACTAAATTTAAGCGAGGGAATGACTATGTGCGGAATCGTCGGCTTCAGCGGCGGCATTGCTTACAAGCAGGAAATAGTTAATAATATGATGGATCTGATGATCCACCGCGGACCAAACAGCGCGGGAAGTTACACTGATGATGAAATGGCGCTCGGGTTCCGCCGCCTGTCAATCATAGACCTTGCGGACGGTTCACAGCCGATGTACAACGAGGACAAAAGCATTGTGCTTGTTTTCAACGGCGAGATATACAACTTTGAAGAACTGCGCGAGGAGCTTATTGCGGCGGGGCACACCTTTGTTTCGCATGCCGACAGCGAGGTGCTTGTGCACGGATATGAGCAGTTCGGCGGGCAGGAACTTGTGAAAAAACTCCGCGGCATGTTTGCGTTTGTTATCTGGGACAAAAACGAGAAGAAACTCTTCGGCGCGCGCGACATGTTCGGCATTAAACCTTTCTATTATTCGATGCTCGGCGAGGGCGAGTTTATTTTCGCGTCCGAGATAAAGAGCATGCTTGCGCATCCGCATTTTGAGCGTAAAGTCAACAAAAACGCGCTTCTGCCGTACCTCACATTCCAGTACAGCGCGACGCGCGAGACATTCTTTGAGGGTGTGTACAAACTCGAACCCGCGCACTGGTTTGAGTACAAAAACGGCGAGTTTACAAAAGAGCGTTACTGGGACGTAAACTTTGACGGCAAAGAGGGAACATTTGAGGAGTATTCCGACCTGCTTGACAAGTGTGTAAACGAGTCGGTGAGGGCGCACAAGATAAGCGACGTACCCGTCGGTTCCTTCCTCTCGGGCGGCGTTGATTCAAGTTACATCACCGCGTGCCTCATGCCCGACAAGACGTTTTCCGTCGGCTTTGAGGGCGAGAGCGACAAGTTTAACGAGACAAACGAAGCCGCCGAGCTTTCAAAGATACTCGGCATTAAAAATATCCGCCGTATCATTACCGCGGACGAGTGCTTTGACGCGTTCCCGACCATTCAGTATCATATGGATGAGCCGCAGTCGAACCCGTCGAGCGTGCCGCTTTACTTCCTTGCCGAGCTTGCATCGCGCGATGTAACCGTAGTGCTTTCGGGCGAGGGTGCCGACGAGATCTTCGCGGGTTATGAGTGGTACGACGAGACCCCCATGATGCGCAAGTACAAGAAACTTCCGCGGTTTGTCCGCGTAGCCGCGGCAAAGGTTGCCAAGGCTCTGCCTTATTTCAAGGGACACGACTTTATCATTAAATCCAGCGGCCGTCCCGAGGACTATTTTATCGGTCAGGCGGAGATTTTCCAACCCAAGGACGCTAAAAAAATCCTTCGCGACGAGTACCAAAACGGCGAAAGCGTAAAGGATATCACGGGCGCAATTTACGCGCGTGTCAAAGACCGCGACGAGCTGACGAAAAAGCAGTATCTCGACATCATGTGCTGGCTCCCCGGCGACATTTTGCTTAAAGCGGACAAAATGAGCATGGCTCACTCGCTTGAACTTCGCGTGCCGTTCCTTGACAAAAAGGTAATGAAAATGGCGGAGGATATCCCGTCGAAATATAAGATCACAAAGGAAAATACAAAGTACGTGCTTCGCCACGCGGCAAACCGCACGCTGCCCGACGAGTGGGCAAACCGCCCGAAGAAAGGCTTCCCCGTGCCGATAAGACTTTGGCTGAGAGAAGAGAAGTATGTGCAGACGGTCCGCCGCTATTTTGAGAGCGAGTATGCGGCAGAGTTCTTTGACGTTGACGCGCTTGTAAAAATGCTCGAGGACCACGCAAGCGGCAAGGTAAACAATGCCCGCAAGATATGGACGGTGTTCACTTTCCTTGTATGGTACAAGCGATTCTTCATTGATTTTATTTTACCCGTATACAACTAAGAGGTCGAAATGGAAAATCTTAATCTTAACGTTATCCCCGTGCTTATCGGTGCGGACCAGAACTGTTACAACGTCGCGCGTGCGTTTCACGAGCAGTATGGCATAGTTTCGCATGCTATGGGACGTTATCCCATAGGTATCACACAGCACACAAGTATTGTAAAGTTCCATGAGGTTGCAAACATTAATACCGACGATACGTTCATGCTTGCGATGGACGATTTTGCAAAACAGCATGAGGGCGCGACACTTATCGCGCTCGGCTGTACCGACGAGTACGCCGCAATGCTTATCCGCCACCGCGAGGAACTTGAGGACAGATACATTATCCCTTACATCGACGAGCCGCTGATGGAAAAACTCGTTGACAAGGCGGATTTCTACGAGATGTGCGACAAATACGGCATAAAATATCCTAAGACAAAGGTTCTTGACGGTGCCACTCCCGCCGAGGAGCTCACAGCGGACAAGCTTGGCTTTGACTACCCGATTATTTTAAAGCCTTCGTCAAGCATTGACTACTGGCACCATCCCTTTGATGGCATGAAAAAGGTTTACACCGTAAAGGACGCCGAGGAAGCGGCAAAGGTAACCGAAACTATCTACGACTCCGGTTACACAAAGCGCATCATTTTGCAGGACCGCATTATGGGCTCTGACGCGAATATGCGCGTGCTCACCGCATACGTCGGCAAGGACCACAAAGTCAAGATGATGTGTCTCGGTCACGTTCTGCTTGAGGAGCATACTCCGAAAGGCCTTGGAAACCACGCGGCGATAATCACCGAGTACAATCCCGACCTCACCGCGCCTTTCCGCGCCCTGCTTGAGGATATCGGCTACCGCGGTTTTGCAAACTTTGATATCAAGTACGATGACCGCGACGGCAGTCTCAACGCGTTTGAGATAAATCTCCGTCAGGGCAGAAGTAATTATTACGTAACATCAAGCGGATTCAACATTGCAAAATACATTATCGAGGACTATGTTCTCTGCCGCGATATTCCTTTTGAGGAGGCGAAAGAGCCGCACTTTTGGCACTACGTGCCGCGTGGGGTTATTTGGCGCCATGCAAACAAAAAGGTTGTCGGCGAGGCGAAAAAACTCTGCAAGGCAAAAAAAGCGTCGTCGTCAATGTGGTACAAATACGACGTTATTCGCAATCCCATGCGTATATTCTATCTTATTGAACACGGCAGAAGATTTTATCATAAGTATAAGACCTATTGCCCCGACCAAAATCAGTAATTAACGAGGTGCTTTATGCTTTTATCTGAGCTTCTCGATAAGGCAAAAATTGAATATGACGGCGCTGACTGCGAGGTGTCGTGCGTTATATGCGACTCGCGCAAGGCGTGTGATGGCACACTGTTTGTGTGCATCACGGGTTTTGCAAGCGACGGACACGCATATGCGATGCGTGCATACGACCTCGGTTGCCGTGCGTTCGTTGTCGAAAAGGACGTTGATCTGCCCGCCGACGCTGTTGTTATAAAGCAGGAAAATACACGTATTTCTCTTGCAAAACTCAGCGCGGCATACTACGGCTTTCCTGCCGAAAAGCTCAAAATCGTAGGCATTACGGGCACCAAGGGCAAGACCACCACTGCACTTATGCTTGCGTCGATAGCAAATCAAAACGGCATTTCCGCAGGATATATCGGCTCAAACGGCATCGACTTTGCGGGTAACCATTTTGAGACGGGCAACACTACGCCCGAGAGCATTGATTTACATTCTTATTTTGCTAAGATGGCGGATGCAGGTGTCGAAGTTGTCTTCGTCGAGGTTTCCTCGCAGGCGCTCTATCTTGACCGCGTCTTTGGCATACCGTTTTTCGCAACCGCGTTCACAAACCTAGCGCCCGACCACATCGGCGGTGTCGAGCATCCCGATTTTGAGCATTACAAGGCTTCAAAGAAGAAGCTGTTTTGCAGTTATACTTCAACTTTTTCCGTCTACAACGCAGAGGATGAGGCTTCAGACTATATGCTTTGCGGCTGTCGTTCGCTTCTTTGCTCGTTTGGTATCGACAAGGGCGATTTCCACGCGTCCGACATCCAGCCGTTTATGGAAAACGGCGTGCTTGGCGTTTCATTTATCGCTCACGCACTCAGCGCAAAAGCTAAAGTCATGCTTCCCATGCCGGGCAGATTCAGCATTGCCAACGCAATGTGCGCCATAGCTGTTGCTCATCGCCTTGACATCCCGCTTGACGGCTGCGTAAAAGCGCTTGAAAACACGTTTGCCGAAGGCCGCTTCGAGATAGTGAAAACTCCGCTCGACGCGGTGTTTGTCATTGACTACGCGCACAACGGATTCAGCCTTACAAGCGCACTTGAAACTCTGCGCTCATATTCGCCAAACTGCCTTTGGTGTGTTGTCGGCTCTGTCGGCGGCAGAACAAAAGGTCGCCGCGCCGAACTCGGCGAAGCCGCGAGCCAACTTGCCGACAGGGTAGTCCTGACAGCAGACAACCCTGATTTTGAGGACGTGACAGCCATCTGCAATGAAATGCGCGCCGCGTTTGTGCGTGACATCCCTTGCGAAATTATCCCAGACCGCGAAGAAGCCATAGATTATGTTATCAGAAACGCCGAAAAAGGCGACATCGTGCTTCTCGCGGGCAAAGGACACGAGCAGTATCAACTTGTCTGCGGAGGCAAAGAACCGTTTTCCGAGCGCCGCATTATAGAAAAATACGCCGCCGAAATGTCGGCCGAATTGGTATAAGAGAAATATGTAAATTAATGTTTAGCGGAGTAGCAACACCAATCTAATCTGTAGGGGCCGACGTCCTCGACGGCCCGTTTTACCGCGGTTCATGCGGGTCGTCGAGGACGTTAGGAACCGTAGGTTCCTTACCCCCACGAGGTTGGTGCGTCGCCATTACTAACATAAACATTAATTTACATCAAAAAGGCTTGCCGAGGCAAGCCTTTTTTTACATTGGATTATTGACAACGCCGACGAACAGCGGGAGACCGTCGCTGCCGGTAATTACAAATATAAACGGGCGGTCGACTGTGAAATCTACTTCATCTTCGGGCGGCATCGCCGCGCCGCAGAGCATCATCACTGTATATGCCGCGGCAGTAACGCCTTCCTCGTCAATTGCGACGCGCGCACCGTGCTCTACATTGCCGAGCCACACGGGTTGACCGCTTGAAACAAGGGGCGAGAAGTCTGCGTCGCCCGCGTCAAAGCAATCGGTCACGCCGAGGTTTTTGAGACCGTCGGAAAGGTTAAGTTTGGATTTTACGTCAAACTTGGGGATAGAAAGATTAACTTGCAGGGACTTGCAATTTTCCCAGTCGCCGTTTGCACACATAAACGAAAGCGCCTGACTGTCTGTCAAAAGTTCCTGCACATTTACGCCCTCATCGGGGAGAATAAACCACATGTTTCCGCTGTTTTCAAGGCTTACGCTTGTTGCCGCAAATTTGTCGCCCCAGTAGTATGAACCGTAGGTTTCGGTCTTGTTCATAAACTCGCAGGTGATGTCGCCGCTGTCAGCGTGGAAAACATCGTTTGTGTTGTTGCTCTCGGAGAACTCATTTTCCCATTTTGCCCTGAAGTAGATGGTTGTTACAAGCGCCATGACGGTTTCGGGTGTCATTTCGATTTCCGAAATGTAATCTCTCAGCAGTCCGCCCGTCTGCGCGTTCATCCACTCTTTCATTGCGTCGCCGAATTTGTCGGAGCCCATTTTGCCTTGATAGGATGAAGCATAGTAGTTCTCGGAGAGAGTTTCGAGCGTATCCTCTTTAAAGTTTACATCCTCATTAAGCCACAGTGAACTTGCCAAAATGCTTGTCACCGCGCCGTCGTCCGAGTAGTTTGCGTTCCACACCGCGTGCGCCTCGGTGCGAAGTGTTTCTATGTTGGCGGCACCGAGCAAGTCGAGTATCTGCTCGCGGCTTTCGCCGTCGGTTATCTCGGCGAGCATGGCAAGCGCCATGTAGACGTTCAGCGGGGAATAGACAAGGTTTTCGCTTTCCTCGCTTGCGAGAAATTCTGATATAGTCGCTTCAAAGAACGGGTCAAGATTTTCGCCGGCGCCGTAATATTCTCGCTGACGCTTCCGGTCTTCGCGCCACGCGTCGTATCTGTCATCAAATCCGGGAAGCATCTCGTTTTCGGGGTAGTGTGCCATCTCGGGGTATTTTGCTTCGGCAACGGCGTACGCTTTGAGCGAAAGCGGTGCGCCTGCTCGCAGATATACACCCGCGATAAGCGCAATGACAAGCACGGCGGCAACCGCCGCAGTCCATTTGAACTTGAATTTAGACTTTTTTGCGGAACTTTCGACGAGTTTTTCATCAACCATGCCTATGGCATCCTGCAATTTTTCGGATTTCATACAAATGTCCCCTCCTTTTTAAGGTGCTTTTGAAGTTTGTCGCGTGTGCGCTTGAGCATCATCTTGACCTTGCTTTGTGAAAAGCCGTAGCGGGTGCATATTTCGCTTACTGTGTCAAAGTAAAAATATCTGCGCATGAATACATCGCACTCTGCCCTCGGCAGAGCACTGAGAAATTCGGACACGGTTTTTGACAGTTCTTTTGCGGTGATGCGCTCGTCTATGGATTGCCCCGCGGGTATGCACTCCTCAAGCTCGTCAAGCGACAGTACAGTCTCACCGCCGCCGCGCTTGTCCGCACTTCTTTTTCTGAAACGGTCAAGCGATATCCTGCGTGTGAGCATGCAGAGAAACGAGGATAAGATCCGCGGCTTTTGGGGCGGGATCGTATTCCACGCGTCGAGATATGTGTCGTTTTCGCATTCTTCCGCGTCCTCTTTTGTGTGCAGGATGTTGTATGCTATACTGTAGCAACAGCGACCGTATTTCGCCTTGGTTTCTTTTAAAGCGGCTTCGTCACGCACATTGTACAGTTCAATGATTTTTTCGTCAGTCATTTTGCATACCTCCTCTACCTATAAAGTCGCAAAAAAATGGGTGAGGTCACATATTTTGGGGGATTGATAAAATAATGTTTAGCGTTCAAACAAACATCTCCCCGCAAGATCCTTCACTTCGCCCATACTCGCTTTGCGAGTATGGCAGGAACCTTCGGTTCCTTGTGCTCCGTTCGAGGATGACAAGCGGGGGTGTTGCAGTGCGATAAAATAAGGCTTTTTCAGCACTTTGCTTAATCCCGCCCTTGTCATCCTCGAGCGAAGCGAAGAATCTTGGGCGGAGATGTTTGTAACATAAACACAAATCTACCGCAATGATTTTATTTTAAATACAATCTCTCATTTCCCGCCGTGGGGAAGGCTCCATTTGAAATGCGCGGCGAGCAGACGGATGACAAACACAAGCGCCGCGCCTATAAACATTGCCCACACCGTGCCGAGAATTTCCCAGAGCAGTGCGCATGCAACTGCGCCCGCAATGGACGCGCAAGCGTAGATGTGCTTTACAAATATGTACGGTGTGTCGCCCGCCATGATGTCACGCATGAGACCGCCGCCGACACCTGTAATAACACCGACAAACACAAGTAAAAAGAGATTGTGTTCGTCCGAGATGCCTTTTGCGGTGCTTATGCCCATTACGGTGAAAATCGCAAGACCGAGTGAGTCCATCACACGGATAACGTGGTCGTAAAGATACATGTTTTTGGTGAGCAGACGGCGGATTGCGGGGACAAAAACTATCACCGAGACTATTGCCGCGACAAGCGCGTATATCGGCTTTTCAAACATCGTCGGCGGGGTAACGCCGAGGATAATGTCGCGCACGGCACCGCCGCCGACAGCGGTTGTGAGACCGAGAATAGCCACGCCGAAAACGTCCATGTCCTTTTTCAGCGCGGTCATTGCACCCGATGCCGCAAAGGCAATTGTGCCTATTATTTCAAGAATAAAAATAAATGTCTGCATTTTATTTCTCCGAAATTTGTTTATTTTAATATAATAATATGATATAATTAATAAAAAATCAAGAGGAGGTTTTTACATGCCTTACAAAATAGAATCCGCGCCAAACGGCGCCAAGTTTGACAGCAAAGCGCTTTTTAAACTTTCTTACGGACTTTTTGTGCTTACCGCGCGCGACGGTAAGAAGGACAACGGCTGCATCATCAACACGGCGACACAACTTACATCCTCGCCATGCCGTATTGCAATAACGGTCAATAAGCAGAACTATACGCATGACATGATTGCGAAAACCGATGCGTTTAACCTCTCCGTTTTAAGCGAAGAAGCACCGTTTAAGGTGTTCGAACATTTCGGATTTCAAAGCGGTAAGAATGTTGACAAGTTCGCGGGTTGCGAGACCGAAAACCGCACTGCCAACGGCATTCTCTACGTGCCTAAATTTACAAACGCGGTAATTTCATGCGCGGTGGTTGCAACGGTTGACTGCGGCACGCACACAATGTTCATTGCCGATGTTTGCGACACGGTAATTCTTTCCGATGCGCCGTCAATGACATATCAGTATTACTTCGACAACGTAAAGCCTAAACCCGCCGCAAAGGCTGACGCGCCTAAAAAAGGCTACGTTTGCAAAATCTGCGGCTACGTTTACGAGGGCGAAGAACTTCCCGAAGATTTCGTTTGCCCCATCTGCAAACACGGTGCAGAGGACTTTGAGCCGATAAAGTAACCGATACGGTAAAACAACAAAAGCAGCGATGATTTCATCGCTGCTTTTGTTGTTGAATTTTAAAACTCTAAGTCGCCAAGGTCTAAATTGCCGAGTTCTTCGAGAGCATCGTCGAGAGCCTTTTCAAAATCTTTTTCGTCCATGTCGCCTTTGAGGACGCAGGAAGTGCAGTAGAAGTGGTCGCCGATTTTTTCAATGCCTTCTGTAGTGCCGCAGGAGTGGCACTTGTCGGCACCGCAAGCGGTGAGCGAGAATGCAAGCATTACGGCTGCAAGAGAGAGTGCGATTTTTTTCATAACTTTTCTCCTTATGTAGTACGGATTTGCATACGTTTATGCCGATTATATTTTAGCATATTTTGTAATTACTGTCAATATATGTATTACTTCTCAACTCTCATCACGGTTACAAATTCGCGTGTCTTTCCGGGTTCGATGCCTATGATGTTGACATCGCCCATCTTTGCAGGTGCGTGCGGTGCGCTGTTTATCCATGTCTGGGGTTCAACGCAGAGAAAATCCGTGTTGCCGCCATTGAATACCATCCAGTATTTGAAACTGTCGTCTGCGTCGTACACAACGCTGTATCCGCTCACGGTGTCGGTGAGACGGAGTGCCGCACCCGCGGGACGCGAGAAATGACGGCTGATAAACTGCTCGGCGGGAACTACGTCGCCGTTTGCAAGACGTGAGTGAAATTCTTTGTCGTCAACGGTTTCCCAGGTCATTGAGAAATCGGTCATGTCGCGGTCGTATTCCTCGCCTACGGGAAGTGTCATTTTGATATTCTTCACATCGCCGCCTTCGATAAAGGGCAGTGCGAATGTGGTGTGGAATGCAAGACCCACGGGCATTTTCTTGCTTGAGTCGTTTGTAATGGCAACAGTCTGCTTGATACCGTCGTTTCCAAGGTCGTATTTTACGGTCAGCGTGAACGCGTGGGGATAGGTAAGATAGGGAGCGTCTGCGGTGGCAATGTATCGGCAAAGCACCGAGTTTTCGGTGGCTTCAACTACCTCAAAAGGTGTCTCATGCAATGTGCCGTGGAGGAAACATCCTGTTGTTTCCTCGTTTACGGGCAGTGCGTATTCTCTGCCGTCATATGTAAACTTGCCGCCCTTGATACGGTTTGGCGGAAAGAGCAGGGGAGTGCCGTAGAGGAAGGGGTTGTCAAGTTCAAAGTTTTCGGGGTCATAAGTGCGGAGCGCGGAAATTTTGCTCGGAAGATGCTTCAGTGCAAGACAATTGGCACCGCGCGTTGGCTGAATTTTCGCTTCATACGCGCCGTCGGGCGAGCGAAGTGTGATAAGTGATGACATGTTTATTACTCCTTGTCGGTATTTGTTTTCTCTTTGAGTTTGCGAACCTCTTCTTCAAGCCAAAAAGCGCGCTTTTCAAGGTCTTCTATCTTCTTCAACAGCTCGCCGGTGATAAGACACGCTCCGCTGAATGCAAGAACGGTGCCGAATGCGACTGGGAACAGTATTTCCGCTTCATCTACCTTGGGGTTTTGCGCAAGCAAAAACAATACAAGTGCACCTAAGAACAGTGCCAGTCCTAAAATTTTGAAAAAGTCTTTTAACTTCATCGTCATTTTCTCCTTAAACCGCAAAGGCGGCTCCTATTATGCCCGCGTCGTTGCCGCATAGGGCAGTGCAAAGACGGGTACGCTTTTTGGCATTTTTCGCAAAATCCTCCGCATCAACTTTAGGCTGCAGCAGGTCGATAAGAAACTGTTTTTCACCCGAAATTCCGCCGCCGATGATAAACACATCGGGCTGGAAGATGTTGATAAGCGAGGTGATGCCGTTTGCGAGCGCGTCGGTGTACTTTTCGATAACCCTTGCCGCTGCCGCGTCACCTTTTTTGAATGCGTCAAACGAGGTGCGCGCACTGATTTTTGACGCTTCCGCCATGAGGGTCGCTTCGCCCGTCATAAAGCAGGTGCTAAGTTCCTCTTTTGTCATGCGGATGAGCGCTGTCGCCGAGCCGTAGGCTTCAAAACAGCCGCGTCTGCCGCAGCCGCATTTTTCCCCGCCCATCTGTATAACGAAATGCCCGATTTCAGCCGCGAGACCGTTTGAACCGCTGTAAATCTTTTTGTCGATGACAATACCGCCGCCGACACCCGTGCCGAGCGTGATCATCACGGCGTTGTCCGCACCTTTTGCCGCACCGCAGAAAACTTCGGCAAGGGTTGCTGCGTTTGCGTCGTTGGCAACTCCGACCTTTTTGCCGTCAAGTTTTTTTGAAAGGATTTCGCAGATGTTGATACCCGAAAAGGGGATGTTGGGCGTGAAAAGTATCTCGCCGCTCTTTTCGTCAACGCCGCCGGGCACCGCAATGCCAATAGCCTGCACCTCGGAGAGGGTAATGCCGTGTTCGCCGACAATTCTGCGGCAGAGCGCGGCGATGTCGTCTATGATCTCTTCCTTGGGACGAGATGCGCCCGTAGGAACGGATTTTTTTAAAAGAATGGTTCCGCTTTCATCAACCAGTCCCGCGGCAATATTGGTGCCGCCGAGGTCGATTCCTATTTTAAGCATTAAAAAACCTCCGTATGGAAATATTACAATATAATTATGCTTTTAATAGTATAAAATATAAACAAAGAAAAGTCAATAAATCCTTAAAAAACTAAAAAATCTTGAAAATATTAAAATATCACTTGCATTTCATAAGAAGACGGTATAAAATAATATGTTAGAAAGATAGCACAGGCTAACTGTGCTCGGTATTTTCAACTGTTTGTTCCGCTTAGCGGATAGAATGGAGATATATTTAATGAAGAGATACGTTTATGCTGATAATGCGGCGACGACCCCCGTGTCCCGCGAGGTCGTAGACGCAATGATGCCTTACCTCACCGAAAAGTGGGGCAATCCGTCAAGCCTTCACGCAAAGGGCCGCGAGGCGGCAATAGCGCTTGAAGACGCGAGAGGCAGAATTGCCGCTTGCATAGGTGCTGATGCAAAGGAAATTTTCTTTACCTCTTGCGGAAGCGAGTCGGATAACTGGGCGATAAAAGGCGCGGCTTATGCCGGCAAAAAGAGGGGCAAGACCCATATAATTACAAGCGCTATCGAGCATCACGCGGCACTCCACGCCTGCGCGGCACTTGAAAAGGACGGTTTCACCGTCACATACCTCGGCGTTGACAAAAACGGTGTGGTTTCGCTTGACGAACTCAAAGCAGCTATTACCGATAAAACCGCGCTGGTTTCGGTAATGCTTGCAAACAACGAAATCGGTACAATTGAACCTATCGCGGAAATTGCGAAGATTGCGCACGAACACGGCGCGCTTATGTTCACCGACGCCGTTCAGGCGGTTGGCAACATCCCCGTTAACGTCAAGGAACTCGGCGTTGACATGCTCGCTTTTTCGGGTCATAAGATCCACGCGCCCAAGGGTATCGCGGCGCTCTACATCAAAAAGGGTGTACGCATCGACAACCTTATCGACGGAGGCGGACAAGAGCGCTCAAAGCGCGGCGGCACCGAGAATATGCCGTATATCATCGGTCTTGCAACCGCCATTGAAAACGCTGTTGCGCGTCTTCCCGAGATGAAAAAGGTAGCCGAACTTCGTGATTACCTTATGGACAATATTCTTAAGGCTATCCCGTACAGCACTCTTAACGGACCGAGGGGTGATGCGAGACTTCCCGGTAACCTCAACATCGGATTTGAGTTTATTGAGGGTGAAAGCATGTTGCTTCTCCTCGATTTTGAGGGAATTGCCTGCTCGACGGGCTCTGCTTGCTCGTCTGCGTCTCTTGACCCGTCGCATGTTTTGCTTGCGATAGGCGTTCCTCATGAGAGAGCGCACGGTTCGCTCAGACTTTCTATTTCCACAGATACTACTAAGGAAGATGCGGATTACATCCTTGAAAAATTGCCGCCTATTATCCAGAGACTGCGTGATATGAGCCCGCTTTATGAAAGCGTGACAAAGGCGAATGTATAAATAAGGAGAGAAAAATTATGAGTATGCTTTACAGCGAAGAGGTAATGGACCATTTTGCGAATCCTCGCAATGTGGGCGTTATAGAAGATGCCGACGGTGTCGGCGAAATCGGCAATGCTAAGTGTGGCGACATCATGAAGATGTATCTCAAGATTGAGAACAATATCATCGTTGATGTCAAGTTCAAGACCTTCGGTTGCGGCGCTGCGGTTGCTACATCCTCTATGGCTACCGAGATGATAAAGGGAAAGAGCGTTGACGACGCGCTCTCTCTTACCAATAAGGCAGTTATTGACGCGCTCGGCGGACTTCCTGCGGTCAAGATTCACTGCTCGGTTCTCGCAGAGGAAGCAGTAAAGTGCGCCCTTGCGGATTACTACAAGAAGCAGGGAATTGACCACCCCGTTATCAAGGAAGCGGAGGAAATCATGGGCCGCGGCGAGGATCATGATCACGCAATTCCCGAAGAATAATTGAAAAAAGCTATGAAATCCTGCTTTTGGAAAAATCCGAAAGCGGGATTTTTTATTTTCACATTTTTTCTAATAAAAATACAAAAATTAGAGAAAAAGAGTGATGCAACTTTCAAAAACCGCATTTGCGAATGAAAAGTTTGTGCATATTGTGCAATTTGTACATTTGTAGAAAAAACGGATATCTTTTTGTGAGTGTTGCACAAGTTTGAATCTGGCGAAGGTAATGTCAAAATGCTGCGCAAAAGGCTGATAATCTGTTTAATCAAATTAACCATAGGAATTGATAAGGTTAAAAATGAAAGAAAATGCAAAGTTTTTTAAACAAAAAGCATGTAAAATGATAATTTAATTAACATTTTGAGGTTTTGAAAATAAGAACTTTTCTTTTTCACATTTTGAAGAAAGTGCAGTGAATTGTGATATAATTAATGTTGGCAACCGAAAAACGGCAAAAAATGCAAACGCCCTCGGGGAACCTTGCTTTTGTCACTCTTGACAATAGTTGGTTATCGTGATAAAATAAACAAGTACAAATATGGGTAATGTTGCACATACGGTGTGGGTATCGTGTCGAAAAATGATATCCTGTGTGAAATGTGTGTGGCACCCGCGGAATCGCTTTGGCGATTCCTTAAGTTTCTCGTGCGCGCGTGTATGCGTGCGCGCAAAAGCACTACTTTTGGAGGACAAGATTTATGAGAACAAAGCTGTCAAAAGCCCTGGCTCTCTTCCTTGCTCTGCTTATGGCGATGAGCAGTCTCTCTGTTCTGGCGTTTGCTGCCGACGGCACAGAGACCGCCGAGACTAAAACCTCGTCTCGCCGTACCATGGCGGAGTGGAATGAGATTCTTAACACCAGTGAGTACGGTGATTATCTCGAAAAGTACACCGACCTCGCTCCTGTTACGGGAACGTACACTTACTATGCAAGTGAGTCCGTTGACCTCGAACAGTCGGCAAGCGGTACTTACGTTGACACGGCCAACGGCAGTGTTTACACTCCCGATGCCGGTAAGGTCGTCTGGAATGTAAACGTGCCCGAAGAAGGACTTTACACCGTTATCATCAATTGCTACCCCGGTAACATGGAGCTTGAAGATGCTAACGAAGAAATGTCCACCGACGTTGAGCGTATCCTTTACATCAACGGCAAGGTTCCTTTCTCTGAAGCACGCTCGCTTACCATTACCAAGCGTTGGGCGCCCGAGTATAAAGGCGCTGACGGACGTTTTGAGACTGACAAAGCGGGTAATGACCTTCGTCCCGACAATTTCCCCGCTGTTGATTGGACAAATTACACCGTAAAGGATTCCGCGGGATATCAGTCCGGTGCGCTTCAGTTCTATTTTAAGGAAGGCGAAAACACCATCGCACTCGAAGCTACACGCGAGCCTATGAGCGTTATGAGCTTCACTCTCGCTCCTGCTGAAGAGCTTCCTACATATGAGGAATATCTTGCACAGCATTCCGATGCCAAAGATGCAAGCGCGGATGCAGAGCCCGTTATTATCGAGGCGGAACTTCCCAAGTATCAGTCGGATGAGTCCATTTATCCTCTTACCGACCGTACAAGCGCTGTCACATCTCCTCAGGACCCCGAGCTTCAGGTTCTCAACTTCATGGGCGGTTCCGAAAACTTCAAGACCGTCGGCCAGTGGGTTGAGTATGAGTTTGAGGTTGCCGAAAGTGGCTTCTACACCATAGCGATGCGTTCCAAGCAGAACGACCTTTCGGGTATGTTTGCTTCGAGAACTCTCTATATCGACGGCGAAATTCCTTTCGCTGAATGCGAGCAGCTTCGTTTTGACTACACAAGCGACTGGGTTTGTGAGAGTCTTACCGATGGCACTACCGAGTTTAAGTTCTATCTCACTGCGGGTGCTCATACATTGCGCTTTGAGGTAAGTCTCGGACAGCTTGCTGAGGTCATCAGCACTGTTGAGTCCTCTCTTAATAATATTAACGACTGCTACCTTGACATCATGAAGCTTACCGGTGCAGACCCCGATGAATACCGTGACTACGGTTTCTCAAGACTTATGCCCGATACTATCACCACCATGCTCAAGGAAGCACAGAACCTTTACAGAGTTTCCGACCTTCTCACCACACTCTGCGGCGAAAAGGGTTCGCAGACCGCAACTCTTGATAAGGTAGCGTTCCTGCTCGATAAGATGGGCAGAGACGAGGACGAAATCGCGCCTAACCTTGACAACCTCAAGACTTACATCGGTACTCTCGGTACATGGCTTAATAATGTAAGAAGCCAGCCCGTACGTATGGACTACTTCGTTGTTCAGTCTCCTGAGACCGAGATGCCCAAGGCTAACGCTTCTTTCTTCGAAGCTATCGGCTTCGAGCTTCAGGCGTTCTGGGCAAGCTTCTTCACCGACTACAGCACCATGGGTGCAAAAGATAGCGGCGATGAAGTAACCACCAGCATTGAAGTATGGACCACCGAAGGCCGTGACCAGGCTAAGATTCTTAAGAACCTCGTATCCAGTGACTTTACACAGAAGACCAATGTCGGCGTAAATGTTAAACTTGTTGCGGCCGGCACACTTCTTCCCTCGGTTCTTTCGGGTCAGGGACCTGATGCCTTCCTCGGCGCGGCAGGCGTAGACGTTATCAACTATGCTATCCGCGGCGCAGTAGAGCCTCTTAATGATTATGAAGGATTTGAACAACTTATAGTTAACGAATTCAATGCTTCATCGGTAAGACCTGTAACGCTTTACGGTACCACCTACGGTATTCCCGAGCGCGCGGGCTTCTACATGATGTTTGTCCGTATCGACATTCTTGCAGAACTCGGTCTTGAAATCCCCGAGACTTGGGACGACCTGCTTGCAATGCTTCCTGTACTTCAGGCAAACAACATGTCTATCGGTCTTAATAAAGAATATGATATCTTCCTCTATCAGATGGGCGGTGACAGATTCGCGGACGACGGTATGCGCTGCGGACTTGACTCCAACATCGCGCTTGAAGCGTTTGAGATGTACACCAGATTCTTTACCGACTACTCTTTCCCCTACACCTTTGACGGTCCTAACCGTTTCAGAACGGGTGAAATGCCTATTCTCATTGCTGACTACTCCACTACATATAACCAGCTTACAGTATTTGCAACCGAAATCAACGGCCTCTGGGAAATGGTTCCCCTGCCCGGCGTATACCGTGATGACGGAAGCTACCACAACGAAGCGTTCAACACCGTTGCAGCAACAATCATGCTCCACGGTACAGAGGACAAAGCTTCTACATGGGAGTTTATGAGATGGTACTGCGGTAAGGATGCGCAGGCTGCATACGGTAGTGACCTTGTAACCACTATCGGTCAGGCGGCTAAGTACAACACTGCAAACAAGGAAGCAATCGAAGAAATGCCTTGGACCACAAGCGAGAAGGAAAGCCTTCTTTCTCAGTTCAATAATCTCTCCGCTGTTACAAACTACCCCGGCGCTTACATCTTTGCTCGTTACCTCAACTTCGCTATTCTCTCCGTTGTAAATGACGGTGCAGACCCCGTAGTTGAACTTCAGGGTTACGTTTCCACTATTAATAAGGAAATAACCAGAAAGCGCGAAGAGTTCGACCTCGTCACACTTGAAAACGGTAAGACACTTGAAAATTCTCCCGAAGCAAAAGCTGCTTGGGATGAATGGCTTGCTGAAAATACTGTTGACGAAACTTGGGCAGCATGGCTTGCCGGTGAGGACATCCCCGAGGATGAACTCAAGGCATGGCTTGCTCTGCAGGACTGATTAAAAGCATGTCTGTAATTTACTCTATATATAATTAAAGGAGAGAAAAATCATGTCAAACAAAACGGCAGCGGCAAAGCCGGTTAACAAAAAAGACATGAGTAAGCTTCAGTGGACCTGGAAAGAAATGAAGAAGAATAAAACGGGTTATCTTATGATTGCGCCCTTTATGATTCTGTTCTTCATATTCACTGTTTGGCCTGTCTTTTTGTCGATAGTTCTCAGCTTTACCGACTTTAACCTCTTGGAAATGCCTAATTTCCTCGGACTTGACAACTACATCCGACTCTTCCTCGACGACGATGTATTCCTTCTCGCGGCACAGAACACGCTTATCTTCGCGTGCATCACGGGACCTGTTTCCTACATTCTGTCGCTTCTCATTGCGTGGTTTATTAACGAACTCGGTCCCAAACTTCGTTCGGTAGTAACACTTATCTTCTACGCACCTTCCATTTCGGGCTCGGTTTACCTCGTATGGCAGACGCTTTTCAGCTCTGACTCTTACGGTTGGGTAAACGGTACGCTCCTCAACCTCGGACTTGTTGACGACGCTATTCTGTGGTTCCAGGATGCGGACTATGTAATGCCCCTTTGTATCGTAGTTGCTCTTTGGACTTCACTCGGTACAGCGTTCCTGTCATTTATCGCGGGTCTTCAGAACGTACCGCGTCACCTCTACGAAGCAGGTGCAGTTGACGGCATTAAGAACCGTTGGCAGGAATTTTGGTACATCACTCTTCCTTACATGAAGCCTCAGCTTATGTTCGGTGCGGTGCTTTCCATCACTCAGTCTTTCGGCTTCGGTGCAATTGTTACCGCGCTCTGCGGCTTCCCGTCCGTTGACTATGCGGCGCACACCATCATGCATCACCTTGATGACTACGGCGGACAGCGCTATGAGATGGGTTATGCATCGGCTATAGCGGTTATACTCTTCGTTGTAATGATAACCGCGAACACATTAATAAAGAAAGGATTATCGAAGATAGGACAGTAATATGGCTAAATTAAGAACGCGTAAACATAAAGTTGTCCTCAGCCGCGGTGCAGGCGGAGACTTCGGCATTAATCTTTTCCTCGTACTTATGGGAACCTTTATGTTCCTGCCGATGTACTATGTTATAGCACAGTCTCTCAAGCCTCTCGATGAGCTTTGGATGTTCCCTCCGAGATTCTATGTTGAAAGCCCCACGTTTTCAAACTTCGGAGACCTCTTCACTCTTATGAGTGAAAACTATGTACCTTTCTCGAGATACATATTCAATACCGTATTCGTATCGGTTGTAGGTACTTTCGGTAACCTGCTTTGCTCCTCTATGGCAGCATATTCGCTTGCAAAGCTTAACTTCCCCGGAAGAAAGTTCTTCTTCCAGCTGGTCGTAACCTCCCTTATGTTCCACCAGACGGTTACCGCTATTGCAAACTTCCTTACCATGAGTACCCTTCATTGGCTCGACTCTTATCTTGCTATCATCGTTCCCGCATTCTGTACTTCCATGGGTCTTTACCTTATGAAGCAGTTTATGGAGACCGGTGTATCAAATGAAGTTCTCGAAAGCTCACGTCTTGACGGCGCAAGCGAGTTTAAAACATTCTGGACCATCGCAATGCCTATGGTAAGACCCGCGGTGCTCACTCTTATGATTGAGACTTTCAAGAGCCTTTGGAACTCGGGCAACTCTATTTACATCTATTCGGAGCAGCTCAAGACCTTCAACTATGCGATCAATCAGATAGTCACCGGCGGTATCGCCCGTGCGGGTGTCGGCGCGGCTGCAACCGTTATTATGATGATAGTTCCTATCACAGTATTTATTATCTGCCAGAGCAATGTCATTGAGACCATGGGCTCGAGCGGTATGAAGGATTAAGGAGGTATATATATGAAGAATTTTGTAAGAATACTCCTTATTTCTCTCGCGCTTGTGATGGCACTTTCGCCTATTGTCGGCGCTATTGAGCCTTATACCACATATACCTACGCTAAAGACGGTACACCCCGTCAGTCGCCTACGGTATATGCTCCCGTAAGAAACGTTGACTCTGCTTATATGGGTCTTGAAACTCCTCTCAGCGACCCCCGCGATATACACGTTGATGAAAACGGTAATGTTTATATCGTTGATATGGGTAACGACCGCGTTGTAGTTCTCGACCAGAACTATGCGGTAAAGTTCATCATCAAGGACTTCGTTAACAACAACGGTGTTCCGGATGAATTTACAAATCCTCAGGGTATCTTCGTTGACGACGAGAACATCTACGTCTGCGATACCGACGCAAACCGTCTCGTTATCTTCGACCTTGAAGGTAACTTTGAGAGAATTTTGGGCAGACCTACAAGCGCACTCTTCGGCGAAGATTCCATCTACAAGCCGATTGCTGTTGCGGTTGACCAGTATGACCGAATTTTCGTAATTTCGTCTTCTAACTACCAGGGCGTTATCGTTCTCACCGAGGACGGACAGTTCACCGGCTTTATCGGTGCTCAGGCAGTTACATACGACGCATGGGACATCATCTGGAGAGCATTCCAGACAGAAGAGCAGAGAAAGAACTCCGCTCGGAACATCCCTACCGAGTATAACAACATCACCGTTGATGAGGACGGCTTCATTTTCGTAACCTCTTCCAACATCACTGCGGCTAACCAGTACTCTCAGCTCAGAAGTAAGTCGGATAAGTATTCTCCTGTAAGAAAACTTAACGCGGCGGGCGATGAGATCATGAAGCGTCTCGGTTACTTCTCCCCCTCGGGTGAAGTTAATGTTACCCGTGACAATCTTTCCCGTATCGTTGACGTTGCGGTAGGCCCCGAAAAGACATGGTCCATTATCGATGACAAGCGTCAGAAGGTATACACCTACGACGACAACGGTAACCTTCTCTTTGCTTTCGGTGACGCAGGTTCACAGCTTGGTAACCTCACCAACATTGAGGCTATTACATATCAGAACGTCCTCACCGACGATGTAGAGGAAAGAGAAATTGACGGCGAGATCATTTACGAGCCTGTATATGAATACTACATGCTCCTTCTCGATAAGAGCGACAACCTCTTTACCGTTTATAAGCGTACCGAATACGGCGACAGCCTCGTTCAGGCGCTCGCATACGAAAACGACCGTGAGTTTGACCTCGCTATCGACCAGTGGAAAGAAGTTCTCACAAGAAACTCCAACTTTGACCTCGCTTATATCGGTATCGGCCGCTCCTACTACAATGCGGGCGAATACGATGAAGCAATGGAATACTACAAAGCTGCATACGACACCTCGAACTATTCCAACGCTTTCAAGGAAGTACGTAAGCAGTGGATCGAAGACCACTTCATTTGGATTCCTATTGTAATTATCGCGTTTGTATTCCTTTGGGGTAAATTCTCCAAGTATTACAAGAAGAAGAACAAGGACACTGCTCTCAAGGTCGGTAAGAAGACCTACTGGGAAGAACTCCTCTATGCTTTCCACCTCATTTTCCACCCGTTCGACGGTTTCTGGGATTTGAAGCATGAAAAGCGCGGTTCGGTTCGTGCGGCTACTACCATTCTCGGTATTGCAATTGTTGCGTTCTACTACAACTCTATCGGACGCGGCTATATCATGAACCCCACAAACGAGTATTCCACCATCTTCAATCAGGCGGTATCTCTTGTGCTTCCTCTTGCACTTTGGGTAGTTGCAAACTGGTGTCTCACCACACTGTTTGAAGGCGAAGGCAGTCTTAAGGATGTTTATGTTGCATCCTGCTACTCGCTCTTCCCGCTCGTTCTTACCCTTATCCCCGCAACTCTCGCATCCAACGTTGTTCTTGCAGACGAGACAGGCATCATCAACATGCTTGTTACCATCGGTTACATCTGGACTCTCGGACTTATTTTCTTCGGTTCGCAGACAACACATGACTACACAATGGGCAAGAACCTTATTATGACAGTTGCCTCTATCCTGGGTATGGCTATCGTAATGTTTATCGGTATCCTCTTCACCAGCCTTATCGGCAACATGGTATCTTTCGTAACCAACATTATTGTTGAGTTGCAGTACAGATTTTAGAAAGGAGTGTAATAAGAATGAAAAAGTTAATATCACTGTTATTGGCACTCCTTATTGTTGCTACAACCGTTCCGGTTGCATTTGCTGCTGAGGAAGAAGCAAATGCCAAGGTTATAGCGGAGGTAATTTCCTCTGATGAAACCGCCGCAACATCTAACACCGTTGTAAAGGCAGAGGTTACTCTTACCGGTGACGAGGATTATACCACCCTCGCATATGACACCGAGGAAGAGAAACTTGCTACAATGGACCGCATGCTTTCTATGCATGGCTACGAACTTTATGTTCAGCCCCACACCGCAGAGATTGCAGTGAAGCATGTTGCGACAGGCCAGCTCATGTTCTCCAACCCCTACGACGTAGCAAAGTCCAAGGGTACAACTTCTACAAAGGAAAAACTCCTTTCGCAGATAGTTATCAGTTACACAGACAACGGTGTTGCCAAGGAGTACAACTCCTATACCGACGCTGTTCTTCTCAATCAGGTTAACGTTGAGCAGATTAAGAACGGTGTGCGCGTAGAGTACACCATCGGTCGTGCGGATGCAAACTACCTTGTTCCCCGCATGATTTCGGTTGACCGTCTTGAAAGTCAGATTCTTGAAAAGATTGACAAGAGCGAGCACGCTTTCGAGTATAACAAACTCTTCTCTTTCTATCAGATTTATGACCCTAACGACAAGACACAGGCTGATACCGTTATCCAGGATATGTACAATAAGTATCCCGTAACTAAGACCGGTATGGCAGTTTATGTTCTTGCTTCGGATATCAAGAACCGTGAGCTTGCACAGCTTGAAGGTTACATCAAGGAGTGGGCACCCGATTATTCCTACGACGAGATGGAATATGACCATACCATGACTCAGTATGTTTCCAACACTCTGAGCACTCCCGTATTCAGACTTGCTATCGAGTACACCCTCACCGAGGACGGACTTGAGGCAACTCTTCCCGCAAACGGTATCCGTTTCGACGAAACGCTTTACACTCTTGAAAGCATCACCATGCTTCCGTTTATGGGTGCAGGTATGTACACCAATGACGGTTACACCTTCATTCCCGACGGCAGCGGCGCGCTGATGGAGTTTGGCGATTTCACCGAAAAGAACACTGCAATTTCGGGTACGGTTTACGGCACTGACTTTGCATATCAGACTATTGAAGGCTCTGCTAACCAGGATACGATGCGCATGCCCGTATTCGGTCTTCGTGAGACTGCACAAAAGCCTGTTTACGAGTGGCAGACCGAAACTTACCTTGATGAAGAGGCTGTTATCGATCCCGCAACCGGTACAGCACTTCTCGACGAGGAAGGCAACAAGGTTACCGAAACTGTTGAAAAGACCCGTGAGGTAAAGGTTCAGGTCGACACATTGACCGAAGACCGCGGTTACTTTGCAATCATTACCGAGGGCGATGCGCTCGCTAAGATTACTGCAAAGCATGAAAATCAGCTTCACGATTACAACACCGCACAGATCTCCTTCAATCCGAGACCTAAGGACTCTTATGTTCTTGCAGACTCTCTCTCGGTTGGTTCCACCAGCGAGATCGAGGTCGTTTCTGAGCGTAAGTATGTAGGTAACTACACTATCAAGTATTACATGTTGCTTGATGATACTCTCGCTGAGGAAAACGGCGTTGAGGATTACTACGAGACCTCTTGGATGGGCATGGCTGAAATCTACCGTGATTATCTCACAGAGACAGGCGCGCTTACTCCTCTTACCGATGAAGACGTAAGTGACGACATTCCGCTTTACATCGAGACTTTCGGTGCTACCGAGACTATCGAAAAGGTTATGTCCGTTCCTACCACCGTTTCAAAGTCGCTCACAAGCTTTGCCGATATCATCACAATGTTTGATGAACTCACCGAAGCAGGTGTTGGCAACATCGACTTCAAGCTTACAGGTTATGCAAACGGCGGTATGTACGCAACCGTTCCTTACAAACTCAAGTGGGAAAAGGCAGTCGGCGGCAATGCCGGCTACGAAGAGCTCGTTGCATACGCAAACGAGAAGGGCTTCGGCATTTACCCCGATTTCGACTTTTCCTATGTAAACCGTCAGGAAAACTTTGACGGTCTCAGCCTTGATAAGCACATTGTCAAGACCATTGACAACCGTTATTCTTCTTACCGTGAATATGACGCATCGCTTCAGGCATATGTGTCCTACTTCACACTCTGCGTATCTCCTTCCGCATACGAGACTTTCTTTGAAAAGTTCTCCGAGAAGTACGCAAAGTATGACAACACATCCATTTCCGTTGCAACTCTCGGCAGTGCGCTCAACTCCGACTTTGACGAGGATGACCCGTACAACCGTGATGACTCTAAGGATATCACCGTTGACTTTTTTGCAACCCTCGCAGAGAACATGGGTAGCGTGATGACCGAAAAGGCAAACGTTTACACATGGCAGTATGTTGACAAGATTCTCAACGTATCTCTCCAGAGTAGCCGTTCGCTCTATGCAAGCGCGACCGTTCCTTTCATGGGCGTTGTGCTCCACGGCTCCGTTGAGTTTGCAGGCACTCCCATCAACATGGCGGGTGACATTGATTACGAAATCCTCAGAGCTATTGAAAGCGGCGCGGGAATGTACTGCATACTTTCCTACGACAACACCGAGCTTCTCAAAGAGAATTTCGACCTCAGCTCAAACTACTCTGTAAGATACGACTTCTGGAAAGATAAGATCGTTGATTACTACAATGTTCTCAACGACGCTATCGGCGATCTCCAGACCGAGACCATTGTTGGTCACGAGTTTATCATCGGTGAGCGCGTTCCCTCCGAGGCAGAAACTCTTGCTGACATTATCGCGGCTGATGAGCAGGCGGTAGCAGACGCGGCTGCGGCAGACGAAGCTGCAAGAAAGGCCGTAATGGCAGAGCTGCGTGAGCAGTATGAGGCAGGTAAGATTCCCGCAGGTAAGGACATTGATATCTCCACCTATGTTGCTCCCGAAGCCGAGGAAGAGGAAAGCACCGGCTATGAGTACACCAAGTACACATCCGATGACCATCAGATCGTACTTGTTACATACTCGGACGGCACATCCTTCATCCTCAACTATAACGATTTTGAGATTACAACAGTTGTAGACGGCACCACTTACACAGTTGGCGGCTACGGCTTTGTGAAAATTAACTAAGGAGGGAAGAAAAAATGAATAATACTAAAGTTGCTTCTTCTGCTCCTAAGAGAAGACGCGCGGCATCGCTTGATAAGCGTAAGGCTAAAGCGGGTTGGGTGTTTGTTGCACCGTTCGTAATCGGATTTATTCTGATCTACCTGCCCATTATCGTTGACTCTATAAAGTTCAGCTTTTGCGAAATTCAGACCATCATCAACCCCATGGGCGGCAGCGGCGGTTATTCGCTTACGTTTGTCGGACTTGAAAACTACAAAGCCGCACTCTTTGAAGATGCAGACTATGTAAAGACGCTTATCTCGGGTATTCAGCAGTTGATTTTGGAAGTTCCTTCTATCATCATCTTCTCGCTGTTTATCGCGGTGCTTCTCAACGATAAGATTGCGGGCCGTGCGGCATTCCGTGCAATTCTGTTCGTTCCCGTTATTCTTTCAACCGGTCTTATCGAGTCCATTGACGCGTCCAACAACCTTATGGAGTTCATGGACGCTTCCGAGGGCGGTATCAATGATGGTACAGGTCAAAGCACAGCGGCTCAGCTTTCCGCTGCCATTGACCTTGAGGCTCTCTTTGCCAACATGAAGATAGGTACAGAGCTTGTACAGTACGTTGCAAGTGCAGTTGACAGTATCTCCGATATTGTCAGCCGCTCGGGCGTACAGATACTTATCTTCCTTGCAGGTCTTCAGTCTATTTCTCCCGCAATTTACGAGTCCTGCCGTATGGACGGCGCAACCACTTGGGAAACATTCTGGAAGATTACTTTCCCGATGATTTCTCCTATGATTCTGGTTAACGCGGTTTATACAATTATCGACGCATTTACTTCTGAATCAAACCAGGTAATGCAGCTTATCGACTCTGTTTACGGCCAGCCCGGCGGTAACGTTCTCAGCGCGGCAATGTCTTGGATGTACTTCCTTGTAGTTATCCTTATCCTTGCGGCAGTCAGCGGTATCATGTCGGCGTTCGTATTCTACCAGAGAAGAGACTGAGAAAGGAGGAGTAATAATGAATTCACAACCCACCATTAAAAAGGAAACAAAGAATAAGATTCGCGTTGAATTTGACCGTACTCCTCTGAAGGACAGACTTAAAGCGAAGTTCGGCAATATGTCGTTCTATACCGACATTGTTTGGTATCTCTTCCGCTTTATCATCCTGCTCGGTGTATCTTACATCGTGCTCTATCCCTTCTTTACAAAGATTGCGGCATCATTTATGAGCCCCGATGACTTCATCGACGTAACGGTAATGCTTATCCCTAAGTATCCGTCGCTCGACCAGTATAAGTACATATTCCTCGAAAACGAGTATGTCAAGGCGTTCTTCAACACTCTTTCACTTTCACTTATCTCTGCTATTTTGCAGACATTCGTATCCTGCCTTGTAGGTTACGGTCTTGCTAAGTTTAAGTTCAAGGGCAACGCGCTTGTCATGGGTGCGGTAATCCTCACCATGGTAGTACCTCACGGTACAGTTTACCTCTCGATGTTCATGGAATTCAGATACTTCGATTTGTTCAAGCTTTTCGGACTTTTGGATTTCGCAGGCTATGAGGGTATCATTAAGGCACTCACGGGTAATACCATCCAGCTTACGGGTACATTCTGGCCTATGGTCATTCTCTCAATCACGGGTCTTGCGTTCAAGAACGGTCTGTACGTATTTATGATGCGTCAGTTCTTCCGCGGCGTTCCCGATGAACTTGAGGAAAGTGCATATATCGACGGCTCGGGTACATTCCGTACCTTCCTTCAGATCATCATTCCGCTTTCCGTGCCTATGATGATTACTATATTCCTGTTTGCCTTCTCATGGCAGTGGACTGACGATTTCTACACCGAAATGTTCATGTCCTCCAACAGAAGCCTCGTACTTATGCCCGACATCGTTGCGGTTCCCAAGTCGCTCGAAACCTCTTATGCAGGTACCGAGCTCTACAATTCCGCGATTAATAATACCTGCGGTCTTATGATAATAATGCCGCTCGTAATTATGTACCTGTTCTGTCAGAGATACCTCGTTCAAGGTATTGAGCGTTCCGGTATCGTCGGTTAATTTCAAATTTCAAAAAATCTCCACCGAAAGGTGGAGATTTTTATAGCGTGTCGAAAAAGGCTATTCGCATTGCGAATAGCCTTTTTATATAGTTTCCTTTTTTCCCGCTTTTGACGGGGGGAAGCCGAACATTTTTTTGTACATTTTATAAAAGCCCGAGTAGTTGCCGAAACCGAGTTCGGCGGCGGCTTGCACCGCGCCGGTGCCGCCCTCGATTTTGCGGTTGGCAAGTATAAGCTTTTGTTCCAAAATATAGCGGTGAGGGGAAATGTGAAGCTCGCGGGCGAAGATGTGCGAGAGGTATGACGGTGAAAGGTTTACCGCGAGTGCGACATCCTCTACCGTGGCGATACTGCTGATATTGGTGTTGATAAATCTTATCGCTTCAGTAATGACGGGGTGCACTGACGACGTTGTTGCGGCATGCTCGTATGCAGAAGTTTCGGCTTCGAGCAACACTTCGGTAAACACTGCGCGCAGGCGGAGCTCTCTTTTGTATGCGTCTTCGTTTATGTTTTCGCCGAGCTTTTCAAAAAGCGCGCACATTTCGTCAGTGGCGGGGAAGAGACAGATACTTTTCATCTTTTCGTCAATGAGTTTGCCGAGTGTCGGCACATCGGTGAAGTTGAAGACATAGCGGTGATAGTCTTCCTCGGCACCGTGTACCACAAAGGTGTGAAAACTCTCTTTTGGGATGATAACAACGGTGCGCGGAGAGAGGGGAGCGCGAAAAGAGTCCGAGATAAACTCGGCGTCGCCGCCTATAAATAAAAATATCTCATGGTACGGGTGAAATTCAAGTCCTATAATGTCGCGCATACCCTTTGCGTGCTTGAAAATTATGTCCTTTGAGCGAATATATTCCGCGAAAATATCAGAATGCTTCAAATTCTCACCGCCTTTTTATCATTTTACCATCAAAAAGCAGGAAAATCAATATAATCAGCAGAAAAAGACATGTACATTTATATAACTGTTTGATAAAATTAAATGGAAATTGATTTTTGGGAAAGGAATGTACTAAATATGAATTATTTGCTCATGGATATTGGCAGTACATTTGTGAAATACGCAGTGTATGATGCAGTCGCAAAACAGTGCGGCGATATAAAAAAAGTACCTTTCCCGAGCACGGTTATTGCAGACGGCACGGTTGAAGTTTCAAAGGACGAGATAGACAGTCTTATTCTTTCGGTTGCCAAAGAAGCATGCGGCGCGGGATGTACAAAAGCGTTCATCAGCGTGCAGATGCACGGTTATCTGTTAAAGCAAAACGGTGCTTTTTCAAACTATGTTTCATGGCAGGACCAAAGCGGCGATGTGGAAAAAATTTTGCCGCTCGAAATAGATTTTGTTGCCCGCGGTACAAGGGCAAAGAAGAATTTGCCCATAGTCAAACTTTACCCAAAGCGCGAAGAACTTGCCGGTGCCGAACTCTTTACCCTCGGTTCGTATGTTAGTTACATTCTCACAGGCAACAACTGTACTCATAAGACCGATGCGTGCGCATGCGGCTTTTTCACTGTTGACTGTATCCCCGATACCGACACCGTAAAAGGTCTTACGCTTCCAAAAGTCACCGACGGTGTTGCCCTTTGCGGAAACTTTTGCGGCATGGCGGTATATACTCCCCTCGGCGACCACGCGGTAAGCTACCTCGGCAGCGGTGCCGACGGCGACGCGTATCTTTTAAACATTGGTACGGCATCACAAATAGCGTTCCTTGCCGACGGTGCTGGAACATCTAAGATTTGGGAATACCGCCCGTACTTTGACGGGCATACAAGGCTCGTCACCCTAAGCGGTGTGCTGTGTGGTGGCGGTGCGCTTGACAGCGAAGACGCGCAGGAAAAAATGTGCGCCGACATCGTGCGCGAACTTGACGCACTGCCGAAACGTGAGCGTTTGCTCCTCGGCGGCGGCGGTGCTTTGCGTATTTACGAAAAACTCAGCGCCGTAATGAGCGAGCGCGGAGTAAAATGCGTGCTCAGCGATGGTGAGGTCGGCATGGCGGGACTTTGCGCTATAGCCGATGCTCAAAAGGCAGACCTTGGTATGATGCTATCCGAAATACCGTTTGCCAACATGATACTGCTTCTCAAAAACAACAATTTTGATTTTATGATAATCGACAACGAACACGGTTCGTTTGACTATTCGGATATGACAAAAATGTTCGCAGTGGCGCGCCTTGCACCGCTCAGAACAATAGTTCGCCTGCCCGACAACAACCGCGCGTGGATAACCAAATGCGTGGACGCGGGCGCTGATGGTTTTTTGCTCCCGATGACAAACTCCGCGTCGGATATTGCAAAGGTTGTCGAATATGCAAAGTACACCCCCATAGGCAAGCGCGGCATTTCCACAATGCGTGCGCACACTCTCTACGCGCCGCCGTCGCTTGATAAGTATATGAGCGCGGCAAACGAGCACGTCAAAGTCTACGCGCAGATAGAAACGCGCGCGGGAGTTGAAAATGTCGATGAGATCCTCGCCGAGCGCGGGGTCGACGGCGTGTTTGTGGGACCAAATGACCTCTCATGCGACCTGGGTTGCATAGGCGATACAAAGCCGATACTTGAGTGCATTGAAAAAGTCGCTGCCGCCGCTGCAAAGTGCGGCAAAAAGTGGGGAATTATCACCACATCAAAGGCACTCCTCGACAAAGCGCTCGAGCTGTCGGTTGACATGATAAGCTACGGCAGTGAACTTCATATGCTCGATGCCGAGTGCAAAAAGATAAGGGGGATGTTCTGATGGCGAAAAACATCACCATACATCAGATACATACAAACACACTTTCCTGCGAGCCGCTTATTGTTCGCTGTGCAAACGGGGAACTGCTTTGCGTCTGCCAGTGCGGCGGCACATACGAGCCCGCGCCCGAAAACCGCGTTTACGCTTTCCACTCGGCGGATAACGGCGTGACATGGTCAAAAAAAGAAAACATCTATCCCGAGGACGGTCAGGCGGTGTACTGCACCGAACTCACTGTTTTCGGTGATGAGATAACCGCATACCTCACCGTGCACAGCGGCAGATTTATAGACTGGAAATGCACGATGATGAAGAGTTTTGACAACGGTTACACATGGCAAAATTACGGCACACCGCCGCATTTCCCCGAGTACACCTTCATCCGTCCCACTCTTGTGAAGAAAAACGGCGATATTCTTACCCCGTATCAGCATTACCCCGTCACAAAAGAGGAGCATGACCGTTTAAAATTTGAAGAAACCAAGCCGGGCAAGTACATCGGCACAAATACAAAAACGCCTTACTGCGAGTCGGGCGTGCTTTACAGTACCGACGGCGGCAAGTCGTATGAGAGATATGCCGCATGCAAAATGGACCAGTCCGATGGGTGGATTTGGTCGGAGCCTACAATTGCCGAGCTTTCGGACGGTTCGGTTTCAATGCTCATGCGCAAATGTCGCAGCGGTTGGCTGTGGCGGTGCGACTCGCCCGACGGCGGCAAAACGTGGGGAGATTATTACCAGACCGACATTCCCAACCCCTCAAACAAGCCGCGCCTTGTTCCGCTTGACGGCGGACGCATTGCGCTGCTCCATACACCGAGCGCCACTCTCGGCAAGCGTTTCCCGCTTGAAATGTGGATTTCGTCCGACGGTATGAAAACCTGGGACGAAAAGATACGTCTCACCGATTTTCCCGGCTCCTACTCCTATTCCGACGGCTTTTACGAGGACGGGCATGTACGCATGGTTATTGAGCATAACCGCCACACAATTTTGTATTTTGATATAGAAATATAAAAATTAAATTAAACGGAGGACACTATGAAAAAAATTATTTTCAGACTTGCGGCACTTTTTGTTGCGGCGCTCCTCACCGTAGGCGCGTCTGCGGCTGTACTTGCAAGCGACGAGGAGGACTACTATTATTACACCCTCCAGGGCGACCTTGACGAAAGCGGCACGCACGACGTCAAGGACGTTATCAAGCTTCTTAAAGTTATGCTTAACAACGCCGATGCCGACAACACTCTTGCCGACATGAACGGCGACGGCAAGGTTACGCTTGTGGACGCGCTCCGCGTTGTTAAGGCGACACTCGGCGACTATGAGGTGGAAAAAGTGATTGACAACAACTATCTGAAAGAGTCTTATCTCAAGAATTTCTATGCCGAGAGCATAAAGTTCTCCGCGGTCAACGCAACAAGCGAGTGGACTGCGAAGTACACCGACGACGGCGTTGAAATTACCGTTAACGTGACCGACGATGACCTTTACTACTCGGGCAACATGACTTCGAGCGATAATATTTACTTCTACATTCAGCCTGTAAACTCCATTATTTACGCGGACAAGCTTGCAATCCGTGTACGTTGTACTACCGACGGTTCGGTTGAAGTTAAGCGTTGGGACGGTGTGAATGATAAGTTCGTCACCGAAACTCCCGCCGCTGACGCAAACTTTGCACGCACCTTTGCAACGACAGATGACGGCTGGACCGTAACCGTGAAAATCGGCTACGACTATTTCGGACTTGAAAAGGAATATTCCTACGGCAAAGTGCGTTTGCTCCCCTCGATGACCGACGCAAATGCTGACGGTTACACCGAGGTTCTGTACGACGCTGTTGACACCAACATGGCACGCTGGCGCATGGATACCTACTTTGTAATCAGCACAAATGAAAAGGGCGGCTTTGTCCGTGACGATTTCGACAAGCTCAGCTTCAAAGAAGATATCCTTGATACAAATGCGCTTGCAGATACCGAATTCTGGAACAACCTCGCTACCATTGAGTCAAACGCTGACAAGACCGTAATCCGCGAAGTAAAAGTCGGCGCTTCGAATTTCTCTGACAGAACTTACGGCATGGAGGAAGGCGGTCTCCCCACCGAACTTATCGGCAAAGCATACGGCTGCGGCCCTATCGCAGGTTCGAACGTTAAGGTTACAAAGGCGGGTTATGTAGTTCTCGAGGTCGGCAATTTCTCGGGGTATGACACCATCAATTCAAACGTTGCGGCGGCAGGCTGGACACTTGTTTTAAAGGCTACAAAGACGCCTTACAACACCGCAACACGCGCAGGCACATCTGCGGCACCCGACCTTGCAAACTGGTATGTAAAATACTGCGAAGCGGGCGAAGAGATCGATTTCGGTAAGTGGGCTGTCGCCTACGGCGCGGGCGAAACCACTCCGTTTGCGTGGGAGAGCAAGGCACCTTATACCATTCTTGACTCCGACGCGGTTTACAAGTGGGGTACCGCACCCGCAAACACCACTCTCCTTGATTCCGATACCAACACATACTACTCCGGTGCAGACAGAGTATGGAACGGCGTTCCCTCTGTTGCCGTAACCGAAAACGGCAGAGTTTTCGCTGTATGGTCGACAGGCGGCAAGGCGGAAGGTCAACCCGAAAACTATGCTGTAATAGGCATAAGCAACGACAACGGCGAGACATGGACAGAACTTGGCTATATCAACAGTGAAGAAGTAGGTGCCGACGGCAAAAATACCACCGTCTGCGACGCACAGCTTTGGATGGACCACGATACTAACACTCTCCACTGCTTCTATCTCGTAAGCAGTACGCTTGAAGCTTTTGAAAAGAGCAGTGCGGTATGGACATTCTCGATAGCAAATGTCAACGATCACTACTCAGAGTGGGAGTTCTCCGCTCACAGATACCTCTTCCCCGGACTTCTCCGCAACAATCTTCTTGTAATAGACGACGACGGTGTTGAAACATGGCTCGCGGCTCCCAATGACTATATGGACGAGCGTTTCACTGTTGTATATGCGTCTACCGACAAGGGACAGACATGGGAACTCCGCGGCAAGGCGTATATCCCCAAGGCATACAACTATGACGAAACCATTCTCGTTGAAAAGGAAGACGGCTCTATCTGGATGACCGTCCGTAACTCAAGCGGCGTGCTTCTCCAGTCCTTCTCGCTTGATAAGGGCAGAACATGGACCCTTTCTTCTGCAACCGATATCTACAATTGCACGACGAGATTTAATATCACCCGTCTCTCCACAGGCGCGCTCATTATGATAGGCAATGCCGCAAGCGGACGTACCATGATGACCGCGTACCTCTCCTACGACGACGGCAAGACATGGCCCTATTCCGTAACGCTTTACAAGGAATACACCACATATCCCGACGTTGATACAATTACCGTAGACGGCGTAGAGCAGATTCACGTTATCTTCGACCGCGACCGTTACAACTACGGCAGAATATACCACGGAATTCTGACCGAGGAATACATCAAGACCCACAACGGCGACTTTCTCGGCGGAAGCAGTTATTTCAATATGATTACAACAATCAAAGAGTAAGCAAAAAAGATGTTGCACCCCGGTGCAACATCTTTTTGTTTGGAATGTAAATTAATGTTTATGTTACTGCCATCTCCGCCCGAGATCGCAACGCTGACGCTCAAGGATGACAAGGGCGGGATTAATCAAAGTGCTAAAAAAAGCTTATTCTATCGCGTTGTAACAACCCCGCTTGTCATCCTCGAACGGAGCGTAGCGGAGTGAAGGATCTTGCGGGGAGATGTTTGTCTATTCACATAACCATTAATTTATATTTTTACTTGCAAAATATTTGATTATATCCCTTCTTGTGACGATGCCTACAAAGGAGTCGAAATCATCGACCACAGGGACAAAATTCTGGTCGGCGGCTTTGGTGAGCAGGTCTTCCATGGTGGTGTTAATGCGGACGGGAGAGGTCTTCTTTGACACAAGCGGGTCAATTTTCTCATGCTCTGCCATTTGCATGTCGGTAAAGTCTTTTTCGAGGATTTTCCACAAAAAATCGCCGTGACTTACCGTGCCAGCATATGTACCGTCCTTGTTAAGCACTGGAACTTCCGTGTGCCCGGAGGCTTTCATCTTTTCAAGACCCTGCCGCATAGAATTGCCTATAGTGAGATATGTTACCCCGCTTTTGGGGCGCAGAAAAAACAGGATGTTCACTTGCAGTCTCCTTAAATTTTATTACTATATCAATTATACTACAAATTCTTTGGAAATAGGGGCGAATGTCGAAAAATTCTTATATAATTCAAAAATATTTCAAAAAGAGTTAAAAGTTTGTACCGATAATTTTGCATTCGCCTTGAAAACCGTTTTTCAATAGGTTAAAATGTACTTGTAAAAACATTGCTTACAAGGAGTTTGGATATGAACAGTTTTGAATTTAAGCAAAATGGCAACTTATACGAACTTACAAACGGAAGCGCCGTGCTTCTCACCATTCCGATGGCTGACGGCGCGGCTGATACTTTTGAAAAAATTGAAGACGGCGCGTGGAAGTGGACGAGAAAACTTTCCGCTCCCACCGATAATATGCGCCTTGAGTTTGACACCGCAAGCGTACCAAAGTACACCATGGTTCCCGCCGTTAACTACAACGGCAACGGTTGGGGCGACAGCGAGGAGTACGTAGGCGACAGTTTTGAGGGCACACCGTGGACATATGAGTGGCACAGAGTAATGATTCCCGCGTGTACATACACCGAGATGGAAAACTCTTTTGCAGTTGCGCTCATGGCGGTGCAGGACGATACCCCCAGTTGCTCACTTTATAAGGTAGAGAGCGGCATGGAGCGTCACGCGCTCGTCTGGCCCGAGCAGGCAGGTCCCAAGATGCTCGGCAGACACGAGTGGAAAGAGGCATATATGGGTTCAATGGAACCCCGCGATACATTCGAGGGCATTATCTTTGCCTGCCCCGTTGAGATAGAGCGTCATCAGGTACGCACTCTGCTTGATTTTGCATGGCGTTTCTACGGTCATACACTTCCCGCACCCATGCAGCCTGAGGATATGTGGCGCTACAGCATTGCGTTTATGAAGTCGCTCTGGACTAAGGAAAAGGACGGTTTTGTTGCGTTCAACCGCGGTCTGCAGTGGTATAATTCTTCCTGCTTCTATGCCAAGCGTGACCAGATCAAATACGAACTCGGTTGGGTAGGTCAGAGTGCGTCCGCGTCAAATACTTTGCTTTACGAGTATCTGCGCACAGGCGATGAGGACGCTTACAGTAAGGCATCGCAGTGCCTTGACGCATGGCCTAAGTATACCAAGCTCGAAGGCGTTGAAGGCCTTGTACAGATTAAGTTTGACGGTGCACCTATTGACCAAACGCGTGACATCCCCGTGGATGCCTGCAACCTCGGTCAGGGCGCGGTTCAGTATTTCCTTGCAGCCGATCTTATGGAGAAGTGCGGCACGCCCCGTCCCGAGTACATCGACTATGCAATGGGCATGGTAAACTTTGTCGTGTCACGCCAACTCGAGAGCGGCGAATTTGCAAAGAGTTGGAACAAGGATGGCAGTGTACGTCAGCAAAACGGCACCATCGGCGCGTTCCTTATCCCCGCGGTGCTTGAAGCATACAAGCGTACAAACGATAAAAAATATCTCGACAGCGCCACAAAAGCGTTCGATTGCTACTATAAGGAGCTTGCCGACAACGGCTTTACCACCGCAGGTGCGCTCGACACTTACTGCATTGATAAGGAGTCTTCATCACCTCTGCTTGAAGCGGCACTTGCGCTCTACGATGTTACCAAGGACGAAAAGTATGTAAGTTGCGCTGAGGATGTTGCATGGTATATCAGCACATGGATGATGCACTATACGGCAAAGTACCCCGCTGAGACTACACTTGCAAAGATTGGCTACGATACCCTCGGCATCACCGCCGTTTCCACAGGACACAACGCGGTTGACCAGTATTGTCTGCGCGACGTAAAGGGATTCCTTAAACTCTACGATATCACGGGCAAAAAGCAGTGGCAGGAGCGCGGAACGGCGCTTTGGTGCGCCGCATCGCAGCTTATTTCCGACGGTACGCTCTGCATCCGCGGCAAGGTTCGCCCCGCAGGTTCGCAGGACGAGGCAGTGTTCCAGACCCGTTGGGGTCGCCCCACACTTCCGCCTTTCAACCCGTCCGAGTGGCTCGTCATGTGGCCCTGCGCATTTCGCATGGAAACTCTCCGTGCAACCGATGACTGGTCGGTATTCAAGCGCGGCGTAGACGAAATCGAAGGTAAGATCTAAGTTGACGAGCGAAACTTGGCGAAAAACAAGTTTCGCTCTTTTTTCACTTTTCATGCAACCAATTCATTTTGTTTCTTACTTTATAGGTGAAAGGGCATTTAAGCCTAATATAATTTTCGGAGGAAAACGAAATGAAAAAAATTGTAAGTATTTGTTTGGCTTTGCTGGTTGCTTTGACTGCATCGGCTATGTTGGCGAGTTGCGGAAACACCGCCGCACCTCCCGCGGAGACAAAAGCAGAACAACCGACGGCAGGTAAGGTAGTTGTCAACTTTGAAGGAACCGTAGCGGACGTCGGTGAGAACAGCGTAACTCTTGACAATGGACAGACCGTTGTTTTTGACAGTGAAACTGTATTTACCGATGCGAGCGGCACTGTAGAAAACGCGGTACTTTCCGCGGGCGATTATATTCAGGGCTATACCGCAGACGAACCTGATGCCACAGAAATTACTGCTAAGAGAGTGCATATTGTAGGGCAGTTCTAAACACAAACGCAGGGCACAGGGGCAAACTCTGTGCTCTTTGCGCCGGACAAACAAAGGGGGAGGAAAAGATGACAGACGAGAGTATAGTTGCTCTGTTTTTTGAGCGTTCGGAGAGCGCGATAAATAACACGGCTGAAAAATACGGGCGATATCTTATGAAAATCGCCGCAAACATCTTGCACCTCCGAGAGGACGCCGAAGAATGTGTAAATGACACATATTACACCGCGTGGAATCAGATTCCGCCCGACCGTCCGTCAAAACTTCTCCCTTATTTGGGACGTATCACCAGATGCCTGGCATTAAACCGCCATGACTATCTGACTGCTCAAAAAAGAAATGCAGATTTCACACAGCAACTGGCAGAACTTGAAGACTGCCTGAGCTCACCGGATACGCCGGAGAGTAAATATGAGAACGGCGAACTCGGTGCGGTAATTTCTGAATTCTTACGGACTGTGGACTCGGAAAAGCGAAATATATTTATCAGGCGGTATTGGTTTTCCGACAGTATCGCGGATATTGCAAAGCAGTTTGAACTCAGTGAAAGCAAGGTTAAATCAATTCTTTTCAGGGTAAGAAAACTGCTTGCAAAGTATCTTGAAAGTGAGGGGTATCGCATATGAAACGCGAATCTTTATATTTAGAAATAGGCAATATAGACGATGACCTCATTGAAGCGGCTTGCGCTCAGCGCAAAAGTAAAAAAGGCAGAATAAATTTTGCCCGTTTTGTTGGCGCGGCGGCATGTTTTTGCATTATCTGCATTGCGGCGTTTTCAGCTTTTCAAAAGGACAGCATTTATTTTAATGAGATTGAGGTTTCTTCCGCGTCAAAAGTTAAGATTCCGTCGGATGAGAATACAACGGTTATCACGCCGAACTATGAAGAACTTTTTGACTACTACGGCATAACAAAATTTCCCGATACGCTTGCTTGCATGCAGAGAATAGAGCAGAAATCTTATTTTATCTATCAGAATTTAGGCGGTATAATTTATGACACTAACTTTTTGCAGTATATGTCATTCGACGGCAAGCAAACTTTGACTGTCGCAATTGCAAAAGAAGAGTTTGATATTCAAACGGAAGATGCAAAATTGTCTAAAATTTACGGTGTCCCTTTGACAATGGGTGTGTCGGACGGTTCGGCGCAACCGACATATTTTGCGGAAGTTTGCATTAGGGAAGTATATCTGCACATTACGGCACGCGGGGTTGATGAGTCTGCGTTTGTAGATATAATAAGGGAGATTATAAAGCTGCAGAATTAAAAGCACTAAGTTCATTTTTTGAACTTAGTGCTTTTTGCATCAATTATTTTACTTTGTAAGCATCGCCATGCCGAGGTCGCCGCTCCAGAAAACTGTCGCACCGAGTGCTTCGGCTACGGCGCGGACGGGGAGATATGTGCGGTTGCTTGCGGGGTCGATGTAGGCGGGAGAGTCAAGCGGGACGCTCACGCCGTTTACTGTGGCAGCAGACGCGCCGATAGTTATGCTTACCTCTCTGCTGTCCTCACCCTTGAGGGTAGCGGTGCTTGTAGCGCCGTCCCATGCGACTGTTGCGCCGAACGCCTCGGCGACAAAGCGGACGGGCAGCATTGTGCGGTTGTTTTTGATAACGGGTACTGCGTCAAGCACTTTCGATGCGTTATTGACATGACCGATGTTTTCGCCTATCGCAAGCGTTACGCGGGTGCCGCCGATGTTGTCAAATCCCGATATCTTAAAGCCGAGCGGCAGGGCGTTCAGCGGCATTTCAAACACAGTGGAAAGCGGTGAGGGGTGGTTGTCAACGCCTATTGTCACGCCGCTCTTGTCTACGGTATATGGCTCCATAAACGCGTATCTGCCGCTGCTTGTGTCTTTGCCGAGGTAGCCGTGATACATTATATAGCGCGTTTTTCCGTCGGGCGTTGTGCATATGGATGGGCCGCCTACGCCGTTTACTTCATCATTTTTGTAAAATATCGGAGTGGATGACTTCTCCCAACTTGCAGCGTCGAGCAAGTTGCCGCCGAGGTACTTCATCTGTCCGAGTTTGTACTCGGTTGTCCAATATCCGCTGCATGCGTACAGCACGAATAACTCGCCACTGTCACCGACTATCGGGGTAATACCCTCGATAACCGCGGGGTACCATTTATTTTCGTTTTCGGCGTAGCCGTAGCCGCCCTTTTCCCAGTCATATTCGGGTGCGACAAGTTCAAGCACGTCACCCGTTACCGTCCAGGGATTTTTCATTTTTGAAAGGTACATTACCTGTCTGAAATTCTCGGTTCCGCGGTCGCGCTGTTCTATCCAGAGGGTGTAATACTCACCGCCGTAGCGCAGCGCGGTCTCGCCTGCGCACCAGTCGATGTTGTTGACAAAAGTTTCGGTGTCGCTGACGAATTTTTCGGGCACACCTTCTTCACCCGTGACGGGGTTTACCCACTTGCCCTGCAGGTCGTTTGTTGTGCATTTGAGTACATAACTGCGGCGGCTCTGCCCGTCGGTTGCAGTGTCGGAAAGTCCGTCAATTTCGCGGCTGAAGGTTGAGAAGAAGAGATACCAGCCTTCATACTCCTCGCCGAATGCTTCCGCGGGGAAATACTCTAGCTTTGACGGCCATATGCAGTGCACGCGTCCGTCGAGTGCATCATATGCGGCAGTGGCATCGAAAATAAGTTCTCCCGTGGAATACGCAAGGTCAGCAACATTTGCCGCTTTGTACATACTAAGCGTCGATGACGACGTGTACATGTAATAATACATACCGTCAACCAGTGCAATGCGCGGGTCTGCCGCCTTGCGGATTGGGTTTGTGTAGGTAAATGTGCCGCTCTCTGCGGCGCCGAGGTCAAAGTCCTCGCCCGTGGTAAGCGTTGAAACAAGCTTTCCGCCGAACTTTTCGCCGCCGACAATGTCGGTGAGGTGAGCAAAGTCACCGCCGTTTACAGTTACGGTGTACTCGCCGTTTACTGTGGTTTCATAGCGGGTAGCAACACGGATCTTGCCGTAGAATGTACCGCCGTTCAATACTATGTCAATTTTGCCGTCGAAAACTTCACTTGCAAGCGAAGTAACGCCGTATATTCCACTGTAAAATGTACCGCCGTTTACGGTAAGCGTTCCGCTGCCCGTCTGATTGCCCGCGCCGAGCGCGCATACTCTGCCTCGGAATGTGCCGCCGTTAATTGTGAGCGATGCCGTCATATCGGGGAAGTTTGCCGCGGCGGTGCTTGCGCCGTAGACATGGTACCATGTGCCGCCGTTTACCGTGAGGTTTGCGCTGTGAAGTTCGTAGTTATTGTGCCGTGTTCCGCCGACAATGCACACATATGTGGTCACGTTTGGCTCAAGCGTGCAGTATACGTCCTCGCCTATCACGCCTTTGTGTCCGTTGAACACAAGGTAGGACGCGTTTTTGCCCGAGAGGATGTCGACACCGTCGAAATCGGTGTCGCTGTAGAGGTACAGATTGCCCTCAAAGAGGATGTGCGCGCCGTTGGTCTTGCGGTAGTCAACGCCGTCAAAAACCGATGTCACCGTGTACTGTGCGTCGGCGGCGGGTGTTGATGTATTATTTACCGTCACCTTGCCGCAAATCACCACGGTGCCGCCGTTTGGAAGTGCCGCGAAAGCGTCCGCAAGGTTTGACAGTGCGTAATCGGCAGACGCGCCGTTTCCGCTGCCGCCGTCCGAGACAAAAACAACATTTTCGCTTGTGACTTTGGCAAACAGAGGAGAAATTTTTTCAACAAGCGCCGCGTCGGTAGTCCCGCTTGTGACGAGGTTTGAATTTTTCGCATCAAGCGTGCATGTGCCGATGTTGCCGCCGCCAAGACGCAGTGTGAAACTGTCGGATTTTACGTTCAAAGCGCCTATGTTTCCGTCAAGCAATGAAACTTCCGCCGCCGATGATGTGACATTGACGGTACCGACATTTGCGCCGTCAATGAGAAGTGACGGACCTGTAAGGGTTACGGTCTTTGCACTGCCGCCCGTGAGGGTGACGGTGCCGCCGCTTACCGTGTCAAAATCGCCGCCGTTTGCTGTGACGGTGTCCGCAGTGACAGAAACGGTGCCGCCCATTTTTGTATTTTCGCCGAAAGTCACCGCACTGCCTGTGACGGTGGCATTTCCCGCAAGAGCAATGCCGTCAAATGCAACCTCGCCGCCCACGGTAAATGCGCCGCCGAGGTTAAGCGTACCTCCTTTGTAGGTTATCGGCTGGGAGTGGGTCGGTTCGGAGAAGTTTTTGGCGGTGTATTCGCCGACGATAACGATGTCACCGCCGCCATTTGCAAGAAGTTCAACAGCCGCACCGAGGTCGCCCGCAGGCGATGAAACGCTCATGCCGTCGCCGTCAGCACCGCCCGAGACATACACAACGCCGAAACGCTCGGTATCGGTAAGTCCCTCAATGCTTTCAACAAACTCGGTCGAGTGAAGTATCGAGTTGTAACGCAGAAGTATCTGCTTGCCGTATGCCGCGGTCTTAATGGTATCGTTGCCGTAGGTGACGGCTATCTTGCCGAGCGTAAGCGCGTCAAGCGTGATGTCGGTGTCGCCGAGGACGTTGTTTATGTACAGCGTGGAAACGATGTTGCCGCCGTTTAGTTCAACATGGGCATTGCCGTTAAGCCGTCTTGTGCCGTCGCCGCCGAGATAGATGTCCGAAAACGCACCGCCGTTTACAACGAGGTTAAGGTTCCCGCTGTAGTGGTTAAGCGTCGCGCCGCCGTAAAAACGGTCGATGCGTCCGCCGTTTACGGTGACGTTTGCCGTGCCGGTAAATGTATATGTACCCGCACCTTTCTGATAGCCGAAACAGATAACGCGGTGGAATTTACCGCTGTCAATAGTGATGTTTACATCTTTATTCGCGGGCAAATCAAGGCTTGCGGGCGAGTGATACCCGCCTATAACAAAGAGTTTTTTTGACTGTCCTTCGGTGTTTTCACAGTCAAATCCGTCGCCGAATTCCATGGAATTGAAATTACCCGCGAGGTAGATAGGAGTTGCGTCGCTTTTCAGCGTGATATTTTCAAATCTTATATCGCCGCCGCAGTCGTAGCCGTACTCCTCGGGAAAATAGATGCACGCGCCGTCCTTGCGGTAGTCGTATTCGTCTGTAAGTGCTGTTACTGTAATTTTTCCGCTGTGCAAAGGCTCAACAAAGCGGGGAATATTTGAAATTACCGTGTCGCGCTCGGTGACGGTGTACTTGTCGGTGACAACCACCGTGCCGCCGTCTTTGACCGCTTCTATTGCCGCTTTCAGCGTGGCAAAAGGTGCGCTCGCGCTTCCGTCAAAGGAGTCACTGCCCTCGGCGGCGCTGAGATAAACGGTTTTTTCCGCGGCAAGCGCCGATATTGACAGCACCGCGGCGGCACAAAGCAGTACCAAAAGCGTTATTATTTTATAAGATACTTTTCTCAACATAACACAGCCTTTCTTATTTTTTCCATGTGGACAAAGCCGTGTCAAACGCGGCGTTTATCTTATCAAGTTTGCTCTCTGCGCTGAGTTTATTGCTCTCATAGCGCGCGGTAAAACCCCGGTCATACTCGCGCACCATGTAAATAAGTTCGCTGTTGAAATCTCCGAGTTGATAATAATATCCAAGGTCATACGCAACGGTGGAAAAGATAATATCGAGCATTTCGACCGATTCCTCGTCGCGTGTGCTCTGTCCTACTATAGTCTTTTCGTAATACGCCGGAGTAACGATTTCCTTGCCGTAATATGCGAGAGCGTCAAGCACTCTGCCGGTGCACTCGCAGTTGCGGAGCAAAATCGGGGCGCAGTAAAACTGCGAATTGTACGGCGAAACAGTCTGGTGATAACTTTCCTGCGCGCTGTCAAGTTTGGGATAGGGAACTATGCCGAAATCCGCCTCCATAGTGCGAAGCGCGGGCACATTGCCGAGCGTGCTCATCCAGAAAAGACCCTGATTGTTGTTCCATATATCCGACGCGCTTTTCAGTTTGCGCTGATAGCAAAGCGCTGTAGTTTCATCATAAATGATATCGAAATACTTGTCAAGAGCGCTTGAAGTTCTTTCGTTGTAAAGCGTCAGGGTTATTGTTCCGTCGTCAGAGACGGTGGCGCACTTTTCGCCGATGCCGTTGATAATGCCCATAACAGCATCGTCCCATACAAGCAGACCGTAGCGGTCGTTTTCGTCACGGAGACCGTCGCCGTTCAAATCCTCGCTGACTTGTTTTACAAGTCCTGCGAATGTCTCAAGCGTCCAGTTGTTGTTTTTGACATATTCATACGGACTTGTAAGGTCGTAGTCCTCGATAAGTTTTTTGTTGAACAGCAGGGTGAAAAGCGCGTTGTTGTCGGACACGGTGATGTCACCCGTGGTGAAGTACATAACGCCGTTTATGGAGAGGTCACGGTTTGCGTTCTGGTCCCAGTAAGGGCGCGAGAGGTCAAGCCCGGGCAGAGAATTAAGGTCAAATATCAGGTTGGAGTATGCCAGCACCGCCGCGTCGTACCCCGCTATAAGCGAAGCGTCATAAGTGGTGGTACCCGAGAGATAGTCGTTTGCAAGGCTCATATATCCGGGACCGCCGCCGAGCGAGCGTTCCTGCTTTACCTCGCTGATTATTTCTATGTTGAACTCGCTTTCAACCTTCTCTTTACGCTCGAAAAGCGCCTTGTCAAGTACGGCGTTTGAATCCACGTCCTCGGAAAAATCGTCAAACGCAACATTGCCCGCGGTAAGCACCAAAAACTCATCTCCACCGTAGTCTACGGAAGTAGGAACATAGTCCGTGACTTTGGGTTCGGTAGTTTCAACCGCTACGGTTGTCACGGTTTCACCCTCGCCGCATGAGCAAAGCAGAGCAAGAAAAAGCGTTAATGCCATGAAAAATATAAGTTTTATTTTCATTTGGTTCTCCTTATCCTTCGATGCCCGCGGTGCGTTTGATAAAGTCGTCCTGCACCTTTGCGTTCATGTTGACCCAGTATTCGTTCCAGCCGCAGACGCGCACCTGCAAAGTGGGATATTTTTCGGGGTGTGCTTTTGCGTCAAGCAGGGTGTCAAGGTTTACAATGTTGCCCTGAATTGCAAATCCTCCGCCCTCAAAGAATACTCTGATAAGCGATTTCATCGCGTTTATGCCTGCCTCGCCCTCAACCGCCGAGGGGTGAACGATAAAGTCGAGCGGCGCGCCGTCAACAAAATCGGTGTTGTCAAGTTTTGTGACCGACTGTATAAATGCGGTCACGCCGTTTTTCTCCATGCCGTTGACGGGGCGCATATTCTTGGAAAGAGGTTCACGCGCAAGTCTGCCGTCGGCGGTTGCGCCTGCGCGGCTGCCGTAACCCTCGGCCATGTTGACAGAATCGCAGCCGAAGCGGAATACGCCGCCGGTGGATGTGGGTTTGCCGATAATTTCGTTTGCGCAGAATTTGAAGATATCACGTGCGAGGTCATCGGCTTCGTCTATGTTGTTGCCGTATTTTACTGGGTCTTTCATTATCTCTGCGCGGAGAGTTCCCGAACCCTGCCAGTTGTTTTCGAGGATTGTGCGAAGCTCCGCAAGCGTAACTCTGCCGCGCTCGTAAACGAACTTTTTGACCGCCAAAAGCGAGTCAACGGCGGTGGCAATTGCAAAGCATTTGATAGACTGATTGCGGTATTCCATGCCGCAGTCGAAAACATCTTTGCCGCCCTCGACGCAGGAGCGGATTGTACCCGAATAGTATGGTGAGGGGTTTGCCTCGTATGCGTAATGTGCCTGAACATTGACATTATTCATGACAAGTTCGCAGTGTTCTTTAAGATAACTGTAGTAAACGGAGAGAAATTCCTCCCATGTTTTCGGCTCCTCGGTACGCTGCCCGAGGTAAAGCCTGCCGAGTATATCCCATCCGCCGGTAATTGCGTATTCGCAAGCCTTGGCAAGGTTTATCCAGGAAGCGCAAATGCGGGAGTCCTCAAGTCCCATTATCGTGGATTCATAACAGCCGATGGGGACATATTTGTCGGCGATGTCGCGCTGTATGCCGATTTTTTCGTAGCCTGCAAACACTGCTTTGTCGTTGACAAGCACCATCGATGACGAGCCTTGCTGAATCATGGTGACAAGGCGGGTGAGAAGTTTGTCGGACATGTTTTTACCGCAGCGTATGTGAATTTTGGGATTGTGAATTTTAAGTTCTGTGTATGCGTCAAGCATAATCTCGGTAAGTTCCGCGGCGTCGCACGTGTCGTCCTTCCACGCCTTGCCGATACAGATAGGCTGGTCGGCGTAACGCTTTTCCGCAGCGACTTTTTGCCAGAAGTAACGGAACATTTCGGTTGCCGATTCTTTTGTAAGTATGCCGTTTTTCTTATCCGAAGTATAGAACGGCGCGTACATTTCGTCAACGGGACCGTATGTTCGGCAACGCTCTCTGCCGAGCTCTACCACGTTTAGCACGATATGGCAAAGACAAAGCACCTGATAAAGAGTTTTCGGCGGCTCGTTTATAATAACGCGCAGCGCGTCCGAATAGTAGTCAAGTCCCATACGCTCCGACTCGTCGAGCAGACGGTTCATGTAGGTGAGCATTGCCTCAAATGCGATAATTTCCGCGTTGTAAAAATCGGTCTGACGCTCGGTTATACTGCCGCTTTCCACCTTCTTCTGCTTTTCGCTTACAATACGGTCAAGCAGACCTTTTGCGCCGAGGTTTATAACGTCGTTCCAGTCAATAACGATGTGCCACACGTCGGTGTCGGGCGCGGCAAGACCTGTGAGGATAAACATTCTGCGCTGTGCGCGTACCGCGCCGCAGCGGCGGTCAAACACTTTTTCGTAGCGCTCTCTTGAAAACATTTCAAGCACGCTCGGCTTTGCGTCTTTAATATACGTTCCTCCATGGCGAAGCTTGTCGGGGAACATTGTATGAGGATTAAGTCCTAGTTGCGCATTCTCAAGCATAATCTTGTAGAGATTTGCCATGAGCAGCGGTGCGGGCATTTTAGGATTCTCCGCGGCAAAAGCGCGGATTTTTTGGTCTATCTCCGAAGGAGCAAGACCCGTACTCTCGTTCCACTCGGCATCTTCATATTCGTTTTGAATGTACTTTCTGTCGCTGTAAAAATTGGTATACATTAGCCGTCACCTCGTTTAAGTTTTCTAATTTTAATATATAACACCGAGAAAAAAAGATAAATGGCAAATACGGAAATTTTGTATTTTTCGGAACAGATATTGCAATTTGCAAAACTATATTATAAAATGAAGAAAAAGGGGGTGCGGATATGTTTTTGCAGCATGTTCCCGTATCAAAGATTCTCTACTGCTCAAAAATATACACAAAGCCCGATATAATTGACGTAAGCGGCGGCAGACACGCACACGCACTTGTGTTTTTTATTGAGGGAAACTGCGATTATGTTTACGGTGACAAGGTTTATTCCGCATCGGCAGGCTCGGTTTTGTTCTTACCGTACGGCAGAGAATATGTCATTCACCGCTTTTCCATGGCGCAGTGCATATATGTCGACTTTCTCACTTGCGGTGACGCAGATGCTGAACCTTTTGTAAAAAACTACCCAAATTCGTCACAGTTCCGCGACGTGTTCGGCGTACTGCTTTCGCTGTATAGACAAAAGAAAATCGGATACGAAGCCGAAATGATGAGCGCCCTCTACAAACTGATTTCGATGATACAGACAGCCGACAGGACGGCGTACTTCCCGGGTGTGAAATATCAAAAAATAGCGGACGCGGTGGAACACATCAATAAAAACTACTGCTCTGGAAATTTGCGCATATCCAGCCTTGCAAAACTGTCGGGCGTAAGCACCCGCTATTTTGCAGAGCTGTTCTCGGTGTTTTTCGGCGTATCTCCGAAAGAATACATACTCCGCATGCAGCTTGAAACGGCAAAAAATCTGCTGATTTCCACTGATGATTCGATAAGTTCTATAGCCGAAGTCTGCGGTTTCAGTGACGTTTATTACTTCAGCAAAATCTTCAAAAAAGAGCTCGGCGAAACGCCGAGCATGTTCAGAAAAGTGAATAAAGCGCTGTAATCCAACAAAAAACCGTCCGAATTGGACGGTTTTTATTTTAGATTGTTTCACCCGAGGGTTTCATATAGCCTGTGCCGACTGCCTTGGGTTCACCGAATACCGGTATGCCGTTTTCGTCAAAGTGGAACTGCTGGAGACCGAGCTTACGTCCGCTTGACTGGTAATGATATGCAAGCCAATACTGTGTGCCGTCTGGGGACTTGAACACCGAGCAATGTCCGGGGCCCTTTATGCTGTCGGTGCCGCTGAATACCGCTTCCTTGTACTTTGTCCAGCTTGCCTTGGAAAGGATGTCGCTTCCCGTAAACTCAAGCAGACCGAGACAGTAGAAGCCCGAGGTAACGCCGTTGGCACTGTAGAGCATGAAGAGCTTGCCTTCTGGCGAAACAAAGGTGAAAGGACCTTCGTTAACTTTGCCGCCCTGAGTTTCAAAGTCGTAGGTGGGAGTTGCGATAACGGTAACGCGGGAGTTGTCAATAGTCCACGGGTCGGAGAGCCTTGCAACCGTGATGATGTTGCCGTTGAGAATACGTGCAAATGCGATGTAGTTTTCGCCCTGCCATGTGAAAGGATGTGCGTCGATTGCCCAGATATCGGGGTCGAGGAACGCCTTGAATACATAATCGCCGTAGGGGTCGGAGCTTGTCGCCTCAAGGCAGAAGAGACGGATGGACTTCGATGCCGCGTCGTCCTTGTCTTCCATCGACGTTGCGCCGCTTGCGTAGATGTACCACTTGCCGTTCATCTTTTTAAGTTCGGGCGCGTAAAGCTTGTGCTTTACTTCTTTGTCTTCGCCCGCAACGTAGATTTCCTTACCGTCTGCGGTGTCAAGGTTGCCGAGACCGGCGACGGTCTTTGAACGGTAGAGAATTACGCGGTCATTCTTGGGTGCGGAGTAGATTGCGTAGTAGTATTCGGTTTCTTCGTCATATACGACGCAGGGGTCGCCCGACTGGCCGAGGCTGCGCACGGGGTTGGAAAGGAGCGCGCTGATGTATGTGTCCTTTTCTGTGAGGTCAAGCACGGGTGCGTAGGTGATGTAGCTGTCGATAAATGCGGTGACGGCTTGGCGAAGATAGGTGTTGTCGGCACCGCCAAGTGCGACAGATGTGCCGCTTACGATAATGCCGACTTCGCCTGCGCCTACCTCGGAAAGTTTTGCGGAAATTTCACGCGTGGTGTTTCCGACAACGATTTCCCCGCCGGTCTTCGCGGTGCTGTCTTTTATAACGGGGAGTGTAACGCCGTAAGCCTCGTTAACGGCTTTTACGATGTTGTTTGCAAGAATTGTTACGGTAGCGTTTGCACCCTCGGAAATTACTACCGAGCAGTTTTTGATAGAAACGCCGCCGATAGTGAGCGTATCCGCAGAGCCGATAACGCTTTTCATAAGTTCTGCGCTTACGGTTCCGTTTGCAACAAGACTGTCACAGAGTTTGTCTCCGCTCTTAACCGCAGCGGTGAGTGCGTTATAGCAAATCACGAATGCGTCACCTCTTTTAAAGTTTGTATTGGGTGTTTCGCCCGGGATAAGTCCAACATTTGCGGCAAGGGTATATGGATTACTCCAGATAAAGTCGCCGGTGCCGTCGTTTTTATCAGTGTAGCCGAGCACGCGGAGAATTGCGGTGAGGAATGCCGCCTCGCTCATTGCGGTGTTCGAGTCAAACTTTGTTGCACTTACGCCCTGCGTAATGCCGTTTGCATAGGCGTAGCTGATGTAAGGCACTGCCCATGAGGGAAGGTCTGTGAAGGGGTGGGAATTTGTTTCGGAAGTCGCTTTGCCCTCTGCACCGAGGAAACGGACTACCTGTGTTATGGACTCTGCTCGGGTGAGACTGCCGCCAAGGTCAAAGTTTACACTGCCGTCAGCGTTTGTGCCCTTGCCTGCGAGAAGCCCGAGTGAGTGAAGCGCCTCTGCCGCCTCTGCTCCCGCTATGTCTTCCGCTGCCGAAACAAACGGAACGCATGCAAAAAGCATAATCGCCGCCAAAAGCAGGGAAGCAAATCTTAGTGTTTTTTTCATAATTTTTCTCCTTCTTAGGGGAATTTTTCTACATATATTGTACAATACATTTTCGAGCAGGTAAATATCAAATTACATATTTATTGTATAAAAAATATAAAAAAGAGCTGTAAATTGATGTTAATACAAGTAATGGCGATGCACACACCCGTAGGGGCGATTATTAATCGCCCGAAAAGCAGGGATTAGATGTTTTGCAAACGGGCGATTAATAATCGCCCCTACGTTAGTTGGATAACAGCCGTATGCAATGATTGAATATTTCGCCTTTAGGGTCGTCGAGGACGTCGACCCCTACGAGGTTTGTGCGTCTCCATTACTCCCCTAAACATTAATTTACCAAACAAAAAACTTGCAAAACCGCGGTTTTGCAAGTTTTTGTCATTTTACTGTTCAAACGTAAGGCCTACTTCCCAAAGGTCGTATTCGCAGACGGGAACGCCGTTTACGGTGAGTCTTTGGTGGAGGGTAGAGCCGTTGGTAAAGCCGCTGTCGCCGATTTTGTCGCAGAGTATGCCGCCGCGCTTTACGGTGTCGCCTTCGCTGACCTTGATACTGTTCTTATCAAGGTTGTGGTACCAGCTCATAAGACCGTAGCCGTGGTCTACGACCACGATGTCGCCCGAGAACTCGGTGTAGCCGACGTAGATTACTTTGCCGTCCATGACCGCCTGAACCTTGCTGCCCGCGCTCATTGTGTAGTCGAGACCTTCATTTCTGTAGATGCCCGAGCCGTCTTTGAGAGTCTTTGTTCTGCCGTAGCCGAACAGACCGCCGCTTGTGTTGCTGTAGGCGGAGCTTGCAGAGTAGAAGATGTCTGCGGTGAAGTATTTAACCGACGAGTCGGTGCCGCTTATAATTTCTTTGACCTTTGCGTCGTATGCCGCGAGCGTTTCATCGGTGTACGATGCGGAAATCTTTGCGGATGACGCGGGATGTGTGCCTGCGTTCTTGAAGGTCTTGTCTCCGACGCTCATAACGAGAGTTTCGTTGATGCCCGCATAGGAGAGGGTAATGGTGTATTCGCCTGCTTCCGAGTCGTAGGCGGTGGGAAGGAGCGCATAGGAGTTCGTACCGTCGGTGTAGAATACGGGGAGGATCTCCTCGCCGTCATGCGTGAGGGCGGGGGAGACGGAAACGGTGAGGTTTTCGGGGTCTTTTACGCTTGCCGCGGTAATCATCGCAACATCGCCGAGGACAAACGCATCGTTAGTCTTGCCGCTGTAGGTGATGAAGAATTCAGGCTGTGCCTCGATATCGAGTATAAATGTGTAGTTTGCCGAGCCGTATGGAAGTGTCTCTTCCTCGTCCCATGTTGCTTTTGCTTCGATAACAACCACGGGATTTGCCTTGGTGTCTACCGTGAGATTTGCAAAGTCACCGCTGTAAAGCTCGGTTCCGTCCTCTGCCTTGGCAGTGATGTCAAATGTGCTCGGCTGACGCGAGAATGTAAGCGAAAGACCGCTCTTGCTTGTATATGTTACGGTTTCCTCTGCTGTTTTTGTAAGAGAAGCGGAAACTATAACATCGCCGCTCTTAGGAATATACGACCAGTCATAGCTTGCGGGGAGAATTTCGTTTGAACCGTTTGAGAGGGTCGGGACTGCCGCGTCCTCATAAAGTCCCTGCGCGTACTTTGTATTCAGAAATTCGGCAACTTTTTCTTCATTAAGTGAAAATGCAGAGCCCTGGGAGTTGACATAATAACCCATTGTTTCATCCTTGAGGATGTAGTACTGCGAGGAGGTCTCTCTTGAGCCGTCGTATACGGTAACGCTGAAATTTCCCTGACCGGCAAGCATGGACGGAAGACTGCTTATGGGAGTTGCTGTAGTGTCCATCTCTTTGAACAGTGTCATTATTGCGCTGTCGGAGTTTTCTTTGTAAACCATGCCCGAAACCGAGTCTTTGATTATGATAGTGTCGGCTTCGTTAAGCCCTACGGGCGTGCTGTTCATATAAATATAGTTGGCAATGCCGATGTATGTCGGTATAAACAGAGCAACTATCAGCAAAGCGATTATCAGTTTGTTTTTCTTCATTGCGTTTCCTCCCGAAAGGTATATATAACGATTATAGCATACATTCGGATAAATTTGTAGTATTTTTTAAAAAATAATATTCAGTGTAAAAAAGTGTGTCATGTTGCGTAAGTTTTTGCATTGAAAAAAATGCTGTAATGGGTTACTATATAGATGCAACGAAGAAAAGTGCCAGAAAGGCGGAAAGGTTGTGCAACATGAACAAAAAACTATTGTCAATTTTAGCATCTGCATTGCTTGCTGTGCTGCTTGTTTTCGGCGCGCTCGCCGAGGAAACACAGACGGTTTATGCAACGGGTTCGCTTGTTGAAGCGGTTGAAAAACTCGGCGGTGCGGGCGGCACGGTAGTGCTTGCAAACGATATCACCGTCAGCGGTGACATTACAGTGCCAGAGCAGTCAGGCAATCTCACCATAACTTCCGAAAACGGTGCAAAACTTATCGTAAGCGGCTCGCTTATTTTTGAGAAGAATACAAACGATAATGTTATCACCCTTGACGTACCCGTTGCCGCAAGCGATGCGGTAATCTACGGCGGCTTCAACTCGGTTACATTTACCGAGAACTTCACCGTAAACGGTACGCTCGATTTCTACGGCGGTTTATATAATGTAGAAAGCGACAACGGCGCTACTACAAGCAGAGCGAGATATTACTACGCGCAAAATCAGCTCATAACTGCCGAGCTCCCTTATGACATCACCGTAAACGGCGGTACTTTCAGAAACTTCATGGGAGGCAACTACCGTCTCGGCTACAGTTCGCTGCTTGGTTCTATAGCGGCACCGATTACCGTCACAATTAACGGCGGTACGTTCGGCACGGGCGTTTCGTATGACGCTGACACAGCGCTCAAGATTGATAAGGCGTTCTCGATTTCGGGCATGTCTATCCTCGCCGATGACGCAACGCTCACAATCAACGGCGGTACGTTCAATACCCCCATTTACGCGCAGGGTTACATTGGACAGACTTCTACCCGCACCAGCGGCTGTTCGCAGTACACAAATTCGGACAAGAAATTCTACGCTATTGACGGCGACATCGCTATCAATATTAACGGCGGTAAACTTAACGGATTTGAGGTAGGCGCAACACAGATAACCGCGGCATATCAGCAACTCGTAAGAGGTAACTACACCGTTACCGTTACCGACGCGGCTACATATGCAAGTGATATTATTTTTGACGCTACACAGGTCAAGGCTTATGATGGCAGCGATGCCAAGGCTACACTTGTATATCCCGAGTCTGATACCGTAAAGGTAGTGCGTTTTGACGTTGTAAATGACGAGACAAAGACCTACGATGAGCCTCTCCGCATTGCTTGCGTCGGCGACAGTATCACCCAGGGTTCGCGCGCAGTTATTGACGGCGTTGAAAACTTTGAGCTCGGTTCATATCCCGCGCAACTTTACAAAAAGATGTTTGACCTCGGCGAGGATGTCATAGTTGCAAACTACGGCTGCGGCGCTACCAAGGTCATGGACTACAGCGGTCTGCACTACAATGCGGGACTTGCATACACCCTTTCGATGGAAGAAACCGACCCCGATTATGTAATCGTAGGTCTTGGTACAAACGATGCGGCTTCCACTACCTACACCTACGGCATGGGTGAGCGTTTCTATGAGGAATACACCGCGCTTATCCTCGGCTATGAAGCGCTTGCAAGCACTGAGATGGTATACGGCACAAGCGCTATTTACCGCGTTTCCACCGATGTTGCGGCGGTTTCCAACATCCGCGGTTTGCAGGAGACGGCACTTACAACACAAGCCGCGGCGGGCAAAGCTTGCACTTACATCGACCTTTACGCGCTTCTCCTTGACGAAGCTCTTGCGGGAACGCTCCTTTCCGGCGACAATCTCCACCCTGATGTGGAGGGTTACGGCTATTACGCCGATGCCATTTACGATGCCGTCAGAAACGGCGTTACCAAGGTCGAAAACTTTGAGATGACCGACCTTTACGTTTCTGCAAGCGGCACCAACAACGCGGAGTGCACCCAAGGAAATCCCACCTCAAACCTTGCAATTGCGTTTGCCAAGGCGGCTGATGAGGCTACCATTCATATTATCGGCACATACGACTATGCAAAAATCGGAAACGCAAACTGGGGATTCTCCACTCCTACAAACGTAAAGAAACTCACCATCAAGGGTGAGGGAGAGGGCGCGACCCTCAATCTCAACGGCAAGCACCTCTTTATCAAGAGCGATGCCGTGTTTGACAACATCGCGGTTTACACCACTGCAGGCGGCGCACTTCATTTTGCCTGCGGTTACCACAATGTAGAGTTCACCGAGACCTTCACCTGCAAGGACGCACTCATGGCGGCGGGTGTTGTTGCGCTCGGCGAGGACAAGAGCAGCGGTTGGTACAACAGCCGCGAGGCGGTAAGTTTTGAAAACGACTGCACCATCACCGTAAACGGCGGCGACTATGACTACATGGTTCTCGGCAACTATCTGTACACCAACTATTCTCCGTCTATCTACGGCACCTACAGCGGCAACATGACCTTTAACATCGGTTCGGGCGTTACCATTACCCACAACATCCGCAACGGTGCAAACGGTCAGAACTATCTCACCGGCACGGTCACCGCAAACATTGCATCATGGCCCGAGGGCGTTGTTATACGCGAATATTCGTGGCTCGGCAATGCGGCAGAGTCAGCAGAGTATGACCCGCGTAACAACACGGGTACCGTCACCGTAAACCTTGTAGGCGGTCTTGAAAGAACCGTCGCAAAGGCAGGCGACTTTGACGCAAGCGGCACTGTTGACATCAAGGACGTGCTCATAATGCTTGATTATCTGCTCGACGGCATGGACGAAAATATGACGGCATCCTATTCGCCGTACTACTACGGCATTACAGACATCAATCTTATTGATGTTTTGCACGCGCTTAATAAGCTTACAAAGTAAAAAATTCCCGACCTTAGCCCAAGTGTTCTTAAGAACACTTGGGCAGTTTTATTCGCCTACGGCGAGTTCTATTGCTCCGCAGTGATATTTGTCTTACGACAAGTGGTATTGCCTGCGGCAGTTTTTGGCGAATAAAATATCACTGAAACCGCAAGGTTTCAATAACACTTCCCGAAAGGGAAATATCACTCTGTGCTAAAAGCACAGAATATCACTATATAAAAATTACTACCCGAAAAAGAGCTGTTCTTTTCTCTTCTTCGGGTAGTTTTTTGTCTTATACCATAACAAGCAGGGAATTTGTTGTGTGACTTATTTGTTGTCGCCTTCGACAGCCTTTTTCTTGTCCTCTGCGCTTACGTCAACACTGCGGATAGCGCTCTTGAGGAAGCGGATTTTTGTACCTGCTTTGCTGGTCTCAATAGTAACGGTTTCATCCTTGATGGAAACTATCTCGCCGATGATACCGCCGATGGTGGTAATTTCATCACCTACGGCAAGACCGTCGCGCATTTTCTGCGCTTCCTGCTCCTGCTTTTTCTGGGGACGTATCATAAGGAAGTACATTACTGCGAAAATTATTACGAGAAAAATAATTGAAGACCAGCCGCCTGCACCGGCGGTCGCGCCTGCAGCGGCATCAGCACCGCTGTCTAAAAGGAAATTGAGCATTTTTTTGCCTCCGTTTGAAAAATATCGTTATAATTATACTATATTGCAAAAACAATTGCAAGAACTTTTTAAAAGTCTCCATATTTTAGTGTGCCTATTGAAAAATGAAACAGTTTGTGATAGAATATATAGGAACTAAATTTGAAAGGATTTTTGACATGCAGCAACCACAGTCACCGCAAAACGGTTCACAGAGAAAAAACGGCGCGCCTGTCGAAAGAACATATATAAGACCTACAACTAAAAAGGCATCGGGCGCGGCTCCTAAAAAGAGCAACAATTTTCAAAACGTGTTGCTTTCGCTCACCGTTGTTTTTACCGTATCTCTTGTCGTTCTGATAGCGCTGCTTTTTTCGCTTAAAATGAAGTCGGACGACCTTGAGGCGACGGCGATGTCACTCGCCGCGGAAAATTCCGCCGCAAGGGAAGAGCTTTCCGCCCTTGAGGCCATAGCCACTGAGGTGCTCCCCGCGGAAGAGCCTGAGCCGTATGCCGCGTATACGGACAGCACGATAACGCTTGACGGTATCCGCAGTGAGTATGCGATACTTATAGATGTTGCAAACAACGAGGTTGTCGCGCACAAAAACGGGGATGAAAAGATGTTCCCCGCGTCGATGACCAAGGTGATGACCCTTATTGTGGCATATGAACATATAGAAGACCTGAGCGATACGTTTACTTTTTCATACACGATTACCGACCCCGCGTATCAGGCGGGTGCAAGCGTTGCAGGCTTCCTTTCCAGCGAGACCGTGCCGCTTATTGATATAATGTACGGAATCGCGCTTCCCTCCGGAGCGGACGCGACCACCGCGGCGGCTGTATATGTAGCAGGAAGTGAGGAAGCGTTTGCCGAGCTTATGAACGAAAAAGTCGAGGAACTCGGTCTCGAAAATACTCATTTTGTAAACGCAAGCGGACTGCATGCCCCCGACCATTATTCCACCGCGCACGACATCGCCAAGATTTTTGAGTACGCGATGAACATTCCCGAACTTGCAACGATTCTTTCTACCTATCAGTACACCACCACGTCAACCGAACAGCACCCCGAAGGCATTTTGCTGACAAGCACAATGTTCAGCCGTATGTACGGCGACGAGCCCGAGGTTGCCGAGGTACTTGCGGGTAAGACCGGCTACACAAACGAAGCTTCTAACTGCCTTGTTTCAATGGCAGAGACTCCCGACGGCAGGCGCTATATACTTGCAACCGGAAAGGCGGCATCTATCGCGGGTGAGGGACAGTACGGAGCGGTTTACGACGCTATTGAAATTTACAAAAACTATATTCCGTCGGTTTAAATTTTCTGTATTCTGATGCAGTAATTTTAGTATTGTTTAATTGATAAATTTGGTGTAATCTAAAAGCACACGGCTGTTACCGTGTGCTTTTTGCATAAAATTTTTGTATATTACGCAGTTTTTTGCACTGTTTTTTACGACGCTGACATCTGTTATATGGTATAATTAGATTAAATTAAGATGTTTTTTGAGGTGTTTATGCGAAAAATCAGACTCGCTTTGCTTATGGTTTTTGCTCTTACGCTTTGTGCCTCGGTATGTGCGGCGGATATTGAGGTCATAACATACGTTTCCGATGAAACAACTGTGCTTTCAGCCGTTGATACGGGTACCGACGCCCTTTTCTGCGGTTGGTTTACAAGTGAGGCGGCGGCAAAATCACTTGATACATCTCTTGCCGCAACCGACGGATATGACGGCACGCTTTACGGTGCTGTGCTTCCGATTGACGGCGGAATAGAACTTGTCGGTGTGCAGATGCGTACCGCGGAGCCAAACGGCATTCGTTTCCTTACAAAAATTGATAAGGATATCATAAGCACTGTCGAAAGTTTAAATGCGCTCAACCGCAAGGGTAAAAACGGCACGTTTACCCCCGCAAACGAGACGCTTACGGGTATCGGCTACGGCACAGTGCTTGCCATTGACGTTGATACAGACAGCGAACTTGTAAAAACTTACGGTACAAACGTAAAAGACGGCATGTGCGTTCCCGGTGTATATACATTTGAGGAGGACGATACGTCCGTCACCTACACTGCAACCGTTGTAGGCGTTGACACAGCGTCCCTTGCGGACAAGATAGCCGCGCGTCCTTACATTACATATGCCGACGCAAACGGCAATGAGCATACAGTTTACTACAGCGAAAGCGGACGTGCTAACAGCGCGTACGCGGCAAGTGTTTACGGGGTTGCAACCCTTGTTGCGGCTGACGAGGACGCATCCGAGACCGACGTTGCTGCCGCAAACAGCCTGCTCACCGCGTATGCGGGTTCGGGTTATACGACAAAGTCCACTATAGAGTCTTTCAACCTTTCCTCGGTCGAGGGAAGTGCCGATAATGACAACGCATACGTGGAACTTGACAGAACCACTCTCGTTGCACTTGACGAAAACAATCACTACAGATATCAGAATGCGTTTTATCCCCGCATAACCAAAGTCAGCGAAGACCTTTATCTTATGACCTTTAACTACCAGCAGACAGGTCAGCACCTTTATTATACTACCAGTACCGACGGAATTACATGGGGCGATCCCAAGGTGTTATATTCCTCGTCTGCGACGGCAAATTCAAATACATATACCTACGGTTCTCTCAGCGGTACCACCGACCAGTTCTTTGCGGCAACCGCCGACCATTGTGTACTTGATGACGGAACGATCCTTTGCGTATATTCCCGCCGCGCGGTTAAGGGTTACGCTTCAAACGAGTATACCGGACTTCACACACTTGAACTTATCCGTGGAACCGTAAGCGGAACCGATATCAAATGGTCGACACCCACATCTATCTACCACGGACATACATGGGAACCCGAGATACTTCAGCGCAAGAATGGCGACATTGAGATTTACTGGTCACATGCGGCGCCGATGATAGATATTTACGGCTTTGACGTAGATATGCGTTCGAGCGGCGTTGCGATGATATCATCATCCGACGGCGGATATACTTGGACACCGAATGTTACCGCGGGCGATACAAATCATTATGCAGGTAAGCGTATCTATCAGTATTCCGCGGGCAAGTTTACGCTTGACAGCGGCAAGACAGTCAACTTCTATCACGGTCAGATGCCGGGCGTTGTCGAACTTACAAACGGCAAGATGATGGTCGTCGCGGAGACGAGAACCACCACCCGCAGTTATCATATGATAAGCGCGGCGTATTCAAATGCAAAAGGCGTATGGACAGAACTTGGAATTGACGAGGCAGGCCCATCCAATGTCAAGGAAGACAATTTCAGGGGCGCGGCTCCCACGCTTATGCGTTTTGATTCGGGCGAACTTCTGCTCACCTATAATTACAACAGCATGATGTATGCGCGTTTGCTCAATAAAACAGGCAGTGACATCGCGGACGCATATCCCAGCAATGTATTCTATTGCACGACCGACGATGACGGCGGATTCTGGAGTGCATCGGCACCTGTAGATTCACACACTGCTATTCTTGCAATGTCGCATAAGAGGTACAACGGCGCCGCCCCCGAAACTACAACGGACGAAAACGGCGAGGAAGTAACTACTCTCCACAATACCACCGTTATCGGCAAGGTAAGACTCAACCACACGATTGACGCGGCTAACAAAAATATGGTTGCCGACGGCAATCTTCAGGAGTGGAAGAACATCACCGACGCACTCTTTGTGGGCAGTCAGACAAGTGTTCAGGCGACATACCGTTTCGCATACGATGAGGATTACATCTATGTTGCAATTGACCGTACCGACTCTTTCAACAGCAAGGAAGATACAAACTATGTGATGGTAGCAACATCCGACGGATACATCAAGGCGGAGATTTCCTACGGAGATTACACGCTTCCCACAGGCGTTACTGGCGGCACAAAGAACGCCGCAGGCGGCAGAGTTTACGAACTTGCGTTTGACCGCGACGTTTTAGGACTCACCGGCGATTACATCCGCGTTTGCCCCGGCTTCACAGACGCATCCACGGGTGTCGACGACAGAATTAACGGTACATACATTTCCGATACATCCACATGGATTAAAATAAATCTTGAATAATAGGAGGAACCTATGAAAAAAATTATTTCGCTTGCCCTTGCGGCGCTAGTGCTTCTTGCGGCTGTTCCGCTTGCGTATGCGGCGGAAGATGATATCATGCTCATCTCCGAGGGCGCTGATAACACGTTGCTTATTGCACCTAATCCGAATGCGTCAAAGACAGTCACCGCAAAGGAAGCGGCTGACGCGCTTCACGCACTCGGACTGCTTGCAGGCGTCGGCGTAAATGCTGACGGCTCGGTTAACTTCAACATCGACGGCAGTCTCACCCGCGCACAGTCTATTACGCAGGTAGTGCGTTTTCTCGGCGCGGAGAAGGCGGCTACTTCCGAGACAAACGCGCATCCCTTCATCGACCTTGCGGCATGGGCAGTGCCTTACATCAGTTATGCTTATGCCAACGGAATCACCGCGGGTGTCAGCGCTACAAAGTTTGACCCCGACAGCGCAATGAGCGATTATGCGTTCCTCACCGCTATTCTCCGTGTGCTCGGCTATAGCGATGCAAATGGCGATTTTGCATGGAACAATCCTTATGCGCTTGCAAAGGAAGCGGGACTTATCGTATCTGAGACGCCCGACGGAAGTTTCACCCGCGGCGACGCGTTCATTATCTGCTACAATGCGCTTACCGCGGCAGTCAAGAGCGGCGACAGCATAAAAGACCAACTCATAGCCAAGGGACTTTTCACCGAGGCGCAGTTTAACGAGGTTATGGGCATTTCCACAGAGGAACCTTTGATTCCCGAAGTGCCTGCAAACCCCGTGACCGAACTTGTTGCCATTCAGAACCTTGAGCAGAAGAGTGAAAACGGCGACCACGCAAATGACGACATTTCCACAGCATCGCTTGAGATAAACTACAGAGAGACTGTTGAACTCAGTTCTGCCACCACGGGTCAGTCACGCTATGACAACGCGTGGTACCCCCGTATCAAGAAGGTCAATGACGACCTTTACATCTTGTTCTGGATGTACGGTCAACTTGGCAGACATCTGTATGTCGCTTACAGTAATGACGGCTACACTTGGAGCGACCCCGAAGTTTTCTGGGGTGCTACTTCCGACAAAAAGATTACGCACACCTACGGCCCTCTTGCCGGTAAGGAAGACCAGATGCTAGCGGTTAACGCCGATGCCTGCGTGCTTGACAACGGCGACATTCTCTGCGTTTACGCGGTCCGCCCAAGCTCGGGTTACGGCTATGCCGATTACATCGAAATGAACGGCATTTTCATGCGCCGCGGCACCGTAGGCGCGGATAATAAGGTGACATGGTCTGACGAGGTTCAGCTCACCAAAGGTCAAGTATGGGAGCCTTTCATCTTCCAGCGCGACGACGGACAGATAGAGATTTACTGGTCCTGCGCGGTTGCTTATATCGACCTTTACGGCATGGATAAGGACAAGCGTTCGACATGTACTTCGATGATATATTCTACCGACAACGGCGATACATGGTCGCCCGAGACCAACGCCGACAGCAACTATGTAGGCATGCGCGTATATCAGGAGTATATCGGCGACAAGATTCCTTACGGTACCAACGAAGACGGTACTCCCATGTACACAGAGGCTGTTCCGTACTTCGGCGGACAGATGCCCTCGGCAACTGAGCTTTATAACGGCAAAACTCTCCTTGCACTTGAGGTAAACGAAATCAACGGCAGTGATTTCCATATCTCGCTTGCAACCAGCGGAGAGGGCGGCGAGTGGAAGAATCTCGGCCTTCTCGAAACGAACCCCGAGGGTGCAAACATTGACCCGTTTGACCACGACGGCGCAGGTCCGTACCTTGCAACTTTTGAGTCGGGTGAGGTATACCTTACCTACAATCTCAATGCGGCAATGCGCGGCAGACTTATCAGTCCCGACGGTACAACTATTGACAAGGAATTCCGTCCCGCTCCCGACGCAAAAGGCTCGTGGGGTGCAACCGAGGTTTTGAATTCTCACAGGGTTGCCTCCACATTCCCCAAGTCCGGTGACGCGCGCAGTATTTATATCTATTATTCTTACCTCAATCACCGCGTAAACGCACCTAAGGTTGCGATAAATGTTGACGGCTACACAAACGACTGGACAGATAACACCGATGCTATTTTCGTTGGCAGCGAAACTCAGGCGCAGATAACCGTCCGCACCGCACATGATAATGATAATGTTTACTTCCTCATTTCCCGCCTTGATACCTATATTACCGATGGCGATACCGCGACAATTTGCATAGGCGCGGGTACAAGCAACTACTATCGCGTTATTGTGGGGCTCGACGGCGTTCAGTCCATTTCCTATGTTGAGGGCGGTTCTGTTAAGAGTACAGTTACCGGCGGCAATGCTGTTGTAAAGGTTCTCGGCACCGTTGGCAACAACGAGGACAAGGATGAGGGCGTAGTTACAGAGGTTTCCATTCCCAAGGCCTTGGTAGGTCTTTCGGGTGCATCCTCGTTTGCAATCAATCCCTCGCTTTCCAATCGGGACGGCAGCGGTTCCACCAACGATACCCTCACAGGTGTGAGCACATTTACCACAACCCGTTGGCCCTCTGTTGTACTTGACTGATGAAAAAACTGATAATTATTTTAAGCCTTGCGCTCTGTCTTTGTTTCCTCACCGCCTGCGGCGGCGAAGAGACAGCCGAGACCACCGACGACGGCTGGTCGGATATCTACAGACCGTAACAAAAAAGCGTTGCGAAAGCAACGCTTTTTTGCTATGTGAAGTAAATTTATGGTTAGGGGAGTAACAATACTAATCGCCCCTATGTTGGTTGGATGACAGCCATATGCGCTGATTGAATATTTTATCTTTAGGGACGTCGAGGACGTCGTCCCCTACAGTGTTAGTGCATCGCCGTTACTCTCATAATTAATTAAATAAAATTAGCAAACACAGGCGCGCCTATCACTGTAAGCAGCCCTGCCACGACTATCGAAAGGCTGCTCATTGCGCCTTCAATTTCTCCGATTTCAAGCGCTTTTGTGGTGCCTATTGCATGCGATGATGTACCGATAGCCACGCCTCTTGCAATGGGGTTGGTAATGCGAAAAATTTTGCAAAACGGAACGGCAAAGATATTTCCTAAAATACCGCTCAGAATAATTGACGCAACCGTAATCGACTCATAACCGCCGAGTTCGTTTGAAATTCCTATACCTATCGCCGTGGTTATCGACTTTGGCAGAAGGGTGACATATGTCGCATGGTCGAGGGAGAAGAGCAGGGCAAAGATAAGTACACTGCAAAGGCAGGTCAAAATGCCGCTTGCGATGCCGCAGAGCACCGCGAGAGCATTCTTTTTAAGCAGTTCAAACTGCTCGTAAAGCGGAATGGCAAGGCAGACAGTTGCGGGTGTTAAGAGAAAACTTACAACCTCGGAATTTGCCTTGTATGTCTGATAGTCAAAGTCGAAAATGAGAAGCACCGCCGCTGTAATGATTATCGCAATCAGCAGGGGATTGAAAATGATGTGTTTCAGTTTTTTCTGTACCGCAAGTCCTATGCAGTATGAAAACAGGGTGAGAAACACCGCAAAGAAAACCGAGCCTTCAAAAAACTCATGCATTTTTCTTGTCCCCCTTTCCTTTAAGGAAAATGACAAGTTGTGTTGCCTTGCCCGATATGAACATTACAAGGAAAGTCGAAACTATGATTATAACCGTGTATGCTGCCCAGTTGGGCACAAACACATCCCATATGTCAATAAGTCCAACTGTCGCGGGGATAAACATTATCTGCATAATGCTGACGAGAAACTTACCCACGTCGCGCACCGCGTCAAGCGGAATGATTTTTGTTTCAAGGCAGATGAACATAATAACAACGCCGTAAATACTTGCGGGAATGGGGAGCGGGATAAGATGATTAAGACATTCACCGATAAGTGAAATGAATGTAATTATTGCAAATTGCTTTATGTATTTCAAATGTACGACCTCGCTGCAATTTAAGTAAAAAAACCACTTCGCAAGAAGTGGTTTTTTGGCTGGGGATGAAGGATTTGAACCCTCACAAACAGAGTCAGAGTCTGTCGTGCTGCCATTACACAAATCCCCAATATTCGGTTATTCGCTCTCTGCGACGGTTATTATTATAGCAAACAATAACTTGCTTGTCAAGTATATTTTTACAAAAAATCGCGCAAATATACAACTTTTTTAAAAAAACTTTTTTTGGGGTGTTTTATTGATGTAAATTAATGTTTATGGGAATAAGCAAACATCTCCCCCGCGAGATCCTTCACTCCGCCCATACTCGCTTTGCGAGTATGGCAGGAACCTTCGGTTCCTTGTGCTCCGTTCGAGGATGACAAGCGGGGGGGGGTGTTGCAATGCGATAAAATAAGGATTTTTTAGCGCTCTGCTAAATCCCGCCCCTTGTCATCCTTGAGCGTTAGCGTTGCGATCTCGGGCGGAGATGTTAGTAATATAAACATTAATTTACAACACTAATTCTCTCATTCTCCGTAAACTTTGCTGTAGTAATCGCTGTACAGCATCTCTGTGGAAAGTGTAAACTTATTTTTCACCTTTACAATGCGGCTGTCGAGGTATCCCTCGGGCAATTCGTCAGCGCCGTCGCGCAAGGTGGTCTCGCCGTTTGTGCAGTTGTACATCACCTTGTCGGTGACAAAACTGCGGTCGGCTAAGATTGCGATATGCTCGCCCTCGGAGAAGATGTCGGTGCCCATCATAAGGCGTGAGTCGTACTCGAGTCCAAGCAGGTTTGACAGCGTGGGCAAAATGTCCAGCGAGCAACACGGCACATCAACCGTGACAGACTTCTCCATTGACGCGCTCCACAAAATGAAGCATGAGCGGTATTTGTCAAACTCGCTGTTAAGCTCCTTGCCTGCAAGCTCTGATAAACCCTCAAGACCGAGCGGGTAAGGGTAGTGGTCGTTTGTAATGGCGATAAGTGTGTTGTCGAGCACGCCCGCATTTTCAAGCTCGGAGAGCAGGTATCCGAGCGCATATTCGAGTTCCTGCTGCGCGGCGATATAGCTTTTTACCTTGCTTGAATAGCCGAGGTCGGCTGTGACGGCCTTATTTTTGTCCGCCATGGAGTTTGAACCAAAGGTGTAGGGCATATGTCCGCTGAATGTCAGAAAATACGCGTGGAAAGGCTTGATTTCGCCGCTTTCATCGGGCGTGAGCATAAGCGGGAGCGACTGCTCCATCATGCTTACATCGGATGTCGGCCAGTCGCTGTCATATTTCAGTCCGCGGTACATCGCCTTGAATTCATAACCCATATTCGGGTGGGTCTTATGCCTGCCGTAATAGTCGTAATAGTAGTTATGCACGGCGAAAGTTTGGTAACCGAGCGCGCTAAGCTGATTGCCGAGACAAAACGGGAAGGCGTTCTCCTGCGAAACGGTAAAACTGTTGTAGCTGTAAAAATTCTTCCACCCCTTGCCGAGCAGGGAAGTGTCGGGTAAAAGTCCCGTCAGGATTGCATATTCACCGTTAGATGTGTTGTCGCAGATTGTGTTGTAGTAATCGGTGAACCTGAAGCCTTCGCTTGCCATTTTGTACAGCGTCGGCGTGCGTTCTTCGTCGATGACGTAAGGCGAAAGCGACTCCGCGCAGATAAGTATAAGGTTGTACCCCTCAAACATGCCCGTGTATTCGTTTTGCTTTGTGCCGCTCTGCGTTGCAAAATATTCGTGCAGTGCGCGTGCATCTTCGTTTGTTTCGGCGGCCGCAAGCGCGGCAAAATCAATGTCGGTTATATTGTAGTCATATTCAATTACGGGAATTTCAATATCGCTTGGCATCGCGGTGGTGGTGACGGCTTCGGTTTCTTCTGTAACTTCCGAAGTTATAAGTTCATTTTTTTCGGTTCCAAACACAAGTCCGCGCACCTCAAGGCGCAGGGAAGTCAAAACTCCGAAATATCGCTCGCTCATGCCGAGGACAAATGTGTCGTGGTATATGTCATACGGCGAGTAGAGCTGTGTACCTCCGAGCGGCAGACATGCCACCGCGCCGAAATGCAGGCAAATAAACAGCGCGATTTCAACAAAGAACATCTTCCACAAAGCCTTTTCGCCGTTTGCAATGCCTCTTGCGGAAAGCACAAGCAACACAAGGGCGGGCACAAGCAAAAGCATAATGCCGCCGAGACTTTCAATAATTTCAAACACCGCGGCTTCGCCGAAACGCGTGAGCGCGTCGCCGCCCATTGCAATTTGCACCACCGACATAAACGAGTCGCAGAAAGTGTGGTACACAAGCTGAACAATGTATATTATGAAAAGCAGAATTGCAAATAAAAAGGAAACGGCAGTGCGAGCCTTTTTGCCGAGCACCGAGCATATCGCCGCCGTCAGCATGGAAGTTCCGATGGCGAAAAGCGGCATAAATATCGGAAATCCGCCGTCAAAACCCAGCGTGAAAAACCTCACGCAAAGTTCGGAAAACACAATGTCGGCAAAGAAAAAGCAGAAATAGAACAGCGTCGTTTTGAGCGACGCGAATTTTGTTTTCATCGAACAACCCCCATTCAACCTATACAGTTTAGCACGGAGCACGAATTTTGTCAAACGGTTTTAATTGCAATATTCCTTGACACGGTGCCGAAAATTTGTTAAACTAGAATTGCGACACAACTGAATAAGCCGTGCCCTTTAGCGTGTATTTTTACTATTGGTAAAAATACGGGCTCTTTCTTTACACGCTTTAGGGTTTGTAACGGTTGTGTCGCAGCAATCGAGCCATGTATTTTTCGGTGCGCGGCTTCGGTCGCGCACTTTTTAATCTGTAAAGGGTATACATTATGAAAAAAATCAGCTTTATCGCAATGATTCTATGCATACTTTTCCTTTTAAGCGGATGTGTCACATGCAACTGCAATTGCGGTTGCGAAAGCACGGCGGCAAATGAACCCGAAGGTACCTCACAGAAAATATACACGGCAAAAACAGCCGCGGAAACCACCGCGGAGATTTTTGCAGACGCAGAAACCGAAGAAGAAACCGTGTGGATATCTCAAAACGGAAGCAAATACCATAAAAGTTCAAAATGCAGCAGTATGAAAAACGCCGCAAGCGTACCGCTTCCCACCGCGAAAAACTTAGGCTACACCGCTTGTTCAAGATGTTATTAATATAAAAAAAGACCGACGTTTGCACGTCGGTCTTTTGAATTTCGGTTATTAGCCGTTAACCATCTTGTTGATTTCTTCAGCGAAGTTTTCCTCACGCTTCTGAATGCCTTCGCCCTTTTCGTAGCGAATGAAGCCGGTAACGGTGATGTTGCCGCCGAATTCCTTAGCGGAAGCGTCAACATACTTCTGTACGCTCATGCCGTCGTCCTTAACGTAAGCCTGGTCGAGGAGGCAGTTTGCTTCGTAGAACTTACCGATCTTACCGTCAACCATCTTTTCCTTGATCTGCTCGGGCTTCTTTGCGTTCTTTTCATCATTGTTGATCTGAGACATGATGATTTCGCGCTCCTCTGCGATTCTGGAAGCGGGAACTGCTTCGCGGTTGAGGTACTCAACGGGGTATGCAGCAACCTGGAGAGCGATGTTCTTTGCGAACTCTGCAAAACCTGCGTTGTTCTTAGCAGCATCGTCAGCATCAAAGCTTACAACAACGCCGATAGAGCCGTTGCCGTGGATGTAGGTGCTGGTGGTACCGTTAACGATATCGAAACGGCGGATGTCGATCTTCTCACCGATGGTGAATACCATCTCGTTGAGCTTTGCGTTAACATCCATGTCGGTGTCGAGATACTGGCAAGCGGAAAGAGCCGCAACGTCAGCGGGCTTCTTGTCAGCAATAGTGGTAAGGAGTCCGCGAACGAACTCACGGAAAGACTCGTTCTTAGCAACGAAGTCAGTCTCGGTGTTAACCTCAATAATAGCGGTGATGTCGCCTACGGTAACAGTGTCTACAAGACCGTCAGCAGCGATTCTGTCAGCCTTTTTGCCTGCAGCAGCGAGACCCTTCTCACGAAGAACCTTTACAGCCACATCCATATCACCGTCAGCTTCAACAAGTGCCTTTTTGCACTCCATCATGCCGCAACCGGTCTTTTTTCTCAGTTCAGCAACGTCTTTTGCGGTAATAGCAGCCATTGTATATACCTATCCTTTACTTAATTTTATTATTCAGCGTCAGCAGTTTCTGCTGCTTCAGCGGGAGCCTCGGTAGCTTCGGGAGCGAAAGCTTCACCCTGTCTGCCCTCGATAACAGCGTCAGCGAGAACGGAAGAAATGAGCTTGATAGCGCGGATAGCGTCATCGTTACCGGGGATGATGTAGTCAGCGTCGTCAGGGTCGCAGTTGGTGTCAACGATAGCAACTACCGGGATACCGAGCTTCTTAGCTTCGAGAACTGCGATCTTTTCTTTGCGGGGGTCTACGATGAAAATAGCGTCGGGAAGCTTTTCCATGGTCTTGATACCGCCATAGTTCTTCTCGAGGTCGAAGATTTCCTTCTGGAGAGATGCAACTTCCTTCTTGGGGAGAAGGTCGAAAGTGCCGTCCTGAGCCATCTTCTCAAGCTGGTTGAGACGGTTGATGCTCTTGCGGATGGTCTTGAAGTTGGTAAGCATACCGCCGGGCCAACGTACGTTTACATAGTACTGACCTGCGCGCTCAGCCTCTTCCTTAATGGTATCTGCTGCCTGCTTCTTGGTACCAACGAAAAGAACGTTGCCGCCGTTTGCGGAAAGTTCGCGAACGAACATGTAAGCTTCCTCAAACTTCTTAACGGTCTTCTGAAGGTCGATGATGTAGATACCGTTTCTCTCGGTGAAGATGTATTCAGCCATCTTAGGGTTCCATCTTCTGGTGTGGTGTCCGAAATGAACACCTGCTTCAAGCAACTGCTTAATAGAAATTACAGACATTTTATGTCTCCTCCGGTTTTCCCACCATACAGGCTGTCGCCGCCAGCCAAACGACGTTTGGCACCGAGCGGGAAAGTACCCGTATGTGTGTTATAAATTTACCTGCTTTATTACAGGCTGAATTATTGTATCACAACATTTGATTTAATGCAAGAGTTTTTTGCAATTTTTTCATATATTTATTTTAAAAAACCCTTTTTCTTCTTTTTGTCGTCATCGCGGCAACTGCAGCGGCATTCGTCAACTACTATTTCGACTAAAATCGTGTCCTCGCCGATACATTTTATCTTGCACCACGGCACGCGAACCGATTCTCCTTTTGAAAAGCCGAGCGCCGAACAATCGCCAACGATAATCGCGGTTATTTTGCCGTCGCACATGTCAAACTCGATGTCGGTGACAAAGCCGATTATTGCACCGTCGCACACGTTTATGACCTGCTTTTTGCCTATTCCCGTTGTACTGCAGCATCCCATAGTATCACTCCTTTTAATATTGCGAATTATAAAAATATATGTTAGAATAAATTAAAAAAACACACTTGGAAGGGAAAAATATTATGAATAAAAAAGAATACGCGGCAGAGCTTCATTCGAGAGGATGCAACTGTGCACAGAGCGTGTTTTGCGCGTTTGCGGATGAGTGCGGTATGAGCGAGGATGTTATGATGAAGATAGCCGAAGGCTTCGGTCTTGGATGCGGCGGCATGGAAGGTGTTTGCGGTGCGCTTTCGGGAGCGCTGATGGTCGCAGGTATGAAGCATGCCGACGGCAACATTGAAGCGCCGAAGTCGAAAAAGACCACTTACGGCGTTGCAAAAAAGATGTGTGCCGATTTTAAAGCAAAATGCGGCTCGCTCATCTGCGCCCAGCTCAAAGGCATCGAAAGCAGCAAACCGCTCATGCCGTGTCCCGCTTGCATTGACACCGGTATAGAAATCGCCGAGGCAATGCTCGGAGGCAAATATGATAACGACTAAGGAATACGTTGCCGAAAAACTGCCAAAGCGCAGTGCGCTTTCCCACAAGGGCACCTACGGGCACGTTATGCTCGTATGCGGCAGTGAAAACATGCGCGGCGCGGCGGCGCTTGCGACTCTCGGCGCGCTCAGGTGCGGCGCGGGACTTGTAACGCTCGCGTCAACGCGCGAAGTCATTGACACCCTTTCGCCCACGATATACGAGGCGCTGTGGCTTGACACGGACAAGACCGACATGATATGCGCATCGGACAAAATGCAGGCGGTCGGGATCGGTTGCGGCTGCGGCGACGGCAAAAACACATACAAAAACGTGAAATGGCTGCTTGAGCGCGAAGGTTCGCCGCTTGTCATTGACGCGGACGGTCTCAATGTGCTCAGCGGCAAGGCAAATCTGCTGAAAAAGGCAAAACGCGATGTTATTCTGACACCTCATCCGCGTGAGTTTTCGCGCATCAGCGGAATTGAGATAAAAGACATCCAGCAAAACCGCGAGGAGACAGCAAAGGTGTTTGCCGCCGAATACGGCGTTACCGTTTTGCTTAAAGGGCACGAAACCGTGATAACAAACGGTGCAGAGGTTTTTGTAAATCCTACGGGCAGCAGCGCACTTGCGAAAGGCGGCAGCGGCGATGTGCTGTGCGGCATGATTTGCGCATTTCTGGCGCAGGGTGCGACGCCGCTTGACGCGGCGGTTATCGGCGCTTATGTACACGGACTTGCGGGTGAGAGACTGGGCAAAAAAACATCCGAATACGGAGTGCTTGCGAGTGAAATCCCGCTTGAAGCGGCGAAGATACTCGGTGAGTTGGTATGAAAAAATCTTTCATTATTTTATTATGCGTTTTGCTCGGTGCTTTGCTCTCTGTGGGCGTTTTAGCTGAAGAACAGGCTTTTATGTCTTGGGGTTCGGCAACACACCTTTGACAGATGTACAAAAAATTCATATTTGTATAATAAATTCTTTCAGTTTAATATTATGTAAACCTTTTTTGTACGATCGTTGAAAAAAAGGTTCGGATATGATATATTTTATATGTAAAATATATTAACTCAAAGAGGGAAAAGCATGAAAAAAATCATAGTAATACTTGCGGTGCTTGTTACAGGACTGCTGCTTTGTGTGTCTGCTTTTGCGGTTGACCAACCGACGGTTTATGTTTCACCGTTCGGCAACGATTCTAACAGCGGTACGCTTGACGCGCCTCTCAAGTCGCTTTACGCGGCTTTCCGCGCTCTTCCCGACGGAGGTAAGGCAGTTGTTTGCGGTGCGATAACCGTTCCCGCTACTGAACTTCCCGCGTCAAACGGTCTTATCACCGTTTCTTCTCTTGACGCTGAGGACTACCGCGTCAGTGCCGGCGAAGGCGGCAGCGGTATCATTTACCTCAGCGGCAATGTTACCGTAACAAGCGCGGTGAAGTTTGAATATGTCGACATTCTGACCACTTCCAAAAATCTTGTATTCCTCTGCAACGGCAACTATGCTTGTTTCGGAGAGGGTATCACGGTTACAACCTCGGGTGAGGATATTAACCATCCCAGCCTTGTTGCGGGGCGCACGGGCGCAACCCCTGCGGATGGCACATATCTTGAAGTCTGTAGCGGCACATGGTACCGTGTGCGCGGCGGCTCACGAGGCACATCTTCCGCGGCGCAGACGGGCGACACGTGTCTTGTCATACGCGGCGGTACGTTTACATCCACGGTTGACGGCGTAGGCGACTCAGCCACCGACGGTAACGTATACATGTACATCTACGGTGGCACGTTTGAGGCAAGCGTCAACGGTACTTCGGCGGCGGCGCTCGGCGGTAACCTCACAATGTCGATTTACGGCGGCACATTCAATTCAAGTCTCCGTGTAGGCCGCGGCGGCGCAGTCAGCGGCGATGTCACCGTTAATCTCTACACAAACCCGATAAAAAAGATTGCGCTCGGCACTTCCACCGTTGCAGGCTACATCAGCGCAAATGTTGACGGTTCGATAGATGTCAACACCGACCTTGCCGTTACTTATGTCAGCGGCAAAGCGCTTGAAGATCTCATTGCTGACGACACCGCGTTTATCAAAGCGGCGGCTGACGCAAAACTTCCCAAAGAAACGGGCGCTTCCCTCGGTAGCCGCGACATGAGTGCAAGCGGTACTGTGAAGAAAACCGAGGTCAACACGCTTGGGCAGTACGCGTCCGACATAAGCGGCGACGGCAAAGTTACTCTCCGTGATGCCATGACCGCGCTTAAATTGATTTTCTCTGCAGATTACAGCGAAAACGCCGACATCAACGCCGACGGGCGCATTAGTCTCACCGACGTTCAAAAACTTATCGCATCGGCAATGGCAAACGATGCTTCTACCAAGCGTGAGAGCGGCACAAACATCATCTCCGACACGCTTTACCTCTACGGCGGAGCATCCGTCGCTGACGGTAAGATTACAGAGGGGTATGCTTTCGGCACCGTAAGCGATAACGCATACACGCTTTCCTCCGACGTTGTACTCGGGGAAAATGCCGTTGTGGGCCTCTATTTCGGTGCTACTGCCACCGACCCTGCCACCGCGGACGGCTACTACTTTGAAGTCAACACCGTAAAAGCGACTGTTACGCTTTACAGCGTAACAAGCGGTATTTACCGCGTCGTCGCCGAAGAAAACTTACATCTTCTTTCAAACCGCGCGACTATCCGCGTCACCTACGGCGCAAGCACAAATCCAGACGCGGCAACTCTCTATTTCGATGATAACGGACTTGTCGACGAGGCATATCCGAAATTTGACCTCTCCCTTGCAAAACTCGGTGACGCTGTCGGTCTGTATGTCCATAACGTAACCGCAACTCTCCCTGTTTGCGTCAGCGAGAAAGTTCCCGCAAATACCGACGGCTATTACCAAAACAATCTCTTCGAGCAGTTCACCGACCCCGAGGTATTCTACGAAAACGGCGTCTACTATTTCTACGGTACACGGTCTTCTACCCAGAACAAGGGCGTTCAGTGCTACTCCACCACCGATTTTGTAACATGGAAAGATGAAGGCTTTGTCCTCGCCCATGGCGACGCGTTCGGCGACGGCGTTTACAAAGCGGCAAACATCGTTAAATACGGCGATTGGTACTACATGTTCTACATGGCAAAATCCACCGCGCTTGACACATCCGTAACGGCATATGCGTCCGCGTCATCGCCTACTGGCCCGTTCAAGAACGCAGATAAGACTGCGCTCACGGGCGACTCAAACTTCATCGGCGGTCAGCCTTTTGTTGACGACGACGGCAAGTTTTACCTTATCTACGCGCGAACCACCGGCGGTAACAAACTTTACGGTTCCGAAATAACGCTCAATGGCGGCAAAGCAACCATTGACCTCTCAACCGAAAAACTCCTGCTCGAACCTACCGAGCCTTGGGAAAACGCGAAAGCGTCGGTAGTTGAATGCGGCTACCTTGTCAAACACGAGGGCACATATTACCTGCTCTATTCGGGCGGTAACTACAACTCGACCTACGGCACGGGTTACGCCACAGCCGAAAGTCCCCTCGGTCCGTACACTAAGTACGCATACAACCCGATACTCACTTCCAACGACCAGGCGTTCGGCGTAGGCGCTGCGACCATTTTCACCTCGCCCGACGGAAGCGAGCATTTCATCGCGTACCTGCGCAACTATTCGCCAACGGTAGTCCGTCCTCTTCTCACATGTATCGACCGCATCCGCTTTGCAGATAACCCAAACGGCGGCGCGGACATTCTTGAGATGTACGGCCCCACCGTCAACCCGCAGAAACTCCCCAGCGGCCTCGGCGAAAGCGTCCTCACAGATTATCAGGCTACACGTTTCCATTGGTAAAACCATCAAAAGCACCTCACGGGGAGGTGCTTTTGTGTTGATTGAGAAGATAAATTGATGTTTATGTTACAAACATCTCCGCCCGAGATCGCAACGCTGACGCTCAAGGATAACAAGGGCGGGATTTAGCAAAGTGCTAAAAAAGCCTTATTTTGTCGCATTGTAACAACCCCCGCTTGTCATCCTCGAACGGAGCACAAGGAACCGAAGGTTCCTGCCATACTCGCAAAGCGAGTATGGGCGGAGTGAAGGATCTCGCGGGGAGATGTTTGCTTATACGCTAAACATTAATTTATCTTATTTTTTCAAAAAATGCTTGACAAGCACCTGCTGAATATGTATAATTAAATATACGTGTTACATCACCTAACACGCAAAGTATGCAGAAGTACTCAAGTGGTGAAGAGGCGCCCCTGCTAAGGGTGTAGGTCGGGTAACCGGCGCGAGAGTTCAAATCTCTCCTTCTGCGCCAAGCAAAAATACCGGTCATTAGACCGGTATTTTTGTTTTGTACCGATGGGGAGCACAGAGCAGAATGAACTAAGTTTGCGCAGCAAACTTAATAGGGCTCGCAGAGCGAGACCTTGAGTGTCTCAAATCTCTCCTTCTGCGCCAAGCAAAAAGCATCCCCAAACGGGGATGCTTTTTGTGTTTTGCGAGTAAAACAATAATGAAAGAGAATAGCAACGAATGAAAAAAACACAATTCAGTTTGAACAAGTACACTAACCATTCCGGTACGCTGATAAAAAAGTACAAAAATATATTCGGACAATATGTTTTTGTTTTGCGGGAAAATGATTCAAAGGTATATGTTAACGTCGGCAAGGCTCTGTTTGATTTCTACAACATAAATGACAGAATCACCGTGGGAAAAATCGGGAGACGGCTGATAAACATACGTCCCGGAGAATATTTTCACAAAAAGCGTATCTCCTCATGCAAAAATTGCAGAAATATTGAATTACGCAAAGCATGGTCTTCTTCCGACGACTACAGAGAGTTTATTAGCTATCTGAAAGAACTTGTCAACGAGAACAACTTTGAACTAACTGAAGCAACATGCAGTTTCGATAAAATAATAAATGCGGACGGCTGGGCAAGCGATATTATCACGCATGTTATCTGTTGCAAAAAATGTGGACAAACTTTCCGCTGTCATGCCGACACTTATCACGGAATCGGCGGATTTGATGCAGAAAATCAGGTAAAATGAGCTTTATACATAGAAGTAACACGGGGTTGTATAGCGGCTTTATGCGTAAGCGGTAAATTGATGTTTATGTTACAAACATCTCCGCCCGAGATCGCAACGCTAACGCTCAAGGATGACAAGGGCGGGATTTAGCAAAGTGCTAAAAAGTCTTGCTATATCGCATTGAGACAGCCCCCGCTTGTCATCCTCGAACGGAGCACAAGGAACCGAAGGTTCCTGCCATACTCGCAAAGCGAGTATGGGCGGAGTGAAGGATCTTGCGGGGAGATGTTTGCCCCGCTGCTAAACTTTAATTTATCTTTCTATGCAAATATTGATTTTGGCGGCGAACGGTGATACAATATATAAGATATCAATAAATTGGAGCGAATGACCTTGAAACGAATTTTACACTACTTGTCAAAGTACAAACTTGTGTCGGTGCTTGCGCCGCTTTTCAAAATGCTTGAGGCTACGTTTGAACTGCTTGTGCCTATCGTAGTCATGGACCTTGTGGACGTCGGAATTAAAAACGGCGACAAAGGGTACATCATCAGCCGCAGTCTTATCCTTGTGCTGTTTTGCGCGCTTGGATTCGGATTTGCCGTTACCGCGCAGTTCTTCTCAGCGAAGGCGGCTGTCGGAGTTGCAAAAGACCTTCGCCGCGACATGTACGAAAAAACACAGAAGTTCAACCACGCCGACCTTGACCGCGCGGGTATTTCCAACATTCTCACCCGCATGACTGGCGATGTTAATCAGGTGCAGACGGGCGTTAATATGACGCTCCGACTGCTCATGCGCTCGCCTATCGTGGTTTTCGGCGCGGTAATATGCGCGTTTCTCATTGACCCGGGTTCGGCGATTATTTTCACTGTCGCTGTGCCGCTTCTGCTTCTTGTGGTGTTTGCGATAATCCTTATCACCATTCCGCTGTTTAAAAAGGTGCAGAAAAAACTTGAACGCGTGCTGCGTGCAACGCGTCAGAACCTCACGGGTGCAAGAGTTATCCGTGCGTTCTGCGCAGAGAATGAAGAAGTTGAGGAGTTTGACAAGGGAAATAACGAACTTTTCGACATTCAAAAATTTACCTCGGGCATTTCGGTTCTGTTAAATCCGCTCACTTACCTTATCATCAATTTTGCAACCATCGCCCTTATATACACGGGTGCTATCCGCATTGAAACGGGCATCATCACGCAGGGCGCGTTGCTTGCGCTCTACGACTATATGTCGCAGATACTCATTGAGCTTATCAAATTTGCAAACTTCATCGTCACAATTACAAAGGCGATGGCAAGCGCAAACCGAATTGACGAGTTCTTCGGCGAGGGAACACCTATGGAGACGGTATCCGCAAAGCGTGACGCTAATGCTCCGTTTGTGGTGTTTGACAATGTTTCGTTTGCTTACCCGAGCGGCGGCAATGTATTGAAGAATATCTCCTTCACCGCAAAGCGCGGCGAAACCGTCGGCATTATCGGCGGTACGGGCAGCGGTAAATCCTCGCTCGTGTCGCTTATCCCGCGCTTTTACGACGCAGCCGAAGGAAAGGTTATGGTTGAAGGCCTTGACGTTCGCGCATACGAGGGCGAAAGTCTCAAAGAGCGCGTCGGCGTTGTGCCGCAGAGAGCAGTGCTTTTCGCAGGAACTATCCGCGACAACATGAAGTGGGGCAAGAGTGACGCTACCGACGAAGAGATAATCAAAGCAATCAAGACCGCGCAGGGCGGCGACATCATCGGTGCAAAAGGCTCTCTTGATGCACCCGTTACCGAGGGCGGCAAAAACTTTTCGGGCGGTCAGCGTCAGCGCCTTACAATTGCGCGTGCGCTCGTGCGCAACCCCGAAATTCTTATCCTCGATGACAGCGCCAGCGCACTTGACTACGCGACGGACGCGCGTCTGCGCATGGCTATCCGCGACCGCGAGAATCCGCCGACAACGTTTATTGTGTCACAGCGTACCGCGTCGGTAATGCACGCCGACAAGATTATAGTGCTTGACGACGGTGAGGCGGTCGGCATTGGCACGCACGATGAGCTTCTCGAAAAGTGCGCTATATATAAGGAAATTTACGACTCGCAGTTCAAAGGGGGAGATGAAAAATGAATAAAGGTACATTCTCCCGCGTGCTCGCGTATATAAAGAGCAGCCTCGGACTTCTGCTTGTCACTCTTGTTTTGGCGCTTGCCATTGTTGCAATGACGCTTTATGTGCCAAACCTTATCGGCGATGCCATTGACCTTTGCGTTGACGGTAATGTTCAGCTTGACGCTATAGTTTCTATCCTTATTAAATGCGGTGTGCTGATTGCACTTACGGCGGTTTTGCAGTGGATAATGAGCATTATCAATAACAACATCACCTACCGCATCGTGCGCGACATCCGCCGCGACGCTATCCGCAAGATTCAGCGTTTGCCGCTTTCCTATATCGACTCGCATCAGGCGGGCGAGACAGTAAACCGCGTTATCTCGGACGTTGACCAGTTCTCGGACGGTCTTCTTATGGGCTTTACCCAGTTTTTCACGGGTATAATCACCATTGTTGGTACATTAGTTTTCCTCTGTATAATAGACTGGCGCATTGCGCTGTTTGTGTTTGCACTGACTCCGCTTTCGCTGTTTGTTGCAAAGTTTATTGCACAGCACACGCACGATTTCTTCCTTGCGCAGAGCAAGACCAAGGCTGAGCAGACGGCGTTTATCAACGAGACCGTCTCCGAGCAAAAAGTTTCAATTGCATTTTCGCACGGCGACGAAAATATCGAAAAGTTTGACGACATCAATGACCGACTTTCAAAATGCTCGCTTAAAGCAACGTTCTATTCTTCGCTTACAAACCCCTCGACCCGCGTTGTAAACAACCTCGTTTACTTCGGCGTTGCGCTTCTCGGCGGTTTCTTCTGCATAGGTGCAAATCCTTCAATGACCGTCGGCTCGCTAGCGGTTTGCCTGCGTTATGCAAACCAGTACACAAAGCCTTTCAATGAGATTTCGGGCGTTATCACCGAACTTCAGAACGCGCTCGCGTGCGCGTCACGCATATTTGAACTGCTCGACGCAAAGGAGATCGAACCCGATAAGGCAGACGCTGCCGACCCCGAGAAAATCAACGGCAACATCACTTTTGAAAATGTTTGCTTCTCCTACACTCCCGAGAAAAAACTCATTGAAAACTTCAACTTTGCCGCAAAGCACGGTCAGCGCATTGCAATTGTCGGTCCTACCGGCTGCGGCAAGACCACGCTTATCAATCTGCTTATGCGGTTCTACAATCCCACAAGCGGTGAGATCGATATTGACGGCATTTCCACCCGTGATTTGAAACGCTCCACGCTCCGCAAAAACTTCGGCATGGTTCTGCAGGACACATGGCTGAGAGAGGGAACCATTCGCGATAACATCACCATGGGTAAACCCGACGCAACCGACGAAGAGGTCGTTGCCGCGGCAAAGGCGGCGCACGCGCACGGATTTATCAAGAATCTGCCGAACGGCTACGACACCTACATCGGCGAGGACGGCGGTGCGCTTTCGGCGGGACAAAAACAGCTCCTCTGCATAACGCGCATCATGCTTTGTCTGCCGCCCATGCTTATCCTTGATGAAGCGACCTCGTCCATCGACACGCGCACCGAAATGCGCATCCAAAACGCATTTGCAACGCTTATGAAGGGCAGAACCAGCTTCATCGTAGCTCACCGCCTTTCCACCATCCGCGAGGCTGACGTTATCCTCGTTATGAAAGACGGCAACATCATAGAGCAGGGTACACACGGCGAACTGCTTGCAAAAGGCGGTTTCTACTCGGAACTCTGGAACGCACAGTTTGTCAATTAGAAAGGAATTTGACATGATAGGAATTATTTGCGCAATGAAAATCGAGGCTGACGCTATTCGCGCGTCCCTCGCAGATACAAAGACCGAGACCGTAAGCGGCGTTGAGTTTACAACTGGTACGCTGCATGGCAAGGAAATCGTTATCGCTGTATGTGGCATCGGCAAGGTGTTTGCCGCTGTCTGCACCGAGGCGATGATCATAAAATATTCGCCCGAGCTTATCGTCAACAGTGGCGTTGCGGGTACGCTCACCGACGCTCTTTCCATAGGTGACATCGCCATTGCGAAAGACCTTGTCCAGCACGATATGGACACGAGTGCGCTCGGCGACCCCGTCGGACTTGTTTCGGGTATTAACAAAATCTATTTTGAAGCCGATGAAAATGCTGTCAAGGCGTTTGAAAATGCGGTAAAAGAGGTCGGCGCAAACAGCGTCGTCGGTACTATCGCCTCGGGCGACCAATTTATGTCCGACACCGCAAAGAAAAACGCTATCCGCGACCGTTTCGACGCCATAGCGTGCGAAATGGAAGGTGCGGCTATAGCACACGTGGCATATGTCAACGGCGTTCCTTTTGCGGTACTCCGCGCAATATCTGACAGCGCAAGCGGTGACGCACAGATGGAATATCCCAAGTTTGTGGCAATGGCATCCGCACGCTCGCACGCGATTATTGATGCATTTGTTAAGTTGTGGTAGTGGACAAAACAACACTAATCTAATTCGTAGGGGACGACGCCTGTGACGTCGTCCCCTACAATGTATTATGGAACTATGCTACTTTTTCTTTTGCAACTTTGCAACCTCGAAAAATGCAAATATAAACAAAATTCATGCCGTTTTATTGGCACAAACGGACAAGTTCTGCATTTAAAACGTCACAAAAATTTCAAAAAACTATTGCAAAACATTTACAAATGGCGTATAATCATAGCAATAATTGTTTTTTCAAACAATTCAAAACATTTTTAACGGAGGAAACAACTATGAAGAAAATAGTTGCTCTCGTTCTCGCTGCACTTATGCTCACAGTAATGTTTGCAGGCTGCGGCGACAACACAAACACAGACGACACAAACACAGACGAAAAGGTAATCACAATCGGCATTTACGAGCCCGCATCCGGTTCCAACGGTGCAGGCGGTAAGCAGGAGACCCTCGGCATCAAGTATGCTCACTCTGTATGCCCCACCGTTGAAATCGGCGGCGAGACCTACACTGTAAAGCTTGAAGCTGCTGACAACCAGTCTTCCAACGACAAGGCTCCCACCGCTGCTGCTGAACTTATCAGCAAGGGCGCAAAGGTAGTTCTCGGTTCTTACGGTTCCGGCGTTTCCATTGCCGCTTCCGATACATTTAAGAACGCAGGCGTTCCTGTTATCGGCGTAACCTGCACCAACCCCCAGGTAACCGAGGGCAACGACCACTACTTCCGTATCTGCTTCCTTGACCCCTTCCAGGGCACCGTACTTGCTAACTATGCGTATGAGCTCGGTTACAGAACCGCTTACACTCTCGCAGAAAACGGCAACGACTACGACGAAGGTCTTGCATACTACTTCACTCAGGCGTTCACTGCTCTCGGCGGTACTGTAGAAAATGCAAACTTCCCCGAAAACACCTCTGACTTCAACTCTTACATCACCAATGCAGAGACCGCAGGCGCGGACGTTATCTTTGCTCCTACTTCCATCAACTACGCTCAGCTTATCGTTGAGCAGGCTGCTGCTAAGGGCGCTGATATCGCGCTCATGGCTTCCGATACTTGGGACTCCAACCAGGTTCTCGCAGCAGCAGCAGGCAAGGACATCGACATTCAGGTAACTACCTTCTATCAGGAAGGCGGTAACGCAGAGTTTGACGAAGGCTTCAAGGCTTGGCTCAATTCTGACGCTCAGAACATCACCGACAACGGCGGTAACGATATGATCGCGGCAGTTTCCGCAATGGGTTACGACGCGTACTTTGTAGCACTTGAGGCTATCAAGGCTGCAGGCTCCACCGATTCCGCAGCTATCATGGAAGCTATCTGGGATGTTAACTACACAGGCGTAACCGGTCCCATCACCTTTGAGGGCGATGTTAACGGCGACGCTGTAAGAACCACCGCTTACATCAAGAAGGCTAACACCGAGACTGTTGCTTGGGATTTCGTTAAGGAACAGGGCGTTAACTAATTTCTATTCGCAGTAAAAAGAGTGAGGGCTTGGCATGTGTCAAGCCCTTGCCTTGATTTTTCGGGGCGATTTGCAAGGGCAAAAAGACGGCCTTTGTGCCCTTCCAAAACGGCCCGAAAGGACCAAATTCTAACAAAGAGGGATTCTTATGAATTTAACCATAGACCATATTCTGGCGGGAATTTCCGCCGGCGGTCAGTATGCGCTGATTGCTATAGGTTACACAATGGTATACGGCATCCTTCGCCTTATCAACTTTGCCCACGGCGACGTTTTTATGGCATCGGGACTTATCATTGTATACCTCACCACCGCAATGCCGCTTCAGTATGCTATTCCCGTCGTAGTTATTGCAACCGTACTGCTCGGCTTCCTCATTGAGCGTGCGGCATATAAGCCGCTCCGTCAGGCACCGCGTATGTCGGTTATGATTTCGGCAATCGGTGTTTCCTACCTTATTCAGAACCTCGCGCTTTACATCACAGGCGGTCTCCCGCAGACCTACCCCTCAATTCCGTGGGTATCCGATTCTGTTGAGATTTTCGGTGCTATCACAAAGCGCGTTACCGTAATCACACCTATACTTACTCTTATTCTTGTAGTTCTGCTCGTTGTGCTTATCCGTTACACCAAGATAGGTATGGCGATGCGTGCGGTCTCCAAGGATTTTGAAACCTCGCAGCTCATGGGTATCAAGATAAACAAGGTCATCAGCACCACGTTTATCATCGGCTCATTCCTTGCTTGTATCGGCTCGCTCCTTTACTTCACAAGTTATCAGTCGGTTACACCTACATCGGGTGCAATGCCGGGTCTTAAAGCGTTCGTTGCTGCCGTTTTCGGCGGTATCGGCTCTATCCCCGGTGCGGTGGTAGGCGCGTTCGTTATCGGTATCTGCGAGAACATCATCAAGTCCAGCACCGATTTCTCCATCTTCTCCGATGCGTTCACATTTGCACTGCTTATCATAGTTCTTTGCGTCAAGCCCACGGGTCTCTTCGGCGAAAAGACTACCGACAAGGTATAAGGAGGATGTCATGAAAAACAAAAAGATAGTTTATAAGGCAATTGACATCGCTCTGATTGTTGTCCTTTTTGCACTTGTATTTCTCGCAGACCAATTTCTTCCCAGCTATGATATAAAGTTCAAGGTACTTCAAAAGGGTGCGGTCTTCGCGCTCGTTGCGGTTTCCATGAACCTGCTCAACGGCTTTACGGGTCTCTTTTCGCTCGGTCAGGCGGGATTTATGCTCCTCGGCGCATATACATACGCTATTTTCACCATTCCAAATGAGTCGAGACTTGCAGTCTATAAGTATTACACCATGACAAACGCCGCAGGCGAGGAAGTCGGCGGTCTCGTTCAGACCGTTCTTCCCATGGGTATCGCAATTATTCTCGCAGGCGTTGTTGCCGCAGTGTTTGCATACTTTATCGGTCTGCCTGTACTCCGTCTCAAGAGTGACTACCTTGCCATTGCTTCGCTCGGCTTTGCGGAAATTCTCCGCGCTATCTGCCAGTGGAAGGGTCTCGGTACACTCACCAACGGTTCAAACCAGCTTCGCATGTACCCTTATTTCAACTCGATTATGCCGTACTTCCTTATCGCGGGACTTTGCATTGCGATAATCGCTCTGCTCATCAAGTCCACATACGGACGCGCGTTCAAGGCTATACGCGACGATGAAATAGCGGCTGAGGCAATGGGTATCAACCTTGCAAAACATAAGATGATTTCCTTTGTGACCAGCTCATTCTTCGCAGGTGTCGGCGGCGCACTGTTCGCAATGTATCAGAACACCATCCAGGCAAAGCCTTTCACCACAACGCTCACATATGAAATCCTCCTTATCGTTGTTATCGGCGGTATCGGTTCCATCAGCGGTTCGGTTTTCGCAAGCTTCCTTTACATCGCATGCTCCGAGTGGTGGCTCCGTTTTCTCGACACCGACGGCGTTATCCCCGGCCTTACCCGTAACGGCTTCCGCCTTGTAGTATTCTCTGCGGCTATCATGGTAATCGTGCTTTTCTTCCGCCGCGGTATCATGGGCGACAAGGAGTTTTCCACCGAGCGCCTTGTTAAAGGCGCGAAAAATCTCGGCAGTCGCTTTTCAAAGAAAAAGGAGGTAAAGTAAGATGAAAAACCTTCTTAAACTTGAAGATATCACCATGCAGTTCGGCGGCGTTATCGCCGTCAACAACCTCTCCCTTGAGGTAAACGAGGGCGAGATAGTTTCGCTTATCGGACCCAACGGCGCTGGTAAAACTACCGCGTTCAACGTTGTTACCGGCGTTTACGAGCCCACCAACGGACGCGTAAGCTTTGACGGCAAGGCAATTGTCGAAAGCTGTCCGCACGGCAAGATGAAGAGACTTTACGCGGGCGAAAACAAGGGCGTTTACAAAAAGCGCATTGTCAAAACTCCCGATAAGATCACCAAGCTCGGTATCGCACGTACATTCCAGAACATCCGCCTTTTCAAGTCAATGACCGTACTTGAAAACGTGCTTGTTGCAATGCACATGCGCAGAAAGAGCAACCTTTTCACCGCAACATTTATGCTCAATTGGAACGAGGAAAAGGCCAATAAGAAAAAGGCAGAGGCACTTCTTGAAAAGGTCGGACTTCTCGATGTTAAGGACGAACTTGCAACAAGCCTGCCTTACGGTAAACAGCGCCGCCTTGAAATTGCGCGTGCGCTCGCAACCGAACCCAAACTTCTTCTTCTCGACGAGCCTGCCGCAGGTATGAACCCGCAGGAAACTGCCGAACTCACTCAGTTCATTTATCATATCCGCGACGAATTCGGTCTCACCATTTTTATGATTGAGCACCATATGGACCTTGTTATGGACATCTCCGACAGAATTTACGTTATCGACTTCGGTAAGATGATTGCAAGCGGCGTTCCCGCCGAGATTCAGTCCAATGACCTTGTTATTAAAGCATATCTGGGGGTAAGCGAAGATGAGTAATATTCTTGAAATCAGAAACCTCAGTGTGTCTTACGGCGGTATCGAGGCTATCAAAAACATTTCGTTTGACGTTGAGGAAGGAAAGATAGTAACCCTTATCGGTTCCAACGGCGCGGGTAAGAGCTCCACTCTCCGTTCCATTGCCGGTATCGTTAAGGCAAAGCACGGCGAAGTTCTTTTCGAGGGCAAAAACATCCTCGGCATGTCGCCGGACCAGATAGTTAAGCACGGTATCACCCTCGTTCCCGAGGGACGCCATGTATTCCCCAACCTCACCGTTCTTGAAAACCTCAAAATCGGCGCATATCTCCGCAAGGATAATATCAGCGAGGATATCGAGTATGTTTATTCGCTTTTCCCGAGACTCAAAGAGCGCTCCTGGCAGCTCGCAGGTACTCTTTCGGGCGGCGAACAGCAGATGCTCGCAGTTGGCCGCGCACTTATGGCGCGTCCTAAACTCGTTATGATGGATGAGCCCTCTTTAGGTCTTGCACCGCTCGTTGTTAAAGGTATCTTTGATATCATCGAGCAGATAAACAAGCAGGGAATTACCGTTCTCCTCATTGAGCAGAATGCAAACATGGCTCTCAAAGCGGCAGACCACGCGTTCGTAATGCAGACTGGTGAAATCACCATGAGCGGCACAGGCGCAGAACTGCTCGAAAACGAGGAAGTCAAAGAAGCTTACCTAGGTAAAAAGAAACAGTAAAAAGAAATGGACTATCGGTGTGATAGTCCATTTTTGTATGTTGGTTGTTATTTTATAAGGCTACGGCTACGAACTGTCATCGTAGGGGCGATTACTAATCGCCCGCTTGTAAAACATCTAATTCTTGCTAAACGGGCGATTGCTAATCGCCCCTACCGGTTTGTGGATTACAAAGGCTTGACGGAGATTATCATATCCAAATGTTTACCTTGAAACTCTTGCCGCAACGAGGGCATTTTACGGAATTCTTGCCTTTTTTGATAGGCAGGCGCAACGCCGCATGGCAGTGCTTACACTTGCGGTAGCGGCATACCTTTCTGTCGCGGAACTTGTCGCCGAGGTATGCAAAAAAGTTTTTTATGCTTTGCCAGATGCCGAGAAATTTGCGGTTTTCCTGGCGGCGCTTGTATATGTTCCTTGAAAAGTAGCGGTAAACCGCCCAAATCAGCAACACATACTGCAAAATCCAAAGAAGATATGAACCTATAAAAGTGTTGACAACACTGATAACAAAAAATATAATTATAAGTGCGAAGTAAAGTTGGTCGCCGCCGTATCTTCCGTACATGAACCGGCGCAGCGCATCGACAAATTTGCGAAACATTGTTGCACATCCTTTCACATTTTATGATAACACAAAATAATGGCGAATGTGCATATTTTTTCTGAAAAGTTTGTGAATTTACAGAGGTAGTTATGGCAAAACAGGTCTGGAAGGGCGGGGCATTGCTCGCACCGCTCCCCGCGGTGCTTATTACATCGGGAGATATGGAAAACAGCAACATTGCAACCGTCGCGTGGACGGGTATAGTCAATACCATCCCGCCGAAAACATATATTTCGCTTCGCAAGAGCCGTTTCAGTTATGAAATCATTGAAAAAACGGGCGAGTTTGCGATAAATCTCACCACCGCCGAAATGGTAAAAAGCGTTGACTATTGCGGCATTTACACAGGAAGAAAAGTTGATAAATTCAAAAAGTGCAACTTTACAAAAGAGCAGGCGAGCCAGATTGGCGCGCCGATAATCGGCGAAAGCCCGCTTTCGCTCGAGTGCCGCGTGGTTGAAACGCATGACCTCGGCACGCACGTGATGATGCTCGCCGATATCCTCGCCACAAACGTCGATGAAAAACTGCTCGACAAAAACGGCAAAATGGATTTAGGCAAGGCAAACCTCATGGCGTTCGCCCACGGTGAATATTTTGCCCTCGGCAAAAAACTCTCCGGTTTCGGAGACAGCGCAAGAAAGAAGAAAAAGAAGAAATAGTAAGGAGCGCACCCGCGCTCCTTTTTGCTTGTGTAAATTGGTGTTTATGAGAATAGACAAACATCTCCCCGCAAGATCCTTCACTTCGCTGCGCTCCGTTCGAGGATGACAAGCGGGGGTTGTCGCAGTGCGATAAAATAAGCCTTTTTTCAGCACTTTGCTCAAACCCGCCCTTGTCATCCTTGAGCGTAAGCGTTGCGATCTCGGGCGGAGATGATAGTTCGTTAAACATCAATCTGCTTTTCATCACCAAAATCTCCGCGCAAAAATACACTATTAAGGGAGCGGTATCAAAAAGTGTCATAAATTACCTGACGAAAAAATCAACTGCATGATTAAAAAATGCGCTTCGCAGGGAAGAATATTGATACCTTAGAAAAACAAGTTGAAAGGGGATTTTTATGAGCGTGAGGCGCGGAGATATTTTTTATGCGGATCTTAGCCCTGTCGTTGGCTCGGAGCAGGGCGGGCTGAGACCTGTTCTTATCGTGCAGAACGACGTTGGCAACAAATACAGCCCCACCGTGATAGCGGCGGCAATAACAAGCAAAATGGGAAAGACACATCTGCCTACACATATTGACATATATGCGGACAAGGTGGGACTGCAGAAGGATTCGGTGGTTCTGCTGGAACAAATACGTACGATAGACAAACAGCGGCTTAAAGAAAAAATGGGACATCTTGATGAAGGTGTGATGAGCGCGGTCGACAATGCGATATCAATAAGCTTCGGGCTTGGCAACACCGTAGGCTAAAGTGTAAAAACAAAATGAAATATTATGTAATAAATACACTTGCAATTTGGTTTGAATTGTTGTAGAATAATGTTAAATTAAAAACAATTTAAACTATAGGAGATAAAACTATGGCACTTGTAACAACAAAGGAAATGTTCAAGAAGGCATATGAGGGCGGCTACGCTATCGGTGCTTTCAACATCAACAACATGGAAATCATCCAGGCTATCGCCGAGGCTGCAGGTGAGGCTAAGTCCCCTGTTATCCTTCAGGTTTCCGCTGGCGCAAGAAAGTATGCAAAGCAGGAGTACCTCCTTGCACTTGCAAAGGCTGCTATCGCAGACTCCGGCATTGACCTTGCTCTTCACCTTGACCACGGTGCAGATTTTGAAATCTGCAAGGCTTGCATTGACGGCGGTTTCACTTCCGTTATGATCGACGGTTCTCACCACTCCTTCGAGGACAACATCGCAGTAACCAAGAAGGTTGTTGAATATGCACACGCTAACGGCGTAGTTGTAGAAGGCGAGCTCGGTGTTCTCGCAGGCGTTGAAGATGACGTTGTTGCTGAGCATTCCTCTTACACAAAGCCCGAGGAAGTTGAAGAGTTCGTAGGCCGCACCGGCGTTGACTCTCTTGCAATCTCTATCGGTACCTCTCACGGCGCATACAAGTTCACTCCCGCACAGTGCACACGTAACGAAGAGGGCATTCTCGTTCCCCCTCCGCTCCGTTTTGACATTCTTGAAGAGGTTGGCAAGCGCCTTCCCGGCTTCCCGATTGTTCTTCACGGTGCATCTTCCGTTCCTCAGCACTATGTTAAGGAAATCAACGCTATCGGCGGCAAACTTCCGGACGCTGTCGGTATTCCCGAAGAGCAGCTCCGCAAGGCAGCTACCATGGCTGTATGTAAGATCAACATCGACTCCGATATCCGTCTTGCACTCACCGCAGGTATCCGCCGCGTAATGCACGAGTCTCCCGAAGTATTTGACCCCCGCGGTTATCTCTCTGTTGCTCGTGAGGAAGTTAAGAAGACCGTTTACCACAAGATCATGAACGTTCTCGGCTCTGCAAACACACTCTAAGAAAAAACAAAAGGGCTGCTTTTTGCAGCCCTTTGACTTTTGGAGAAGATAATGAAATTCACCGAAAAAGTACAGATTTTTAATTATGATGTAGATATGCACGGTAATCTGCGCCCTACAGCGCTTCTTGCAAAGCTAGAAGAGGTCGGGTCAAATCAGATGACAGCGTATCCTCCTAACAATGACGATTTGCGCAAGATGGGGCTTGGCTTTATCCTCAGCCGCGTGGTAATGCGAGTGTACAAAAATCTTCGTACAAACGATGTTGCCGAGGGGCAGACTTGGGCGGCGACCACCAGCCGAGGACTTTCGTATAACCGTTGCTACCGCTTGGTCAAAGACGGCGAGCCTGTTGCCGATGTGTTTACCGTATGGGCATTGCTGAGTTTCAATGAGGGCAGGCTTATCCGACTTGAGGAGTGTAAGGATATGCACATAGGCGGAGAGCCGGAAGAGCCGTTTGAGCTTGACATCCCGCTTCGCGTCCGCATGCCTAAAGCGGAGGAATTTCGTGAGGTTGCAAAGCGCAAAGTGTATTACAGTGATACGGATATTAACGGTCATATGAATAACACAAAGTACCTGAATATGCTCTGCGATTTCGTTCCCGAAATAGAGAAAAAGAGCCTCCGCGGCATTAACATCAACTATGTCAACGAGGCCCCTCTCGGTGACGAACTTACCGTTTATTTAAAGGAAGATGACGGTATGTGCTATTTTAAAACCGTCCGCTCCGACGGCAAGACAAACTGTGAAGCAGTATTGTATTTTTAAGTCAAATCAAAAGAACCAAGCTGTCAGCTTGGTTCTTTTTGTATGATGTTTATTCTTCTTCGATTGCCGCTTTCTGTGTGTTTATCTCGCGGATAACTTCAACGGGGAACTTGGGATGGCGGTCGTATGTATAGAGACCGTTTACTTCCTGCTCAACGTCGGTGAGCTGAGTATAGCAGAATGCGCTGATTCCTTTGTTTTCAAGCATTGCGGTAACAAGTCCGCGATAACGCTCGATAAACTCTTCCTCGCTCTGCGGACGGCCTGCTACGCCACCGTAACCCCAGCCGCGGTCGGGATTTGAGGGGTCCCACCAAATGCCGCCGAACTCACTCATAAACGTGGGAAGTCCGCCCTGAGGATAACGGGTGAATACAACGGGTTCGCCCTTTTCGAGAGGCAGATAATGCTCACGGAACTTCGCGGGGTCCTGCTCATAGTCATGGATGTCGAGAATGTCGGTGAGGTTGTCCTGATGTGTCCAGCCGGATGCGTCAATGTAGAGACGGTCGGGGTCGTAGGAACGGGTCATGTCTGCGAGCATCTTTACAAAGTCGCGGTTCTGATTCTGCTGTGTCTCGTTGAGCGGACACCAACCGATAATTGCGGGGTGGTTGAAGTCTCTTTCGATAATCTCCTGCCACTCGGGAATAAAGCCTCTCCATGACTCAAAACGTGCAATGTCAAGGCCCCAGTTTGCATGCTCGCCCCAAACGATGTAACCCATTTTATCGCAGTGATAGAGGAAACGGGGTTCAAACACCTTCTGGTGAAGTCTTGCGCCGTTAAAGCCCATGTCAATGGAACGCTGAATGTCATCAATCAGATCCTGCTCGGTGGGAGCAGTGTAGATACCGTCCGGATAGAAGCCCTGGTCAAGGATAAGGCGCTGGTAAACGGGCTTGCCGTTGATGTAGGTCTTGCCGTTCTTGTATTCAACCTTGCGCATGCCGAAGTATGAGTTTACAACGTCGCCCTCGAGGTCGAGCACGAGGTCATAAAGCTGACCGTCGCCGACACTCCAGAGGTGCATCTCGGAAAGTTTAACTTCGAGCATTGCGGTCTTGTTTGTAATCTTGCTTGAAGCGGTTCCTACAACCTTGCCGCCGAACGTTGCGGTAGCAGTGAGGGTCTTGCCGTCTGCGTTTTCGCAAACTGCCTCAATAAAGAGAGACTCGTTTTCAAGCGAAGCGCGATACTTTGTGCGCTTGATGTAGTGGTCGGGTACATTTTCAAGCCAAACGGTCTGCCAGATACCCGTGGTGCGGGTGTATGAGCAACCCTTGGAGTAATACTGACGGCACTGCTTACCGCCCGGCTGTGTCTGCGAGCGGAGAAGGTCTACAGCAGAGATAACAATGGTGTTTTCACCTGCTTTAACAGCCTTTGTGATATCCATTGCAAAGGAAACATAGCCGCCGATGTGACGGTCGATGTACTTGCCGTTTACCCAAACTTCGGTCTCAAAGTCACAAGCGCCGATGTTGAGGATGGTGCGTCTGCCGCTCTTTGCCCACTCCTCGGAAATCTCTACGGTGCGCTTATACCAAACACACTCCATAAAGTCGACATGCGAAAGTCCCGAAAGTTTGCTCTCGGGGCAATAAGGAACTATTATTTTCTCTGAAAATTCACCGTTTTCATAAAGTTTTCTCTGTTTACCGCTGCGACCGTGGTCAATCTCAAAAAGCCACTCGCCGTTCAGATTCATCCAATTTTTGCGCTCAAACTGCGGGCGCGGATACTCAGGGCGTGCAATCATCACTCTGTCTCCTTGTTGTCTGAAAGTATTTAGGTATGTCCTAACAATTTTATTATATCTTTTGCTGTGAAAATAGTAAATACAAAAAAGTGAGCAATCTTTGCGATTTTTATACTTTTTGGTGCAATTATTTGCACCGGTGAAGTCAATTGATGTTTATGGGAATAGACAAACATCTCCCCGCGAGATCCTTCACTCCGCTGCGCTACGTTCGAGGATGACAAGGCGACTCTAACTATCATTTTGTCTGGCTTTTGGTTCCGTCGCCTTTTGACCGCGCCTTTGGCGGGTCGTTAAATATGTGCTATGGGAAACGCGGGGGGTTGTTGCAATGCAATAAAATAAGCTTTTTTAAGCACTTTGCTTAAACCCGCCCTTGTCATCCTTGAGCGTTAGCGTTGCGATCTCGGGCGGAGATGTTTGTAACATAAACATTTATTTCCCTTTTCTCTTTACTTTTCATTATAAATATGTTAAAATCACCGAAGTACATTTTAGGAGAACTGTCATGGCAATTGAAAAAGTAAGAGCTTATTTCAAAGAGCTCGGAATTGAAAACAAAATCAGAGAATTTGACGTATCAAGCGCAACTGTTGAACTTGCGGCGGCTGCTCTCGGCTGCGAGGGCGCGCGAATTGCAAAGACCATGTCGTTTGCCCTGTCAGAGTGCGACATTCTTATCGTTGCGGCGGGCGATGTCAAAATAGACAACCATAAATTCAAGGAAACCTTTCATCAAAAGGCGAAGATGCTCCCGTTTGAGGAATGCGAATCGCGCATAGGTCATGCGGCGGGCGGCGTTTGTCCCTTTGCGGTAAACGACGGCGTTAAGGTGTATCTCGACGAGTCAATGAAGCGATTTGAGACGGTGTTCCCCGCGGCGGGTTCGTCAAACAGCGCTGTTGAACTCACTATTGCGGAACTTGAAAAATATTCAGGTTACACAGAGTGGGTGGACGTTTGCAAATCCCGTGAGGAGACCGTATGAGCACGGTTAAAAAGTTTATAGGCGACAAAGCGTTTTATAAAATGCTTTTCGCCCTTGTGCTTCCGCTTATCGTTCAGCAGGGGGTAACACAGTTTGTCAGCCTGCTCGACAATATCATGGTCGGCAAGCTCGGCACTGAGGCTATAAACAGTGTAGCAATTGTCAATCAGCTTATATTTGTATTCAACCTCGCCGTTTTCGGCGGAGTTTCGGGCGTGTCTATTTTCGGCGCGCAGTTTGCGGGTGTCGGCGATGACAAGGGACTTCGCCATACCTTCCGTTTTAAGATAATTCTCGGCGTAATACTTGCCGTGCTTGCCATAACGATATTTATTCTTTGGGGTGAGCCGCTCGCAATGCTTTTTTTAGACAATGAAAGCAATGAGGGACTTGACCTATCCGTTATAACCGCGGGCGCGCGCGATTATCTTAGTATCATGCTGATCGGTCTTTTTCCTTTTATGATAGTGCAGGTTTATTCGAGCACGCTGCGTGAAATGGGCGATACCGTTGTCCCCATGATAGCAAGCGTTGCGGCAATTACCGTCAATGTTATTTTCAACTCATTGCTCATTTTCGGACTTTGCGGCTTTCCCCGCCTTGAGATAAAGGGAGCGGCTATAGCAACGGTGATGTCGCGATATGTTGAAATGCTTGTGGTCGTAATCTACACACATGTGCGAAAGTCGAAATTCAAATTTGCTGTCGGCGCTTACAAATCGCCCTATGTTCCGCTTGAACTTGTGAAAAAGATTGCAATAACGGGTTCTCCGCTTATGCTCAATGAAATTCTTTGGTCGCTCGGAACCACGTTTATCAACCGTTGCTACTCCACAAAAGGCATTTTTGCCTACGCGGCAACGAATATCAATACTACCGCGTGGAACCTTTTCTGCATAATCATGTTTGCGATGGGTACCGCCATTTCCATTATCCTCGGGCGCGAGCTCGGCAAAGGCGAGAGGGAAAAGGCTATTGACTTAAACCGCAAACTGCAGTTTTTCAACGTGGCGGTGCATGTTGTGATAGGGTGCGCGCTTATCATTTCGTCAAGATATATTCCGCTTTTATACGATGTTGAGCCCGAAGTGCGCGATATAGCAACAAAACTGCTGGTGGTATCGGGTGCGGCGCTGCCTATGCACTCGCTTGTTCACGGAATGTATTTTGCAATCCGAAGCGGCGGAAAAACCTTTGTAACTTTCCTTTTTGACAGCGTATACACATGGGCAGTCCCCGCGGTGCTTGCGTTTTTCCTTGTAACATTTACAAGTCTTGATATCGTTTCGGTGTACCTTATCGTCCAGTTTTCGGACGCGCTGAAAATGACCATAGGTCTTGTGATGTTGAAGAGCGGTTTCTGGGCAAACACTGTTATTGATAAATAATAAAAACGTCCTCAGACCGAGGACGTTTTTGCTGTTAAAATAAGTTTTTTATGGCTTTTACCGTTTTGCAAACCGCGGCAACGGTAACAAGCGCGCCGATTACTGAGAGGAAAAGCAACAGCTTTTTTGAAATCTCGCCTCTCAGACTTACGGTAAGGACGGGATTTTCGGGGTCTTTTTTGCGGCGCAGGGCAAAAGTGATGTCAAAAGGACGGCTGATAGCCTCTTCCGCTTTGTTTATAAAACGCTTGATTTTTTCAACTTTTTCTTTCATGCGCCCACGCTCCTTTTCATTGTAATTCTATTATATACGTTTGTTTCAAAAAATTCAACACCCCGAGGGGAAAAAGATGAAAAACTCTTTTATTTTCGGAGGTATTCATGTATAATATTATTAATATATATTGTACAGTTAAGTTGATAAGGAGAACCTTTCGATGACACTGTACTCACCTGTGTTTATTCTTGCGTTTCTGCCGACATCGGCGGTGATTTACCGCACGGTGCCGAAGAACTTCCGTCCGCAGGCGCTCGCGGCGATGAGCCTTGCGTTTTACATTCTTGCCGCGGGCGAGCATTTTTACCTTTTGCCGATTTTGGCAATTTTAGTATATCTGCTTTCTTTCGCGGGCAAAAAGGGATTTTTTGTTTGCCTTTTTATGTTTGTACCTCTGCGGCTCTTTGGGATATCCGCGCTCGGCGTGTCGTTCTTTATTCTTCGCGCCGCCGCGTATATTTATGACGGCAAGCGGGAAAGAAATTTTTTCAAGGTTTTTGCGCATCTGCTGTTTTTCCCCTGCGTTCACGCGGGGCCGCTTGCGTCTTACAAAGATTTTGAAAGCGGACTTTCACGCTACGCGGACTTTGCGCAGATGTCACGCGGAATATGCATGGCGCTGTACGGCGCATTTAAAAAACTGTTTTTTGCCGATGCGCTCTATGTGACTTTTGATAAATTCTTTGTTGGCGGCACGTCGCTTTCGGCTTTTCTTGCGCTTATTGCTTACGCACTGTACATATATTTCGACTTTTCGGGATGCAGTGACATGGCGGTGGGCATTGCCTCGGTGCTTGGGTTTGACCTGCCGAAAAATTTTGATTTTCCGTATATGTCCCGCTCGGTAAGCGAGTTTTTCCGCCGCTGGCACATCACGCTCGGACGCTGGCTGTTTAAATATATCTACATTCCGCTCGGCGGCAGTAAAAAGGGAAGTGTACGCGCTGTTTTGTCGCTCGGCGCGGTGTGGCTTGCAAGCGCGCTCTGGCACGGAACGCGGCTTTCCTATCTCGTTTGGGGAATGTACTTTTTTGTCATAGCCATAGCCGAAAAACTTATTTTGCCGAAAGGTTTTAAAATCGGCAGACTTTGCACATTTTGTCTGGTACTCTTCGGTTGGGTGTTCTTCTTTTCCGACACGCCCGCCGCGGCTTTTGCATTTTTCACACGGCTGTTTTGCCTCGGCGAAACACTGCTTTACTGCCGCGCCGATATATATAACGCTATCCGCAATGTACCGTTTATTTTGCTTGCGGCGCTGTTTGCAACCCCTTTGCCGCGCCGCCTGCTAAACATGCTTTACAGCCGCGCAAGAGTAGCTTTGTACATTTTGGCTTTGCCGCTGTTTTGCCTGATACTTTCATGTCTTGTTTCAAGCGGGCATATACCTTTTCTGTATGCGTCTTTTTGAGGTGGCTATGGAAAAGATATTTGTTAAATCAGCGTTTGCGCTTTGCTTTATTCTGTTTGTCTGCGTTTTACTTTGCCCCGCCGACACATGGCTTGAAAGCGAGAACCGATACATCGGCAAACTTGAACTCAGCGATAAAAGTTTTTCCGATCGTTTGCCTTTTCGAACTTCGCTTATGCACGTTAACCGCGACATCTCGCTTGCGCTCGGCAAAAATGAGTTTGCGGGTGCGTTCTTTGGCGAAAACGGATATATTTTTTCAAATGAGGAAGTTTCTTTAGCTGTGCTTGAAAAAAATCTGGCATTTGCCGACGAGCTTTCATCCGTAATAGAAACGCATCTATGCGTTATCCCGTCCAAAACCGACGCGCTGGTAAGCTATCTGCCGAAGTTTTATGACAGCATGCGCGGCGAGCTGTGGCAGGTTTCAGCGAAAAACAAAAACAATGTTTCCGATGTTCTTCCCATAATTTTGCTTGCGGCAAATAACGGAAAGTACGTCTATTACCGCGGTGACCATCACTTGACGGCGCTTGGCTCATATTACGTTTACAAATCGCTTGCAACCTCACTCGGTTTTGCGGCATACGGCTCCGATGCTTTCTCTGTAGGCATAGTAAAGACAAACTTTTCGGGCAGTGACGCGCGGAAGATGCTCACCGAAACGGGCGATAAGATCGCGCTGTTCCGCTACAGCGGCGACAGCCGTCTCATCACCGAAAACCTTGACAGCGGCGAGAAGTATGACGGTCTTTATGACTTTGACAAGCTGATTTCAAATGACCCCTACGGCATTTTCCCCGCACCCGATTGCGGCAGGGTAAAAATAACTCTCGGAGAGGGACGTGAAAATTTGCTCCTTGTCTGCGACAGTTACGGCGATTCGCTTGCCCCGTTCCTCGCGCGGCACTATGACCTTGACATAATAGACCCCCGCTACTACGGCGGCTCGGTAAAAGACCTCATAAAAGAAAATAACTACACCACCGCACTCCTCTGCTTCGGCATGGACACCCTCGCAGGAAAAGAGATACTGTATAAACTGATGTTTTAAATAAAAATCCCCGCAATTTGCCAAAGGCAAATTGCTACCTAAACCTGCCGCTAAAGAGGCAGATTTCACCGACGCTGCGCGTCGATTTCATCCGCCCGCAGGCGGATTTCACAAATCCCGCAGGGATTTATTTCACTGTAACATTAAGCGGTGAAACCGCTTAATGTTACTTCACGGAAGGATGTGGAAAAATGGCAAATCTGGATATGCCCGTGTCAAAACTTGACGGTATAGGCAAAGTCAAGGACGCAGCTTTTGAAAAACTCGGCATACGCACACTGCGCGACCTCATTTACCATTTTCCGACGCGCTACGAAAACCGCGGCGTAGTTACCCCGCTCGCCGAGGGCAAAGCGGGCATGACGCAGTCGTATATCCTCACTGTTTCCACCGAGCCGAAAATGGCGCGGCTACGCGGGTCGATGACCGTGGTGAAATTCCGCGCGTTTGACGACAGCGGCAGCGTTGAGATAGTCTACTTCAATCAGCCGTATATGCGCGATAAATTCCACGTCGGCGAGACCTACCGCTTTTACGGCAAACTCACCGAGAAACTCGGCAGATACTCGCTTGCAAGTCCCGTCGCGGAACTTTATAAAGAGGGCGAGCCTCTCCCTGATTTGTATGCGGTGTATCGCCTTTCTCCACCTCTGAATAAGCGTGTGCTTCGCGAGTGCGTCTCGCAGGCACTCGCACTTTGCAAGAGCGAACTTTACGACACTGTCCCAAGCGACATCCGCTCAAAATATTCGCTTGCATCGCTTTCTTTTGCGCTCGAAAATATTCATATCCCAGAAACGCTTGACGCGCTTGACCGCGCGGCTCGCCGTCTCGCCTTTGACGAACTGTTTGAAACCGCGCTTGCCGTGCGCCTTATGCGAAAAAAGCAAACTAAAGCGTTTGCAACCCGCATGGTAAATACGGATATTTCGCCGTTTATAAAAACCGTACCGTTTGAACTCACAGGCGCGCAAAAACGCGCTGTAAACGATATCGTCACCGACCTTAGCGCAGGCGAGGGAAGTGACGCACCGAGAATGTCGCGCATACTTGTCGGCGACGTCGGTTGCGGCAAGACGGTCTGCGCCGCGGCTGCTGTTTTTATGGCGGTCAACAACGGCACGCAGGCGCTTATAATGGCACCCACCGAAATTCTTGCATCCCAGCACCACGCCGACCTTGCACCGCAGTTCGTCGTGCTCGGTTACAGGGTAGAAAAACTCACGGGCAGCACTACCGCCGCTGAAAAGCGCCGCATAAAAGCGGGACTTTCCGACGGCAGTATCGACATAGTTATCGGCACTCATGCGCTTATTGAGGACGATGTCACGTTCCGCGCGCTCGGACTTTGCGTGTGCGACGAGCAACACCGTTTCGGTATTGCACAGCGCGCAAAACTGCTAGAAAAAAGTCCGCGCGCACACATGCTTGTAATGAGCGCGACACCAATACCGCGCACGCTTTCACTTGTCCTTTACGGCGACCTTGCGATTTCGCGCATTGACGAAATGCCTGCGGGCAGACAAAAGGTTGACACCGTTTATGTAAACGAAAATTACCGCACGCGGCTAAACGGATTTATCGACAAGCAACTCGCTGAGGGGGGACAAATATATGTCGTTTGTCCTGCGGTCGAGCAGGTGGAGGACGATGCCGACGATGGCGCTGCAACGGTAAGCGTGTTTGACATTGGTGCACAGCCGCCGCTCAAAAGCGCGGTTGAGTTCTCAGCGGAACTTGCAGAGCGCTTTCCGCGCGCCAACGTCGCATATATCCACGGCAAAATGCGCCCCGCCGAAAAGAATGATATTATGTCCCGATTTGTTTCGGGCGATATAAAACTCCTCGTTTCCACCACGGTTATCGAGGTCGGTATAAACGTACCTAACGCGTCGCTGATGATAGTTGAAAATGCAGAACGGTTCGGTCTGTCGCAACTTCACCAACTCAGAGGGCGCGTCGGACGCGGCACACGCAAGTCTTACTGCGTGCTTGTTTCCGACACCGAGGGCGAGGTTGCAAGACAGCGGCTTAAACTTATGACAAAGACAAACGACGGATTTGTAATCGCCGAGGAAGACCTAAAAATGCGAGGCCCCGGTGACTTTCTCGGAACGGACGGCGCACGTCAGAGCGGTGTCGGCGGCAATTACCGCATGGCGGCGCTCTGCCAGGATCCCGCCATTCCAGAAGCGGCGGGAGAAGCCGCGGCGGCTGTGCTTGAGCGCGACCCAACGCTTTCTTCGCCTGAATTTGCACCGCTCCGCGCACGTCTTTCTCGTGCAATGAGCGCAAGCGAAACTACAATGAATTGAGGAAAAATAAATGTTAAATCAACCTCTTGCCGACAGGCTTCGCCCTGACAGTTTAGACGATATGGTGGGGCAGGCGCACCTCTTCGGCAAAAACGGTGTCGTCCGCAAAATGCTTGAGGGCGGCAGAGTTACAAATATGATATTTTTCGGCCCGCCCGGCACGGGCAAGACCACGGCGGCAAACATCGTCGCAAAGCAGTCGGGTATGACGCTCTATAAACTCAATGCCACCACCGCGTCGCTCTCCGATGTAAAGGACGTTATTTCACAATCGCAGAATATGTTCGGCGCGGGCGGCACGTTGCTTTATCTCGACGAGATACAGTATTTTAACCGCAAGCAACAGCAGTCTCTGCTTGAATTTATCGAGGACGGCAGAGTGACCCTTATCGCGTCGACCACGGACAACCCATATTTCTGTATTTATAACGCTATTTTGTCGCGTTGCGCCGTATTTGAGTTTAAACCCGTCGGCGCAAATGATATCAAAAAGGCTCTCGTCCGCGGTCTTGATTCGCTCAACCGCGAGAGCGGCAAAGATGTCACAATTGAAGACGGCGCGCTCGACTTTATCGCGGGTGTTGCGGGAGGTGACGTGCGCTCCTCTCTCGGCGTGCTTGAAAATGTTTATTCGATTGCAAAAAACAGCATTACCGAAGCCGATGCAAAGGAGTTCACCCCGACTTTCACGGGTAATTTCGACCGTCAGGGCGACGTGCATTATAATCTTTTGTCATGCCTGCAAAAATCCATCCGCGGTTCCGACCCAGATGCGGCGGTATTCTACCTTGCGCGCATTTTAGAGGGCGGAGATCTGCTTTCCGCTTGCCGCAGACTGCTTGTGATAGCGTCCGAAGACGTTGGACTTGCATACCCACAGGCGGCAATAATGGCAAAAGCGTGCACCGACGCTGCAAAAGAGCTCGGACTCCCCGAGGGCGCAATTCCGCTTGCAAACCTCACCGTCGCACTCGCCACAGCACCCAAGTCCAACAGCGCATACATGGCGTATAACTCAGCGAAAAACGACTTCCTTTCCGGCATGGGGCAGGACATCCCCACGCATCTTCAGTCCCCGCTTTTCAAAGGCTACAAATACCCGCACGATTACCCCGACCACTATGTAAAACAGCAGTATCTGCCCGATGATTTAAAAGGCAAAAAATACTACGAGTTCGGAGAAAATAAAACCGAACAAGCCGCAAAAGCATACTGGGAGAAGATAAAGAGTAAATAAGCAAGAAAGATAAATTGATGTTTATGTTGCAAACATCTCCGCCCGAGATCCTTCGCTTCGCTCAAGGATGACAAGGGCGGGATTTAGCATGGTGCTAAAAAAACCTTTGTTTACGCATTGCAACAACCCCCGCTTGTCATCCTCGAACGGAGCGTAGCGAAGTGAAGGATCTCGCGGGGAGATGTTTGTCTGCTTCACTAAACATCAATTTATCTTCGGTTTAGAACAAACTTTTTTAACACATACTAACCCATGCTTGCCAAAGCGTTATGGGAAAATTATTTTTACAAGGATTTATAATAGGGCTTTGCGCGGCGATAATTTTAATGGTAATATTTATCGCTTGCGTCAGCCGAATGTTTTTGATAATATAGGACTTATGAGAATAGACAAATTTCTTTCAGAATGTAAAATAGCAACGCGGTCGGAGACGGGGAAAGCCGTGCGGCGGGGAGAGGTACTGCTCGACGGCGTACCCGTTAAGCGTGCGGACACGCAAGTTGACCCAGACAAAAACGTTGTCACTTACTGCGGCGAGGTGGTACACTATCGCCGCAATACATATGTTTTGCTCAACAAACCTGACGGTTATGTATCTGCTACCGAGGATAAAAAAGACAAGACCGTGCTTGACCTGCTCCCCGAGGAAGTGACAAAATTCGGCGTGTTCCCATGCGGCAGACTTGACAAAAACACTCTCGGACTTATGCTGCTTACCGACAACGGCCCGCTTGCGCACGCACTGCTCTCGCCAAAACGCCATGTCGAAAAAGTTTACCGCTTTGAATGTGCGCACAAACCGAGCGATGACGATATTGCCGCGCTCGAGAGCGGCGTTGACATCGGCGGCTATGTGACAAAACCCTGCACAGTGAAAATGACGGGTGACACCTCGGGCGAAATCACTCTCGCCGAGGGCAAATACCACCAGATAAAACTGATGTTTGACGCGGTGAATAACCGCATACTCTACCTTGAGCGTATCCGCTTTGCGTTTCTGACGCTTGACGGGCTCGCGCGCGGCGAGTGGCGTTATCTAACCGACGATGAAATAAAAAAACTTGAAAGTTTGGGAATTTAAAATGGACATTATTAAGAAACTGACAGAAGAACTCGGAATAAAACAGTGGCAGACCGAAAAGGCTGTCGAACTTATCGACGAGGGCAACACCATCCCCTTTATCGCACGTTACCGTAAGGAAGTTACGGGCAGTCTTGATGACGTACAGCTCCGCGACCTCTACGAGCGACTTGACTATCTTCGCCGCTTCGAGGAGCGCAAAGAGGCTATCCGCTCGGCGATTGAGGAGCAGGGCAAACTCACCGACGAAATAGTTGCCGCGCTTGAAGCCGCTGAAACTCTCAACGAACTTGAGGATATCTACCTTCCTTATAAGCAAAAGCGCAAGACCCGTGCGTCAGTCGCGCGTGAACGCGGACTTGAACCGCTCGCCATGACTATCTTTGCCTGCGAGGCGGCATACGACCCCTCGATAACGAAAGCGGCGGAAGAATTTGTCGATGCCGAAAAGGAAGTACCCGACGTCGAAGCCGCGCTTGCGGGCGCGTGCGACATTATCGCAGAGGAAATTGCGCAGAACGCGACATACCGCAAGGTTATCCGCGAGGGAAGCGCGCGTCTCGGCATGCTTACCACCACCGCGGCAAAGGACGAGGACTCGGTTTACTCGATGTATTACACCTATTCCGAGCCGATAAACAAGGTCCGCCCGCATCGCTATCTCGCCATTGCACGCGGCGAGCGCGAGGAATTTCTCAAAGTTTCGGTGGATGTCCCTGAGGAAACTGTATACGCATACCTCGAACGTGAAATAATTACAAATAAGGATAGCGAAGCCGCACCCTACCTCCGCGCGACTATCGTTGACGCGTACAAGCGTCTTATCGCTCCCGCCATTGAGCGCGAGATTCGCTCCGACCTCTTTGAAACCGCGTCCGACGGCGCTATAGACGTGTTTGCAAGCAATCTGCGCGGTCTGCTCATGCAGCCTCCCGTTCGCGGCAAGGTCGTTATGGGTTACGACCCGGGCTACCGAACGGGCTGTAAACTCGCGGTCGTAGACGAGACGGGTAAGGTGCTCGAAACTGCCGTTATCTATCCCACCAAGCCGTATGAGAAGGTAGAGGAGAGCCGCCGCAAGGTTGTCGACCTCATCCGCCGTCACGGCGTTGATGTTATTTCAATTGGCAACGGAACGGCATCCCGCGAGAGCGAGCAGTTTATCGCCGATACTATAAAGACAATTCCGCAGGATGTAAAATATGTTATTACCAGCGAGGCGGGCGCGTCTGTTTACTCCGCGTCAAAACTCGCGCAGGACGAATTTCCCGACTTTGACGTTACCGAGAGAAGCGCAGTTTCAATTGCCCGCCGACTCATTGACCCGCTCGCAGAGCTTGTAAAAATCGAGCCTAAGGCTATCGGCGTCGGTCAGTATCAGCACGATATGCAGCCTAAAAAACTTGACTTTGCCCTCGGAGGCGTTGTCGAGGACTGCGTAAACGGCGTAGGCGTTGAACTCAATACCGCGTCGCACTCACTGCTTTCATATGTCGCGGGTATCAGCGCGGCGTGCGCAAAGAATATTGTAAAATACCGTGAGGAAAAAGGCGCGTTCAAGAACCGCGAGGAACTTAAAAAGGTTTCCCGCCTCGGCGACAAGGTGTTTGAACAGTGCGCAGGCTTTCTTCGCGTCAGCGGCGGCGAGGAGATACTCGACTGCACGGGCGTTCACCCCGAGTCATACACCGCGGCGCGAGGCCTGCTCAAAATGTTTGATTATACCGAGGACGACGTTCGCGCAATGCGTCTCGGTGGTCTTTCGGGCAAGGTCAAAAAAGAGGGAACAGCCAAAGTTGCCGAAAAACTCGGTATTGGCGAGCCTACCCTCATAGATATCTGTACCGAGCTTGAAAAGCCGGGCAGAGACATCCGTGACGGTCTTCCTGCGCCCGTGCTCCGCGCGGACGTAATGACCTTTGAGGACCTCAAAGAGGGCATGGAACTCAAAGGAACCGTCAGAAACGTCGTCGACTTCGGCGCGTTTGTCGACATCGGCGTGCACCATGACGGCCTGCTTCACATCTCCGAAATTGCCGACAAATTTGTCAAGCACCCGAGCGATGTTCTGACCGTCGGCGATGTGGTCACCGTAAAGGTGAAAAGTATTGATAAAGTCAAGCACCGCATAGGCCTTACAATGCGTTCGGACAAAAACTGATTTTCTAATAAATTAGAGATTGTGCGACAAAAAAGTGATTAAAAACATACGCTGTAAAACTTTATTGTGCAATTCTTACAAAGCATAAACTTAAAGTTTGGGGATTTCCCCACTATATTTTCGGGCAAAACTTTGATATAATACTATATGTAAAATTCCGCCTTAAAAAGGCATATATAAAACGGAGGATGCTAATAATATGGCAAGCTTATCCCTTAGACACATTTATAAGAAGTATCCCGGCGGCGTTACCGCTGTATCCGATTTTAACCTTGAAATTAAGGACAAAGAGTTCCTTATCTTCGTAGGTCCTTCCGGATGCGGTAAGTCCACCACACTTCGTATGATTGCAGGCCTTGAGGAAATTTCCGAGGGTGAACTCTTTATCGAGGACAGACTCGTTAACGACGTTGCTCCTAAGGACAGAGATATCGCGATGGTTTTCCAGAACTACGCACTTTATCCTCACATGTCCGTGTTTGAAAACATGGCATTCGGCCTTAAGCTCCGCAAAACTCCCAAGGAAGAAATCAAGCGCAGAGTTGAGGAAGCTGCACGCATCCTCGGCATCGACCACCTTCTTGACAGAAAGCCGAAGGCTCTCTCCGGCGGTCAGAAGCAGCGTGTTGCGCTCGGTCGTGCTATCGTTCGTTATCCTAAAGTATTCCTTCTCGACGAGCCTCTTTCCAACCTCGATGCTAAGCTCCGTGCACAGATGAGAACCGAGCTTACCAAGATTCACAAGAAGGTTGGTACCACCTTTATCTACGTTACTCACGACCAGGTCGAGGCTATGACCATGGCTTCCCGTATCGTAGTTATGAAGGACGGTCTCATTCAGCAGGTTGATACTCCTCAAAACCTTTACGACAAGCCCTGCAACGTATTCGTAGCAGGATTTATCGGAACTCCTCAGATGAACTTCCTTGACGGTACTCTCGTTAAGAAGGGCGAAGATATATTCTTCAACTTTGAGGAAAATATGATCAAGCTTCCTGCAGAGAAGACCGCTGACGGCGTTCTCAACGATTACATCGGTAAGGAAGTTATCGTTGGTATCCGTCCCGAGTGTCTCCACGATGAGCCTATGTACCTCTCCAGCCTTGCTGAGAGCGTAATCGACACCGATGTTGAGGTTACCGAGCTTATGGGCGCTGAAATCTATCTCTACCTCACCGTTGGCGAGCAGAGAATGATAGCCCGCGTTTCCTCCCGCAGCCAGGCAAGAGCAGGCGACAAGATCAAGATTGCTCTTGAGGCTTCCAGAATTCACATTTTCGACAAGGAAACCGAGCGCGCAATCGTTCACTAATCCTATTTCAGCCGTCCTTCGGACGGCTGAATTTTTTTATCAAAGTTATAAAGGTGAATTGGTGTTTATACGTTCAAGCACACATCTCCCCGCAAGATCCTTCACTCCGCCCATACTCGCTTTGCGAGTATGGCAGGAACCTTCGGTTCCTTGTGCTCCGTTCGAGGATGACAAGCGGGGGTTGTCGCAGTGCGATAAAATAAGCCTTTTTCAGCACTTTGCTCAAACCCGCCCTTGTCATCCTTGAGCGTCAGCGTTGCGATCTCGGGCGGAGATGATAGTTACATAAACATTAATTTATAGGTACATTATGCAAAAACTAAAATCAGGCGACATTGCGGCGCTTATGATGCTTTTGTGGCTTGCGGTGCATGCCGCGGTGACAACTTTTCTTCCGCAGTGGTCGAGTTTTGTTACCATAGCCGCGTGTACGTTGCCGATGGTGCTGTTCAAGCATAAGCACCGCGGCGAGACTTTCGGCTCGCGCGACTGCAACACCGCTAAATATAAGAAGAAAGAATACATACCGTTTTTTATCCTCACGATATCGGGGTGCGCACTCGTTTCGGCGGTTACATTTCTTGTATACAAGGCGGCGGGATATACTGCAGCCGCGGCTGCGCTTGAAAAGGATTTCTTGTTTTTGCTTGTGTTTTCGTGCATGATTCCCGCATTTTTCGAGGAATGGCTTGTGCGCGGCGGCGTGCTTGGCGCGCTTAGCAAATACGGTTCCCACGCAATATGGTTGTGCGCAATATTTTTTGCTTTAATGCACGGCATTTCAAAATTGCCGTACACCTTGTTCGCGGGACTGTTCATAACCGCGTTTGTGTATGTCACCGAGTGTATCTATCTCGGTATGCTGCTGCATTTTCTCAATAATTTCACTTCACTGATTTTGTCATACCTTTCGGGGACGGCGGAGTATATTGCGCTTGTACTTATTGCTGTGACATTTGCGGTAAGTTTTGTGTTGCTAAGACACAGCAATTTATTCGCCGACGTAAAAAAAGCGATGTTTACACCCAAAGAGCAAAGCAGGGAGCATGTGTATACGCCGCTTGCCGCGGTGTTTGCCGCTTTGTCAATTGTGATTTTGTAAGGAATAATATGGATGATTTGTATTATATGAGCGAGGCGCTTGCCGAGGCGCGCCTTGCGGCAGAGATAGATGAAGTTCCCGTCGGTGCGGTCATAGTGCGCGACGGTGAGATAATCGCGCGTGCGCATAACCTCCGCGAGACCGAGAAAAACGCGCTTTGCCATGCGGAAACCATGGCGGTAAACGCGGCTTGCCGCGCGCTCGGCGGTTGGAGACTTCCGCGCTGTACGCTGTATGTAACTCTCGAACCCTGCCCGATGTGCGCGGGCGCAATAGTAAACAGCCGCATAGAGCGCGTGGTGTTCGGCGCATACGACCGCCGCGCGGGCGCGTTCGGTAGCGTGCTCGACCTCAACGCATACCCGCTCAATCATAAGCCCGAAATAGTCGGCGGTGTTATGGAAGAAGAGTGCAGAACGCTGTTGCAGGAGTTCTTTAAGCGAAAAAGGTGAAATGTTTAGCAGAGAGTATGGCTATCTCCCTCATCCGTCGGCTACGCCGCCACCTTCCCCCAACGACAAACATTATAGCCATGGCTTACATGGTTGGGGGAAGGCTTATGGTTAGTTTATTGTCGGATAAACTATCTTAGCCTTCCCTCGGGGGAAGGTGGCGCGTAGCGACGGATGAGGGACTTTCGTTGTCAAACTAACGATTATGTGCTAAACATCAATTTTCAAAAGGCAGGTGAGTGTATGGACAGAACAATACTTCATTCGGACTTGAACGGATTTTTTGCGTCGGTGGAGACGGTGTTAAATCCATCGCTTGCCGAATATCCTATGGCGGTGTGTGGCGACCCCGATAAGCGTCACGGAATTATACTTGCAAAAAACGAAAAAGCAAAGGCGTTCGGCGTTGTAACTGCCGAAACAATATGGGCGGCGAAGCAGAAATGTCCTAACCTTGTGCTTGTGCCGCCGCACCATGACGTGTATGAGAAATTTTCACGCGAGGTCAACGCCATTTACCGCGAATACACCGACCTTGTCGAGCCGTTCGGCATTGACGAGTCATGGCTTGACGTAAGCGCGTCGGAAAAACTGTTCGGTGACGGTGTCACCATAGCCGAGACTTTGCGCGAGCGAGTAAAGCGTGAGACGGGTCTTACTGTTTCCGTCGGTGTATCTTTTAACAAGACATTTGCAAAACTCGGCAGTGACCTCAAAAAGCCGGACGCGGTAAGCGTCATTGACCGTGCACATTTTAAGGAAATAGTGTGGAAACTTCCCGCGCGCGACCTGCTTTACGTCGGCAAAAGCGCGGCGAAAACACTTGCCGACATGCGTATAAAAACTATTGGCGAACTTGCAAACGCAAGTCCCGATTTTCTCGAATACAAACTCGGCAAACTTGGCAGAATGCTCCACGCGTGCGCAAACGGCGAGGACAACGAACCCGTGCGCAGTGTGTACGATAAGCGTCAGGTGAAAAGCGTAGGCAACGGCATGACATTTTCGCACGACCTGCACGGTATGGAAGAACTGGTGCAGGGACTTGACGCGGTGTGCGACCTCGCTGCCGCGCGTATGCGCGAAAAGCACGTCAAATGTACCACTGTGCAACTTTCTATAAAGGATGAAAATTTTGTTACGGTACAGCGTCAGGCACCGCTTGCGGCACCCACGCAACTTGCGCGTGAGTTGCGAGAAGCGGCGGCTAAACTTCTGCGCACGGAATGGAATCCGCGTCTCGGAATCCGTGCGCTCACCGTTACGGGAATTGGACTTATCCCCGAGGACACCGCCGAGCAGATAGGTTTTTTTGACGACGAAAAGGCGGACGAAAAAATCGAAAAACGCGAGCGGGTCATGGACGATATCCGCAAAAAGTTCGGTCATGGCTCAATCAAAAGCGCAGGAACAATTGCGGGTAATATTGAAGAAGAATAGAATAAAGGTTTATGTTACAAACATCTCCGCCCGAGATCCTTCGCTTGCGCTCAAGGATGACAAGGGCGGGTTTAAGCAGAGTTCTAAAAAGACTTATTTTAACGCGTTGCAACAACCCCCGCTTGTCATCCTCGAACGGAGCGTAGCGAAGTGAAGGATCTTGCGGGGAGATGTTTGCTTGAACTCTAACCATTATTTTCTCACTCCGTCTAAAAATTTCATTTATTAAATTTGACAAAAAGACTTCCTTTTCTGCATCATATGTTGTATAATAAGTCTGTATGTTGCTCTGAGGGAGGTATTGTATGAAAAAGATTATAAAAGTCGCTTCGTGTGTGATTTTGGCGGCGGCGCTTGGGCTTATGGCTATATGCGTTTATGCTGCTACATATTCAAGTGAGGACGACCCGCTTATCTCGCTTAGTTACGTTAACGAAGTTTTGCTTCCGCAGATTAAAGAAATGATCAATGACGCGGTTTCGGGCAAGGATATCGGCGATGCCGAGATTACAAATCCCGCCGAAACTACCGAGGAGCCTGCAAAGACTACCGAAGAACCTGCTAAAACCACTGAGAAACCTGTGGAGACTACAGCAGAGCCTGAGGATATTTTCCCCGACGGCACCGTCAATACGGGGGCAAGATACGAGGTTGTTAACCTTAAAGCGGGACAGACCATTTATGCATCGGTTTACTCATGCGAGGTAATTGTGCGCTCGGGTTCGACAAAGGTTGTCTCTCCCTACACCGTAAAATGGGAAGAGCAGGGCGTGTCCGACACTACCGACGGCGTTGAAATTTACAACGACGGCGCGGTTCCTACCAACCATACGATAATCATCCCGCGCGACGACGGACGCGGCATCACCGCACTTGATGGCGGCGCGTGGATAATGGTTCGCGGCGATTATATCATTAAGGATGCCGTAAATACTGCAGCAGAAACGACCGCAGCCGAAACGGAGGCAAAATAATGAGTTTGGGTATCATAGGCGGAGCAGATGGACCTACCGCGGTTTTGGTAGCGTCATCGCCCGTGCCGCTTTGGTTTGTCGCCTTAGGTGCTGCTGCGGCTGTAGCAATTGTTGCGGCGCTCATAATTATACTTGTAAAGAAAAAATAAAAACCATATATCTTTTTGAAAGGAGGACTCTGTGATGAAAAATAAGCAGTTTTGGGTAAAAGTTATGGTATGGATCCTCGCAGTGCTGATGATTGGCAGCTGCGCACTTGTTCTGTTCCAGGCTTGCGCACTCTCTACCGCGGCGGCGGAAGTTGAGACCGTAGCGGAGGAGGCTCCCGAGTACATCACTGTCGGACTTATGTACGGCAGTGATGTCACCGTTGGGTTTGAAACTGTGACTACGGTCGGGTTCAGCGTTTACGCGGTGACGGCAACGAGGACAGAGCGTTCCTTTGAGGAAATATATACGGTTGATATTCCTAAAATTTCTGTGGTGTGCGACGGCAATCTTTCACAAACGGCGTACACCTATTCTATTTATGACGGTACAAAGTCCTGCGTGGTCGGCGGCTACCACCTTGAGGTTGCAGAAGATTTTGAAAAGCGCGAGGACGCAGATGCCATGCTTTCTACTGTAAAAGAGTGGCTTAACAAAGAGGGAAGCAACATGCACCCTTTTATTGCGTATATAAATGGTGTGTACAAGGTGCGCGTCAGCGACTGCTCGGATGCCGCGAGAGCTGAAAACAAGCTAGCTACGGTGCCGAACATGGCGGCGGAAATAGAGTTTGATGTTGTCGAGCCGTCAAAGACCGCGCTTACCATTGTTGACCCCGAGACAAACGTTATCTACTTTGAATACGATGACGGCGGCAACCGTGCACTGGGACTTTCGGCTATGGACAAAGAAGGCAAAAAGCAGTATCTTAAAACTCCCGCAAACCGCCTTTATGACGGAATTTTTATGTATGAGCGCTACATTGCCGACACTGTAAGCGGCGTTGCGCTCACAAATATGCTCCCGCTGGAAGACTATATTGCGGGCGTTGTGCCTTACGAAATCAGTCCTTCATGGCCTTACGAGGCGCTCCGAGCGTTCGCAATTACCGTCCGCAGCTACACCGTGCAGAATAAGAACCGTCATTATACCTCATACGGTTTTGACATCTGCAACACCACACACTGTCAGGTTTATCGCGGCATAGGAAGCGCAAATGACAATGTTTACAAGGCGGTTGAAAGCACGAAAGGACTTGTGCTTTCGGACGGCAAGAGTATAGTTACTACCTACTATTCGTCCTCAACGGGCGGCTACACATCATCCGCAAAAGACACCTGGGGCGGGGATGACTCGCCGTACCTTGTTCCCACTTACACTCCGTGGGAACGCTATTCCGAGCACGCAAGCGGACTTTGGGTCAGTGAGGTCAGCGGAACTGAGCTCGCCGCGTATCTGCAGTCTAAGGGCTACAATATCGGCAGTGAGATAGTTGATATAAAGATAAACGAGTTTTCGGGTGACAGTCCGTATGTTTATTCCATAACCTACACCGACGCGGGCGGAAAACAGCTTACCATCACCCGTTGCGACAAGGTGCGCACATCTATTTCAAAGTATGTCAACAGTGCAAATTTCGTCGTCGGCAAAGGCACGCTTACCTATGAGTACGATGATGTCGTTGACATTGATATAAACGGCACTTACAGTTCCACCACGGGCAATTATTCGACAGTCAGCGAAGAGGAAGAAACCGTGAAAGTCCTCACGGCAAACGGCATAGAAGAGGTAAAACCCACGAAGAATGTCTATGTTCAAAAGTCGGACGATGTCGCGCGCATATCGCTTGACACGCTTCAGATTGCCACGGGTATGAGCGGATATTACTATAATTTAAATTCGACTCCGGGCGTAATTCTCCATCGAATTACGGAGACTGTCGAAGCGGCTGATGAAAACAACTTCATCTTCGCCGGTAAGGGATGGGGGCACGGAGTAGGTCTCAGCCAGTACGGCATATACGACCTTGCAGTGGCAGGAGCCACAGCCGAGCAGATACTTTTGCTTTATTTTCCGTCTCTTTCGCTTCTCGATTACCATGAGGTAAAATAATTTTGATTTTTCGTGAGGAGTTTTCAAAATTCCTTCGACAAATAAAAGAATAAACAAGAAAGGTATTAAAAAAATGAAAAAAATTCTTATCGCACTTTTAGCACTTACCCTTTGCTTAGGCCTTGCCGCTTGCGGCAATAATGATGTGGCGGAGACCACAGAAGAGACTACAGTTGAAACCACTGTTGAGACTACCGTTGAGGAAAACCTCACCGTAGGTCAGATTCATGCAAACGCATTTGCTGAAATTTTGGCTGAAAATGCTGACAGCACCGCAGAAGAAATTGCAAATGCACTTGTTTCTCTCGAAATCAACCAGTTCGCTCCCATGGTAATGCCTATGGATGCCGCGTCCGAGTATTTCCCCGGCTTTGACAACTATGTTCCCGCAGGTTACAAGTCCTGCGCAACTTTCCTTCCCATGATTGGTTCAATTGCATACGTTGGCTACGTCTTTGAACTCACTGACGACGCTGATGCAGAGGCTTTCGTTGCCGAACTCAAGGCAAACGCCAACCCCCGTTGGAACATCTGCGTTGAGGCTGACGAGGTAATTACCGAAACCGTAGGCAACAAGGTGCTCTTCCTCATGTGCCCCGCAACATATGATATGCCCACCGAAGGCGGCGACATGGGCATGGCGCTCTGATTTACTTAAGCGTACTTCTAAAAAACTAAAAGGCATGGTTAACCCCATGCCTTTTTGAAAGGAAATTTAATGCTATTTTCTTCGATTCCGTTTTTGTATTATTTTTTGCCGATAGTAATCGGACTCTACTTCATAGTGCCGTTTAAGTTCAAAAACCTTATACTGCTTGTGACCAGCTTGTTTTTCTACTTTTACGGTGAGCCCGTGTATGTCATTTTAATGCTTGTGTCATCGTTTTCGAGTTATGTACACGGATTGCTTATCGACAAGTACCGCGGCACAAAATGGGCGAAGGTATTGCTTGTCTCGTCGGTGGTTACAAGTCTTGCAATGCTCGGATTTTTCAAGTATTCCGATTTCTTTATCGAAAATGTCAACTCGATTTTCAAAACCGACATCGCATTGCTCGGCATAGCGCTCCCCATAGGTATCAGCTTTTACACTTTTCAGACGCTCAGTTACACTATCGACGTGTACCGCGGTGATGCAAAGGTGCAAAGGAGCTTCATACGTCTTGCCACCTACGTTTTGCTGTTTCCACAGCTTATCGCGGGACCTATCGTGCGTTACACCACGGTTGAGGAAGACCTCACCGAGCGTAAGCACACGCTTGAAAACTTTGCTTCGGGTGCGACGCGTTTTGTGATTGGACTTGGCAAAAAGGTACTCATAGCCGATGTGTTTTATGAGTTTTGCGATGCGTTCCGCGCGTCCGACGACAAGTCTGTTGTGTTCTACTGGCTGTATGCGCTCGCGTTTTCTCTGCACATCTATTTTGACTTTTCCGGTTACAGCGATATGGCTATAGGCCTTGGAAGAATCTTCGGTTTCCGTTTTCTCGAAAACTTTGACTACCCCTATATTTCAAAAAGCGTTGCCGAGTTCTGGCGCAGATGGCATATGTCGCTCGGAACATGGTTCCGCGACTATGTTTATATTCCCCTTGGAGGAAACCGCGTGCCGAAACTACGTTGGCTGTTCAATACCCTTGTAGTGTGGCTTCTCACGGGACTGTGGCACGGCGCGGCATGGACATTTGTAATCTGGGGACTGTATTTTGCCCTTTTCCTTGTGCTTGAAAAGTTCGTTCTTAACAAATTCTTTGAGAGAATCCCGCGCGTATTCTCGCACATCTATGTGATTGTCGCGGTTATGATAAGTTTTGTTGTGTTCAATGCCGCTGACCTTGCCGAGGCGGTGAGCGACATCGGCGGCATGTTCGGTGCGCTTGACATTCCTCTTTGGTCAAAGGAAACAGCGTACTACCTTTCGGCTTACGGATTGCTTTTTGCGGTAAGCATGATAGGTGCAACTCCGATTGTCAAAAACACGGTGCTGAAACTTAAAGAAACTAAGGTCGTCGGCACAGTTATTAATGTGCTTGAACCCGTTACGGTTGCGGTAATTCTGTTGCTTGTGACCGCCTGCTTTGTGAATGGTTCGTTCAGTCCGTTCTTGTATTTCAGATTTTAAGGAGGAGAGATATGAAAGTTAAAAATATAGCGACAACAGTAGTATTCCTGCTCTTTATTTTCGGATTTTTCTTCGTTTGTATTTTCCGCACACCGAGCGACTATTCCGACAGTGAGCGCCGTGAGCTTGCGCAGTTCCCTGAACTGTCACTTGACAGCGTAATCAGCGGCGAAGCCATCAGCGGTTTTGACGACTATACCGTTGACCAATTTCCTCTGCGTGACAACTTCCGCGGACTTTACTCATGGTACCGCCTGAATGTAATGCAGTTAAAGGAAACCAACGGTCTTGCCGTAAAGGACGGTTACATTGCAAAGGTAGAAACCGAGCTTTACGAAAACTCGGTAAATAACGCCGTATCAAAGTTTAACGGCATTTACGAAGCTTACCTGAAAGACAACGGCGGCAAAACCTATTTTTGCATCGTTCCCGATAAAAACTATTATTTTTCCGATGAATACGGATATCCCGCCATGGACTATGACCGCCTTCGTGAAATGATGCAAAGCGGGCTCGGCGAAATGGAGTTTATCGACATATTCGGCGAACTTGAGCTTGCCGACTATTACAAAACCGATACCCATTGGAGCCAGGATAAAATCACGGATGTTGCGGAACTTATCGCCGAAAAACTCGGCGTTGCAGAGTATATCAGCGGAGAGTATGCGACAAAGGAACTCTATCCGTTCTACGGCGTGTACCACGCGCAAACCGCGCTTGATTTGCCTGCCGATACCATCCGCTATCTTACAAATGAAACACTGGATGCCTGCACGGTTTACGACTATGAAACAGGCAAAACCACGGGCATTTACGACCTTGAAAAGTTTAATTCCAAAGAACCGTATGATGTCTTTCTCTCGGGAACAAAGGCGCTCTTACGCATAGACAACCCGAACGCCGCGAGTGAAAAAGAACTGGTGGTATTCCGCGACTCGTTCGGCTCAAGCCTTATCCCGCTCCTCGCCGAATGCTACAGCAGTATCTATATCGTAGATATCCGCTATGTAGCATCCTCGTTTGTAGGCAACTTCATAGACTTTAGCGGCAAAGACACACTGTTCCTCTACAGCACACTTGTACTCAACAGTTCCACTTCACTGAAGTGATGGTGAAGTAGTGTTTATGTTACAAACATCTCCCCGCAAGATCCTTCACTGCGCCTGCGGCTCCGTTCGAGGATGACAAGCGGGGGTTGCCGCAATGCTATAATATAAGCTTTTTATAGCACTTTGCAAAATCCCGCCCTTGTCATCCTTGAGCGTTAGCGAAGGATCTCGGGCGGAGATGTTTGTTTACTTCGCTAAACATCCATTTTATATGTTGCTTTTAGGGTCGTCGAGGACGTTAGGAACCGCAGGTTCCTTACCCCCACGTGGTTGGTGCGTCGCCATTACTCTGCTAAACAGCAATTTACCGAGTTACTTACAACAAAAAGCAGGCAAGTTTAAAACTTGTCTGCTTTTAAATTTACAGTTCAAAGTAGAATACACTGCCTTCGCCGAGTTCGCTTTGGACGCCGTAAACGGCACCGTGCTTTTCAAGAATACCTTTTACGATTGAAAGTCCAAGTCCCGTGCCGGTGACGGCGCGTCTGTGAACCTTGTCTACCTTGTAGTAGCGGTCAAATATCAGCGGCAGGTCTTCTTTGGCAATGCCCGCGCCGTGGTCTATGACCTCAACGCGCACCTTGCCTTCAGCGGTCGTTGAAAGTTTGATAATGACAGTCTTATCGTCACCGCAGTAGTTTATAGCGTTGTTGATAAGGTTGTAGATGACCTGAAGGATTCGCTTCTTGTCACACATCGCAAAGGTGGGGCCCACGCTTTCGTATACGAAGGTGTAGTCCTTGCCCTGCATCAGCTTTTGGTATCGATCCACGGTTTCAATCAGGAGATAGTCTATGTCAACGCTTTCTTTTTCAAACTTTTCACTGCCGTTTTGATACTTGGAAAGGTCAATAAGGTCGTTGACAAGAGAAGAAAGTCTCGCCGTTTCGTCGAGGACTACCTGCATGTTTTCAGGTGTGTTCTCGCCCTCGATGTCACGCATCATTTCGCAATAACCCGTGATAAGAGTAAGCGGTGTGCGCAGGTCGTGGGAGATGTTGGCGATAAGCTCCTTTTGCATCATGTCCGTCTTTTTCAGCTCTTTTGCAGTTTGATTGAGCGTGTCGGACAACTCGTATATCTCGCGGTAGCTTTCGCCTGTGAATTTGACGTCATATTCGCCCTCGGTAAGCTTTCTCGCTGCGCGGTTAACCTCTGCTATCGGGCGCGAAAGCTTCTTTGCAAGCCAGTTTGAAATTGACGCGGCGACAAGAGTCATTATTATCGAGGTTATCAAAAGTTGTACGATAAGCACACTTTTGACGATGATGATAGGGTCGGTTGCGGCATCAAGAATGATTATAAGTGTGCCGCGCGTGGTTTCTTTTACGGCCGCATATAATATTCTGTCGCGCAGACGGTAGTGTTTGTGGGTGACAGCCTTTTCGGCTTCTCTGCTGCCTTTAAATTCCGAAAGGGTAGCGGTCTCAAAACATTCGCCCCCGTTTTCCACCGCGGTATGGTACAGCTTGGTCAGCGCTTCACCGTTTATGACATGAATGATACAGCCGTTATCAGAGTGAATTTTTGCAACGGAATTACCGTTTTCATTGAAAACATAAATGCAGAAATCGTTGTTAAGGCTTATTGCGGACAGATTGTCGGTAAAGGTATGGGTGTCCGTTTCGTACAGCTCCTCAATCTGAGCCGCCGCACCTGTCATTCTGCTTTTGGTCAGGCGCGAGTAAAACGAGTCGAGCATGAATACCTGAAATCCCCAAAGCAAAATCAGCGCAAACACCACAAAAATTATAAGCACAGTGAAGAGCTTTGAGCGCATCGTCTGCGGATGGCGGCGGAATTTCAGCTTATCAGTCATCATTGTATCTGTAACCTACCCCACGCAGAGTTGCGATGTATGAGGCATAGGGGCCGAGGCTCTTGCGAAGCAGCTTGATGTGTGTGTCAAGTGTGCGGTCGCCACCGAAAAAGTCGTAACCCCATACTTTGTTTATAAGTTTTTCGCGCGTAAGCGCGATGTCCTTGTTTTTTATCATGTAAAAGAGAAGGTCATATTCTTTGGGAGAAAGATTTACCTCGGTGCCGTCAACGTAAACTCGTCTTGCGGTGAAGTTTACTTCAAGACCGCGGCTTTTGTAAATGTCCGCGTCCGGAACGTTTTCGGACTTTTGCGAGCGCTTCATAATCGCTTCAACTCTGAGCATTAGCTCCTTCGGCGAAAAAGGCTTTACAACATAGTCGTCAACACCGAGTTCAAAGCCGTTGATTTTGTCATATTCCTCGCCGCGCGCGGAAAGCATAAGTATCGGCACGTCCGATTTCTTGCGAATCTCGCGGCAGGCGGAAAATCCGTCAAGGTTGGGCATCATTATGTCCATGATAATAACATCGTAGGTGTTCACACGGCATTTTTCAACCGCTTCCATGCCGTCAGTGGCAAATTCTACAGAGTGACCCTCAAATTTTGCATATTTGCCGATAAGTTCTCGGATTCTTTCCTCGTCGTCTACTACTAAAATTTTATACATGTCTTTCTCCTTATCTGTTGAGTTATAAAAAGCCCCTTGTAAGGGGCTTTTGTTTGTTACTCGGGTTTGCTTTCGATAAGTGTAACGTTAACTTTTACAAAACGTCCGTTACGTGCAACAGTAACTTCAACGGTGTCGCCCACATTGTAGTTTTGAATAGCAGCTTTCAGTGAAGCGGAATACTGAATTTCGTAGTCGCCGATACTTACTATTCTGTCGCCGTTTTCAAGAGGTGTGTCGCCGCCGTCATATACATAAATACCGTAGGCGTTTACACCGTAGCTCATAAGGTCCCAATAACTTGCAATTTCAATGTAGGAAATGCCCATTGCGGGTCTGCCGCTGACATAGCCGTTGGAAAGAAGTTCAGATGCTATTTCATATGCGTAGTTTATCGGAATTGCAAATCCGAGACCTTCAATGCCGGTGCCCGAGGACTTTGCGTTGACAATTGCAATAAGTTCGCCTTTCATGTTAAACAGGCCACCGCCCGAGTTGCCGGGGTTAATTGCCGCGTTGGTCTGCAGCAGTCTCATGGTTTGACCGTCAATGGTGAGTTCGCGGTCAAGTGCGCTGATTATGCCGTTGGTAACCGTGCCGCCGAGCTCGCCGAGGGGGTTGCCTACTGCGATTACCTCTTCGCCTACAACAAGGGTTGAACTGTCGCCGATAACCGCGTAAACGAGGCTTTCAGCTTCGATTTTTAGCACCGCGATGTCCGCCTGCGAGTCCGTTCCGATAAGTTCTGCGACATATTCGGAACCGTTTGTGAGACGCACGGTTATCTTGGACGCGCCTTCGATAACGTGGTTGTTTGTTATAATGTAGCCGTCTTCGCTGATGATAACGCCGCTTCCCGCGCCGCTTTCAACAAACTGCTGGAAGTAGGAGTTGCCGGCTGCCATTTCTGTGGTTATCTCAACTACCGAGTCTTTTACCGCCGCCGCAACTGCCGCGTATGTGCTTGCCGCGGGGTCAGCGGTGGATGCGAGAAAGTCGGTATGGGCAGCATTTTGCGAATTGTTTATGGAGTCGAGCGGGGAAGTGGTTTCGTCCGCTATATCGAGGTTAACTACGTTTGTCTGTGCCGTGGTGTCCTCAAGATACGAATCAACGATGTAGCTTGCGGCAAAAATACCGCTGCCTGCCGCAACGCCCAGTGTGAGCACGACAGCACCGACGGTAAGGAGCACTTTGCCGGCACGGCTCTTTTTCTTAGGGGTCTTCGGCGGCTCATAAAAATTAGGTTCGCTTTCGATTTCACTGCCGTCTTTAAAAGATACGGTGATGGGAGCGTCAGCGTTGCGCTCTCCGCCGTCTGAGAAATTGTTTTCGGAATTGAATTTGTATTCTTCCATGATTACAGCCTCCGTTTCAAAACCTTTATGCTACCAGTATAAATTTTAAATGTGATGTTTGTATGAATTAAAACGGTATTTATACTGAATTTTTGTCAAGAAAATTCTGCAGAATTATCTCGGCGGAAAGCGTGTCGACAACGCTCTTGCGTTTTGCGCCGCGCGTGTCCGTGATGTTAAGTATTTTGTGAGCCGCCATCGTGGAAACGCGCTCGTCCAAAAACTCGATTTTCGCGTCGGTAAGACCGCCGAGAAGCTCTGCAAAAGCGCGTATCTTGTCCGCGCTTGCGCCTTCGCTCCCGTCCATATTTTTAGGCAGACCGATAACAATTATTCCGACATCGTGCTCAGCCGCAAGGGATGCAACTTTTTTTGCCGTTGCGCGCATACCGCCCTCGCTTATTGTATAAAGTCCGCTTGCAAGAAAGCGGTTCGGGTCGGACAGCGCAATCCCCGTGCGCACGTCGCCGTAGTCAACGCCCATTACTCTTTGCATTTTTAACTCCTATTTTATAAACATAGCATCGCCGAAGCTTACCGGTTATAGGATGTATAAAATCTTTTATTTTTGTGCAATGCCGTATTCACGCTTCATAGCATCTATGGAAACGACCCATTGCTTGCCAAATTTACAAACATCCACTCCGTTTACAAGTTTGCCGTAAGTTATTGCTTTTCTGAGGGTGCTTTCGTTAAGCCCCCAAAGCTCTGTTGCATCGCTGAACGCCATGAGCCCGTCAAAAGGAGTTTCGACTTGCACTCCGTTTTCCCAAAGCTCGTCGCAGGAAAGGTCAAGGTCATCGTTCCATATGATGCCGTATCCGCCTATATCTACCGAACAAGAGGCGAACTCTTCTGGATTTTCGAGCAAAGATTTGAAAACCGGTAACTTTTCAAATAAAGGCTTTACATCATATAGTTTTGTCACACCCTCGGAAAACTGTACGCTGAGCCTGTAGTCGGGTAATGCAGATACATTTTTTATTTTGTGAAACATATTTCTGCCTCCTTATTCAAGAGGGGGAAGAGCTTTAAACTCTTGTGTCTCCCAAATTTCTTTTAAGGTATCTTTGTGAATGGAGAGCCATTCCTTGACCATGTTCATCGCTTTAGGCGGCAAATGTCCTTCCAAAACATCACCGGTCATGAAATCTATAGCCGCAACATCATCATTATAAATTGCATGAATATGCGGCGGGTTATGCTCACTTTGAAGAAAATACATTCGGATAATGATTCCATAAAATCTTGCAAGTACAGGCATGACAAAACTCCTTTCTATCACTCTATACATATCATATCACGATAACGTGATATTGTCAATGGCATTGTTAGTGCAAATTGTCCCAGTCGATGTCTGCTTTGTCAATAAAGCCGCTGTTTTTTGCTTCATCGATACTTTTTGCCTCATCCGGAGTAACTTTTGTAAAATCAGGATCCCATTTCAGTACGAGATTTTTTATAAACTCATAGGCGATAGCTTTTTCTTCTTCAGGTAACATTTCCATAAGTTTCATAGCTTTTATCGTTATATCGGTCATATTAAGTATCCTTGTTGTAAAACTGAAAATCTATAAAAATTATACATACGAAAAGTACCGTCTTTCATCAGCATCGGGTAGTAAGTTGATGAAAGAAGCAGCATGATTTTCCATAAAAAAGGAAGGTTGTTATACATTATATATAATAAAATGTTATATATAATTATAATATATATGCATTTTCAACAAATAAACATCGCATCGCCGAAGCTGAAGAATCTATAGCGCTCGTCAACGGCGGTTTTGTACGCATCCAGCATCTTTTCGCGGTCGTATAGCGCGCTCACCAGCATCAGCAGGGTGCTTTCGGGCAGGTGGAAGTTTGTTATCAGCGCATCTACCGCTTTGAACTTGTAACCGGGGTAGATGAAAATAGAGGTGTCGTCAGCCATTTCGCGCAGATTGCCGTTCTCGTCTGCGACGCTTTCAAGCACGCGGCAGGATGTGGTGCCGACGCAGATTACTCTGCCGCCGTTTTCACGTCGGCGATTGATTTCGTCCGCGCTCTCCTGCGTTATCGAAAAATACTCACTGTGCATAACGTGGTCGTTAACGCTTGTTTCCTTGACGGGGCGGAAGGTTCCCAGCCCCACATGGAGCATTACTGGAACGACGGCAATGCCTTTTGCTTTGATTTTTTCGAGCAGCTCCTCGGTAAAATGCAGACCAGCGGTGGGAGCGGCGGCACTGCCTTCGGTCTTAGCGTAAACCGTCTGGTAACGGCTGTTGTCTTCAAGCTTCTTTGTGATATACGGGGGCAGGGGCATGTTGCCGATTTTTTCAAGCACCTGATAGATTTCCGCGCCGCCGACAGAAAATGTGATAAGGCGGTTGCCCTCTTCCACAATGTCGGTTATTTCGCCCTCAAGTATACCGTCGCCGAAGATAAATTTTTTGCCGATTTTTGCCTTTTTGCCGGGGCGAACAAGCGTTTCCCATACGCGGTCGCCGTGGCGGCGGAGAAGCAGAAATTCAACCACACGGTCGCCTTTTTCGGCATCGGTGCCGAAAATTCGCGCGGGTATAACTTTAGAGTTGTTGACGACAAGCACATCTTTTTCATCGAGGTAGTCGATGATGTCGTAGAAATGCTTGTGTTCGATATTACCGCTTTCGCGGTCAATGACCATAAGCCGGGAGCAGTCGCGTTTTTCCGCGGGAGACTGCGCAATAAGCTCCTCGGGCAGGTCATAGAAAAAGTCATCTTTTTTAAGCTCTGTTTTAATTCTTTCGTTTGTTATCATTGTCCGTCCACACACTTTTTACATACTTTATTATTAGTACTATTATAGTACCGATTTAAGAAAATTTCAAGGGGGCACTATGGATACATATATTTCAAAGAAAATTCCTTTTTTGGGAACGGCAACCGCGCTCGCAACTCCCTTTTCGGACGGCAAGGTAGATTTTGACACATTTGAACGGCTTTGCGAGTGGCAGATTGATATGGGCGTTGACGCGCTGTGCGTTGCGGGAACCACGGGCGAGGCGGCAACACTTACCAAGGCGGAGCGGCACACGCTTTCGGCGGCGGCAAAGAATATTTGTAAAGGAAATATTCCGCTTCTTATCGGTTGCGGCTCGTCGGACACCGCTACCGCGTGCCTCTATGCCAAGGACGCTGTAAGCGTCGGCGCGGACGCTTTGCTCGTAATCACACCTTACTGCAACAAAGGCACCGCTTTGGGACTGCTTGAGCATTTCAAGCGGGTTGCGGACGCGGCGGACGGCATCCCGATAATTCTTTACAACGTACCGTCGCGCACCGGCGTTGACCTTTCGTTTGCTCAATACAGTGAGCTTTCAAGTATAGAAAACATAGTAGCTGTAAAAGAAGCGGCGGTCAACCTCACAAAGATAACGCGGTTGGCGGGGGAAACGCCGCTTGCTGTCTACAGCGGCAATGACGATATGGTTTTGCCGGTAGTTTCGGTCGGTGGAAAGGGTGTAATATCCGTACTTTCCAACATTGCTCCCGCCGCCACGGCGGCAATGACAAAATACGCCCTTGACGGCGACTTCAAGAGCGCATCCGCACTCGCTCACAGATACGCGCATCTCATTGAACTTTTGTTCGTCGAAACCAATCCCGCTCCGCTTAAATACGCAATGAGCCTTCTTGAGCTTTGCACCTCCGAAATGCGTGCTCCGATGGGAGACATCAGCGACACTCTCAAGCACAGAATAAAAAATGAAATGACAAGGCTTGAAATGATATAAAGATAAACCCTTGCAAATGCCGAAAAAATGGGCATTTGCAAGGGTTTTGTATTAATTAATCTGTAGGGGACGACGTCCTCAACGTCCCTGAATGAAAAATATTAAATCAGCACATGTGGCTGTAATCCAACCAACGTAGGGGGATTAGCAATCGCCCGTACAGAGTTTGTACGTCGCCATTACTTACCTAAACATTCAAGCTTTCTTTTTAAATATCTTCGCCTGTGAGAGCAGTATACCTACAAAAATCAGCGCGCAGCCGAAGTAACCCGAGAGGGGCAGGGGAGAGGGCTTGGTAATTCCGCCGCCGAAACCGAGTGCCGCCATGAGGTAGTACACGGGCATTTCGCCGATTGCGGCAAAAATAGACTCGGTGCAGAGAATTATCGAAGCGAGCGCAGGCTCGGTGCCGCGCTGACCGATAACCTGGCAGGTGTACGCAACGCCTACCGAACCGATACCGCAGTAAAGCACGGGTATGATGAGGTTTTTAACAGCCTCTCCGTCAAGCACAAGCGCGCCCTCAGCGAAAGGTGCGACCGCTAGGTTGAAGATACCGCACGCAATAAACTGAAAAAGCGAGAACTTGAGCGAGGGGCAGTCGCTTGCGAACTTGTCTATGCAGACGATGTGCGCTGTCCATACAAACGCGCCGAGGAGCGTTACCATGTCGCCGACGCTTGCGTTTTCAAATCCGTTTGCAAAACATACAAAGTACAGACCGACGACCGCCGCTGCCGCGCCTATCCATGCTTCGGTGCGTATCTTCTTTCCCATGAAAATTCCGCAAAACGGAACGAAAACCATGTAAAGTCCCGTGATAAACGCCGCTTTTGCGGAGCTGCCCGAGATGCTGATTCCCACCTGTTGAAGCGCGGACGCGGCAAAGAGCAATATGCCGCAGGCAGAGCTTGAAATAATAAGCTTTTTCCACTGTGTCTTTGTCAGCTTTTCGCGCTCGAAAATGAGCACGACGGGGATGAGCGAGATTGCGCCGATGATAAAGCGGATGCCGTTGAACCAAAATGTGCTTATGTAGTCAGCGGCGATGTCCTGGAACGGGAATGCAAAGCCCCAGACTATTGCCGTTACAAACAAAACTAAAATTGATACGATGCTGTTTTTTTTCATATGGTTTGCCTTCTGTAAAAATATTTCTATAATATTCTAATACTCGCTCGCGGCAATGTCAAGAACTAATTTTATAGCAGAATAGTTGCGGTTTTGTACATTATTTTGTATTGTAAAGCGAGTAAAAAAATATTATAGTGATGTCAGAATAAATTTTAATTTTTCTTTTGGAGGACATTATGACTAATAAGGCTATGTATTTAATGGCTCCCGGCGTTGTCGAACTTCGTGAAATCGAACTTCCCGAGATCAAGGCGGATGAAGTTTTGGTAAAAACCGAGTTTTCCGCTATCAGCGCAGGAACCGAACTTGCAAACTTCAACGACCTTCCCAATACCGTTCGCAAGTACCCCAGAAACTTCGGTTACAACGCTGTAGGTATCGTTACCGAGGTGGGCGCAAACGTTAAGAACTATGCCGTAGGCGACCGTGTACTTTGCTTCTTCGCAGGCGGTCACAGACTTTATTCGGTATGCAAACAGCATATGCTTTGTAAGATTTCCGCAGGTGTTGACCCCCGTGACGCGGCGCTTGTTATCATCGGCGGCTTCGGTCTCGAAGGCGCACGTATGACCAAGTGTGAAATAGGCGAAAGTGCGCTCGTTGTAGGCTGCGGCCTGCTTGGTCAGTTCGCTCTCCAGTCGCTCCGTTGCATGGGTGCGACCCCCGTTATCGCAATCGATTTTAACGAGGACAGACTTGCAATCGCCAAGGAGTGCGGCGCGGACTATGCGTTCCGCCCCGACGACCCCGACCTCAAGGCAAAGGTTATGGAGGCCACCGACGGCCGCGGCATCAACTGCGCGGTTGAAGTAACAGGTTCGGCAAAGGCACTCGTTACTGCTCTTGAACTCATGGCTCGCCGCGGCAGAGTTGCCCTCACCGGATGCACCAGAGTTTCGGACGTTCCGATTGACTTCTACAAACTCGTACATTGCCCCGGTATCCAGCTTCTCGGCGCGCACACTTCCGTTCGCCCGAACGGTGATAACATCCCCGGTTATTGGGTTCCCCACAGCGACCACCGCACCCTTCTCCGCCACATCGCAAAGGGTAACATGCACATCAAGCCCCTTCGTAACGAGGAGTTCAACCCCGCTGACTGCACCAAGGTTTATAAAGACCTCGCAGAAAACAAAAATCCCCCCCTCGGCAACCTCTTTGACTGGAGTTTGCTCGGCGAGTAAAAGAATATTAATCAAAAACAGCCGCCCTCGGGCGGCTGTTTTTGTGTGGGTATTTAATGAAATCGTGGCTTTTCCACGATGAAATCTTCGCTATGCTCAGATAAAATCCAAGTTAAAACTTGGATGAAATTAAATCCACCAATCGCCGCAGCGATTTCATCCGAACGAAGTGAGGATTTCATCTGCGTAGCAGATTTATTCCACCGTTAAGGTGGATTTAGTTGAAAAAAGCACCGCTTTTGCGGTGCTTTTTTCTGGCGGAGAAGGAGAGATTCGAGACTCTCAAGGTCTCGCGGAGCGAGACCTAATCAGTTTGCTTCGCAAACTGAGCGAGCGTTCTTGCTGTACTCCCCTTGCTCAAACAAAATAAAACAGCATCCCGAATGGGATGCTGTTTAATTTGGCGGAGAAGGAGAGATTCGAACTCTCGAACCGTGTTACCGGTTACGCGATTTCCAGTCGCGCGCCCTCGACCAACTAGGCGACTTCTCCTTGTTGCTCATTGCAAGCTTTTATATATTACCACAGACAAAAGCAAAAATCAAGTACTTCGGTGAAAAAAGTTGAAAATTATTTTTTATTTTGCCAAAATTTACGAAATTGACATTTATACTGCTTAATGCTACAATAAAATAAACAAGTGAGGTGAGGTAAATGACGCGCACTATAAAAGCAAAGGAATTTTGCCTGTCCGATTTCGGCGTGCAGAAGGTGCATTACAGCGGCGGTACTACGTACGATTCCACCCGCGGTAAGCAGCAGACCAACATCGGCTTTATGAAAGCGGGCAAGTGCATATTTTCATCGTCGTTTGTCACTGTTGAGTGCAGTGCAGGGGACCTTATCTACATTCCCGAAGGCACCCGTTACATATCGCAGAGCCAAGGCGACCCCGATGTTGAGTATTACTGTGTCCACCTCACGTTTCGAACAGACAAGGACGGCAAGCGGTTTGACCAGAGCTTTGGTATGCAAAAGGTAGAGGGACTTGACAGTGCCGATATTGGAAATGAAATACCCGCCATGTATGAACTGCTTGAAAGCGGCGACGAACTTTCGCGCATTGTCGCGCTTGAAAAATTCTACCGACTTTTCTCAAATGTGTTGCTAAGTCTTAAACCCGCAGCCGCGCCCGATTGCAGCCCGTGCGTGTTGACAGCGCTTGACTATATCCAAAAACACCTCGCCGAGGAATACTCCATTGCCGCCCTAGCTAAAGAATGTTTCGTCAGTGAGTCGCGCCTGTATCATCTCTTCCGCGAGGAAATGCATACCACACCCGTCGCATACAAAAACGAATTGCGGATTTTGCGCTCCATAGAGTATATAAAAAGCGGCTACAAGACCGTCGAGGAAATCAGCGAGGAACTCGGCTTTCGCTCAGCGTCCTATTTCCGCCGCGTTTTCAAAGATATCACGGGCATGACTCCGATGGAGTATAGGAAAAAGTATTCGCTCCTTTAAAAAACAAGCCAAGTTTTAACTTGGCTTGTTTTTTCATCCTTTATAATATGTTTCCACGCAAAATCCCTTGTGTCCGCAATTTGTGCAGGTCAACTTTCTCGTGGTTGGTGTGTGCCGCGCGAAAAATGCTTCTTTGCCGTTCGGTTTAAATACGGCATGACATTCAGGACAGATGTATGCAACTTTTTTGAAATAGTAAACACTTATCCATGTGCACATCGCAATGACAATCGGCATTCCAACGGCAAACGGCTGCCATATTCCGTGCACTATCCATATGGCTATTGTTGATATTTCGATGATTTCGGCAATAAGTCCGACTGCAAGCATAGTCCAGCGAAGTTTTCTTAGATTCTTTTTGTTTTCCATGACGTTTGCTATGTCACCTATGGATTCGACAGAGAAGGTGTCGAGTTTTTTTATCTCGCGCGAAAGCTCGTTCAGTTTGTCGAGCTGTGACTGCCTTTCGCTGATTTCTTCCGAAAGCAGTTTCTTTTGCTCGTCGAGAAGCAGAGAAATGACGCTCGCAGGCTCGCTCTCGCTCAAAAGTTCGCCGATACTGCCGAGCGGCATACCCACCTCGCGCAGAAAGCAGATAATCTTCATCTTGCCGAGGTCGCCGTCGGAGTACAACCGTCTGCCGCCTTCGCTGAGCTCGCTCGGTGAAAGTATGCCCCGGTTGTCATAGTATTGAACAGTGCGTACAGACACGCCGCACAGCTTTGCAACTTCTCCCGTCGTGTATTTTGACATAGCTTTCGCCTCCTTTCAGCGACATTGTAGCATATTACGCCGCGTCACAAGCAATACCTTACGCAAGGGTATTTTTATTATTATAACATAATGTTATCAAAAAAGCGAGCAAAAAGCCCGCTTCACAGCACATTATCCGCGCTCAGTTCTATCAGTCCGCGTATATGGCGCAATTCTTCTTCGAGCACCATTTTTGCGTCCTGCCATTCGGCAAATTCGTCGGTGTCTGCATATGCTGTAAGTGTAACCAACTTTTCCTTGACGTCGTCAAGATGTCCGTGCGGCAGAAACATGCTTATTAAAAATGAACGCTTATCCCATATTTTCCGCACTTGGTCGCAGGCATCGGGGGCATCTTGCGGTACGTTTTCGTCAATTGCGTCTGCGCTGCTCAGAATTTTGAGCATTGAATCTATCGTCCCGGTAACCGATACAAAGCCGAATATGCAAAAAACGGCTATCAATGCAAGCGTAATCAGCGATATTATAAACGGCTTCATGAAAAACTCTTCCTTTTTATTATATATACATGGTTTGCGTCGTCCACCGACATCAGGAAAATATCTTTGAGATTTAACCCTGATTTGCGGATTTCGCCGTCAAGCCACGCGCGGGTTTTGCCGGAACCGTCAAGAGCTTCTTTTTTTATCACTCCGTCAATCACTACCGCGTGTGCTATTCCGACTTCCTTTACATCAAGCGCAAGGTCGGCGGGTGTGACACTTTTTGCAGACGCTTTTGGAATCACCGACAGCATACCGTCGCTTTCGAGAATTGCATAGTTGACATCTTCGATTGTGTTCATTCCGTTTTCGCGCAGTTGGCAGAGCAGTTCTTCAAGTGAAATGCGTGCTTTTGCTAGTTCTTTTGGTTGTATCTCCCCTCGGCGTATCAAAACCGACGGAGAGCCGACAAAAATTTTTTTCATTATATTAGAGCGTGTTGCGAGAAACGAAATTATCACTTCAAGCGAAATTATCAGCATTATCGGGATTACCGCAAATGAAAGCGGGGTCTCGTGATTGGCTATGGGGTTAGATGCAATTTCTGAAATTATTATCGTAGATACCAGTTCGGATATCTCAAGTTCGCCAATCTGCCGCTTGCCAGTGAGTCTCATTGCAAGAACGAGCAGTATGTATATGATTAGTGTGCGGACAACACATGTGGTCATATAGGCTCTCCTTTTTTTGGTCATTTTATCGGTAGAATTGTTGCCATTTCGTTTTGCTTTTATGCGTTTTTAATGAAGTGCAAAAAAATGCGAAAAAAGTGTTGACAAAAGTCGCGCGCGGCGATATAATGTAAAAGCTGTCACGGAGAACGTGGCAAGCGGTTCGAAAAAAACTTTTTTAAAAAAGTTTAAAAAACCTCTTGACAAACGAGTTCAAAAGTGATATCATAACAAAGTCGCCGCGGGGAGCACCCGAGAGGCTGACGAAAGATTCGGTCATTGAAAATTGAACAACAAAGAGAAAGAAAACACGAACAAAGTAGTGTAGAGATCTCGAACAATTCTTTAGAGAAACCAAGTAAAAAACTTATGCGAAAAAGCAAGCGATTGCTTGAGTAGAGATACA
>JAFTXX010000045.1 GCA_017461475.1 Clostridia bacterium
AGTGCTAAAAAAGCCTTGTTTTATCGCATTGCAACACCCCCGCTTGTCATCCTCGAACGGAGCACAAGGAACCGAAGGTTCCTGCCATACTCGCAAAGCGAGTATGGGCGGAGTGAAGGATCTCGCGGGGAGATGTTTGCTACTCCGCTAAACATTAATTTACCACTCATTCACCCACTATGACCCCCAAAAATGCAGGACAACCCCGGTTTTGTTGCAAAAAAGTCTTATTTTTTCTCATAAAAACGGCTTTATGGGTTGACAAAATGAATTAACCGTGATATTATAAGTCATACGCTTATAAAAATAGGCATGAAAGGAATATTTACCATGAAAAACATTACTAAGCTTCTCGCATTTATGCTTGTTGCAATTATGGCAGTTGCTTGCTTCGCAGCTTGCGGCGAGGAAAAAACCGTTGACTATGTAATCGCTACAGACAAGGGTTTCAGTCCCTTTGAATTCCAGGATGCTGACGGCAACATCGTCGGTATCGACATGGACATCCTCGCAGCTATCGCTGAGGATCAGGGTTTCACCTATGAGCTCCAGTACATCGGCTGGGACGCAGCTATTGCTGCTTGCCAGGCAGGTCAGGCTGACGGTATGATCGCTGGCGCTTCCATCACCGAGGAAAGAAAAGCAAGCGGCTGGACTTTCTCCGACGGTTACTATGACGCAACCCAGGGTATGGCAGTTGCTGCTGACTCCGACATCACCGGCTTTGCAGACCTCGCAGGCAAGAAGGTCGCTGTTAAGAACGGCACCATGAGCAACAATTATGCGGAAAGCATCAAGGACGAGTACGGCTTTGAGGTTGTAACATTCTCCACCTCTCCCGATATGTACCAGGCAGTTATGGGCGGCCAGGCAGACGCTTGCCTTGACGATACCCCCATTCTCAAGTACAACATCAAGATCGGCGAACTTTCTATGAAGTTTGTTGAAGGCACCGAAAACGAGCCCGCTCAGTACGGTTTCGCAATCTTTGATGAAAGCAAATCCGACCTCGTTGAAAAGTTCAACGCAGGCCTCAAGAACATCAAGGAAAGCGGCAAGTACGACGAAATCATCGCTAAGTATCTCGGCTAATTGACTGATTGACGATTGCAAAAGGGCATTGGATTGTCTGATGCCCTTTTGGTTTGTTTAGGAGGAGTTCACCTCATGTTTGAAATTATTGGCACATACGGTAAGCTGCTGATGGGTGCTATGGGGCAAACATTGCTGCTGGCTTTGTGCGGACTGTTTTTTGGATGTATTTTAGGCATTATCTTCGGACTTGCCAGCGTTGTAGATAACAAGATATCCAGAGCAATATCGGCGATTTATGTAAACCTCATCCGAGGAGTGCCGATGATAGTTCTGGCATTCTTTGTGTTCTACGGCGTTCCTTACGGCTTTAAGCTCGTAGGCATTAAGTTCACGCTGACTGCTTTGCAGGCGGGTACTATCTGTCTTGCGCTCAACTGCGGCGCTTATATGTCCGAAATTATCCGCGCGGGTATCCAGGCAATTGACCCCGGTCAGATGGAAGCATCGCGAAGCCTCGGCATGTCCTACTGGCGCTCAATGTTCCGCGTTGTTCTGCCGCAGGCTATCAAAAACATGCTGCCCAGCATCGTAAATCAGTTTATCATAACTCTTAAAGATACATCTATTTTGTCGGTTATCGGCTTTCCGGAACTTGTCAACAAGGCGCAGAACGTTATCGCTATCACCTTCAAATCTTTCCAGACATGGGCTATAGTTGCGGTTATGTATCTGGTCGTAATTCTTACATTGCAGCAGGTTGCAAACGCTTTGGAAAGGAGACTCAGCCGTGACAGATAACATTAAGATTCATGTAGAAAATTTGTGCAAGAATTTCGGTCATCAGACCGTGCTTAACGGAATTTCTACCGATATTTACGAAGGCGAAGTGGTTTGTGTTATTGGTCCCTCTGGCTCGGGTAAATCCACATTCCTCCGTTGCCTCAACCGTTTGGAAAATGCCACATCGGGCAAAATCGTTGTTGACGGCTGCGTTATCAACGATAAAAAGACGGATATAAACAAGGTCCGCGAAAACATCGGCATGGTTTTCCAGCACTTCAATCTGTTTGCCAACATGAACGTGCTTAAAAACCTCATGCTCGCACCCGTTGACCTCAAAAAGGCTACAAAAGAAGAAGCGGAGAAAACCGCGCTTCATCTGCTTGAGACCGTAGGTCTCTCGGACAAGGCGGAAAGTTTTCCCCACCAGCTCTCGGGCGGTCAGAAACAGCGTGTCGCAATTGCGCGTGCACTTGCAATGAACCCCGACATCATGCTCTTTGATGAGCCGACATCGGCGCTCGACCCCGAAATGGTAGGCGAAGTTCTTCAGGTTATGAAGCAGCTCGCGGCTGACGGCATGACAATGATAGTGGTAACACACGAAATGGGATTTGCAAGAGACGTTGCCGACAGAGTCCTCTTCATGGCTGACGGAAGCATAGTTGAAGAAGGCACTCCCGAGGAGATTTTCACAAATCCTCAAAACGAAAGAACCAAGGACTTCCTCTCCTGCGTACTTTAATAACAAAAGGCTGTTGCATTTATTTTGCACAGCCTTTTTTATTTCATTGAGAAATACAGAAATCCTATCCCAATGATGACTACGGCTTCGATTACCACAAGGCATCCCTCTGGCAGGAAAAATGACAAAAGCAGTCCGAGACCGAATGCAAGTATTGTCAGTCCGATAAGTTTTGCCACACATCTGAGATTGTTCATACGCACTCCTCCGTTTGTTTATGTTACCAGTATATGCAATGGAAGTGAAATGTGTGACAATAAATTAAGGTTTAGCGAAGAAGCAATGCCAATCAAATCCGTAGGGGACGACGTCCTCGACGTCCCTAAAGGCAAAATCTTTAATCATCGCATGTGGCTGTAATCCAGCCAACGTAGGGGCGATTATTAATCGCCCGAAAAGCAGGGCGTAGATGTTTTGCAAACGGGCGATTAATAATCGCCCCTACGAGGTTAGTGCGTAGCCATCACTCGCATAACCATTACTTTACCTTACTTCCCACAACAAAAAAGGCTTGCTGACGCAAGCCTTTCCTTTTACTTTCTTATTTACTGGGGTCAATGTATTCCCAATAGCTCTTTATGTAGTCCACTCCGGAAACGAGGGTCATAACCGCCATGGCGAGCATGCCGATGTAACTGAGCACGGGAACGGTGTAGAAGTTTACAAAGTTTGCCACGATACCCATGAGTACGGGCTCAAGCAGGATAATGATTACCGCGGTAATCTGTGTTACGGTCTTTATCTTGCCTATCATCTTGGCCGCGATAACCTTACCCGAAGCACCCGAAACAACAAGTCGCATAGAGGTAACGGCGAGTTCGCGGAAAATTACGATAAACGCACACCAAACAAACACGGGGCGCAGGTTCTCAAAACGGTAAAGAATACCGAGCAGAGCACCGAACACAAGCAGTTTGTCTGCAAGCGGGTCCATAAATTTGCCGAAGTTGGTTATGAGATTGTACTTGCGCGCGATGTTGCCGTCAAGCGCGTCGGTAACAGACGCGGCAATGAAAATCACCGCCGAGCCGATGCAAGCAACATAAGTGTTTGAGGGAATAATAAGCACCGCCAAAAAAATTGGCACAAGCACACATCTGAGAAGCGTTAATTTGTTTGGAAGATTAAGTTTCATGGTGTTCTCCTTAGTTATTTGCGTTACTTTATCAAAAGTTTTTGAAGGGTGCAGGGGAACTTTTTACAAAAAGTTCCCTTGCATTTATTTCATTTCACCGAACAGGTCGTAGTCCATCGCCTCGGTAATTTCTACTTCTACAAAGCGTCCCGCGCGGATTTTTTTCGGTGCACTGAAGTATACCTTGCCGTCAACGTCGGGGGCATCGGCGCGGCTGCGGCCGAAGTGCACGCCTGCAACCGTGTCAAAGCCTTCGCAGAGAACCTCGATTTTTTGGCCAACCATTTTTTCAAGTTTCTTTTCGGAAACTGCAAGTTGAACGCTCATAAGTGTATCGTATCTGTCCTGCTTTGTCTGCTCGTCAACCTGATTTTCAAATTCTGCCGCGGCTGTTCCCTCCTCGGGCGAGTAGGTGAACGCGCCGAAACGGTCAAACTCAGTCTCTTTTACAAACTCGCAAAGCTCTGCAAAATCCTCATCTGTCTCACCGGGGAAACCGACAATTGCGGTTGAACGGAGTGTAACGTCGGGGATTTCGCGGCGGAGACGCGCGATACAGTCGCGGATGGTTGCGCCGTCTCCGTGGCGGTTCATTGCGGAAAGAATTTTATCACTGATATGCTGCACGGGGATGTCCGCGTACTTTATCACGCGCGGATTGTCACGCATTTCTGCGATAAGCTCATCGGTTATTTTATCGGGGTAAAGATAGAGCAGTCTTATCCACGGAATTTTGGTCTCGGCACAAATTTTCTGAATGAGTTCGTGCAGTTTATACTCGCCGTAAAGGTCAAGACCGTAGCGCGAAGTGTCCTGCGCAATAAGATTGAGTTCCTTTACGCCGAGAGCCTCAAGATCTTTTGCTTCTTTGACGATATCTTCCATTGTGCGCGAGCGCATGCCGCCGCGGATAAGCGGGATTGCACAGTAGGTACAGCGGTTGTCGCATCCCTCCGCAACTTTGAGATATGCCGTATACTCGGGCGTGGTAAGCACACGCTCACCGCCGAGCGGTGATTTTTCCTTGTCCTCAAACGACGTGTACTTCTCACCTCTTGCAACGGCTTCGACCGCTTCCGCGATTTTGTGATATGAACCGGTGCCGAGCACCGCGTCAACCTCGGGCATTTCCTCTAAAATCTGCTCGCGGTATCTCTCCGCAAGGCAACCTGTTGCAATTATGCCCTTAAGCGAGCGATTTTTCTTGAGCCACGCAACGTCGAGTATGTTTTCAATGGCTTCTTCCTTTGCGCTCTGAATAAATCCGCAGGTGTTAACAATGATGATGTCAGCCTGCGTTTCATCAGGCGTTATCTCATATCCCGCGTCTGCCAAAATTTTCAACATAACCTCGGTGTTTACAAGATTTTTAGAACAACCGAGTGAAACAAATCCTATTTTCATAAATGTAAACGAGGACGCAGAAAACCCTTTTTATAAAAAGGGTTTTTCCGCACCTTTCCTAAAAATTTTTAAAAAATATATAATCAAATCTGTAGGGGCGATTATTAATCGCCCGTTGTAAAACATCTACGCCCTGCAAAACGGGCGATTGATAATCGCCCCTACGGGTTTGTGCAAATTTTAATACCCCTGCTTATAAAGAGCCTTTTTCATTTCTTCGGCTTCTTCGTAGGTTTCGGGTTTTGTTTTGCCAAACTTTTTCATCAAAAACTGCCGTTTTGCGGCTTTGAAATCTTCTTCTGTGTACTTTTCATCAAGCACGGCGCTTATCTTGTCTCCGCTATAGCCTTTGGCAATAAGCATGGGGACAACCTTACGCCGTCCGACAAACTTTTTTTCAACGAGTTCGCGAATGTAACTTTCTATCTGCCATTCCTCGTCAATGTAGCCGTGTTTTGACGCAAAATCCGACGCATTTTTTGCACATTCATGTGTAAAACCTCGGCGACGAAGCTTTTCATAAAGCTTTTTCTTTGAACATTGCCCCGCCGAAAGTATACGAATTGCGGCGCGGACTGCGCCGTAAGCCGCGTCGGCATCGCAGATTTCATCAAAAACGCACTCGTCCAACTCACCTTTGGTAACGCCGAGCGAAAGAAAATCATCCGCCGAAACTATAAACGATTTTTTTACACCGTCGATATCAAATGACAGCCTTACGCCGTCGCCGCCGTCAGCCGAGCGGACACTGTATAACTTAATCACTCGTCAAGTTCAAACTCTCTTACGTCGAACTCGTCGTCAAGTTCAAAACTGCGCTCAACGTCCTCGTCGAGAAGTTCGGGTTTTGCTGCCTCGCGTACCTTGGCTTCGATTTCAGCCATGATGTCGGGGTGGGTTTCGAGGAACTTGCGGACATTGTCCTTACCCTGACCGATTCTGTCCTCTTTATAAGAGAACCACGAACCGCTCTTTTTGATAATGCCGAGCATTTCGCCAATGTCGATAATTTCGCTTGTCTTTGAAATACCCTTGCCGAAGAGAATGTCAAACTCGGCACAGCGGAAAGGCGGTGCTACTTTGTTCTTTACGACCTTGCACTTGACGTGGTTGCCGTAAACCTCGCCGCCCGACTGCTTGAGGGGTTCTTTTTTGCGCACGTCGATACGTACGGACGCGTAATATTTGAGCGCGTTACCGCCCGAAGTTACCTCGGGATTGCCGTACATAACGCCGACCTTGTCGCGGAGCTGGTTAATAAACACAACAATGCAGTTGTTCTTTGAAACAACGCCCGAAAGTTTACGCATTGCCTGCGACATAAGGCGTGCCTGCAGACCTACGTGCGACGCGCCCATGTCACCGTCAATCTCCTGACGCGGAACAAGTGCCGCAACCGAGTCGATAACGATAACATCAATAGCGCCCGAACGCGCAAGCGCGTCGGCAATGGAAAGCGCGTCCTCGCCGCAGTCAGGCTGAGAAACGAGCAAATCATTGATGTTTACGCCGAGTTTCTTTGCATAACGGGGGTCAAGCGCGTGCTCAGCGTCGATAAACGCCGCTTCACCGCCTGCCTTCTGCGCCTCGGCAATAATATGTAATGCAACTGTGGTTTTACCGGAAGATTCGGGGCCGTATATCTCGACAATTCTTCCCTTGGGAACGCCGCCGACACCAAGTGCAAGGTCAAGCGAAATCGAACCAGTGGAAATAGCCTCAATATTTTCGTCAAGTCCGTCGCCGAGTTTCATAATTGAACCCTTGCCATACTCCTTCTCAATATGAGAAAGTGCAGTGCCAAGCGCCTTTTTCTTGTCAAACACCTGCTCCTCAGTTGCTTTGGTTGTTTTTTTAGTTGCCATAATTGGAAAAACCTCTCTTAATTAAATTTTTCCCTCTTTTTTACTCTTTTTTATATTATTAATTATACCAACAAACCCGTAGGGGCGATTATTAATCGCCCGTTGTAAAACATCTACGCCCTACTTATCGGGCGATTAATAATCGCCCCTACAGGTTTGATGAAATATTTGACTGTCTTCTCCGCCCAAGATCCTTCGTTTCGCTGCGCTCCACTCAAGGATGACAAGGGCGGGTTGGAGCATAGCGTTTTAAAAAAGTCTTTGTTTACACACTGCAACAACCCCCGCTTTGTCATCCTCGAATGTAGCGGAGCGGAGTGAAGGATCTCGCGGAGAGATGTTAGTTTAAATTTTCTCAATACGTTGGGCTGTCAAGAAGATAACTGTAACTGCCCTCTTCGCCGTAGCGATTGATTATCAGCGATACCGTTTCATCCTTTTCGCCGCCGATGTAGGTGTCAACGGTGACTGTGACTTTCTTACTGCCGCTTTTCTTTATCGCAAGCGAGTTGTAATCAAATTCACGGTCGGCAATGTCATATTGCTCGTCGCCCGCCTTTTGCATAAGACCCATATCCGCCTCGACAAAGCGCGCGCCGCTTACCACGGTGTCGGTGCTGAGCCCCTCAAAAGCCGCCTGATAAAGCACCTCGGCATACTCGGGAGTGAACACCTTTTCGGTTGCGTCTTTTATCTCAAGCACAGAATTGAGACCGTACTCCGACGTGTCGCAGTAATAGTAACCCGAAACCGCGCTTCCGGCAAGGGTCTCATCCTCTTTGAAACCCTCGCCGAAGTAAATTTCGTTAAGCGGTTTTGAGTTTTCCACAAGTGTGGGTAAAACTTCTTTTACTTCTTCCAAAGTAATTTTTTCGGCGCAGGAGCAAAGTACCAGTAAACAAACTGCAAATAAAGCGAAAAACTTAATTTTCTTCATTTGCTGGGGTCTCCTCGGTATTTTTCTCTGCGTTTTCGGCTTCTTGTTCCTTTGCAACCTTTGCAAAGTTTACAATCTTCGCGCCGTCCGAAAGTCTCATAACGATAACGCCGCCCGCGGTGCGCGAGTAGGTGTTGATGCCATCCACGGGGATGCGGATAATGGTACCCTCGTTGGTGATAAGCATAAGGTCGTCGCTCTCATCAACAGATGCAATGGATGTAAGGTAGCCTGTCTTGTCGGAAATCTTGTGAGCCGCAACGCCCTTGCCGCCGCGGTTCTTCATGGTGCGGAACTCGTCAAACTCGGAGAGTTTGCCGTAGCCGTTTTCGGTGATGGTAACAAGTTTCTTGCCTTCCTCAACGAGTGCTACGCCGCAGACATAGTCATTCTCGGCAACTCTTATACCTATAACGCCGCGCGCTGTACGTCCCATTGCGCGTGCCTCGTCCTCGGCAAAGCGAACCGCGTTACCCTCGTGAGTTGCAATGATAAGTTCGGTGTCGCCGGTGGTGAGTTTAACAAATACAAGTTCGTCACCATCGTCAAGGTTGAGTGCAATCTTGCCGCCCTTGCGCTGGTATGCGTACTCTGTGAGAAGCGTGCGCTTTATGATACCGCGCTTTGTGACCATGGTGAGATATGCATCGGGAACAAACTCTTGAACTTCGATCATCGAAGTTACGCGCTCGCCTTGCTCAATCTCAAGCAGATTGATAAGGTTTGAACCCTTGGAGGTTCTCGATGCCTCGGGAATCTGATATGCCTTTCGCATATGAACCTTGCCGAGGTTGGTGAAGAACATGATGTAGGAATGGCTGTTGGTAACGATAACCTTTTCGATAAAGTCCTCTTCCTTGGTGGTCATGCCTATGATACCCTTGCCGCCGCGGTGCTGTGTGGTGTAGGTGTCGGCGGGAATACGCTTGATGTAACCCGCGTTTGTAAGAGTGAGCACGCAAGCGTGACGCTCAATGAGGTCCTCAAGGTCAATTTCTTCCTCAGCCTCAACGATTGCGGTGCGGCGGGGGTCGGAAAACTTGTCCTTTATCTCGGTGAGCTCTTCCTTGACGATGTTTCTTATCTTCTCCTCGGATGCGAGGATTCCCTGCAGTTCGTCAGCACGCTCATGGAGATATGCGAGTCTGTCCTCAATCTTCTGGCGCTCCATGCCACTAAGTTTGCCAAGTGTCATGTCGACAATAGCCTGCGCCTGACGGTCGGAAAGTGAAAATCTTTCCATCAAAGCGACCTTAGCCGCGGCAACAGATTCACTCTTCTTGATAAGTTCGATTATCTCATCAATGTGGTCGAGCGCAATTTTGTAACCCTCGTAAATGTGCATTTCAGCGAGGGTCTTGTTAAGGTCAAATCTTGTGCGGCGGATGATGATTTCTTCCTGGAACTCGATGTAGTTGCGAAGTATCTCTTTAAGTGTGAAAATCTTCGGAACGCCGTTTTCAAGCGCGAGCATGTTGACCGAGAAAGTGCTCTGCAGTTCGGTAAAGCGGTAAAGCTGATTTAAAACCACCTGCGCGTTAGCGTCGCGGCGGCAGTCAACAACAATGCGCATACCCGCCTGACCGCTCTCGTCGCGGATGTCGGAAATACCCTCAATTCGCTTGTCGTTAACGAGGTCGGCAATGTTTTTAACAAGTTGAGACTTGTTGACCATGTAAGGAATTTCGGAGAAGATAATTGAATTTTCTTCTTCGTCGATATCGGCTGTAGCACGGACTACAACGCGGCCCTTACCTGTTTCATATGCGTCGCGGATGCCCTTTGTACCGTAGATTGTCGCATAGGTCGGGAAGTCGGGGCCCTTGATATGCTCCATAAGTTCGGGCACGGTGATGTCGGGGTTGTCCATCATGGCAAGTGTGCCGTCGATAACCTCACCAAGGTTGTGCGTGGGAATGTTTGTCGCCATACCTACGGCGATACCCATAGCACCGTTTACAAGAAGGTTTGGGAAACGCGAGGGGAGCACGGTAGGCTCCATACGCGTGTTGTCAAAGTTCGGCACCATGTCGACGATATCTTTTTCGATATCGGTCATCATCACGTCCGAAATCTTTGAGAGTTTTGCCTCGGTGTAACGGTAAGCAGCCGCGCCATCACCGTCAATGTTACCGAAGTTACCCTGACCTTTGATAAGCGGGTAGCGGTAGGAGAAGTCCTGCGCCATGCGTACCATAGTGCCGTAAACGGCGGCGTCGCCGTGAGGATGGTAACGTCCAAGCACGTTACCTACTGTCGTCGCCGATTTGCGGAAAGGCTTGTCGTGCGTAAGGTTGTCCTCGTACATCGCATAAAGAATACGGCGCTGACCCGGTTTCATACCGTCGCGGACATCAGGCAGCGCACGGCTGGTGATAACGCTCATCGAATACTCGATAAAGCCTTGGCGCACCTGTTTTTCCATATTTATCGGAACTATCTTCTGATCCGGAAATTCAATTGATTCACTTAAAATTGTGTTTCGTTTTTTACTCATTTTAATTTAATTTTTTTCGCAGGGAAAACTTTTTGAAAAAAGTTTTCCTGGACCTTTCAAAAACTTTTGAAAAAGCAGATTTGAATGTACAACATCTACTCCCTGCTTTTCGGGCGATTACTAATCGCCCCTACAGGTTAGATAAAATATTTTACTTTCATAAAATCTTATACTTTTTCCACATTATCCACATTTTTTACTGTGGAAAACTTTTCGATGTGCGAATGTGGGAAAATCTGTTTTTCCTTTATACCACATAGAAATTTGCTGTGTCAAACCATGTGGAAAACGCGAATTTTGATGTACAAAATGTTTATATATCCAAATTTTCCGCAAACTTTGCGTTCTTTTCAATAAATTCGCGGCGGGGTTCGACCTTGTCGCCCATGCAGACCGAGAAAATCTGGTCGCACGCTATTGCGTCTTCAATGGTAACAAGTTTCAAGGTTCTTGTCTTCGGGTCCATTGTGGTTTCAAACAGCTGGTCGGCGTTCATTTCACCAAGACCCTTGTATCTGTCGGCTTTGATACGGTTCGAGTTACCGAACTCCTCGATAATCGCGTCGCGCTCAGCGTCCGAGTACGCGTACTTCTGACGCTTGCCGTCATGCACCTTGTAAAGCGGCGGCATTGCAAGATAAACGTGACCCTGCTCAATGAGTTCCTTCATGTGTCTGTAGAAGAAAGTCAAAAGCAAAATCTGAATGTGCGAACCGTCGACATCGGCATCGGCCATAATAATTATCTTACCGTAACGGAGTTTTTCAAGGTTGAAACTGTCGCCGATACCGCATCCGAGAGCGGCGATGATAGGTGTCAGTGATTCGTTACCGTAAACCTTGTCGGCACGGCTCTTTTCTACGTTCAAAACCTTACCGCGAAGAGGCAGGATAGCCTGATAACGCGAATCGCGTCCGCTCTTTGCACTTCCTCCTGCGGAGTCTCCCTCTACGAGGTAAAGTTCGGTGAGTTCACGCGACTTTGACTGGCAGTCGGCAAGTTTGCCGGGGAGAGTTGTATGTTCAAGCGCGCCCTTGCGGCGAACGTTTTCGCGCGCTTTGCGTGCCGCCTCGCGGGCAATTGCCGCGGAGATTATTTTTTCAATAATAAGTCTTGTTTCGTTTGGGTTTTCCTCGAAAAACTCGTCGAGTTTTTCGCCCACTACGCCCGAAACAAGCGTGCGCACATCCGAGTTACCGAGTTTCGCTTTCGTCTGGCTTTCAAACTGCGCATCGGTAAGTTTAACGCTGATGATAGCGCACAGACCCTCAAGCACGTCCTTCTGAGTAAGCGCGGGGTCTTTTTCCTTTAGCATATTGAGTTTCTTTGCATACTTATTGATACTGCGGAGCAATGCCGAGCGGAAACCCTCAACATGTGTACCGCCGTCAATGGTGGACATATTGTTTGCAAATGAAACCACCATTTCGTTGTAACTGTCGTTATACTGCAGTGCAACCTCGGCAATGGTGTCGTCCTTCTTACCCGAAATGTAAATTACATTGGGATGAATGGGCGAAACCGCGCGTGTCTCGTTGAGATACTCGACATAACTTATAATACCGCCCTCATAGCAAAGGTCTGCCTCGGTAACGGGGTCGGTACGCAGGTCGCGAAGAACGATGTGAACACCCGCATTAAGGAAAGACTGCTCGCGCATACGGTTGAGAAGAATATCGTAACTAAACGTAGTTGTGTCGGTGAAGATAGTCGCGTCGGGCTTGAAACGCACATAAACGCCGTGGCGTCCGCTTGTGTCCTCTTCCTCATAGAACGGACGTGCGATCTTGCCCTTTTCAAAACGCTCTGTGCATCTCTTTCCGCCGTGGAAATTTTCAATTTCCACCCACTCGGAAAGCGCATTTACAACCGACGCTCCTACACCGTGAAGACCGCCCGCGATTTTATAACCGCCGCCTCCAAACTTACCGCCCGCGTGGAGCATGGTGTATACAACTTCAAGCGTGGGCACGCCCTTTGTGGGGTGAATACCGCTGGGAATTCCTCGGCCGTCGTCCTGCACCGAAACGCTTCCGTCGGTATGAATTTCTACTGTTATCTGTTTGCACTCACCTGCGAGTGCCTCGTCGATGGAGTTATCCACAATCTCGTAAACAAGATGGTGAAGACCCTTTTCCGACGTTGTACCGATGTACATACCCGGGCGTTTTCTAACCGCCTCAAGTCCCTCAAGCACCTGTATCTGGCTATCATCATAGGTGTTTTGGTTGTGCATCTCTTCCATTGGTTTTACTCCTTTTCTTCTTCAAAAAGCCAATATAAGTTTATATGAATGTTACTGACATCTACGCAAGATACTTTTCACAAACCCGTAGGGGGCGATTAATAATCGCCCGATAAGCAAAAATTAGATGTCTTTCAACGGGCGATTAATAATCGCCCCTACACGGTTTGTGCATCAATTTTGCTTTGTAACAATCCCCGCTTGTCATCCTCGAACGGAGCCGCAGGCGCAGTGAAGGATCTTGCGGGGAGATGTCAGCAACCCATTTTTTACTTATTCAATCGACTTTTTTGCACGGCTTGCAAGTGACAGCGTTGAAAGCTGTGAAATGCAGACCGCAGTTTGCTTTATATCTTTATTTTTATTTTTATCATACAATATAAACGATTTCGGTATCTCGGTCTTTGAAATCTCGAGAACACCGTCATGCTGCGCCTTCTTCAAAAAAGCGCGAGTGTCCGCACCAAGCGTCGCATTGTCCATGTCAAATATCCCGATAATGCTCTTTGTGCGTATTATTTTATTGTTTCCTGCATGTAGGTACATAGGTCAACTCCTTAATACGAGAAACATATTTAATCAAAATCCGTAGGGACGATTAGTAATCGCCCGAAAGGCAGGGCTTAGATGTTGTACAAACGGGCGATTACTAATCGCCCCTACAGGGTTTGTTTTAATTTTTTTCTTCCCTGTAATTGCCGTTTTCGACGTAAATCATTTTTACATCGTCTAGGTTTACATAATCGCCTTTTTCGCAAGCAGTAACTATCATTTGTCTGCCCTCGGTGCGCGAAAGGACATATGACTTTCTGTCCTCGTCGAGCTCGCCTAAAACATCGTCGAAAAGATAAACCGGCGCTTCGCCTTTTTCGGCGGCTATAATTTCGCCCTCGCCGATTTTAAGCGCAAGCGCAAGCGAGCGTTGCTGCCCCTGCGAGGCAAACTGACGCGCGTCCATGCCGTTTATCGTAAAGTTTAAATCGTCTCTTTGTATTCCTACAAGACACATCTTTGCCGCCGCTTCGCGCTTTTCGCTTTCGCGTAGCAATCTTTCATACTCTATTATAATGTCAGAAAGGCGGGATTTTTCGGCGGATATGTCGCTTTTGTAAAAAATTTCAGCCTTTTCCCTTCCGCCGCTTATCTCTTTTATGGTTTCGCTGAGTTTTACCGCCAGTTTTTCCACATATTCACGGCGAAAAACATAAATTTTCGCGTTGTCAACCGCCAATTTTTCGTTGTAAGCCGCCATTAAAGCACTGTCGTAGGGTTCCTCACTCTTAAGCAGCGCATTTTTTCCCTCGGTAAGTTTTTTGTGCTCTGCAAGCAGTGCAACATATTCACCGTAAAGCTGAGAAATGGCAATATTCAAAAATTCGCGTCGCTCGCTCGGAGCGGCTTTTATAACAGACAGATGATCGGGACAAAAGAAAACCGCATTGAACTTGCCTATAAGTTCCTTTGCCGTGACCTTTGCACCGCCCGAAAGTCTCATTCTCTGCCCGTCGTAATATCTGTATTCCAATGTATGTTCGCCGTCGCACCGCTCAAACGTTATCTTCAGCGAATAACCTTTCTCGCCAAACCTTACAATATCCGCGTCCTTGCCGCCGCGAAAACTTTTTCCGCGTGCAAAAAAGTATATAGCCTCCAGCACGTTGGTCTTCCCCTCGGCATTCTTGCCGTAAAGCAGATTGACCCCGCGAGAAAAGTCTATACAAGCACTCTCACAAAGACGAAAATTATTAAGTTCTATTTTAGTTAGAATCATAACGGTTAAGGGGGCGTACTTTCTTTAAAGTAGGGGCGATTAGTAATCGCCCGAAAAGCCGTGCGTAGATGTTTTACAAGCGGGCGATTAGTAATCGCCCCTACAAATTTGGTTTAACAAATAAACCTTTCATAAAAAGGTTTGGGGGTGTCGGACCCTTTCCTTAAAAGGGTCTCTACCTTTGTATAAGAACACACCGTGTTTTCTCAAAACCGACGGCGTTTAGCCGTCGAGGTGTGTTCATGGAGTGACGGAGGCGGTAGATAAAAATTTAGCCGGTAGATGGGGTCACTCTTTCATCTTAAGCGGGAGAACCATGTAGATGTAGCTGTCTTCGGCTTCGTCGTCAATGGGTTCAATTGTTGCGCTCATGTTGGGAGTGATGAGTTTTACACGTATCTTTTCAGTGTTGATAGAGCGCATGGTATCGATAAGGTAACGGCAGTTGAAACCAATCTCAATATCGGGACCTGTGTGCTCGGCTTCTATTTCCTCATAAATATCGCCGTTTGCGCTCTTGGATGTTATCTGCAGAGCGTTTCCTACAAACGAAAGTTTTACATAGTTCTTTGTACTGCCCGCGATTTTCTCCTCGGAAATGAGAGCCGCACGTTCAAGCGCATCCTGGAAAGCCTTTGCGTCAAGAACCGCTTCAATAGGCTGGTCTTTCGGGATAAGACGGTCATAATCGATGTATTCACCCTCAACAAGACGGGAGGAAAACACCAGATTTTCCATATTAAATATAATATTTTTCTTTGTAACCATAATAGTCACAAATTCGCCCGGCTCGTCAGAAAGCATCTTTACAAGTTCGGTTATGGTCTTACCGGGAACGATAAACGAGGTGCGCTCAAGATTATCAATAACCGTAACAATAGGCGTGCGGAGATTACAAAGCGAAAGCGTAAAGCTGTCACAGCTTACCACGCGGATATTATCCTGCTCAAGTTTAAAGAAAGCACCGCAGAGAATGGGACGTTTGTCGATCTGCGCAATTGAATGAGCGGTGCGTACAATCATCTTTTTAAGCGCGCACTGTTCCATTGTAAACGATTCGCGGCTGGTAATAACGGGCATCTGGGGAAAATCCTTAGCCGCGAGCGCATGGAGAGAAAACGAACTTCTTCCGCTCTTGATGTTGACAAGCAAATTTTCATCAACGGTAAGAGTAACAACGCTTTCGGGCAAAATTCTCACGATGCTGAGAAGTCTCTGCGCGTTGATAACACACGCACCGGGCAAAACAACCTCAGCCTCGACAAGTGCACGAACGCTTTTTTCCATGTCGTATGTAGACATTTTAAGTCCGTCGTCGCAGGTCTCAAGCAGAACGCCCTCAGTGAAAGGGTGAGTGTTCTTCTGCGAAACCGCTCCCATCGCACGGACCAGCTTTTCGAGCATTTTTGCTTTTTCAAATTTGATTTTCATTTCGTCTCTCCGTTTTTATGAATAAAAGATAATAAATATTTTAGTAGTAATAGTAGAGCACCTTGAAAATGTGGATAACTTGGCGGCGCCTTACAAACAAAGGAAAAATAGGGTCAAAATCAAAATGTCACAGTGTGTCTAATTTTGAGTTTTTAACACAGCCGTTTTTTCCACATTCCCGATGTGTATAAAAACATGTGTAACTTTGTGGAAAAGTAGAATTAAATTTTTATAAAACCCGTAGGGGCGATTATCAATCGCCCGAAAAGCAGGGCGTAGATGTTTTACAAACGGGCGATTATTAATCGCCCCTACAGATTTGCTTAAATTTATTTCAAACTTTCCTTTAAATCTTTGATAAATGAATTCAAATCATCGTCAAATTCACTGCTGTCACTCTTTTTGCGTTCAATATTTTTAATCGCGGACATAACCGATGTGTGGTCACAGGAGAAAATACCCGCGATATCTTTTAGGGTCATGTCCAAAACTTCGCGCAAAGTGTACATGCATGCGTGGCGCGCGCTGACAATATGAGCGGTACGCTTTTTGCCGACGATAGTCTCTTTTGAAATGTTGTACTTGTCGCAAACCGCCATGATAACCTTTTCAATCTTTGCGCTTCTAGGCTCCTCGGACGGAACAAGGTCGGAAATCTCGTTTTTGACAAGGTTGACGCTGAGTTCCTTGCCCATGATAAATCTCATCGCCGCAAGTTTCTTTATGCCGCCTTCGATAAGACGTATGTTGTCTTTGAGCTTCGATGCCATAAATTCAACAACTTCGTCGGGCAGAGTGAGGTTAACTTCCTCAGCCTTCTTTTTAATGATGGCAATTCTGAGTTCTGTGTCGGGCGGAGTAATGTCGGCAGACAGACCCCATTCAAGTCTTGTGCGAATACGTTCCTCAAGATTTTTCATCTCGTGAATGGGACGGTCGCAGGTGACGATTATCTGTTTTTGCGCTTCATAAAGAACGTTGAAAGTGTGGAAAAACTCGTCCTGCGTCGAACTCTTACCCGCAATAAACTGAATATCATCGACAAGCAAAATGTCCGCCGTGCGGTATTTTTCGCGGAACTGTTCGGTGGTCTTGTTTTTGATAGCTTCAACAAGTGTGTTTGTAAATTCCTCGCCCTTTATGTAGATGACCTTCTGCGAAGGGTCGCGTTCAAGCAAAGTGTTGATGATAGCATACATAAGGTGCGTTTTTCCGAGACCGCTCTTGCCGTGGATGAAAAGAGGGTTGTACGCAACTTCGTCGCTGTGGGCAATTGCATAGCATGCGTTGTATGCAAACTTGTTTGAGTCGCCCGAAATGAAGTTTTCAAATGTAAAGTAGTCTGTTGCCTTTTTCTTCTGCGGAGAAATAACCTTAACCGCGCGCTCCATCTGCTGTTTGCTTTCCTCAATGTCCTTTGCGCGCTTTTCCTCAACGTAGTTTTCGTAAAGAAGCTGAGCTTCGTTTTCGTCTTTAATATCGGACACGCCCGAAATCAAAGCGGTCTCAACCTCAAATCCGAGGCAGTTGTAAAAATGTTCTTTTAAAACGTCGGGAAATTTTGTATCTAAAATCTGCTTTTTAAAGTCAGAGGGAATAGTCATAAGCGCGAGCTCGTTATCGAGATGAACAAGTCTTATTCCGCTGAACCAGAGTTCTGTGGAAGACGAGGAAAAAACCTTGCCGATAGACTCATAAACAGCCGCCCAAATCTCGCTGAGTTCTTTTAATGAGTACATGCGTGTCCTTTCTCTTTTTCACATCAAATGTGAAAAAGTAATAATACGCTAATTTACTTTAAATTATATCATATATAAAGATATATTTCAAGTATAATATTATATATTATTATAATATATAGTAGGAAGGAAAATAACGCACAAACTCGTAGGGGCGATTATTAATCGCCCGCTTGTACAACATCTAAGCCCTGCCTTTCGGGCGATTAATAATCGCCCCTACTTTGGTTGGATAATAGCCGTTTGCATATATAATCATTTATTTTACCTTGCAAAAAAAATTAATTTATGATATCATTCTCTAAAAGGAAGTGGAAAAATGGAAGCAAATATACTCCTGTGGATACAGGAAAATTTACGTTTTGAATGGCTCACGCCCATAGTCAAAGGCATTACATACCTCGGTAACGCGGGAATTTTGTGGATAATTCTTTCTGTCCTATTTATTGCTTTCAAAAAGACCCGCAAAACGGGTCTTATGACATCGACTGCACTTATATTTGACCTGCTCAGCGTAAACGTGCTTGTCAAAAACCTCGTCGCACGCACGCGGCCGTATGAACTTATCGAAGAGTTGACTATTTTAATAGAAAAACAAAGCGATTATTCTTTCCCGTCGGGCCACACCGCTGCATCGTTTGCATTTGTAAGCGTGCTGTGGTTTACCATGCCGAAAAAGGTCTCTATCCCAATGACCGTGCTTGCAACGCTCATTGCACTTTCCCGCCTGTACCTAGGTGTACATTACCCCACCGACATCCTCGGCGGCGTTGTAATAGGCATAGTATGCGGCATATGTGCCGTCGCGGTAGTAAATTTAATTGAAAAGAAAATCAAAAAAGAGACTCATTGAGTCTCTTTTTTGGTATTAAGTCGCACAAATCCGTAGGGGCGATTAGTAATCGCCCGCTTGTACAACATCTATGCCCTGCAAAACGGGCGATTAATAATCGCCCCTACAGGTTTGCATAAATTTTTATTCATACAACGCCTTGTAAATCTTCATGAACTTTTCGTCGCGGTCGCGGAGAGCGTTGTCGGCTTTGTCGCCCGAGTAGTCGTAAAATCCCTTGCCGCTCTTTACGCCGAAATTGCCTTCGCTGTAGAGTTTTTCAAGGAGAGGCTGAATTTCGGTTGCGTTGCAAAGTTCCTTGTTGAGGTAAGAAGAAATGTGATGGAAAGTGTCAATGCCGCCGAAGTCAACGACCTCAAACGGGCCGAACGCCGCGTATCTGAAACCGAGACCGTACTTCATGCACGCGTCAACATCGGCAATGTCGGCGATTCCCTCTTCAACCAGCGAAATAGACTCTCTCAGAATGGCAATCTGCAGACGGTTGAGAATAAATCCGGGAACGTCCTTTTTGCAAACGGTTGTCTTTTTGCCTACCGCATGAGCAAGTTCAATAACTGCGTTTGTGCTTTCGTCGTCGGTCTCGCTGCCGCGGATAATCTCAATGCAGGGGATAAGGTGCGAAGGGTTCATCCAGTGCATGCCGAGGAAGCGGTGCTTGCCGTTGATGCGCACAGCAATGTTGTCAATTGAAAGACCCGATGTGTTGGTGGTAAGGATAGTGTCGGGGCGAACAATGTTTGAAAGTTTCTCCCAAAAATCCTGCTTGATTTCGATTTTTTCAATAATACTTTCAATTATGATATCGCAGTCAGCAAGGTCATTCAGTTCATTTGTAAATTTAAGGGAAGCGAGGATATTTTCCGCCTCGGTTTTAGTTTCCTCGCCGTTTTCCACCTGAGTTTTCTGATTCTGCTCAACTAAAGCTTTGCCTTTTTCGAGCGCGCTTTCAAAAGCGTCGTAAACAATAACATCGTAGCCGTATTTTGCAAAAATTTGCGACATGCTTGCGCCCATAAGACCCGCGCCCGCAATGCCAATCTTTTTAAATTCCATAATTTTTCTCCTAAAAGTAATGATAATTTATTGTAACAATAAAGCGCGGATAAGTAAATGTACTTTTCCGCGCTTTTTATACTTTTCGGGCAAGAATTAATAGTGATATAAAATGAAATCGTGAACAGAGTTCACGATGAAATCCAAAACAAGTTTTGGATGAAATCTTCGCTAACGCTCAGATGAAATTAAATCCGTCTTTAACCGCCGCAGGCGATTTCATCTGCGTAGCAGATTTCATCCATCGCAGATGGATTTATCCCGTCGAAGACGGATTTAGTTGAAAAAAGCCTAACGCATAGCGTTAGGCTTTTTTCTGGAGCTGCTATCCAGATTCGAACTGGAGACCTCGTCCTTACCAAGGACGCGCTCTACCAACTGAGCCATAGCAGCGAACCTTGTTTATTATAACAACATAATTCTGATTTGTCAAGATTTTTTTTAATCTTTTTAAAATTATTTTTTCCGACAGTATATTTTTTTATTTTTTCGGGAAATTTTTGCATATGACATTTCCCAATTTTGCCCTGCAAAAAATAATATTTTCGGACACCCACGCTTTAACAAGCTTTTGATTTTAACGGAAGTAAAATGAAATAAAAAAGGAAAATGGATGTTTATGTTGCTAACATCTCCCCGCGAGATCCTTCACTCCGCCCATACTCGCTTTGCGAGTATGGCAGGAACCTTCGGTTCCTTGTGCTCCGTTCGAGGATGACAAGGCGACACAAGCTGCCTTCTTATTTAGCTATAGGTTCCGTCGCCTTTTGACCGCGCCTTCGGCGGGTCGTTAAATATGTGCTATGGGAAACACGGGGATTGTTGCAATGCAATAAAACAAGCCTTTTTTAGCACTTTGCTTAAACCCGCCCTTGTCATCCTTGAGCGTTAGCGTTGCGATCTCGGGCGGAGATGTTTGTAACATAAACATCAATTTTCCAAAAAGAAAAGGAACAGAAAAATGAAAGACTACGTACAGCTCCCAAAAAAACTTTTTGAAAAAACTTCCGACTATTTTGAAAAAATGCGAAAACTTTTGTTTGACGACGGTGACACAAAGAAAATAGCGATGTGGATAGCCAAAGGTTTTGCCGCGCTTGCACCCACTGTTTTTTCTATGATAATCGCACAAAAATCACTGCCGCTTTCTACATATCCGTTTGGACTTGCCTTGATAGCCGCGGCAAAGAGCGATACTTTGTTTTTCTTTATCGGCACATTGATATTTGCAATATTTTCGGGCAATATTCCAAACGCCGTCGGAGCGGCTTCAATTCTTGTTTTCCGCTTTATATTTTCACGTTCTTTTACAGATGAACCTCTTTCTGTGAAACAAAAACTGAGGGATAAAATTTTAAAGGGAAAAACTCTTTTTTGCGAAAGTGAAACATTGCGGCTTGCGACCGCGGCGCTTGGCGCATTTACTGCGGGAATGTTTCAGACGGTTATAGGCGGCTTTACCTTTGGCGACCTTGTCAGCACCTGTATAAATATTGTACTTTGCCCTGTGCTTTGCTATCTTTATTTCGGGTATTTTGACGCGGTGGAAAAGCAAGGTTTCCGCTATGAGGCGGGTATAATTTCCCTGCTTGCCACTTTGATTTTTGCAATATCAAATTTTAAACCGCTTGGCATATCGTTTTCGGTTTTGCTTGCCGCTTTTATATGCTTTTTGCTGGTTAAAAAATCAAATCCGCTGACCGCGTGTATGTTCGCGCTGATTTCGATTTTAGCCGTTGCTCCTACCCTTTCGCCTGCGTTTGCGGTTGCGGCTTCGGTTGCCGCGTTTTTATACCCCACATCTAAAATTTATTCATTATGTATAGGTTCTATCTCATTTGCCGCGCTTACTTATTTTATAGGCGGAGTTGAAACTTTTGCGGCATTTTTCCCCGAATTTATGGCGGGCACGCTGATTTCGTTTGCGGTAAGCGAAAAAACCGCGGCGGAACTTCTCCCGCTTTTCTGCGGCGGCACAAAGACGGCAAATGTTGCTGAAGAGATAGTATCTTATAAAGAACAAAATTCAAAAGAAAACATCCGTGATATCTCAGAATCGTTTGAACAGCTTTCAAAAGCATTCTTTGACCTCTCCGACAAAAACACCCGCATAGGCATTTTCGATACCCGCAGAATATGTGACAGCGTGTGCGACAAATACTGCAAAAAATGCGCTGCGTGCTCGCTTTGTTGGGAGCGCGATTACTCGGTAACGCTCGACACTCTCAACAAGATAAGTGCAAAAATTTACAAAACGGGAAAAGTGCAAATGAGCGACCTTCCGCCCGAATTTGTGTCGCGCTGTGATAAGGCGGAAAAGCTGATTTCTGACATTGAAACCGAAAACACACGTGTAATAAAAAGCATGCTGAAAGAGGACAAAACCCGCGCTTTTGCCGTTGATTACGCGGTTTTTGCGCGTGTACTGTCCGAAGCGCTTGCAAAAAATGAAGCTGAATACGCACCGAATATAAAAGTGCGCGAAGAACTTAAAAAGGAATTTTCAAAGATAGGATTTACCGCCGACAGCATTGGCGTTTACGGCATGAGGTGTAAAAATGTCTACACTTTCCGCATTGGAAAAAATGCCGTAAGATGCAAGGCTGACAAGATAAAAGAAGCCATGGAAAAAGCCATTGGCGGCAGGATGGAAGACCCCACTTTTGAGTTCTCCGACGGCGGAATAAACATGATTTGCAAGCAGGCACCGTCATATGAAGTCAGTTGTTCCAGTTTTTCTTTCGCCGCCGAAAAATTGCAGGAAAACGGCGACAGGGTAACCGCCTTTGAAGGCAAAAACGGCTATTACTACGCGCTTGTAAACGACGGCATGGGAAGCGGCAGAGCCGCCGCAAAAAAGAGCGCCGCCGCGTCTGTTTTCCTTGAAAAAATGCTGCGTGCGGGCAATAGCGTAGCCTCAGGCATAGAAATGCTCTCCGCCCTTGCGCGAGCCGACAGCGAGGAAGGGTTCACCACGCTCGACCTCTTTGAATTTGACCGTATCAGCGGCAAAGGCTCATTTATAAAAAGCGGTGCTGCACCCTCATTTGTAAAGCGCGGCTCCAAACTTTTCAAAATACGCTCAAAAACGTTCCCGCTCGGCATTTTGGAAGATGTTGACGCCGAACGCACCACCTTTGACTGTGAGGACGGCGACAAAATCATAATTCTCAGCGACGGCGTGACCGAGGACATCGAAGAACCCCTCTGGCTGTGCGAATTTCTGACCACCGCCGACCTCACTTCCCCCACCGTAGCCGAAGAAATCCTCGCCGAAGCGAGAAAACACACCCTCTGCAAAGATGACATGACCGCCGCCGTGATTACCGTGAAAAAGATAAAGTGAAGTTTATATGAAGTTGATGGAACGCACAAATCCGTAGGGGCGATTATTAATCGCCCGAAAAGCAAAGATTAGATGTCGTACAAGCGGGCGATTAATAATCGCCCCTACTTTGGTTGGATAACAGCCGCATGTGCCGATTAAACTTCTAAATCAAACAAACTTCTCATACAATATAACATGAAAAAATTTTTCTTCATTATATTTATATTATCCGCCATGCTTATATTTTGTCTGTTTTCATGCACAAAATCAAGCAGCCTTTATGACATTGTGATGTCAGTGACAGCGCTTGATGACAGCATGCCGGCGGGAAACATTATCTGCTACGGGCAAATTTATGAAAATTCAATGAGCGATGATACCCTTTCCGAGTATCTCGGACTTGAGGGATATCCGCAGTTCAAGGACAAAATTGAACAGTTGGCGGTCTACGCATCCGTCGGAGGCAATTACAATGAGCTTGCGCTGTTGAAATTATACCGCGCAAGCGACATTGCCGACGGTGTGCTGTTTTTTGAACGCCGAATAAAAGCAGCAAAACGCGTCGGCATATTTGAAAGCAACGTACAAAACGCCGACAATGCATACATATCGGTCTACGGCAACGTGGTGGTGCTGTATATGATGGATGATAATGAAGCCGTTCAAAGCAAGGTTGAGAAGATGCTGTAAAGCAACTGAAAAAGGGTAAAACTATACGTTTTACCCTTTTTATATTAATATGCAATAAATGAATTTGTAGACTTGTCGTATTTGCCTGTGACCGTGGTGCCGTTTGCGTAGGTGTAGGTGCCTTCAAGCATTTGATTTGACGTGCTCTGCTCAAATGTGCCCTCAAATACGGCGTTGTTTTCAAAGGTGAATATGCCCTCATAGCGCAGATTGTTTTTGTATGTACCTTCAAATGTTCTACCGTTTGCGTGGATGTATGTGCCCCCGCCGTGCTTTAAGTCGTTTGCAAATTCACCGTCGTAAACATCGCCGCTTGCATAGGTCATTACGCCCTTACCCGAGCGCTTGTCATCGACAAAATTGCCTTCGTAGATGTCGTATCCGCCGTCGGTTTTATACTTGAACACGCCGTAGCCGTTCTTTTTGCCGTCTCTAAACTGTCCTTCATAGATGTCGCCGTTTGCGTAGATAATCGTTCCCTCGCCGTTTGGCTCGTTGTCTGCAAAATATCCGCTGTAAACGTCACCGTTTGAATAGGTCAATTTGCCCTCGCCGGAGCGCATTACGTTAACGATTCCGCCCTCATATATTGAGCCGTCGGAGTATTTGATAGTGCCGTCGGACAGCTTTCCGCCCGTTCCGTCGCTTGACGATATCCATCCCGATGACGGGATGCCGTCTTTAACAAGTCCGAAAAAGCGTATCTCACCCTTGCCGTCAGGCAGTGCGTATGTGGAATAGCGCACACCTATCAAAAGGAGAATTATAATGACGGCTACAACGGACGCTACCGCGCCTATGGTTGCCTTAAATTTCGGGTCAAGCTTGCGGCGGTGTCTTGCGACCACACGTCTCTTTGTTTTCGGCGGCTTGTAACCGCCCTTTCCGGTGCGTACATATGACGGAAATTCGCCCGTGTCTACCTTTTCCTCGCCGCTTTTTTGCGGTGCAGGACGTACACTTCCCTGCTTTTGCGGACGTCTGTTTGTATTTACCTGCTTTACATAAGGCTTTCCAAATTCATTTGTGCTGTTCGGATTTGTCTTTTTTACCCCTGCTCTGCTCGGATTTGCCGCAGTTTTTCCACTTTGTTGTGGATTTTGCGGTACTTTGGTGCGCTGTTTAGCGGGTGCACCGTATTTTCTCCGCTGAGCTTCGGCTTCTCTCGCGTCTGCCAGTGCCGCGCGCTCGGCGGGTGTCATGGTTCTGTTTTCTTCCATCTGTATTATCCCTTTGTCATTGTGATAACATTATCTGCAAGCTGAATTATGTCCGGGAGTATGAGCATAAGTCCGAAGCATGCAAAAAGACATACAAAAAAGGTTATCACTATCAGTTTTTTTCCGAGTTTTACTTCCTTGAAGCGTTTGTCTGCAATGTATCTGTCGTCCTCGGGTATGTAAAAAAGCGCTGTTTTTACGTCTTCTTTGCTTTTCAGCGGCTCTGTCGGCTTAACATATTTTGAAACCACTGTGTCGCGATAGAGTGAGCGGCGAATAAGCGGCTTGTTAAGTCCCAATTCGTCAAGGCTTTTTGCCTCTTTAGGCGAAAAAGCTCTCAGTTTGTACAGTGCGCGAACCACTTTTCCAAGGTAGTGGCTCACATAGTAGGATGCGCAAACCGCTAAAAACGTGCCCGCGCACAACCCTATCACCAAAAACGGCATAAATCTTTGCATTTCATAAGTATCAAAGTTTGTAATTGCCGAAAGGTCGGGCGAAAAATATGTTTCCTTTAAATTATAGTAAATCTCGGTGAAGACATTCATTATTATCCTCCTCAAATACAGAAATATCTGTTATTCAATAATATCATCTCCGCAGAGCTTTTTGAGAAGAATTTCGAGGTCTTCATTGTCCTCGAAAGAGATAGATACGCTCTTTGCGACGCCTTTGTGACTGATTTTCACGCGTCTGCCGATGAGTTCCATTGCCTTTTTTGCAAGTTCCTCATAATAGTCTATTTCAATGCCGATTTCGGGTACTTCGTCACCCTCTGATTCAGCCTTTACGGTAAGCTTATTTTCCTTGCGCACAAGGTCTTCTGCAACTCTTACAGAGAGACCGCCCGCCGCAAGCTTTGCCGCAAGCGGAACTTCTTTGTTTTTATCCTTGAGTGCAAGCAAAGCACGTGCATGACCCGCGCTGAGCTCTCCCGCACTGAGCATTGCCACAACATCGTCCGAAAGGTCGAGAAGTCTCAGTGAGTTTGTAATAGTGCTTCTTCCCTTTCCTACGCGAACAGAAACTTCTTCCTGAGTAAGATTGTAATTTTCAATGAGTGCGCGGTATGCCTGCGCTTCTTCAATAGGATTGAGATCTTCACGCTGAATATTCTCAATAAGTGATATTTGCGCAACTTCAAGGTCATTTTTGTCAAGTACAATTACGGGAACTTCTGTAAGTCCTGCCATTTTGGATGCGCGATAGCGGCGCTCACCTGCGATTATCTGATAGTGGCCGTCAGCAATTTCGCGTACCAAAATAGGCTGAAGTACGCCATGAGCGGAGATAGAATCTGCAAGTTCTGCAAGCGCTTCTCCCTCAAATACTCTTCTCGGCTGGTCAGCTTTAGGTTCAATTTGAGAAATGCGCAGTTTTGTAATGCCGCCCTTCTCTTCTACAGAATTGTCGTAAAATATGTTGTCAAAGCCTTTTCCAAGGCCGGAGGGCTTTTTAGCCATCGTTATTTTCCATCCTTTATATTATTATATGCGTGTTATTAATTCTTTTGCTACGTCAAGATACTCCTGAGCGCCCTTTGAGGACTTATCGTGATAATATACGGGAGTTCCAAAGCTTGGAGCTTCACTGAGACGTACATTTCTTGAAATAGGAGTCTTAAAAAGCTTGTCCGAGTAGTATTTTTTAAGCTCGGAAATAACCTGCATTGTAAGAATAAGTCTGCCATTGAACATTGTGATGAGAATACCGCAGATTTCAAGCTCGGGATTGTAAAGTTGCTTAATTTTTCTGATAGTAAGCATAAGCTGTGAAAGTCCCTCAAGCGCGTAATATTCGCACTGCATAGGAATTATTACTGCATCGGCAGCGGCAAGCGCATTAACTGTAATCATACCGAGAGACGGCGGACAGTCAATAAATATGTAGTCAAAATCGCCTTTAATCTTTTCAAGTTGCGTTTTGAGACGGTATTCGCGGTCGTCAAGCTGATATAAATCAAATTCAGCGCCCGCGAGCGAGATATTTGACGGAATTACCGAGAGATTTTTAAATTCCGTCTCTACAACGGCTTTTTCTATCTCCACTTCCCCAATCAATATCTCATAAGATGTTGATTTTAAATTTTTCTTGTTAATTCCAACGCCGCTTGTGGTATTTCCCTGCGGGTCCATGTCGATGAGCAGAACCTTTTTGCCGATTATGCCTACCGAAGCGGCTATATTTACAGCGGAAGTGGTTTTACCAACTCCGCCTTTTTGATTTGCAAAGGCGATGATTTTTCCCATAAATTCCTCCGTGGAAGCTGTCTCGCTTAAATCGAATGTTTCACATGAAACATTTTGGTCAAACTATGTACTTATTATAGCATTGATTGTTCTATAAGTCAACAGATTACATCAAGTATAAACAAAAATGTTTCACATGAAACATTTTCCATGGTACAAATATGTAAATTGTTCCACGTGAAACATTTTATACCACAACATATAGTGGTTTCACATACCTTATACCACAAGACAAATATTATGTTGGATTTTGTATAATTGTGCATGTGTTGCCGTATCAAATCAAACAACTCAAAAATATTCGGAAAATAATGCCGTATATATAATATATATAATAAAAGGAAGGAAACTGTTTAAATCGGCAAAAAAAGCTACATAAAATTGCTGTTTAAGGCAAAATGAAAACTTCAAAATCGGCAAAATTGACGCATCATTAAAATTACCGCACGCGCATATTAATAAGTGAATAATTTGGAAAAAATTTGGCAATTCTCAAAATGATGAAAGGTAGGGAAGTTTAAGAAAAATAAAAAAAAGGTTGACAAATCCGTGTTTTTATGTTAACATCGTAAATGTTTTGCGCAGAAAATGCTGAAATTTGGGCAAAACGAGAAAGGAATAAACCCTTATTTTGAAAGGAGAAGCAAAATGAATTTAAGCAGAAAAACAGTTGTCTGCGTACTCGCAGTCATGCTGTCGGTCTTGCTGATGTCATTTACTTGCGCGGCCTCGGAAAATATCGGCGAAACCATCACTCTACTTTATAATGACAGTCCGATCGACGGCGGCGTTTGCGTAAATGAAACAGCATACGCACCGTATCGCGCACTCATCAGCGCAATTGAACCCGAGGCAAAGTTCACCTGGAACTCGGCAAAAGCCGCTACAGAAGCGGTTGGCGACGGCATAGTTATCAAAGCATCCGTCGGCAAGAATTACATCGAGGCAAACGGCAGAATTATTTACAATGACAAAGCGCCGAACCTCAACATAAACGATACACTTTATGTACCCGTTTCATCAGTTGCAAACGTGTATTCGCTCGCGTGGTCGTTTAACGCATCCCGTATGAGAAGCTGTGTCGCAGGCAATCCCGAGCCTATCCTCAATGCGGATGAATTTTACGACGCAGAATCGCTCTATTGGCTTTCACGCATAATCTCGGCAGAAAGCCGCGGGGAACCTCTCAAAGGTCAGATAGCAGTCGGCAACGTCGTGCTTGAACGCATGAGAGACGGTTCATTCCCGGACACCGTTTACGGCGTTATCTTTGACAACAAATACGGCACCCAGTTTACACCCGCAAAGACAGGTTCGGTTTACAGAGAACCCACCGAAAGCTCGGTTCTGGCTGCAAAAATCGCCCTCGAAGGCTACGAAGTTGTCGAAGCGCTCTATTTTTGCACAACAAGAGTCAGCAGCGGCAGTTGGATAGCACGCACCCGCGACTATGTTGCTACGATAGGCAACCACGTGTTTTATTATTAATTAAATCTGACGCTATGCGTCAGGATAAATCGCTACGCGATGAAATATTTGCTCCGCAAATATGAAATCTCCGATAAATCGGAGGTTAAGGAAAAAAACCGCCTCATTTGAGGCGGTTTTTAATTTTATAAAAATTGCTACCTGAACCTGCCGCAAAGCGGCAGATTTAACAAATTCTGCAGGGATTTATTTAGTTCTCCTACACACAATCTTCACGACAAATTCCAATATATTTCTTTTGACTGTGACAAGGTAATGTGGTACAATAAAATCCAAAGCCATAACAGCGAGGACAAATAAATGGTAAAAATTAGCAAAAGAATAACGGCGCTGGTGCTATCAATTGGTTTTACGTTCACATCGGCGTTTCCGATATTTGCCGAAAGCGGGGAAGTGACTGCCGAAGAAACGGTACAGCTCACCGAAACTGAAGAACCTGCAGCGGAAAATCTTGAATATACATACAAAATTGACGGGCTAGGCGAGGTAGTCGGCGCGAGCGTTGAAACGCTTGGCGCGGGTACTGCTTATTACAACTACAATACGCTTGAAAAAGGGGTATATCAGTCTGCACATGTTGTCGTCGGCGACCCGACGCGCGGCTCGCTTGTGTTCGGTGTGGCGCTCGGAAGCAACAGCGGCACGCGCGGTAAGGTAACATCGCTCCGCGACGACCCTGAGAGTGAAAACCGCCTTTTAGCGGCGGTAAACGCTGATTTTTTCAGCACTTCCACCGGCGTTCCGATGGGCGTTTTTGTAAATGAAGGACGCTTTATTTCCTCGTCCGACGGTCGCTACGCCGTCGGAATAGGCGAGGACGGCGGCGTGACACTCGGCAAGGTGGGCGACAGCATTTCGCTTAACGTAGGCGAAGAAACGCTTGCCGTGAGCTACCTCAACAAGTACCCAACGGTGTACGGCGCGTATCTTCTGACCCAGGATTTTGGCACAAGCACGCGTCTTTCATCGAGCATTACCGCCACCGAATACATAATTGCATTTGAGGGCGACATAGTCCTCGGCGAGAGCGTCAAAGGCATCGTCACCGAGGTCCGAACATCCACGGGTGCGGCGGAGATTCCCGTAGGTCATGCGGTACTTGTAGTGCCCGATATTTACGACTACAGCACAAGTTACAGAGTGATGGAAGTCGGCAGCGAAATTGAGCTTTTCACCACCGTGTCCGACGAATTTCGCGGCGCGGTCAACGCCATAGGCGGCGGAGACGTTATACTTATCGACGGCGAGCCTACCGACTGGATATCCGACGAAGCCATTGAAACCTCGCGCAATCCCCGCACCGCGATGGGTGTCACCGCCGACGGCAAAATCATGCTCGTGGTGGTTGACGGCAGAAAGGCGGGCTATTCAAGCGGCGTGAAAATGACCGCGCTCGCCGAGGCGATGAAGTCGCTCGGATGCGTCAGCGCGATAAATTTTGACGGCGGCGGGTCAAGCATAATGGCGCTGTACAGCGTTGACGGTGCGGCCGTTGTCAACAAACCGTCCGACGGCGTGGAGCGCTCGGTGCCAAACGCCGTTGCCATGTACGAAAACAGGGAAACGGTAAGCGCATTGCACACTTTACAGCTTTCCGCCTCGGAAACGCTTATTCTCGGCGGTGCGAAAATTCCGCTTGAGATGACGCTTGTAAATTCGGACGGCGAAGCCGTGGAGATTGAATTTACCGAGGAAAACACAGCTTTTGAGACAGATGAACTGTTCGGCACCGCCGCATTTGAAGACGGCGTACCTGTTTTCACTGCGGCTGAGTGCGACGGCGTCGGCAAAGTTACCGTTACCGTCACGCTTGACGGCGAGACCGTCACCGCCGACATATTTTTAAGCGTGACAACAACGATTGACACTCTCACGCTCGACCGTAACATTATTTTGGCGGACAGTGAAGAAACGCTTACCGTAAGCGCGAAATATGACGGCAGGGAAGTGTACTTCGGCGAGAATTTAGCCGCCGAGATAGACAACATGGACATCATCTGCATAGCAGAGGGCAACAGCGTTACCGTTATGCTCGATGAACTCGCGTTCACAGAAGCGGCAAGCGGCATTGTTACGCTTACATTGTGCGATAAAACCGTGTCTGTGCCCGTGTATTTCGGCAGTGACCTCACGCTGAACCTCGGCGAATTGCTCGCACCGTACATCACCGTGGAAAATGACGGCTATACCGTCACATACGTGAGCGACGGCGGCGTTATGGGCGAAGGAGCTTTCGTTATTGAAAGCCCCGAAAAAGAGGAAATTCCCGCGGAAACCATACAATATACAGAAATTTCCGAACCCACAGAAACTGTTGAACCTGCAGAAACTGTTGAACCCGCAGAAACAACTGAACCCGCAGAACCCGCAGAACCCGCAGAAACCACCGCCGAAACTGAGGAAAAACAACAGTTCGAGGTCATTTTTCAACCGTTCGAGGTCAAAGTGAGCGCAAACGGCGGGGTTGTATCAAACGGACTTACCGACCGCCGCATCTGGATATGGGCAGACGGACTGACCAAAGACGCGCAACCCTACGCAACGGTAAAAACCGCGGATAGCGAGCAGAAAATCTATTATGACTGCTATTATGATTTCCTCGACTTCAGCGGCAGAGCGCTTTTCACTCTCTCGCTTGAGGGTATCGACGGCATACTGTCAATTGACACTCTGTTCGGCTACACCGCCTACGCGGACGAACAGCACGTTACACTCGACGCGCCCGTTATATGCGACGAACTTGACACAAATCTCTACACCGACACCGCGGAACACTGGTCCGGGTACTATGTCAACGCGCTTTCCTACATGGGCATTGTAAACGGCAGCGAAAACCTCGTCGGCGAGCTAGTTTATATCCCCGACAGCGGACTGAGCCGCGAGCAGTTTGCAAAAATTCTTGTGAATTACCTTAAAATTGACACAGAACTTTATGCCGACACCGCGCTTGATTTTGCCGACGCGGACACCATAGCCGCGTGGGCGGTTCCCTATGTGCGCGCGGCAGTAGGTGCGGGGCTTATGAAAGGCAGAAGCACACCCGCCGACACGGTTATCTTCGCCCCCGCTGACGGCATTAAACGTCAGGAAGCGCTTTATGTCATTGGCGGACTGCTCGGTGATGTAGTTCCCGAAGAGTTTGATTTCACCGACAGTGCAAAAATCGCCCCCTGGGCCACTGAAAATCTCAAAAAAGCATACGCCGCCGGTCTCATTTCGGGTTACGACGACGGCAGCATTCGCCCCGAGGGCGGCATTACCCGCGCCGAAGCGGCAACTGTGATTGTAAAATTGTACAGATTTTCGTCAAAAAGTTAAAAAATATGTTGCAAAATGCCTTAAATAGTGGTAAAATTGTACATACAAAGACCACTATTGGCCTTTTGGAGGCACAAACATGGAAAAATACAGCATCTCTCTCGAGCAAATAATTAATGAATTCTCGCTCGAACCCACTTATTTGCCTGCCGACGCGGCAGATATTATGATAAGCAGCCCCGAGATAAACCGTCCCGGACTTCCTCTTTGCGGATTTTTTGAACTGTTTGACACAGAGCGTATTCAGATTTTCGGACGCGCCGAGGTCAGATTCCTTGAGGAAAAGGCGGATGACGATGAGTATAATACCCTTGATGCGTTCTTCGCAAAGCAGATTCCCGCTGTAATCGTAACATCGGGGCTTGAAATTCCCCCTCATATGGAGGAATGTGCGCGTAAATATCAGGTTCCCGTGTTGCGCACCACAGAGCGGACAAGCGAGTTTGTTGCTGCAATGATAGGTTTCCTCAATGTGCAGCTCGCGCCGAGACTTACCCGCCACGGCGTACTTGTCGAGGTCTACGGCGAGGGTGTTCTCATTCTCGGCGACAGCGGCGTAGGCAAGAGCGAAACCGCGATTGAACTTGTAAAACGCGGTCACCGACTTATAGCTGACGACGCGGTTGAAATTAAGCGCACATCTGCAAAGGCGCTTGTAGGCTCCGCTCCCGAGATAATCCGCCACTATGTCGAACTTCGCGGTATCGGTATTGTTGACGTCCGCCGTCTGTTCGGTATGGGTGCTGTCAAGCAGACCGAGAAGATTGACCTTGTCGTAACGCTTGAACCGTGGGTTCAGGGTAAGATGTACGACCGTCTCGGAATGGAGTCGGAAACAACCGAAATTCTCGGAATAAACGTTCCGTCGCTCACCATCCCCGTGCGCCCCGGACGTAACCTCGCGGTAGTCCTTGAAATCGCGGCGATGAACAACCGCCAGAAGAAGATGGGCTACAACACCGCAGAGGAGTTCAATAAACGCTTAATGAGCCAGTACGGCATGACCGAAGCAGACAAGAACAGATAAGTAAAAAAGGAAGGCATTGCCTTCCTTTTTTGCGTAAGCGAATGGCTTTGCACCCAACCTCGGTTGGACAATAGCCGTTATTCCCACAAACATTATTTTCCTCTATTTCCTCTACTCTGGCTCAAATCTTACAAAAAACTATCCTAAACCCGCTTTATTATTACATCTCCTTGACAATAACCTTGCAACTGTTGCCAACGTGCGCCTTTTCATGTACCATAATAGCACGGCGGGCGTGCACCCGCCGAAAAATTTGAAAAGGAGAACGCACAATGAGAAATTTTAAAAGATTTCTTTCCTTGATGCTTGCATTGCTCATGGTGAGCGGCATGATGGTGTTTACCACATCCGCCGCATCTGACGCGGACTATTCGGACGCTGTCAATCACCTTGCGGCAATCGGCATTTTAAAGGGCGACGAAAACGGTAATCTCATGCTCGATGAGAATGTGACCCGTTATCAGGCTGCGCTGTTCTTCGTTCAGGCTATCACAGGCAAGACTGACCCCTCTGTTTGGAACGCAGACAAGAGCGCAATTTTCAGCGACGTACCCGAATACGGTACTGCTATTGATTATCTCGCAGGCCTCGGCTTTATCATCGGCCGCGGAAACGGCATCTACGGCTACCACGACAACATAACCTATCAGGATATGCTTGTTTTGGCTGTCAGAGCGCTCGGATACGAGACCGAGGGTATGAACTACCCCTACGGCTACATTCTCGAAGCGCAGAAGCTCGGACTTACCGACAATATCGCATCTGACGTAGCCTACAAGGACTACCTCACAAGAGCTGAGACCGCACAGCTTATCTGGGATGTGCTCGGCACTGAGATCGCGTTTATCGACCCGCTCACCGGCGACATTGTTTACCCCGGTAAAGAGGACGAGAGCGCATACGGCCTTGTCGTAGGCGCGGGCAAGATCCAGCGTGAAACCTACCTTGAGCGCGCAGGCTTTGCAGACGGCAAACTTGTCGTAACCGTAACCGAGTTTGAAGAAGCCGACAAGGACGGCGAGGTTGACACCGTAACCGTAAACTACGGCGGCGAAAGCCACACACTTGCGGCGGCTGACCTCGGCATTACCGCTACCACCCCGAAAATCGACTACCTCGGACTTCCTCAGACCCTCTACGTTGACTGCGATGCCGAAGACTTCTTCTCGAAGTACGACATCGACGGCGACGGCGCAAAGGTCGTATTTGTAAGCACCGACTCGCTTACATACGTTGAAAACATCCTTGACGGCGGCGCAATCCGCTACGTGAAACCCCAAAGCGGCGCTGAATATGTAATGCTCAGCGGCGTAAAGTTTGCTACCGATAAGTACAATACCGTGCTTTACACCTTCGGCGAGGGCGGCTGGACCGCAGGCGATATGAGCACATTTGCGGGCAACTTCCTCTATGATACCAAGGAAGGCTACATCGGCGAAAACTCAAACGGCGCGGTGCGCTACATCGTCCGCGAGACCGAAGAGGACGGCAAAACCGTAAAAACTCTTCATATATATTATACTCCCTACGAATTCGGTCAGTATTTCGTCCGCAATATCAAGGACGCAACCACATCGAAGAACGCCGACTTCGTAACTATGGCAAAATATGAGGCAACCGCGCTTGAAAATCTCGATAAGGAAAAGTCAAACTTCGTTGAGTACCTTGTCGGCACCTCGCAGAAGGTAACAAGTGCAACCGCATCCGTTTCCAAGAAGAACGGCGAAAAGGCTAAGTCGGTAACCCTCGCGGGTGAAGACGCTCAAAGCGGCGACTTTGTCTTCTATTATTATAATGAGCTTGATAACATTCTCACCGTCGCACAAAATAACGGCGGCTTCAAGGCAGGTCAGCTCACAGGTACTTCCGCGGCAAAGGAAACCGTTAAGATAGGCGGCACCGACTACGGCTTTGGCTTCAAGGGCGCATATTCCGCCGACTACGCGACCTACGCGGCAAATCAGGCGGCAATCAAGAGTGCAATCTCTAACTTTGAGAGCGGCTACAGCAACGTAAGATACGTCACAGTTGACGGCAACGTAGTATTCGTTGAAGAATACAAGGGCGAAAACTCCGCGGCTGACTACGGCTTTGCAGTTGTAACCACCGACTCCGAAATTATCGCGGACCTTCTTGGCGTCAAGGAAGAAAAGCTTTCCTACACCGCTGACTTCGTTCTCAACGAGGACGGCGACGTTTATGTTGCAGTTCTTAACACCGAAAGCGGCGCATGGGAACTTATGTCCCTTGCTAAGTTCCACATGAACTACGATGCTGCAGAGGCTGAATACGCTAAGAGCGGCGACCTCGGCGACCTTGCAAAATACGTTGACATCGCAGGCGAATCCTACTCGAAGTACGCGGATTACGTTGCGCTTTCCGAGGCGTTCCTCTCTGCAAACATTTTTGCAGTCGTTGAACAAAACGACGGCGTAATTGAGCTCGGCACAACGGCAGGCGCGGTCGACAGCGCAGTTATCTCCGAGGGTCTTATTTTCTCGGATAACACCAACAAGACCAATAAAATCAAGTCCGACTCCGATGAAAGCGTAAGCGCGGCAAGAGTTACTCTTGACGGCGATACCGTCATCGTAATCATCGACGGCGAGGGCAATGTCGGCGTGCGCGTCGGCGCTCAGAAGTCGAAGTTCACCGTAAACGGCGAAGCACGCTTCTTTGCGGCAACAAGCGACCTTATCGTTGCTTACTTCGCAGAGCCTACATTCCTCGGCGGCTTTACTGACGCGTCCGACTGGGGCGAGAGCCGCGCGGCAACCTCGTCCGAGACCTACTACATCGCATTTGCAGACTCCTCGGTTGACGTTGAGACAAACGGCACCGACGCTGACGAAAAGTACACCATCACAGTTTCAAATCTCCTCGACCTCAGAACTCTTAAGTTCGTCGACTCCGTAAGCTTCGGCTCCGATAAGGTCGTTTCCCTCGACCTCACCAAGGCTCTCTACGCCGATGAAAACGGCGTTGTATCCGAGGCGGGCATGACCATCGCAGAAGCATTTGCGGCAGCACGCGCACTTGAGGGCGAGGATAACGATGTCAAGTACGTCGACATCGCTCCCGAGAACCTCACATTCACCGATTCCGACACCGCATCCGTTGCAGGCGGCGCGCTCAATCTCCCCAATGCCCTCGCAGGCATTGATGCACACGTTGTAACAATCAACGCAAGCGGCATTGACGAGGAAGATTACGATTTCACCTCCGCAGCGCTTAACGTAGAGTACGCAGACGGCGCACTCGGCGGCAACGAGCTCGAAATTTCCGAGGACTTCTTCGGCTACGAGTACCCCATCTTCGGCGATACCGTTGAAAACATCGGCGAGCCCACCGAGGGCATCCTCGACCAGTTCATCCTCGACACCGTCGGCATGGAAGTTCTCGTTCCCCTCGCAGACGCAGACAATTACGAGGGCGCAGCAAAAGTCACCGTAGAGCTCAAAATCATGGCAAACTACGATGAAGACACCGGCATCCTCACCATGTACGTAGCAAAAATCATCAAATAACAAAGAAGGAAGGCGCAAGCCTTCCTTCTTTGTTATGTTAAATCTCTCACCAACTTCGTAGGGGCGATTATTAATCGCCCGCATGTAAAACATCTACGCCCTGCAAAACGGGCGAATGCTATTCGCCCCTACAGATTTGTGCGTATATGTGACTGTCAGTGTATAAATTCACCACAAACCCGTAGGGGCGATTATTAATCGCCCGCATGTAAAACATCTAAGCCCTGCAAAACGGGCGAATGCTATTCGCCCCTACGGATTTGTGTGGTTTCCCGTGCAAAAACTTACTTTTTTACTTGCATTTCTTACAAAAACACCCCATTTCTTACAAAAATATTTTTTAAACACTATTTAATATTACATTTTGATTACAACTCCAAAAAATGACTTGCATATTTTTTCCTTATATCGTAAGATAGCATCAGGATAAAACCAATATCGCTACAACCATTGCGTAAGGGCGATATCCAAAAAATTTCTTTTTGAAAAGGAGAACACATCATGAGAAATCTTAAGAAGTTTCTCGCACTCGTTCTCGCAACAATGATGCTCCTCAGCGTAGCAGTTATCTCTACTAGCGCAGCTAGCACTGATGCTGATTACACCGAGGCTGCTCAGCGTCTTGCAGCTCTTCAGGTAATGAAGGGTAATGAGAACGGCGACCTCATGCTCGATAACGGCGTTACCCGTTACCAGGCAGCACTCTTCTTTGTTCAGGCGCTCACCGGTGAAACCGAGACCGCTACCTGGAACTCCACCAAGAACAGTGCATACTTCGGCGATGTTGTTGAATACGGCACCGCAATCGACTACGCTTACGGCATCGGCCTTATCCTCGGCCGCGGCAACGGCGTATACGGCTACAACGACGCTATTCTTTACCAGGATATGCTCGTAATGGCAGTACGTGCTCTCGGTTATGAAACCGATGACATGAGCTACCCCTACGGCTACATCCTCGCTGCTCAGAAGCTCGGTCTTACTGAGAACGTAGCACTCGTTGACTACAAGGCAGCTCTTACCCGTGGCGAGACCGCTCAGATCATCTGGGATATGCTCGACACCGAAGTAGCAGTTACCGACCCCATCACCGACAAGATCCTTTACCCCGGTGAAGTTGGTCTTACCGATGTTCTTCTCGGTCAGAACGGCGAAACCGTTACTGAGAGAGAGACCCTTATGGAGTCCTCTGACCTCGCAGGCGACAAGATCACTGCTTACGTAGTTGAGTTCACCGAAGCTGACGAAGACGATGAAGACTCTGTTGACACCGTTACTCTCGTTTCCGGCGACCTTGACGAAGTTGTCGAAATCGCTGCTGCAGACCTCGGCATCACCGTTGACACTCCCGCTGTATCTTACATGGGCCTTGCTCTTGAAGTTTACATCGACGTTGACGCTGCTGACTTCGACCAGGCTGCTTACGACGACGGCGACGCTGCACTCGTATTCGCTACTCAGCCCACTTACGAAGCAGTTCTCAACCTCGGCGACGGCAATGTTAAGTTCGTAGCTAACGAAAATGACGGATCCAAGTCTTACTTCAACTTCAACGGCACCAAGCTCGCTGTAGGCAAGTATGTACTCAGCGTTGCAGTATTTGTTGACGGCATCTGGACTTGGAACGAAGATGTTACTGAAGAAACTCTCGCTGACATCTTCGCATATGACGATGATGAATATGTAAACACTTATAACCAGTACGCAAGCATTTCTTACAACGTAACTGACACTACTCTTGTAGATGAAGAAGGCAACGAATACACTCTCGTAGACGTTCTCTACACTCCTCTCTCCTTCGGTCAGTACAACGTTCGCGAAGTAAATGACACCGAGTACACCGTAATCGGCGTATACAACAGCACCACTAAGGAAAACCTCGACGAAGAAGATTCCTACTTCTGGGAATACCTCCTTGCTGAAACCGGTCTTTCCAGCACTTACATCACTTCTTCCACCAAGAACATTTCCAAGACCAAGGGCGAACTTTCTCAGACTGTTACCCTCGCAGGCGCTCCTGTTGAAGCAGGCGACTTCATGTTCTATGCTTACAACGGCACTGACAACATCCTCACCGTTGCTATGAACTGCGGCACCTTCGAAACCGGCAGACTTACTGCTAAGAACACCTCTAAGGAAACCGTTAAGATCGGCGGCACCAACTATGAGTTCGGCTTTGCTGCAGGCGTAGCTACCTCCATGCCTTCCGCTTGGGACAACTACGCTGCTGATCTCCAGACCACTTACATTGGCGCTCTCGAAGCAGGCAAGGACAACGTTAAGTACCTCCTCGTAGACGGCAAGATCGTTTACATGGAACCCGCTTCCGAAACCACCAACAACTCTGTATATGACTTCGCAGTTATCACTATCGATGCTGAGATCATGGCAGACCTTCTCGACATGTCCGATGCTAAGTACGCAAACGCTCTCGTTGGTGTAACCGACGCTGAAGCAGGCGTATATGTAGACGACAACGGCTACATGGCAGTTGCTATGATGAACAAGACCACCGGTGAGTGGGAACTCGCTTCCGTTAAGGCTGTAGAACTTGACTACGACGCTGAGGAAGACGAATTCGACACCACTGCTGATCCTGCAACTCTCGCAAGCTATGTTGACATGTTCAACTCTCCTTCCGACTACAACAAGTACGGCAACTACGCTGCAGCTATGGATGTTGTTAACGAAGTAGTTGTTGCAGTTGTTGACGAAGATGACGGTGTTTACACCATCGCTTCCAACGCATACGGCGAAGATGATTCCTTCTTCGTAACCGGTACTACTACCGAAGGTATCCTCTTCTCTGACAACAACGCTAAGACCAATGCTCTTACCGCTGATGACGAGATCGACGCAGAGCGCGTAACCGTAAACGCTGACACTGTTATCATCGTTATCGATGAAGAAGGCAACGTTGGTTCTCGCGTAGGCGTTCAGGGCGCAGACAACTCTTTCGTAGGCGAAGGTAAAGTTCTTGCAGCTTCCTCCGACCTCATCGTTCTCTGGGCTACCACTTCTACCACCGATGTACTTGACTGGAACGACGCAGCTACTTCCAGCAGCGACGAGACATGGTACATCACCACTGTTGACACCGGTGTTGAACTCGAAAACACTTCTGATGATGATGACGCAGTTTATGTAGTTACCATCACCAACGTTATCAACCTCAAGACCCTTGAAGTTGTTGACGCTATCACCTGCGAAGTAGAAGAGTCTGACGATCCTCTCACCACCATCGAGGGCGCAGGCACTGTAATCTACCAGAAGGGTGAAACCATTGAAGAAGCTGAAGAGACCCTCATTGAGGCTCTTGAAGCATGCGCAGACGCTAATGAAGACAAGATCGACTACGTAGCAGTTGACGTTGATGACATCGACTTCGTAAACGCTGACACTATCACCGTTGCTGAGCTTATCGGCGAAGACGGCATGACCGCTGGCGAAGCAGTTGACGTAAACGTTAAGGTTATCACCGTTAACAACGTTGTTGACGCTGACGATTACGACTTCTCCAACGTAGTTCTCAACGAGCTCTACGATGAAGAGGCTGACGAAGACAGCATCGGCTCTACCATGATCACCCTTGGCGATGCAAAGGTTGAGTACTGGTTCTACGAAATCGACGGCGAGCTTGTTGAAGAAATCACCGAGCCCACCGACGGTATCTTCGATAACTGGGTAATCGCTAACAACGGCGCTGAAATCCTCGTTCCTGAAGCAGGCGCTAAGAACTTCGACGATGCAATCACTTGCACCGTTGACCTCGAAGCAGTTGCTGCATACGAAGACGGCGTTGTATACATCACCGTATACAAGACCATCAACCAGGTTGTAGTTGCTGACTAATTCAGTCAAAACAAAATAAAAAAGGAAGACTTCGGTCTTCCTTTTTTGTTTTGTGTATTTTTCCCACAAATTTCGTGTGGCGATTTCAGGTTGCCCGCTTGTCGGGCATCTAATCCCTGCAAAACGGGCGAATGCTATTCGCCCCTACGGATTTGTGCGTATATGTGACTGTCAGTGTATAAATTACCCCCAACCTCGTAGGGGCGATTATCAATCGCCCGCTTGTATAACATCTACGCTTTGCAAAACGGGCGAATACTATTCGCCCCTACGGATTTGTGCGTGTCATTATGCGTATTATATGAAACAAAAAATCCCGCCAAGGCGGGATTTTTTGCTATTCCTCTTTCTTTTTCTCTATCTTCAAACCTTGGACAATACTTGAACCTTTGCTTTTGCCTTTGTACTTGGAATAAAAATAACCGATAACCGAGAACACTGCGGCGCCGATGAAGTTTACTATCAAATCTTTCATCGTATCAAACAAACCGATATCGAGGTAACCGCCAACGCCCAGGCTTTCGCCGTTTATTACTACGTCTATTATGCCGTCAATTATCACGGGGTCGTTTTTGCCGTTAGGATTGAGCGCAACTGAGGAGATATAGTCAAGCACCATGTCTTTTTGCATATCCGTACGCAAGAGGCAGTCCGCGCCGAACTCAAAGAATTCCCACAAAACGCCTATCGTCATCGAAAAACAGAACGAAACCATCGCCACAAAGAACGGTGACAACTTAAAATTGAATCTGTCGCTTCGGTTAAGTAAGTCGATAAGCGAAAGTCCCATTGCCGCGGCAAGGAAACCTGTCGTTATGTGGAGCATCGTGTCCCAAATCGGGATTTTTACATAGTATTCCGCGAGTTCTCCGAGGATTTCGGCGGCAAAGATGAACACCAGCACTATTATTTCGAGCGCGGTCGGCAGTTCAACTTTGAATGTTTTTTGAACAAACGCGGGTAGCAGAAACAGTATCAGCGTGAATACGCACAGCATAGCGCTTTCGTAACTTCCGTTGAGGAACAGCAGTACAGCAATCGCTATGACTATGGTACGAAGTATGATGTATAGTAAGAAGGATAGCTTGTTCGTCCTGTATTCCTGAATCATAGCACGATAAAAGTCGCGCACTTTATGGTTTTTTTCTTTCTTTTTCATTTTTTCGCCTCCTTGTTTATTATTATACTCAATATCATGCCCCGTAGCAAGGATAAAATAACGCACATACCTGTATGGGCTATAAAATCGGTTAAATTAATGTTTATGCGAGTAATCGCGACGCACTAACATTGTAGGGGACGTCGTCCCCTACAAATTAGATTGATATTGTCGTAACATAAACATTTTTTCACAACTGTATCACAAAGTGCAAAAAAGTATTACTTTGTGCAAAAAAGACATCAGATGCCCCAAACGGGCACTTGGGTTGTTGACTTTGCCCAAAGCATCTAATATAATGCAAATATAGGGTCGCAAAGGCGCGAAGTTTCCTAAAATAAAACAAATTGTTTCTCAAAGTACAAAAATTTAAAAAATTTTTAAAAATCTTTGGTCTTGTAGCCGCGCCTTTTGTGGGATATTATAAATTTGGATGGAAAAAATACATCCATTTTTATGTTATTTGTGTACAAATTTTTTGTAAATAATTTTATAAGGGGAAAAGAATCATGAAAAAGAAACTTTTAAGCATTCTGCTCGTACTCTGCATGCTTCTCAGCATGTTTCCGATTACTCTCCCTGTCAGCGCGGAAGAAACCGACGCGGACACAGAGACTGTCGCGAACACTGACGAAGTTACGGAAATAGCGACTGCAGACGCGCTCATAGCCATTATGGGCGACTCGACCAAATGGGCGGGCAGTTACAAACTGACTGCTGATATCGACCTTACAGGTCTCACTCAGTCCCCCATCGGTAATGCGGACGTTAGTTTTACCGGTACCTTTGACGGTGACGGACATACTGTAAAAGGTCTTGACATCACCGCGGCAGGTTCCGCAGGTCTCTTCGGCCAGATAAGCGGCGCTACCGTAAAGAACCTCACTGTTGATGGTAAGGTTACCTCTACAGGCGCGGCTACGGGCGGTATCGCCGGCTATATCAAGTCTTCCGGTACTATTGAAAACTGCGTAAACAAGGTTGCCGTTTCGGGCACCGCACGTGCGGCAGGCTTCGTTGGCTCAGTTGACGCGGGTACAGGCGACATCCTTATCAAGAACTGTATTAATGAAGGTACTATTACCGGCTCTTCGGAGCATATAGGCGGTATTGTCGGCCGTGTATATGGCTCTACCGCAGGCGGCAGCACAAAGATTGACGGCTGTGTAAACAAGGCTGCTGTTACCGGTACACTCAATGTCGGCGGTATCATCGGCCGTTATGATATTCCTTCCATGGCTACAAACGGCGTTTTCAATGTTGAAAACTGTGCAAACTACGCCGCTATCACCGCTACCACCACTTCTGCCGACGGATCATGCACCGGCGGTATCATCGGTCTTTACACCAACAATGCAACCGGTGCTACCACTAAGATCAACAACTGCCTGAACACAGGAAATGTTTCTGCAAAGGCGAAGTATGTCGGCGGTATCATCGGTTACTTCCGTTCCTATCCTGCGCCTCATCCCACCGCAACCGATATCTATGTTACCAACTGTATGAACACCGGCAAGATTTACTGCCCTGTTGATAGCGCGGCAACTGCCGGTATCATCGGTACAGGTAACCCTAAAACGGGTGGTTACACCGTTTCAGGTAACTACAACAGCGGCTCGGTTGTAAACAATAACGATACATACGAGGCTGCTATCATCGCAGCAATCAGCACTGCTTCTGTAGTAACTAACAACTACGCGCTTGACCTCGGCGAAACCCACGGTGTAACTTCTTACGTTACCATGGTCACCACCGACAACTACGCAAGCGCGGCTACTTTCAACGCTCTTTCTGCCGATTACTGGATCTTCACCGACAAGGGTCCCGAACTTGATACATTCCATGAGCACGACCTCGATGCGAAGTATGTTGCGGTTGAGGGCGGACACGCTACATCCTGCTACTGTAACGATGCTGCCACCATCGGCACCACCGAGGACCACGTTATGGTTGACGGCACTTGCTCTGTTTGCGGCGCCGCTGACTGTACACATGCAACCACCGAGGATGTTATCACCCTCGCTCCCACATGTCTTGCAACCGGTTACAAGAACGTAGTTTGTACCGCCGGTTGCGGAGGAATCGTTGAAAAAGACGTTGTTGTTGAAATCGACAAAAACAATCACGAAGAGGGAATCGCCATTTCCTACGATGCGGACAACGGCTGCATTCTCTACACTCACACCTGCTGCGGCGTTAACGTATATGAGGACTGGACTGTAGGCACCGACATTTATGTTGCCACCACAGGTACCGTTCTTGATGAAGACACTGTTGTTATTGAAAGCGACATCGGTCTTTCCGCCGATACAGCATTTGCTTCTTTGGACGACGCTATGAGTTACGCGGCGGCAGTTGCCGAGACGGGCGCTGATGCTATCACACTCCACATCGTTGACAAGGCAACCCTCACACAGAACATCTATACCCCCGACGGCGTAGAGTTTAAAATTACCGGCGGCGAACTCGCTTACGCATCTAACAATAAGGTTCTCTATGCGGGCGGCAAACTGACTGTTGAAAATATCAAACTTACCGCAAGCGGTGCGTCTTACATCGTTGCTCAGAACAACCCCGTTGTTATCGGCGAAGGTGTTACCACAAACTCTGATTCCACCACATATAAGTGGTACCTCATCGGCGGCAAAAACACCGACGCAGTTGACGGCACACTCGCAGGTGACGTCACCGTTCGTTCGGGCGCATGGCACCTTATCACAGGCGGTAACCGTTTCTCGGCTGTCGCAAGCACGGGTACCGTTAAGATGACTCTCGGTACTGTAAATGATAAAGACACGCTTACCGTAAATCAGATTACTCCCTTTGGCACAAACGGCGGCAACCTCAGTGCCGACTCCACCTCTACCATTATTGTTGACGGCAAGGTCGACATTACCACGCTTTACGCGTGCATGTTCCCCAATACTGAAAACGGCGCTAACTTCATCGGCGACGCATACACCTACTATGTAGACCTCGTTCTTAAAGAGGGCGCGGACATCACCACACTTACCGCAATTAACAATGTTGCTGCATCCGCTACCGCGGTATGGACTGTATATGCGGATCAGAGAAATGAAAACGCAGTTGCCGACGCGGCTCTCTTCGCAGGCAACGGCAGCAACATCACCGTAACACAGAGCACCTACGCGGTTTACTGCGTAAATAAACTTGACGGTCACGTTGACGCAAACGAAGATAAACTTTGCGACGAGTGCGGCAGTTCCACTGATTGCAACCACGTCAATGTTACCACTAAGACCGTTACTGCTTCGACTTGCAGCACACAGGGTACAGCAAACGTCGTTTGCTTGGACTGCGGTGCAACAGTAGGAACCGAAACTCTTGCGCTTGATGAGAACAACCACGAAAACACCAACTACGTCTGGTCCGAGAACGCCGAGACCGGCGCATACGAAGTTCTTTGCTCGGGTTGCGGCGCGGCTCTCGTTTCGCAGACCGACGCTCCCACCGTTTACGTTGCAAAGTATGACGCAGGCGTGACCTCCGGCAGCGACGCAAACGACGGTCTCACTTCCGCAAGCGGCGTTGCAACTCTTGAAGAGGCTGTAAAGAGACTTGCGAAGACGGGCGGTACCGTACTGCTCACCTCGCGTTTTGACCTCAACGGCGCACGCATTAATCTTCCCGCATACGAAAAGAAGATTACCTTTAGCGGCGTTGTCGATGCAAACGGCAATGCCACCACCGGCTTTATCAACACCGGCTCCGAGGGCCGTCTCTTCCTCGCAGGTCCTACCGAGTTTAACAACATCGTATTCAAGGGCAAGGCTTGCAATGTTATTGTAGGCGGCTGGAACGACCTCGACTTTGGCTATGTAAGAGTTCACGATGAGGCTAATATCTTCGTTATCGCAGGTAACTATCTTACAACCGAAAGCGATTCTGCCGAAAAGGACATCACCATCAACCTCGACGGTGCTACCATGTCCACAAGCAGCTCTTCCGCAAGCGGCACTTCCGAGACTGTATTCTACAACCGCATTTACCTCGGCGACGTATTCGGTGCAAACAACCTCACCGTTTCAAACAAGAAGGTAACACTCAATGTTGAAAAGGGCAAGCACCATGAAGCGGCTCTCAACATCCTTTATGCGGCATCCACCACCGGCAACAAGAATTACGCGGCATCCACCACTGAAAACTGTGAGACCGTTGTAAACCTTTACGATGCAACCACCCTTCCCACCGGTCGTATCGGCGACCATAACATGGGTTACTCCTATTCCGGCGGTTCGTTTGACAAGTACACACTTAACCTCAACGATAATTCCACTATTACAGGCGATTATCATATCAAGAACACCAAGGAGACCGTAGTTAACATTTCCACTGAGGCTGATGGCAGAACCACTAAGATCGCTAAGCAGTTCATCACCATGAAGTACGGTACTTTCGCAACCGATGATGTTGCGGCTACCCTTACCGTAAATGTTGATTCTCACAGTTATTCCAACACTACTCTCGCACGTCAGGCTACCGTCGATGCGCACGTAACTGCTTATACCATCACTCTCAATGAGACCAATGTTTGTACATGGGACGACGGTAAAATCACCACCGAGGCTACTCCGGATGCGGCAGGCGTTAAGACCTACACTTGCTCTGGATGCGGCGCGACCAAGACCGAGGAAGTTGAATTCGTTTGCACAGAGCATGCTTACGTAGTAAAGGCTGACGGCACTTACTACTGCACAAACAAGTGCGAAGACGTTGAGGCTCCTTCGGCTGACGTTATCATCTCCGCTTCTCCTGCGACA
>JAFTXX010000046.1 GCA_017461475.1 Clostridia bacterium
ACGGTCTGCGGCACAGCCGTAAACCTCGGCGCGTTCCTCACCGTCGCCACAACAAAGCAAAAGGGCAACCGCAGCCGCAAGCTCCGATTTGCCCATTTTCTTCGGTATTTCAATGTAGGCGGTGTTGAACTGCCTGTACCCATTCGGTTTCAGTATTCCGAAGAGGTCACGAATGATTTGCTCTTGCCAGTCAAGGAGTGTGAAAGGTTTACCCGCCCAGGTGCCTTTTGTATGACAGAGGCACTCAATAAAGCTGACCGCATAGTCGGCGGAGGCTTTGTCATAGTGCGAGTCCTTTGCCTTGAACTTGGTAGGGGTGTATTTCTTTGCTATGTCTATCCACTCCTTAAAGGTAATAAAAAAACAGCCCTACGGCTGTAACGAGAAAAACTCCCGCAGGAGCTTTTCGATTATTCGGTGTTGGCGCTTAAATGCCTTCGCCCCAAGCGATATGCTTTTCGGCTCTCTTTGCGATCATCGCCTTGCGAAGTTCGGTGAACTGTGTGTGGGTGATTTTGTAGGCACTGTATGCTCTGCAAATTGCGATGTGCGCATCGATAAGGTCGTTCTGCTTTTCGATCTTTGCTACCTGGTTTTTGAAATTCTTGAATGTTGTCATTTTAGCGTCCTCCGCTTTCCTTTTGTTGTACACATATTAACTCTAAAACACAGTAATAGCAAGGGTTTTAGGGATAATATAGTACACAAACATTCAAGGCAAAAACTGTGTATTTTATACCCTTAATTGTCGCTTGCAATCAGGATCGCAAGTGCAAGCTCGGTGTCGTTGTCGACCGGCTTCACATCCCAACCTCTGTCGAAGTTGCATACAATCTCGTTGTTGCGCTTAAGCATGAGCTTTGAAATTCTACCGCCGTTAATACCGAAGCGGCTGCCATCCTCGAAAACCTTGATCCAGTAATGGAAGGTGCTATTGTTGACTCTGAGTGCGCCCTCTTTCCACATTGCCGTGTCCTCCTTTATACTCTTGCAACGTCAACTGCCCACCAGGTGGAGGGGTGCTTTTCGCCGGTCGCTTTTTCTTCAACCTGGTAGTCTTCGCAAAGGAAGTGAACTCCCTTGCCAACCTTGATGAACTTTGCGTTTTCAAAGCCGGGAAGGTTTGTGGTGTAAATGTAAGCGGTGCGGGTTTCGCCATCGTAGGATTTGCCGTCCCAACCGTTGAAGGTGAAGGTTGCTTTTTCGGCGGTCTTGGTGAAGTGCTCCTCGAAGGTGGCCTTTGCGATTGTGAGCTCATCAATCTTTGTAAGTGCGGTTCTAATGTCTTTCATTGTGGTGTCCTCCGGTGTTCCTTTCGGTATGTGTATATTAACTCTAAAGCCGGATGATAGCAAGTTATATATTCGCATAATGTACACAATCTTTTCGAGACCGATTTGTGAATATTGTGACACCATTTATTATCATGTTCTTTGTTAAATGTCAATTGTTATGCCAGGCACATCAATAGTTCAACATTCTGATTGCAGGAACTCTTGCTCGCTTGTTTGTGCCAATGTCTGTGTAGTTTGCATTGATCTCTGTAAGCCCTGCCATCTTAAAGCCATGCTTCTCGAACTCCGCAAGAGTTGTAATAAGACCGGAGAAGGTGCTTGAAATCGTGAATTCGTAGATGCCGTTTTCTTTAAGGCAGTTAGCAATTTCCTCGATTTCGTTTTCCCAAATGCAATCTGAGAAGTCGATGCTCTGGTTGTCGGCATCAATGCTTCTTCTGTATGCCCAAAATGCTGTGGGGTTAATGCCTGCAGTGCGAAGGTCTGTCTTTTCTGCAATTGCCTTCTCAAATGCTTCAATCTTTTTCATTTTTGTGTTACCTCCGTGTTCTTTTCGGTATACACATATTAACTCTAAAGAGAGATAATAGCCAGTTATATTTTCGCATAACATACACAATCTTTGAGGGGTGAAATTGTGTATATTTCGGGGTCAGCTTTCGGCTTTGGTGATGGAGTAATCGACAGCATCTTTAAGAACTCGAGAGTCGAAGCCTGCAGTTTTGTATCCTTGCAGGATGGTGTTATAGTAGTATGCACTCGGCATACCACAGGGGTAGAGGTCGTTCATTATGTAAACCATAGCCTTTACCGTTTTCTTCTCAAACTTCACCTTGACAGTTTCTTTGCGGTAAAGGCGAGGGAAGCCTTCATAAAGGTCGAGAGCTTTTTCGTCTGTCGGGGTGATGCTCCAAAGCAAGACCGGTACCGAGGACCCTTCACAAGGCTCCACAGTGGCCACAGAATTGGCGTGTCTGCCACGGAAGAACAGGCGGTAGTCCGTAAGCTCGGCCGTGCCAAGAACTCGCGCTGTGGGGCAACGGTGGGCCATCTGTTCACGGTTCAGGTTCGAACCGTATGCAAGGTAAATTGTTCTGTTCATGTATGTTTCCTCCTTTTGGGGTTCAACCCCTTCTACCACCTTAAGACCGCCGAAGCGGTCGGTGGGGTATGTTTTTTCTTATGCACCGAATCTCCAAGCCGCTGAGCCTGAAAGGTGCTTGGTGAGGTGTTCTCTGCAATTCTTGAACTCGTCACCGATGAAGCCGATGCGGTTGAGGTAAGTTCTCATTGCGAATTTTTCATTCTCGACCTGGGGTTTCTTGGTGCTTGCACATTTCTGTGTTAAGGCCTGCTCGTTGAGGGCGAGGGCAAGAACTATGTAGCTTCTGATCTCGCCGGCGTGAAGGGTACTGTTGAAGCCGCGAAGTTCAACTGTGCGGTGGCCGTGGAAAAAGCTGTGGAGGTTCAGGAAGTGGTATCTTGAGTGGTGGTAGTGAGTGCTTCTGCTTTCGCCGTAGCCTTCGTACCAAATGTCCTCGATTTGGCTGAAGGAGTCCGGCTTGCGGTTGTTCATTTTGGCTACCAGGGTTTCATCCATCTTTTTGCAAAATCTTGCTCTTTCGGACTTGATTTGAAGTGCCTTGTAAAGGAGGTCGTTTTTGCTTGCGATGATGTTGATGAAGTTTCGGATGCTTCTCGGTGTGTGGTTCGAGCCGTCAAGGTGAATGTGAATTCCGCAGGAGGAGTTCGCAAAACCGCCTGCCTTGCGGAGGGCTCTTACCAAACCCTGGAGGGTTTCGATGTCCTCTTCGTAGGTAAGGATGGGGCTTACAAGCTCAACGCTGTAATCGTTGTCGGCGTAAACCGTTTCGCCGTTAACCTTTTTTCTTGTTGCGATGCTTCCATCGCTCATGAACTTCCACTTGCGGCCATCCGGCTGCGTTACTGCGTATGTGTGGTAGTAGGTGCCTTCGTAGGTTCTTGTGCCTCCGAGGAACTCGGCTGCAACCTCTGAAGCTTTGACTCTTGTAATGCCGGTGAATTCAATCTCAATACCAAATCTTGTATTTTTCATTTCTTTGTACCCCTCTATCTTGTGGTGTTTTCCTTTCGGTATGTGTATATTACCTCTGAAGTGTACTAATAGCAAGCTTTATTTCGCCATAAACTACACAATGTTTTGGTAGTAAATTTGTGTAGTTTATGCCTTGCCTGTAAGAATGAAATTCACGTATTCGTTTGGGTGTTCTTCGATGTAGCAAACAAGTTCATAGTAGCCTTTTTCATAAGCGATACGCTGAACGGTGTACCCATCAAACATATTGGTAACACCGCTGTTACGAATGTCGAGGATTTGCTCACGAATTTTGTCTGTCATTATTACCTTGCAGAATGTACTTGGATTATATATGGCATGTTCTGCTTCGGCAGGAGATATGATTTCGGAAGTTGAGAATACTTCGGTATAGTGTGCAAGCAAAGGTTTTGAGAGCGAAGTGAGATTACCGTTATCATCTTGCCCGGTAATATAGAATACCCCGCATAGGATGTCGTTCTTGAATCTTCGGTTAGGTTCAAGGGGGATTAGCTTGCCTTCTTCATTGCAAAGAATACAGGCGTTTTCATCAAGGTGAATAATCTCAATTAATCCGACATAATCTGCACCGATAGAAACCGCTTCTTGCAGTGCTCTAAGGTTGTTATCCAGTGTAACAACCTCAGGCGGCATCTTAGGGGAAATTTTTAGCACTCTGATTTTGTGTTGCTTCATGTTAACACCTCTATTCAGATACCTTTTCGCAGCAATCTTCGCCGTATGCAACGGAAAGAGAACAGCCCGTGTCCCATCTTACCATAATGCTACCGATGTCATCGACACCGCGAACCGTACCCAAGGTTCCAACCGGCGGAGCCTGGAAATCGTTCATGTGTACAAGTCTTACACGTGTGCCTTCGGGATAATTCTCACGGAGCATTTCGATGATTCTCTTGGAAGGAGTGTACATATCAGCCTACCTCCTTTTCTGCAGGATTCTTGAATGCGGAACTGCCGGTGAGGTTGCGGAGCAGAATTTTTCTCTCTGCTTTGAACTCCTCACCGATGAAGCCGAGGCGGAGCAGGAAGCAACGGAATGCGTATTTCTCGTTGTCCACTTTCTTTTCCTTTGCGTTGATGCGTTTCTGCGTTTTCGCCATCTTGCAGAGTGCGGAAATGAAATGTGAGTAGGCTTTGACCTCTTCGGGGGTGGGGGCAGTAGGTAGCCAATTGAACTTCAGAGCATCGCCCTCAAGGTCAATGTTCGCTCTGCCGAGGTTGAAGGCTCTGCTGATGAGGTTGCCTTTGGATTCGACCAGGGCGAAAAGGTTCTTGAGCGAGGTTTCTGTGAATTCAGCCATCGGGATGTTGATTTCCACCTTTGCGGTTTCTTCAGTATCCTCATCTGCCAAACTCTGGTCAATGTCGAAGCCTTCATCGTAGAGGTGTTCAAGAAGTCGCTCGATTACCTCGCTGTCGGCTCTGCTGTCGAAGGTAAGGCTTCCGCTTTTGTCGATGGTGAAGTAGTCGACTTCGTATGCGAAGCTCGGTGCACCGAGGTATTTTGCTTCGCAGCCGAGCCACTTTGCAATGGTAAGTACCAGGCGTTTTCTCTCTGCACCCTGTGCGTTGATTTTGATGGTTGTGTTTGTAGTTGTCATTGTTATGACCTCCTTTGTTTTGGTAGTCACATATTAACTCTAACGTCGAGGTATATCAATACGATTACTACACAATGTTTTGTGGAGGTGTTTGTGTAAACAACACAGTGGCAAGCCGTTCTTCAATTAAGTCTTTATACTTTGGCTGAATGTCAATGCCGATGTAATCTCGTCCCTCCTGCAAAGCAACCATAGCTGTTGTTCCACTTCCGATAAATGGGTCTAACACAATGCCGCCCTTTTTAGATCCGGCTAATATGCATGGGCGTATGAGTTCCGGCGGATAAGAAGCAAAATGCTCATTTTTATACGCATGCGTATTTATGTGCCACACGTCTCTCTTGTTTCTACCGTTTGCATTTACAAAGCGTGAACCCATTTTTTCAACCGAGCCGAGTCCGGCGTAATTTCCTTGCCCATGATCACCCTTGCCGTGCCATCCGTATTTAGCACGTTTAAGACTTGACTTTGCTACAGGTTCTTTTATTGCCTCTGCGTCATAATAGTATTTTCTGTTTTTTGAAAGCATGAAAATATATTCATGAGCTTTAGTACACCTGTCCTTCACGCTTTCAGGAAAGACATTCCCGGATTTGTCCCAAATAATGTCTGAGCGCAAAAACCAGCCGTCATCACGTAGAGCGAAAGCAAGAAGCCACGGTATTCCGATGAGGTCTTTGGGCTTATAGCCATTTGTCGTAGTTTTTTCCAAAGTTCCCATCCAAGTTCCTTTGTTTCCTTGCTGCTTTTTGCTGAGCATTTTCTCGATGGTTATACCATTTTTGTACCTGCCTTTGCCGCTACCGGCATAAGAATCTGCTATAACGATCCAGAGAGTACCGTCTGGTTTAAGGACGCGTTTTACTTCTCGAAATACGGCAACGAGCCTGTTTATATACTCTTGCGGTGTGCTTTCTAACCCGATTTGTCCGTCTGCGTCATAGTTTCGAAGGTTATAATACGGAGGAGATGTAACACAGACATCGACACTTTCGCTTTTTAGCTGCGACAGTCCATTAAGTGCATCATCGATTATGATTTGTCCCATTTTGCACCAGCCCTTTGTAATTATTTTTTAGATTCTGCGTCTTCGCAGACCTCTTCATAAGAGAAGGTAAGTCCGTCTCGCTGTACCTTTACATCCTTGCTTGTGCCAACCTGCTCAATGTATCTCTTAACGATTACATCGCAGAACTTTTCATCAAGCTCTACGGTGTAGCAGATACGGTCGGTCTGTTCGCAAGCAATAAGGGTGCTGCCTGAACCGCCGAAGGGGTCAAGGACGATGGAGTTTGTAAGCGAGGAGTTCATAATGGGGTATGCGATAAGAGCCACGGGTTTCATAGTGGGGTGGTCGCCGTTTTTCTTAGGCTTGTCGAAAGACCAGATTGTGGATTCCTTTCGGCCTGTGTACCATTGGTGCTTGCCCTTCTTCTTCCAACCGAAGAGGACGGGTTCGTGTTGCCATTGGTACGGAGAGCGACCGAGAACGAGTGACTGCTTTTTCCAAATGCAAGTGCCGGAAAGATAGAAGCCTGCATCCGAGAAAGCTCTTCGGAAGTTGAGTCCTTCGGTGTCTGCATGGAAAACATAAATGGACGCATCGTCCGCCATCGCTTTTTCCGCATTCTCAAATGCAGAGAGCAGAAATTCATAGAAGGCTTGGTCTGCCATATTGTCGTTTTTGATTTTACCAGCCGAGCCTTCGTAGTTGACATTGTAAGGGGGATCGGTTACAACAAGGTTTGCTTTGTTACCGGACATAAGGAGTTCGAATGTTTCAGCCTTGGTGCTATCGCCGCAGATAAGGCGGTGCTTGCCAAGGACCCAAATGTCGCCTGCCTTTGTGGTGGTAGGCTTTTTGAGTTCGGCTTCAACATCGAAGTCGTCATCCTTGATGCCGTCCTTGAGAGTACCTTTGAAGAGGTCGTCAATCTCTGTAGCTTCAAAGCCTGTAAGAGATACATCAAAATCCGCACCCTGCAAGTCCGCAATGAGGAGTGAAAGTTTCTCTTTATCCCAATCACCCGAGATTTTGTTGAGAGCAATGTTGAGTGCCTTTTCTTTGTCTTCGGGCATCTCAACAACCACGCATTCAACCTCGGTGATACCCATATCCATAAGAACCTTGAGTCGCTGATGTCCGCCGACAACTCTGCCGGTGGTCTTGTTCCAGATGACGGGTTCAACATAGCCGAACTGTTCAATGGAGCGCTTCAGTTTTTCGTACTCGGCATCGCCGGGCTTGAGGTCTTTTCGAGGGTTATACTCTGCCGGAAGAAGGTCGGCTGTGTTTTTCTTTTCAATCAACATACTTTTCCACCGCCTTCTTCAGTTCTGCGGTTTTGTCGAGGCTTTCCCATGTGCCTTTGTAGCCGTTGAAATGACCATAGGCTGTGGTATCTGCAAAACGAGGTGTACGCAGACGGAGCAGAGAGATGATTGCCGCAGGGCGAAGGTCGAACACATCGGTGATAGCCTTGCGGATGATATCATCGCTGACGATGCCCGTGCCGAAGGTATTCACTTCGATTGCGGTAGGCTCGGCTTTACCGATTGCGTAGGAGATTGCAACCTGGCATTCGTCTGCAAGATGTGCGCCGATAACATTTCGAGCCACGGCTCTTGCCATATACGCACCGCTGCGGTCTACCTTGGTTGCATCCTTACCGCTGAATGCACCGCCGCCATGAGCAGCAAGTCCACCATAGGTGTCTACCATAATCTTTCGACCGGTAAGACCCGTGTCAGCGGCGGGACCGCCCTCGACAAATCTGCCCGAGGGGTTGATGAGGATTTCGGTATCGTTATCAACTACCGAGCTGTCAAAAAGAGGGTAGAGAATTTCGGTGATGATTTCACGGCGGAGTTCCTTGAGGTCTTTGTTCTTTGCGTGCTGCACCGATACGATGATGTTGTCGATGCGTTTGGGTTCGCCGTTTTCGTACTCCACGGTAACCTGTGCCTTGCCATCGGGACCGATGCCACGGATGGTGTGGTTGTTCATAGCTTCGTCAAGGCGCTTGCAGATGCTGTTTGCAAGTACTACGGGGAGGGGGAGCTTCTGCCAGGTTTCGCTTGTGGCATAACCGTAAACGGTGCCCTGGTCGCCTGCACCCGTGGTTGCAAAGATGTCTTTGTTGGAAGTACCTCTTACACTGAGAGCACGGTCAACGCCGTTCTTGATGTCGGGACTCTGGCGATGTACATACACAAAGACGATAAACTTGAGCGGATTGTATCCAACCTCACGGAGAGTATCACGGACGATACGGCGAATGTTGACACTGCCGTTGCAGGTGGTTTCTCCGCAAACAAAAATCCTGCCCTTGGTCGCCATTACTTCACAGGCAACACGAGAGCAGGGGTCGAGAGAAACGCATTCATCGAGGATTCTGTCTGCAATAAGGTCGCAGAGCTTGTCGGGGTGTCCTTTGCAGACACTTTCGGCGGTTTTGAAATTAGTCATTGAATTTTCCTTTCCGAGCGGTTAAGAGTCGCTCCATCAAATCGTCTTGCGGATTGGCTCCGCCGTATTCGCAGGTGCAGTTTTCACGGACGATTTGGTATATTTCCGACCACAGGCGATTTGCCTGTGTCATATATGTGTTTGCAATCGCCACATACGGCGACTGTATTGCAGCACCCGTTGTTGGGTGCTTTGCGAGAAAACCGAGCTCACTTGTGAGGGACTCGCATTGAATCCATCGTGCGCTTGCCATAGCGAAGCGTTCAATGAGCTGCGGAGAAACGATAGTGGCGCATCCACGGTCGGAAAGCCACTGCCATACGTTTTCGTATATCTCGGTAGCACAGAGCGTTGAGCCGTCCTTTTGCTTTGCGGATAGAAACTCGGACGGTTTTGGCATAGGCTGACCTTCAAGATCTGCCGCGCTGTCT
>JAFTXX010000047.1 GCA_017461475.1 Clostridia bacterium
CTCAAGGATGACAAGGGCGGGATTTAGCAAAGTGCTAAAAAAGCCTTGTTTTATCGCATTGCAACACCCCCGCTTGTCATCCTCGAACGGAGCACAAGGAACCGAAGGTTCCTGCCATACTCGCAAAGCGAGTATGGGCGAAGTGAAGGATCTCGCGGGGAGATGTTTGCTTGAACACATAAACATTAATTTACCACTCACAAACTGCCGACGGCGTCTTCTATTATGTCTTGGATATGCTCAGGGCTGATGTCGCTTTGGTTTATTGTTTCGCACAGTGCGTGTGCGGATTTTTTGTCTGTAAAAACATCATCTACTATGCAGACCGGTTCCCCACTCTGCTTATCGTAAAATCTAAAACCGTATACTGTATTTTCTTCCTTGCTTTCTTGTGTTATTTCGCATACTATCATATTGTCGTCCTCGCGTTACATTTTTTTCCATGTTGTGACGTTATTATACAACATAAAGAAAAAGAAGTCAATACACATTCCAAAAATTTACAAAAATATTTTTTATTTTCCTGCAAAAAGTTCAAGTAGGTGAAATTTGAGTTTATAAACGGGTTTTTGGGTGCGCATAAGGTTATATTCGTCGTCAGTTAAACCGCAATCCGCAAACAGTTCTTTATCGTCTGCACTGCTTGCGCCGAGACATAGGGGCGGAAAGAGGACACACCAGAAGTTTTGTCCCTCGGCTTTGCCGAGGCGGATGCAGAGAGCAGTATAATTGCCGCGCGGCAAGCTGTATTCACCGTAGGTTTTGGTTGGGAAATAACTGTCCTCTATTGTTACAGTGCATGTATAGTCCGACTTATCGGCTAGGTAAGCATTAACATCACTCTCAATATCGCCGAGCATAGTCTCGGCGGCGGCAAGCGCCTCGTCACGATCGGTATATTTTGAAAGTTCTGCCGAGTATTTTTCAATTACCATATCGCGTACAGAGAGTTTTATATTTTGGTCTGCCTCACTGTCGGAATTAGCAATGACATGAAGTCTTACAACATCTTCATAAACGCTGCCGCCCGATGCAAAGCAAACTAGATACAAAACTGCGGAAACAACAACCAATAGTGAAAAAATTTTCAAAAAACGCAAATAAAGTGACCTCCTGAAAAAGTAATGTCACAGTATTTGCGTTTTTTACTAATTTTATTCAGTTATTTAACAAAATCAAATTCAAAGCCGTAGATATTGACGGTGTCGCCGTCGGTACAGCCTTTTTCTTCGAGCATTTCGATAACGCCCGCTTTTTGAAGTACGCGCGAGAAGAACGAAAGCGACTCGTAATCCTCAGTGTTGACCTGACCCATGAGGTTGTAAAGCCATTCGCCCTCGACGAAGAACACACCGTCATCGCGGCGTATCTCGGTGACGCGCTCACCCTTGGGTATCGCTGCATCTTCCTCGGTGTACTCGGGTTCGTAAATGGTGAGTGGCGGGAGATTTTCAAGTTCTTCCGCGGTCATACGCACGAGCTTATCAAGGTTTTCGCCGTTCAGAGCGCTGACGTAAATGAGTTTTCTGCCCTTCTCTTTTACGTATTTTTCAAACGCTTCGATGTCGGTGGTGCCAGCCTCGATCATGTCGCTCTTGTTGGCAACGACTATCTGCGGACGGCTTGCAAGATTTTCGCTGTACTTTGCAAGTTCGGCGTCAATCTTTTCGATATCGTCTATGGGGTCACGTCCTTCAAGTCCCGAAACATCTACAACGTGCAAAAGCAGTCGGCAGCGGTCAACATGGCGTAAAAATTCGTGTCCGAGACCGAGACCGTCGGACGCGCCCTCGATAAGACCGGGGATATCCGCGCAGACAAAGCCTTTGCCCTCGCCTGTGCTTACTACACCGAGACTCGGAGAAAGAGTTGTGAAGTGATAGTTCGCAATTTTGGGTTTGGCGGCGCTTATGCGGGAGATGAGCGAGGATTTACCGACATTGGGAAAACCAACAAGTCCTACATCTGCAAGCATTTTTAGTTCGAGGACGACTTCTTTTTCCTCACCCTTGGTACCGCCTTTCGCAAAGCGGGGAATTTGACGTGTGGGGGTTGCGAAATGGCGGTTGCCCCAACCGCCGCGTCCGCCTTTGCAAAGGATGTACGGTTCGCAATCGGACATATCTTTGATTATCTTGCCGCTTTCAGCGTCGCGGACGAGAGTTCCGGGAGGAACGCTGATAATGAGGTCTTCGCCGTTTGCGCCGTGCATTTTGCATGCCTTGCCGCCCTCGCCGTTTGCGGCGATAAATTTGCGCTTATAGCGGAATGCGAGCAGCGTGTTTGTGCCCTCGTGGATACTAAGCACAATATTGCCGCCGCGTCCGCCGTCGCCGCCGTCGGGACCGCCTGCCGCAACGTATTTTTCGCGTCGGAAAGAAACCTTACCGTCGCCGCCGTCACCGGCTCTTACATATATTTTTACGTGATCGACAAACATTGGTGTCTGTCCTTTCTTAATAGGTTAATTATTGTCGCCGCGCTCGCGGATTATTATCTTGATAGGCGTGCCGCGGAACCCAAAAGTATCGCGGATGCAGTTTTCAAGATAGCGCTGATAGGAGAAATGGAAAAGTTCAATGCTGTTTGCGAAAATTACAAATGTCGGAGGTGCTACGCTTGCCTGCGTCATGTAGTAAATCTTGAGACGCTTGCCCTTATCGGACGGAGGCTGAACGCGCGCGGTCGCATCGTTCAGCATATCGTTGAGCATACCCGTGGAAATGCGGAGTTTTGACTGCTCGTTAACGTAATTTATCATCTCAAAGAGTTTTTGTACGCGCTGACCTGTCATGGCGCTGACGAACAAAATAGGTGCGTATGTCATGTAGGAAAGCGCATTATAAATCTTCTTCGTAAACTCGTTTACTGTGTCGTTATCCTTTTCGATAAGATCCCACTTGTTTACTACGACTATGCACGCTTTGCCCGCTTCGTGCGCGATACCTGCTATATGCTCGTCCTGCTCAGTGATGCCCTCTTTTGCATCTATCATTAGCAGGCAGACATCGGCACGCTCAACTGCGGTATGTGCGCGGAGAACGCTGTACTTTTCGATAACTTCCTCAACCTTTGACTTGCGGCGGATTCCCGCGGTATCGATAAAGGTATACTTGCCCCACTCGCACTCAACTTTAGTGTCGATAGCGTCGCGTGTGGTTCCTGCAATATTGGAAACGATAAGTCGCTCCTCACCGAGAATTTTATTGATAATTGAAGACTTCCCCGCGTTAGGCTTGCCGATTACGGCAACCTTAATAGAATCGTCTTCTTCATCCTCGTAATCTTCGGCGGGAAGTTCGTCAAAAATGGCGTCAAGCAGATCACCCGAGCCGCTTCCATGGATTGACGAAAGCGCTATGGGGTCTTTGTCAAATCCGAGTTCATAGAACTCGTAAAACTCAAACGGTACATTTCCGACACGGTCTATCTTATTTACCGCGAGGACAACGGGCTTGCCGCTCTTTTTGAGCATGACGGCAATCTCGCGGTCGTCGGCAACAAGCCCTGCGCGGACATCACACATAAAGATTATCGCGTCTGCAGTATCAATGGCGATTTCAGCCTGCGTGCGCATCTGTTTTAATATGATATCGTCGGTCTTTGGCTCGATACCGCCTGTGTCGATAACGACAAATTCTCTGCCGCACCATTCGCCCTCGCCGTAGATACGGTCGCGGGTGACACCGGGGGTGTCCTCAACTATTGCGCGGCGCTCGCCTATAAGTTTGTTAAACAGTGTGCTTTTACCTACATTAGGTCTGCCCACTATTGCAATTATCGGTTTTGCCATATCTTTTATCCTTTAATCTAACTGAATTTTTAAAAAGTCGACTGCATCATCCAAAGAGATGTGATATTTCAAAACCTCTTCATATATGCCGTTTTGCGTAATATATACGAAAAATTCATTTTCATTTATAGAAACATACGGGTAAATGCCGTATGCCGCGTTGTACTGCGAAAAGTCGGGCGCATCAGCAAGGCTTTCAAATGCGTCAACCATTTTTTCATAGTTTACAATGTCCGAGGTTTCAAGAATTTTGCCGCTTGAGGGGTCGAGGTTCACTGTATAGAGAACGTCGCCGCGCTCCTCGCTGTTTTCATAGTAGATTGCATAATGCCCCGAGAACACCGCGGAAAGAATACTGTCCGTCTTATAAATACTTGCAAGCTTTACATCGTACTCCGCTGTGCCGCCAAGTTCCTTGATTGACGAAATATTTGGGATATAACTTGAGAGAATACTTGCCGAACGTGCGTCGAGAATAGCGTTAAGCTCTTCGTCATCGAGGGTGAGCACCTCGTATTTTACGTCGACATCATCGCCGTAGTCAGGTACTATTTCGGTTACCACGGGGGCGGTGTTTTCAACTGCTGTTGTTTCCGTGGTAGTCTCAGCGGTGGTTTCCGATGTGGCGGTTGTGAGCTCCGCCGTGGTTTCGGCGGGGGTATCTTTTTTGCATGCGGTAAGAACAAGACAAAGTGCAAGGGTTAAAAGTAAAAGTTTTTTCATATTGACCTCCTTTGTTAAAAAGGTTCGGCTCCGAAAATTTTTGAAACGAAGTCACAGCCTTCGTCGGCGGAAAATACTACTTCAACGGAAAGTTTCTTTGCGAGTTCTTCTTTTGACATACCACAAAGGAACAGGTCGCCCTCACTGCGAAGCGTGTTTGCAGGGAGAATGAGGGTTTCGCCGAGCGGTTTATCCGAAAGTTGCTCGCACAGATCCTTGCCCGTAAGAAGTCCCGAAACGGTTATCTGCTCACCGAAGAAGTTATTTGTGATTTTGTAAACGTGTATTTTTAAGTTTTCGCAAAGTGACATAAGTTTATCACAAAGCGACTTGATAAATTCATATGCCGCAGCACCTGTTGCAACGGAAACGGTGCGTTTTGCGTCGCCGAGAGCGTCGGTGTAATCGGGTAAAAAATCAAGCTCCGTGCCGAATTCATCGGCAAGCGACGCTATCATGCCTACGCCGTTTTCAATCTGGGTGAAGTCTTCATAAAAATCGGCGGTGGGAAGCGGAAGTTCGCCTTTGATGTAAAGCTCGTCTGCGGGATAGAATAGACGTGTGCCGTGTTTTTCTTTGCATTTGTCGCCGAATTCGGTGACGGTTTTTATAACTTCGCGGCACTCCTCTTTTGTGAATGTTTCAAGCGGATAAAGTCCGTCGCGGAATTTCGTAAGTCCCGCAGGGACGATGGAAACCGAGTCCATAGCGGGATAAAGTTCTTCAAGGTCACGCATGGTGCGAAGGAGTTCCTCGCCGTCGTTAACATTTTTACAAAGCACAATCTGACCGCGCATGTGGGTGCCGCCGTTTTTGAATTTTTCAAGGTAGGAAAGCACCTTGCCCGCGTTTTTGTTTTTCATCATGGCAACGCGGAGTTCGGGATTGGTGGTATGCACGGAGATGTTTATGGGCGTGATGTGCATATTTATAATGCGGTCAACGTCGCTTTCGCTGAGGTTTGTGAGCGTGATATAGTTGCCGTGCAGGAATGAAAGGCGCGAGTCGTCATCTTTGAAATAAAGAGACTCACGAAGTCCACCCGGCAACTGGTCGATAAAGCAGAAAATACACTTGTTTTTACAATGCTGTTTTTTGTCCATCAGCGGCGTTGCAAAGTCAAGTCCTATATCGTCATACTCGCCTTTGTCAATTGAAGCAGTAAAAAGGTCCGCTCCGCGGTGAATTTCAACCTCTATATGAGTATCAGCGAGATAGAAACGGTAGTCAAGCACGTCGGTAATCGCGTGACCGTTTATGGAAATGAGGATGTCGCCCGCCTTAATGCCCGCCTTTTCGGCGCGGCTGTGCGCGTGCACCTCGGTTATTTCAACCATCGCTATCCCTCCTTTAAGCAATAATACACCAATTTACTTAGCATATAATTATAACATATTATTATAGATTAGTCAAGAAAACGATAAATTAATGTTTATGTTACAAACATCTCCGCCCGAGATCGCAACGCTAACGCTCAAGGATGACAAGGGCGGGAGTTAGCATAGTGCTAAAAAATCCTTATTTTATCGCATTGCAACAACCCCCGTGTTTCCCATAGCACATATTTAACGACCCGCCGAAGGCGCGGTCAAAAGGCGACGGAACCTATAGCCAAATAAGAAGGCAGCTTGTGTCGCCTTGTCATCCTCGAACGGAGC
>JAFTXX010000048.1 GCA_017461475.1 Clostridia bacterium
CGTTCGAGGATGACAAGCGGGGGTGTTGCAATGCGATAAAACAAGGCTTTTTTAGCACTTTGCTAAATCCCGCCCTTGTCATCCTTGAGCGTTAGCGAAGGATCTCGGGCGGAGATGGCAGTAACATAAACATTAATTTACTGTTCTAAAATTTACTGTTCTAAACAAAAACCACCCAAGTCAAACAATGACTTGAGTGATTTTATAACCTTTTCAAAAACTCATCCGCTTCATCACGGGTGTGAAAAACGGTGATATTTTTGTCGCTGTATTTCTCCAGCAGCTCCAATACAGCGGGTCTGCTTTCTGTATTGTAACTTTTGATGAACGCGATAAACTCTTCATCGTCTGCTTCTTCCACCCACGGCATATCGGAGCGCGGTCTGCCGCGTCGCGCGGCTATTCCGTCAAGGCACACATCTGTCGGATAGTCCAAAAAGAAAACGGTATCGCACGCGCTTAAACGCATTTCTATGGTGGAACCGTAGTTGCCGTCGATTATCCACGCGTCTTTTTCTAAAATGTACTGCAGTCTTTGCAGAAACACCGATTTTTCAACAGAGGTTTTGTCGGCGTTCCAGTAGAGCATGTCAAGGTGATAGAGGGGAATACCCGTCGCCTTTTGCAGTTTGCGTGCAAATGTACTTTTTCCACTGCCGGGGCAGCCTATGACTATGGCTTTTTTCATTCTTTAAAATCCTTGAGATACACCGAAACAGAGCGGGTCATTTCTTTTGCAAAGTCCGAGTTGTACTTGCGGGTGCAAAATGCCTTCATCCAATCGCTGTATTCTTTTGCATGGGCATTTTTGGAGAATAATTCTTCAAGTTCGGCGCTGTCCATTTTGCGGTAGCCGTTTTCATGCACGATGTGTTTCATGTCAGCGCGTTCGGGTTTTTCGCGTTTTGTTTGTTGCTCTGTCGGATAACCGAACACAAGCATGGCGGCAGGGAAGACATATTTCGGCAGACCGAGCATTTGGCGGTGAATTTCGCAGTTTTCCATGATGTCGCCGATATAGCATGAGCCGATTCCGAGACTTTCGGCGGCGGTAACCGCGTTCTGCGCCGCGATGTTTGTGTCACTTACGGCAAGCAAAAGGTCGCCCACACCGGGAGTTCTCGGTTCACATCCCGCGTCAGTAAACGCGTCGTACCACTTTTTGCAGTCGGCGCAGAAAATAAGTACCATATTTGCACTTGCGATGAACGGCTGATTGTCACAGCTCACCGCAAGTTTTTCTTTTAGACTTTGGTCGGTAACATCAATTATCGTATATAGTTGCTGATTACCCGCGGTAGGCGCTTCTGCGGCGGCGCGTAAAATCGCGGCTTTGTCTTCGGCGGATATTTCCTTGTCGGTAAAAACTCTCACCGATTTTCTTGCATAAAGTTGTTTTAAAACTTCGTTCATACTTCTTCTCCGTCGTCAAAGAAAGTAGCCTGAGCCGACGGCACATCCTTTTGCTGAGCGTTAAACGGAATGTCTAAATGTTCATATGCAAGACGGGTCACACATCTTCCTCGGGGTGTGCGCGAGAGAAAACCTATCTGCATGAGATACGGCTCGTAAACGTCCTCAAGCGTTATCGCTTCTTCACCGACAGTTGCGGCAAGCGTGTCAAGCCCCACAGGACCGCCGCCGTAGAATTTGATAATAGCTTCAAGCATTCTGCGGTCGGTGTTGTCAAGTCCGAGTTCGTCGATTTCCTGCGCGGCAAGCGCCTCTTTTGCGACTGCTTCGGTAATTTTGCCGTTTGCCTTGACAGTTGCAAAGTCGCGCACGCGCTTGAGCAGTCGGTTGGCAATACGCGGCGTGCCGCGTGAGCGTGACGCAATTTCAAGTGCGCCTGCCTCTTCCATTTCAACATTAAGTATGTCCGCCGAACGTTTGACGATAGACGCAAGTTCCTCGGTGGAATAAAGTTCAAGTTTCAAAAGAACACCGAAGCGGTCGCGGAGAGGTGTGGTAAGCTGACCTGCGCGGGTAGTGGCACCGATAAGCGTAAAACGGGCAAGCGGAATACGTATCGAACGCGCCGAAGGTCCCTTGCCGACGATGATATCAAGCGCATAGTCCTCCATTGCGGGGTAGAGAATTTCCTCAACAGTGCGCGGCAGACGGTGAATTTCATCAATGAAAAGCACGTCACCCTCGGAAAGATTGGTGAGCAGCGCCGCAAGGTCGCCCTGCTTTTCGATTGCAGGTCCTGACGTTGTGCGGATGTTAACTCCCATTTCGGACGCGATAATGTTGGAAAGCGTTGTCTTACCAAGACCGGGAGGGCCGTAAAGCAGAACATGGTCAAGACTCTCGCCGCGCATTTTTGCCGCGTCAATATAAATTTTCAGGTTTTCCTTCGCCTTTGCCTGACCGACATAGTCATCAAGCGTCTTAGGGCGAAGCGAAACTTCAACCTCCGTGTCCATCGGAGTATACGAGGAGTCAACTATTCGGTTTTCAAAATCAAGGTCTTCGCTGTAGAAAGAATCCATAGTTTACCCCCTTATTTCATAAACTGAGCAAGCGCCGCACGGATGATGTCTCCAGACTCCATACCGTCGGTGCTTATTTTTGCAAGAACCGAGTTTACCTCGGCACGGCTGTAGCCGAGCGCGGTCAGCGCCTCGGCGGCTTCGGTGAGTTTGCTGTTCGATTTGGGAGCGGCACCGCCCATTTTAACGGGAGCAACGTTTACATCGCCCGCGTAGGAAAGCTTGTCTTTAAGTTCAAGCACTATTCTTGCCGCGCCTTTTGCCCCGATGCCGTTTGCACGCGAAATAGCCTTTGTATCCTCGGTGGTGACAGCTTTTGCAAGTCCATCGGGAGTGAAAGCCGAAAGCACGCCCATTGCGGCTTTCGGACCTATGCCCGAAACCGTGAGCAGCAGTTTGAACGTCGAAAGTTCTTCTTCGGTGTAAAAGCCGAACAGTTCGACATCGTCCTCGCGCACCGCCATGTATGTGAACAACTTTACTCTGTCAGTACGGCTTGAGGCTCTGTCAAGTTCGCTTAGTGTGTTCTGCGAAACCGTCAGTTTGTAGCCGATGCCGCCGCAGTCAATAACCGCAACGCCCGCTTCGCGGTGAGCCAAAATTCCTGATAAATAGTAAAACATTACTGGTTTTCCTCTGTACTCTGTGTTTCTTCGGTTACAGTTTCTTCTGCAGTTTCAACTTCGGATTCCGTATCTGCGGGAAGTTCAACTATCTCCACTTCAAAATTCGCTCTCTTTTTCTTCACCGCACGCTCGACGAAGAATATCGCAAGCAAAATCACCCACGACACCGCTGTAATCGCACTGCCGATGTAAAGTTGCTTCGGAACATACTTTATGACAATGTCGTGTTCGCCTGCGTCTGCGTCAAACGCAACAAGCGCGTCAAGATTTTCGTAAACCTCAACTTCCTTGCCGTCTACCCACGCGCGCCAGTTTGCGTCGTAGGGAATGGATGTGAACACGGTGGTCTTGTCGCCCGTGAGTGTAATAGTACCCTCAAAGCGTGTGTCACTCCACTTGTCGATGATAAACTGATTTTCCGCAAGTTTTGTAAAACATTCCTTGTACACATCCATGTCAATGTACCAGAACAGAGGCTCGCCGCGCTGAATGTAGAACTTGTCTGCCTTAAGCGTCAGGGTAACGGTGATTTCGTCGTCCTCGGCAAAATTGCCGAGCGAAATCATACGATCGGTCTCGTTGCCGCCGACAGTACCTTTGTCAACACCGTTGACAAGCACGCTCGCTTCTCTGGGATAGTCGGTGGGAATATACATATATATAAGTCCGTTAGTTTCTGCTGTGAACTCATATATTAATGATGCGGCCTGGTCGGCGACCGTGGGAGCGTATTTTTCATGATTTTCACTTACGGGGGTGTAGGTGATATTGTTGTCCCCGTCGGCAACATCCGAAATCGCTATAAACATCTTTGGGGGCTCATCAAGGCCGAGCATGGTGCCCATCATTGCGTTCATGCGTGCCGGCGGTGTATTGTACACGGTGAGTTCCCCGTATTTGCCGCTTTCAAATCCTTCTTCATAGTCATCCGGCAGGGCAAGGTGGAAATCTTTTATGTCACTGTTTACCGCGTATGCGACAGACAGTGCGTCGGGATTTTGATAAACCGTTGTTTCCGCGCCGTCAAAAAGATGAATATATCCGTCGGGAACGTCAAAATCCTCGGTTGCTATTACATATTTCACTGCAAGGAATGAGTCGAATGCGGGAGTAGAGCCATAATACTTAGACCAATGCGATTTCGATGAAAGTCCCATGTAATTAAGGAACTCTATAGTATCTTTGTTAAGCGTGGAAGTGGAGTTTGAAAATCCGCGCATATTAAACAGCATCGGGGTGTTAATAAGCGAGTGATTTGTTCTGTCAAAACGGTAGAAACCGTCATCGTTTTCGAGGATATAGTCTGCACTGTCCTCGTATTTGTTTTTGTTGTTGAAGTATGATGTGCGCGAAGTATATACGACGTCGTCCTGCAGATAGTACATCGACGAAAGCGACTGACCGACCATCTCGGCACAGATAAATACCATAAGCACCGCCGCCGCAACTCTGTGATACTGTCTGTTTTTGAACAGCGCAAGGCAAGCGGCATAAATCGCAATCATCGCCGCCGCAACATAGAAGCAGAGCAGATTACGGTCGATTTTAATCTTGTCCTCGGTGTAAAATTCAACAGTTTTCTGCGATATCATCAGAATGATATACCACGCGCCAATAACGCCGGCTTTTTGCCCCGCACTGTAGTGACGGATCTCTTTAAACGCTTTTGCAGCCGCTATAATAAAGACGAAAACAAGCATAAAGCTGTATCGGTAGTTGAGCCAGTTCGGGGCCTGCATACCGTGCCAGAATTTATCAATGGCATCAATAGAGAAAGATACGACAAACACGCCGATAAGCACGCCCGTACCAACCTTTTCGCGGAGGGGAACTTTTTTCGCCATAAAGAATAGTGGGAGCATTATCATCGTCAGCGTGCCGCAGTAGATTATTGGCAAACCGTCAGGGCGGACAGTGTCGTAAGCATTTACAAACATACGGCTCACAAGGTCGATAAAATCAAACCTTGCATCAAGGAGGAATGTCGGGTCGCTGAATGTGGTTTTGCCAAACCCGAGCGAGTAATATGTCGGCAGGATGATACATGCCGCAATACCTATCGCAAGCGCGGAGAAAATTCCCATGCGTACAAGCGATTTTGCAAAGTGCTTGTTTTCGCCGCAGTCGTTATTGCAAACGCAGAAATATGCATAGAAATAATAAATGAAGCAGAAAATGCACATCATGTAGCCGATGTAGAAGTTGGAGAAGATAGCAACGCCGAGCGAAACGGTAAAGAGCATGTATTTGCGCTTTGAAATAAGGTTCTCAATGCCGAGCGCAACAAGCGGGAGAAGATACATGCAGTCGATCCACATGGTGTTGTGCTGATAAATAATCGCATAGCCGCACATCGCGTAGAGAATGCCGAACATCACTCTTGAAATCTTTGTGCCTATGCCGTGACGGTCGAGGTACCACGCAAGCGTGAGACCGCAAAGACCGCACTTGGTTACAAACAGTACAAGCAGCGCGTCAAGCATCATGTTCTCGGGGAAAACGGCAACTATCCATGAAAGCGGACTTGACAGATAGTACGCGAAAATTCCGATAAACTCGCCGCCGAGCGCACGCGAGAAGGAATATATAAGGCTTCCGTCACCGTGCAAAGCATTGCGGAGCGCGCTGAAGAAGTAAACATACTGCGCGTTAAGGTCAAGAACCAGCACCGACTTTTGACCTATAGGGTACACACCGAATGCAAGGTAAGATACAAGCATCAAAAGCGCGGGCGCAAGGAAAGCCGCCAATAGATATCTTTTGCTGTTTTTCTTTGATTTCGGCAAAGCCAATGAATTGTTCATGTTAATTCTCCGTATTTTTACTTTCGATCTGTTTTATTGCTTTTTCAAGCTTTTCGCGCGGTAAAGTCATGTCTCGTCCGCAACCGTTGCATATCACGCGGATGTCACTGCCGACACGCGCAACGCGCATTGAGTTTGTGCCGCACGGATGTGTCTTTTTGAGAGTGAGGATGTCCCCCACCGAAATTTTAGGAATGTTCATATTATAAACCTCAGCTAAAATGTACATTTATTATTATATCATATATAAATATAATTTGCAATTTTTTTGAAAAAACGGAAATACTTTTTTTATCAGATTTTTGGGAGAGTATATGAAAGAAATTGCAAGAGAACAAGTTATAGTTGAAAACAGAACTCTGTGTTTGGCACTTGCGGCGTTGTGTACATTTTTACTGCTTATCGCGTATGTGTATTCCTCGCCGTTCGTACCGCAGTTGCTCATATATCTGTTTTTACTTTTTGTGTCAAAGGATATGTTAAAAGACGGATTTGCCGCGCTCAGCACATTTGCACCTGATGCAAAGTCGCTTGTTTTTGTAAGCTCGTTTTTCGCACTTTTGCACGGGCTCTCGACCTTTGAAGTAAAAAACTGTTTTTTCTATGCGGGAGCAGCGGTCTCTTTGTCGGAGTTCGGCGATTATATTTGCATAAAGCATTTTGCAAAAGTACACGCATACAAAACCTTTGCCGATAAACTTTGCTCGCTCGCAGTTCCGCTTTCGCTGGTGATTTTAGTCGTAACAGCGATAATAAACCTTGTTGGCGGTAAAACTATGCTTACAGTAATAACAAACTCTTTTTTGCTTATGTCAACGGTATGCCCTTGCACAGTATTGCTTTTGCCCGCGGCGCTTGCCGCGATATACGCCAAACGAGCTGAAGATGGCGGTGTTTCTTTTTTGCACGCCGCCGCACCGGAGAAACTCGGCATCGTCAAAGAAGTTATCTTCGAGCAGCGCGGTATAGTCACCGAAAAAAACTATTCGCTCTACGATATCTATGCCATTGATGGCGACAAAGCAGGTCTGCTTGCGGCTGCGGCGGCTATTGAAAAGCATTTTGACCACCCGTTTGCAGCAGCAATTATTTCTGCGGCAAAAAGTGTATGCGCACCGATATTAACCGCTGATGATTGCTTTGAAGTATGCGGGAAGGGCGTATGCGCCACAGTTGCGGGAGATAAGTATTTCCTTGGAAATAAAAAACTCCTCCGCGATAAAAAAATTACCGTTCCGGAGGCGGTATCGGGGATAAATTTCGGGTATTATACTCCGCTTTACGTTGCTAAAAACGATGTGTTTTTGGGCGTAATGCTGTTTTACGGCAAGCCCGCATTTGCCGCCGCCGAAACTCTCGATGCAATCTATGAACTCGGTATTCGCCGCATACTTCTTACCGACAGGGAGAGGGAAGACCTCAAGGCTCATTTTGACATTTTGCTCACCGAGCGTGAAAAGGTATTGCAAGAATTGAAAAAGGGTGCTAAAATAAAAGCAATGACAGTAACCGAAGCCCCCATTGCAAAGGCGGATGTTGTTGCAGTCACCTTCCCGTGTGAGGGAGCGGATATAACGGTAAATTCACTCCAAAGTGTCATGACGGCTTTGATAATAGGAAGAAAAGCACTTGCGCTCATAAAACTTGCAGTAACATTGTCTTTGCTTTCCTCGTTGACTTTTGCAGTCTTCGCCGCACTTGGAATGTTTTTCTTTCCTCTGCTGTCAATGGCAGTCACCGCTTTGCCACTTGCCGCGTGTATCGGCGCATCACACATAAAAATACCACAGTTTACTTCATCGGAGGAAGACAATATGTTGTTTGGAAAAGTTAATTACACCATGAAAATTCAGGGAATGTCCTGCTCGCATTGCAGTGCCCGCGTAAAATCCGCGCTTGAATCGCTTCGCGGCGTAAGCGCGACCGTTTCGCTTGAGGAAAAGCTCGCACACATCAAGTGCCCCGCGTCCACAACGGCGGAAACACTTGCAAAAGCAGTAACCGATGTGGGATTTACCGTAGTTTCCACCGAGCGCGTATGAGTAAGATATGCTCATTTTTGCTTATACTTTGTATGACCGTGTCGCTTTGCTCCTGCTCGCTCTATGATATCCTCGGTATCGACACGCATGATTACGCGTCTGAGGAAAGCGTAGCCGAACTTGCCTTTGACAGTAAAGTTGCCGATGAAATACGCGATGTGATACCGCTCATGGTGCAAAATTCGCCGTACCTCAGCGAGTTTGGCACACCGTCCGAGGCGGCGGAACTTTACCGCGACAGCATACTCTGCTTTGTGCTTGCACGCAATTTTGCAAAGTATAACGCAAATACCGAACTCATCGCCGAAACGCGCGAAAAATATCCGCAATATGAACTCACCACGGTGATCCCCGCTCTCGATTTTGAAAGCACCGTGTACCGCTATTTCGGCGGAACAACCAGCGTGTCAAATTCGTCAACGAAACTTTTCACCTATCTCGATAAGGTCGACGCATACGTTTCCGTCGGTATCGGTGTAGACACCGCCGCCGATGTCAGCATTACCGAACTTTACGAGACCGAAAACACCTACGTCTGCACATTCACCCTTACCATGAATGAAGAAACCTCGCCCGCGTATAAGATCCTCTGCATGAAACGCGACGACGGCACGTTTTATATAAAATCGCTTACAGTAATAAAAGCCGACTGAGCGTCGGCTTTTACAATTTTATTTTACATATGTAAAATAAAGTTGACAGTTTTCCCCCTGCTATGCTACAATAATAGCAGGGGGTGAGTCTATGTATATCAGTTATACAAAGCTTTGGAAATTTCTGCTTGATAAAGGCATGAACAAGACCGACCTTATAGACGTCGCGGGGATAAATTCCCGCACACTTGCAAAACTGTCTAAAAATCAGTCAGTCACAACCGATACGCTTTTGCAGATATGCTGTGCGCTTAACTGTGATATCGCGGATATAGTCGAGGCTTGCGAAGGCGAGGAAAAACTCTCGATATACGAAACTTTCAAAAAAAGCGCAAAGCAGATAGATAAAGACGAATATTGCACAACATATTCTTTCATATATAATGATAGGGAAGTTCTGCTGCGTAAAACCAACCAAAGCGCAAACAGCCATACATTTATTAAATGCTGTGATAACGCCACTGTTGTTTGGGAACGTCTTTATCCCATAGGGCGCCCTGCGTCGTTTGCGACAGAAACAAAAGTCATCGCCACTGCGGCATCGCTTTGGAAAAAGGATACAGTTTGCATAGTCCTCATCTCAGGAAAACCGGGCAGTATAGATAACCTAGATGAAGGCTGGTTTGTCTCCTCGCGCGGCACCCCGAAAGGCGATAAATATATTTACGTCATGTCGCAAGCCGCATTCAAACTCTTTGAACCGAAATAAAAAAGCGCCGAATGGCGCTTTTTTATTTCAATTCTTTTTTATCCGCACCTGTGAGCTTGTACTTCTCGGCTTTGCAACCGGTGTCGTATATCTCAAGCGTCGAAAACGGTGTCTCCTCATATTCCTCGTCGAGGTGAACGTCAAGATACATGTGTTCATACTCCGCAAGGTCTACCCCCTCAAATACGTATCTGCGGTATGAGTAAATTCCGTAAGCGTAGCTGTATTCGTATGTAACGGGCAGAACTCGCTCCACATCGTCTGCGTAAACCGACGGATAAAGCGAAAGCGTTTCTCCGCCGCCGTCATGCTTCAAGGTTTCAAGCAGGGAATCGTTATAGCGGACAGTGATAATGAGAGTTTTTTCTTTCTCGAAATATATCGGCTCATGCACAAAGAAATATCCGTCTTCATCAAGTTCACTGGGAACTTCCCATGTAACGCCGTCAAGCGTTCCCGCACTGTAACTTTCGGATAGTGCGTCGGTTGCAATAACGCCGCGTGCCGACGAAGGATAGTGATTGAGTGTGTATATTCTGAAGGCGAGCGTACCTACCACAAGAGCCATTATTGCAAAACAGAAGAACTTGAATATTCTTCCCAATGTAAAAAACTTTAAAATTTTTTTGATTTTTTCGCCCATTGAAATCTCCTTTGAAGTGTGATAAGCTAATTATACAACTATATATCGGCAAAGTCAAAGAAAAACATCAAAATATTGCAACTTTTTTCTTGACAATCTCGATTTGACGTTGTATAATGCTTATGTTGCATTTCTATGCTTGAAAGGAGTATGAGCATGGTACTTAACATATCTTCTCTCCTTTCGGGTGAGAAAAACAAAATTGATATTGACTATATGCTTTCCGTTTCCGCTGAGAATATGGAAGGAGCGGTCAACCTCTCGGGCGTTATTTTCCCCGAGGAGGCAAGAGTTACGGGTGCTATCACCGATAACGCGGGTTATATGCGTATGACCCTTTCGGTAACTCTTCCTTATATAGCGCTCTGTGCACGCTGCGCACGCGAAGTCAGCGGCGAGTTCGCCATAGACTTTGAGCGTACAGTCGTTCCCGAGGGTATGGTTGAGGACGCTGAGGAAAAAGAAGAGGATTTCGTAGTTGTTGAAAACGGTATGCTTGATATCGACGAGCAGCTTTCGGAGATTCTTTTGCTGGATTTCCCCACAAGAATTCTTTGCAAGGAAGATTGCAAAGGACTTTGCCACAAGTGCGGCAAGGACCTCAACGAGGGAGATTGCGATTGCCCGAGGACCGAGGTCAACCCAGCATTTGCAAAACTTCTCTCAATGTTTGATGAAGAATAAAAATAATAAATAATATAGATAGCACATTCGTGCAACATCTAAGGAGGTGTATTCTAAATGGCAGTACCGAAGAGAAAAGTATCTAAGGCTCGTAGAGACAAGAGACGTTCCAATGTTTGGAAGCTTCCGCTCCCCGGCATGGTAAAGTGTCCTAAGTGCGGCGAGTACAATCGCGCACACCGCGTATGCTCCGCATGCGGCTACTACAAGGGCGAAGAAATCGTAAAGAAAGAGGCGTAAGCCTTTCAAAAAAGCGACGGCATTAAGCCGTCGCTTTTTTGTTATTTCAGCATTACCGTGACCTCATTCGACAGCAAATGTTCTTTTCGGTCGGTTTTTATCAATGAATTAAATAAAAAATAATATTTTTTGTAAAATATTGGAACGACTATTGACGATTTGCTTTTGATGATGTATAATACTGTCATGGGAAAAAATGTAACTGAGGAGCAAAAAATGACAACATGCAAAATCATATCGGAAATAAAAGATGGGAGCACAGTATACGGCTTTAAATTTTACGATAAACAAAACGGCGAAGAAGTTTGCACTGTGCGCGATGTTTTCACCGACGAAAATGCCGCACATGCTTTGTGCGAAGCGATAAACGAAACAGGCGTATGCCGCGACCACATCCCAGACATTATCGAAGATGCCGTCGGCAGCATGTGAGAAAATTCGATGTTTTGCGGCTGAGCATATGCAACCGATTTTCCATATAGCGGTTGCAGCTCTGTGCGGTAAATTAATGTTTATGTTACTGCCATCTCCGCCCGAGATCCTTCGCTAACGCTCAAGGATGACAAGGGCGGGTTTGAGCAAAGTGCTAAAAAGTCTTGTTATATCGCATTGTAACAACCCCCGCTTGTCATCCTCGAACGGAGCGCA
>JAFTXX010000049.1 GCA_017461475.1 Clostridia bacterium
AATGTTTAGAGCAGAAACAAACATCTCCCCGCAAGATCCTTCACTCCGCCCATACTCGCTTTGCGAGTATGGCAGGAACCTTCGGTTCCTTGTGCTCCGTTCGAGGATGACAAGCGGGGGTTGTTGCAATGCGATAAAATAAGCCTTTTTCAGCGCTATGCTAAATCCCGCCCTTGTCATCCTTGAGCGAAGCGAAGGATCTCGGGCGGAGATGTTTGTAACATAAACATTAATTTACTCAACTATCGCAATTCCGATTTCCTTACAGACTTTGTGCCATTTTTCGAACTCATAGCACAGATTTTCTGCTGTGTGTGTGTCTCCCGTGAGTATTACACTGCCTTCGCATTTGGCTATGTACTCGAGTTGTGCGCGGCTGGGGTAGGGATGGGTGCGGTAACCACGGGAAATAGCGCCTGTATTGACCTCAAACGGCAGGGAATAGGGAATCAGCTTGTCAATTGCTTCGGTGTACGCCTTGACATAGCGAGGGTGGCTTTCGTCAAACAACTTTCCGCCCTCGTTAAACTTGGATATAAGGTCAAAATGCCCTATGATGTCAGCGCCTGTTTTTGCGACTACATCGCCCACGTTTTTGAAATACTCCTCGCAAAGCGCATAGATATCACCGCCGAAGTATTTGCCTGCGGCGGTCATAAGTGTTTCTTCACTTTCGTCAATGGGTATGTACACATCACCCGATTTTACGTAATGCACCGAGCCTATGATGTAGTCAAACCCCATCCTTGAAAAGTTTGAATAGTAGTCCTGCTCAACGCCGCAGCGTATCTCTATCTTACCCTTGTACTTTTCTTTCAGTGCGTTAATTTCGGCAATGTATTGGATAACATTCGGTATCGACATGCAGTAACTTTCATCAAAAAAAGTGTAACAGTGACCCGAAAAGCCGATTTTGACAAGACCTTTTTCAATAGCGGCTCTCACCATTTCCTCGGGGGTGTTTTTGCCGTCGCAAAATGTGGTGTGTGTGTGCAAATCCTGCAAGGTCATTTAGTCATTTTCTCCTGTTTTACCTTGTGGTCGATAACGTGGCGCGAAGCGAGTTCGCGGTGAATGTCCTCAAGCGATATTCCCGCCTCGACCATGAGTACCATAACATGATATGCAAGGTCGGAAATTTCGTAGACAGTTTCCGCTTTGTCCTCGGCTTTAGCCGCTATTATAACCTCGGTTGACTCCTCACCGACCTTTTTGAGAATTTTGTCAAGTCCCTTTTCAAAGAGGTAAGTCGTGTAGGAGCCTTCTTTTTTGTCAGTCTTTCTGCCCTCGATAAGTTTCATAAGACCGTCGAGCGAAAAGTCGTGCTTGTCCTCGCTCTGCCATACAGGCTTTTCAAAGCAGGAAAACGAGCCTGTGTGGCATGCGGGGCCGTCGGGTTCAACCGAAACGAGCAGCGCGTCGTTGTCGCAGTCGGCGGTGATTGAAACGATGTGCTGATAGTTGCCGCTGGTCTCGCCTTTCAGCCAAAGCTCCTGTCTTGAGCGGCTCCAAAAGCAGGTCAAGCCTTTTTCCATTGAGATTTTAAGGCTTTCCTTATTCATATACGCGAGGGTCAGAACCTTGCCCGATATCGCATCCTTTACTATAGCGGGGATAAGACCCTTTTCGTCAAATTTAAGTTCGTCAATGTTAAGCATTTTTAGTCCTTTCTTGTGGGTATACCCGCTTGCACCATTGCATTTTTAAGGTCACTGATTTTCACTTCGCCGAAGTGGAAAATAGAAGCGGCAAGTCCCGCGTCAACTTTCGGCAGTGTGTTAAACAGCGTGATAAAGTCTTCGATTTTTCCCGCGCCGCCCGAAGCGATGACGGGTACGTCAACCACATTGCAGACGGCTTCAAGCATTTCAAGGTCAAAGCCACCTTTTACGCCGTCTGTGTCAATGGAGTTAAGCACTATCTCGCCAGCGCCGTTTGCGGCACATTTCTTTATCCATTCGATAGCGTCCATACCCGTGTTTTCTCTGCCGCCTTTGGCGAACACGCGAAAGATGCCGTCAACTCTTTTTACATCGGCGGAAAGTACAACGCATTGCTTGCCATACTTCTTTGCCGCATCATGGACGAGATTTGGGTTTTTGATAGCCCCGGAGTTAACGCTGACCTTGTCCGCACCGCATTTGAGCACGCGGTCAAAGTCGTCGAGTGTGTTAATACCGCCGCCTACAGTCAATGGGATAAATACATGTTTTGCAGTCTCGCGGAGAATGTCGGTAAACAACTCGCGTCCCTCGGCGGATGCTGTTATATCGTAGAAAACAAGTTCGTCAGCGCCGTTTGCGCTGTAGTATTTTGCAAGTTCAATGGGTGAGGAAACGTCAGAAAGTCCCTCAAAGTTTGTGCCTTTAACAACTCTTCCGTTCTTAACGTCAAGGCAGGGAATTATTCTTTTCGTTATCACTTTCCAACCTCCACAGCCTCGGCTATTGAAACAGCGCCGGTGTAATATGCTTTGCCGATGATAGCGCCGTAGATATCGAGCGCACGAAGCGCCTTTACATCGTCAATCGACGACACGCCGCCCGATGCAACTATCTGCATGCTGAGTTCTTTTGACAGCGTTTTGTAAAGTTCAAGATTTGTACCCTGCATTGCGCCGTCTTTTGAAATATCGGTACAGATGAGTGTGCCTATGCCGATATTCTGCATTTTTTTGCAAAATTCAATGGCGGTTTCGGCAGATTTTTCTGTCCAGCCCTTCACGGCTACATAGCCGTCGCGGATGTCAACGCCGACAGCGATTTTTTCGCCGTATTTCTTTGCAGCCTCAGCCGCAAAATCGGGATTTGTAACCGCCGCGGTACCGAGGATAACGCGGTCAACTCCCGCGCCGATGTAGCGGTCGACTACGTCCATTGTGCGCACGCCGCCGCCGATTTCGCAAAAAAGGGAAGTATTTGCTTTGAGCGCGCAAACTGTTTCAAGATTTGGTGTTGTGCCGTCTCGCGCCCCCTCAAGGTCAACGATGTGCAGGTGCTTTGCACCGCTTTTTTCAAAGTCGCGCGCAACCTCAAGCGGGTTTTCGCTGTAGACGGTCATTTGTGTATAGTCGCCCTTGTAAAGGCGAACCGCTTTGCCCTCGTAAAGGTCAATTGCGGGGAAAATAAACATAGGTTATACCTCACAGAATGCTCTTAAAATATTAAGTCCGACATTGCCGCTTTTTTCGGGGTGGAACTGGCAGCCGTATACATTGCCGCATGCCGCCGAAGCGGTGATAGGTGCGCCGTAGTCGGTTTCGGCGAGGATGTATTTGTTATCGGTTTTTGCATAGTACGAGTGGACAAAATAAACGCAGTCGCCGTCTTTTACGTATTTGTAAAGCGGATTTGCTTTGTCCTTAACGCTGAGTGAGTTCCATCCTATATGCGGAATTTTCAGCCCTTTGGGGACAACGTCGGCAATCGGACGTATCTCGCCGGGGATAAGTCCAAGACCTTCGTGCTCGCCGAATTCAAAACTTCTGTCAAACAAAAGCTGCATGCCGAGGCAAATTCCGAGCAGCGGCTTGCCGCTCTTAACTTCGTCTTTGATAACCTTGTCAAGTCCGCTTTCACGAAGTTTTCTTGCCGCGTTTTCAAATGCGCCGACCCCCGGCAGCAAAATGCGGTCGGCGGCGTGAATTACATCGGCGTCGGATGTAATAACCGTTTCAGCGCCTATTGCGTCAAACGAGCACTTCACCGAAAACAGATTTCCGACACCGTAGTCAACTATTGCTATCATTAAATAACTCCTTTGGTCGAGGGAATAGCATCGGCATTTGCCGCGTCAATGGCAACCGCCGCGCGGAGACTGCGTGCCACCGATTTGAAAACTCCCTCAATAATGTGGTGCGAGTTGGTTCCCGCAATTTTGCGGATATGCAGAGTGCATGCCGCCGAGCGGACAAACGCATACCAGAATTCCTCGCAAAGTTCGGTGTCAAAATTTCCGACTTTGGGAGAGGGGATGCTGCAGTCATAGTAAAGCCCGCTTCTGCCCGAAAGGTCCACGGCGCTGAGAATAAGCGTTTCGTCCATCGGGAGCATCATACTGCCGTAGCGCACGATGCCTTTCTTGTCGCCGAGTGCCTTTGCAAACGCCTGCCCCAGCACAATGCCGATGTCCTCGGCGGTGTGGTGATAGTCCACTTCGGTGTCCCCTTTGCATGTGACATCGAGGTTGAAACTTCCGTGCTTTGCAAAAAGCGTCAGCATGTGGTCAAGAAAACCGCACCCTGTATCGATTTTGCTCTCGCCCTTGCCGTCAAGGTCAAGCGAAAGCGATATATTTGTCTCGGCGGTAACTCTGCCGATTTTTGCTTGTCTCATGTGTTCTCCTTGTTGTGGTAAATAAATGTTTATGTTACTGCCATCTCCGCCCGAGATCCTTCGCTGACGCTCAAGGATGACAAGGGCGGGAGTTAGCATAGTGCTAAAAAATCCTTATTTTATCGCATTGTAACAACCCCCCGCTTGTCATCCTCGAACGGAGCGCAGCGAAGTGAAGGATCTTGCGGGGAGATGTTTGCTTATACGCTAAACATCAATTTATCTCTCTTTAAGTATCTCTTCCAATGTATCGCACAGAGTTTTCATCTGCTCTGCCGAGCCTATTGTTATGCGGTTGTACGCGTCAAGCTTCGGCTTTGAGAAATGTCTTACCAATATGCCGCGTCTGCGGAGTTCTGTGTAAAGCTCCGCACCGCCGATTTTTTCATGCTTTGCAAAGATGAAATTAGTTAGCGACTCGGTCATTTCAAAGCCCATTTTTGCCATACGCTCCGCGGTGTATGCGCGGTTATTTACAATAGCCGCACAGTTTGCCGCGGTGTACTCTTCGTCTTCAAGTACGCCTATCGCCGCCGCCATTGTCATGCGGTTTATGTTGTAGGGATTGGTCGAATATTTTATGGTGTTGAGGTCCTGTATCAAATCTGCAGAGCCGACAGCAACGCCGAGACGCGCCCCCGCCATTGAGCGTGACTTTGAGAAGGTCTGCGTTACAAGCAGGTTGTCGTACTTTTTGATAAGCGGTACGGCACTTTCAGCACCGAAATCCACATATGCTTCGTCAATTACCACAACGCTGTCGGAATTGCTCTTAACTATTGCTTCAATCTCGTCGCGCGAAAGCGCAATTCCCGTGGGTGCGTTGGGATTGGCAATGAAAATAGTCTCGTTTTTGCCGATGTAGTCGGCTGTGTTTATTGTGAAATCATCATTTAGCGGTATCTCGGTGTAGGGAACGCCGTTTATCTCGGCGAAAACCGAGTAGAAACCGTAGGTAATATCCGCAAATCTTGCCGGATGCGCCTTGTCGCAAAACGCCATGAACGCAAAGTTCAAAACCTCGTCCGAACCGTTGCCGGTGATGACCTGCGTTTCGCGGGCGCCGTAGAGCGCGGCGAGTTTTTTGTGCAGTTCACTTGCCGTCGGGTCGGGGTAAAGCTGTAAACTCTTTGCCGCCTCATTTGCTGCCGCTATTGCTTTTGGCGACGGGGAAAACGGCGATTCATTGGTGTTCAGTTTGATATACTTCATATCCCTCGGCTGTTCACCGGGGGTGTAAGGGACAAGCGTCTTGTATTTGTCCGAGAAAAATCGGCTCATTTTTATTCTTCCTCCGTACGGATAACGGCGCTCTTTGCGTGCGCGGTAAGTCCCTCTTTGGTGGCAAAGAAAGCAACATCGTTTGCAACCTTTTTAAGTGCGTCGCGCGTGTAGTAGGTGTACTGCGTTTTCTTGACGAAGTCGTCAACCGAAAGCGGACTTGAGAATTTTGCCGTGCCGCTTGTGGGAAGCGTGTGGTTGGGTCCCGCAAAGTAGTCGCCGAGCGCCTCGGGGCAGTTGCGTCCCATGAAGATAGAACCCGCGTGACGGATAGCGTCGAGGTAGTCAAACGGATTGTCAAGTAGCAGTTCAAGATGCTCGGGCGCAATTTCGTTTGCAATGTCAATTGCCGCCATTAGTGTATCGGCAACTATTATCTTTGAGCAGTTGTCAATGGAAACTCTCGCAATGTCGGCGCGGAGCAGCATAGGAATCTGCACCTCAAGTTCCGCCTGAACTGCCTTTGCAAGCTCCATAGAATCGGTGACAAGCACTGCGCTTGCCATCTTGTCATGCTCAGCCTGCGAGAGCAGGTCAGCCGCCGCGTGACGCGCGTTGGTCTTGCCGTCCGCAACAATCAAAATCTCGCTCGGACCCGCAATCATGTCGATGGAAACAACTCCGTAAACCTGCTTTTTCGCTTCGGCAACAAACGCGTTGCCGGGACCTACGATTTTGTCAACTTTCGGAACCGTCTCTGTACCGTAAGCCAAAGCCGCAACCGCCTGCGCACCGCCGACTTTGAAAATCTTATCAATTCCCGCAATCTTCGCCGCCGCAAGTATAACGGGGTTCACTTTACCGTCCTTTGACGGCGGTGTAACCATTACGACCTCACGCACGCCCGCAATTTTTGCGGGGATTGCATCCATAAGCACAGTCGAGGGGTACGCCGCCGTGCCGCCGGGAACATAGAGACCCGCGCGGTCAACGGGGATGACCTTCTGACCGACAACAATGCCGTTTTCATCATTTATAATAAAACTGTTGCGAACCTGTCTCTCGTGGAACTTGCGGATATTAGCCGCCGCTTTTTTGAGTATCTCCACAAATTCGGGTTCGACAGCCCTAAAAGCCTCGTCGATTTCCTCTTCCGAAACAACCAAAGAAGTAAGGTCTGCTTTGTCAAACTTTTTGCAGTATTCATACAGCGCGGCATCGCCGTTTTTACGCACATTTGCGATAATTTCCGAGACAACGCCGCAAACATCCACCTCGGGTACGGCGCGTGCGAAAATGTCCTTTGTCTCAACTTCGCCGTATTTCAGTATCTTAATCATTGTTATTCTCCATGCTTCTGATTATCTTTTCGACAAGTTCGCTCTTGAATTTGAAACTTGCCTTGTTTGCGATAAGCCTTGCGCTTATCGGCACAATAGTCTCGACCACTTCAAGGTCGTTTTCTTTAAGTGTGGTTCCCGTTTCGACGATGTCAACAATGACATCCGAAAGTCCCAAAATCGGCGCGATTTCGATTGAGCCGTTTAAGTGGATGATGTCGATGTCGCGCCCGAGCGAGTCGTAGTAGTTTTTTGCAATGTTTGTAAACTTTGTCGCAACTTTAAGCGTGCGCTCTCTGTCATCGGTAAAACCTTTCTTTGCGGCAACAGCCATGCGGCACTTGCCGATGTCGAGGTCGTAGAGTTCATATACGTCTGGGGAGTATTCAAGCAGAATGTCCTTGCCGCAAACGCCGATGTCGGCCGCGCCGCGCTCAACATAGATAGCCACGTCCGACGGCTTTGCCCAGAAGTAGCGCACGCCGCATTCTTCGTTTTCAAAAATAAGTTTGCGGTTGTTTTCCTTTATTGAAGGACACTCAAATCCCGCCGCGGCAAACTGCTCGTAAACCTTTTCGCCGAGACGCCCTTTAGGCAGGGCAACATTTAGCATTTTCATATTTCTTTTACCCCGCCGTTCTCAAATTTCATAAGTTTTTTGTATTTCATCTTTTCGGGAATTTCCTTTTGCGCCATTACGTTTGCGCTCTTTGAAAGTTCCGCTACCGTCTTTGCAAGTGAAGCAATGTCCGCGTCGTCGCCGTAAAGCAGGAGAATGTCCGCGTCATACTTTTTGTCCGAGGCACTCAGCCTCTCAAGCAAATCAAGGTATACGGCAAAGCCGATAGCGCCCGACTTTCTGCCCATTTTCCAAAGCAGTTTGTCATACTGACCGCCCGAGAGGACTCCCTCGGGGATGCCTTCGATAAATCCTTTAAACACGATTCCGTTGTAGTAGCGAATGTCATGCACGACTGAGAAATCAATGCGCAGATGCTCGTATATTTCGCCGCCGAACGCCGAAAGAATTTGCTCAAACTCATCGAGAGCCGCCGTGTCCGCCCCTGCAAGCATCGCGCGGAGTCGCGGCATTACCTCGCTCGGAGTGCCGTAAAGGGTGACAAGCCCTTTAAGCATCTTAGTGCCGTTCGCGTCAACGCCTGCCGACGCGCAAAGAGATGTAAGTTCGTGCAAATTTTTTTCGCCGATGAATTTCAGCGCACCGCCGCGGCAGTCCTCAGGGAGTTTTGCCGCGTCAAACACCGCGGAGATAACTCCGAGATGCGAGATGTCAAGAACATAAGTCTCCGAAATCGTCGCAAGGCTCTTTGCCGCAAGCATAAGTGTCTCGTAAATGCAGTAGCCGTCGATGTCGCCTATGCACTCAAGTCCCACCTGCATGATTTCTTTAAATGAATTTGTGCTGCCCGAAGGGCGGTAAACATTTTCGTTGTAGTATACTTTCTGCACGCAGCCGCTCTCGTCCTTGCCGTTTTTGAGAATGGAGAGGGTGACGTCGGGTTTCAGTGCCATCAGTTTGCCGCTGCGGTCTGTGAAAGTTATAACGCTGTCTGAAATGAGGAAGTCCTTGTTTTTAACATAGAGGTCGTACTCCTCAAATTTGCTCATCTTGTACTGCGAGTAACCGTATGCAGCGTAAAGACTGCGCAGGGCAAATATCGCTTTTTCCTCATTTTTTAATACGGAATCGTAGGGTGTCATTTTATTTTCCTTTTATCTGTTCAATTGCTGCTTTGTAGCCGCCGCTGCCGTAGTTTAAGCATTTGCTCACTCTGCTTATTGTCGCGGTGCTCACGTTTACTTCCTGTGAAATCTTCTGATAGTTCATGCCCTCGGTCAAAAGGAATGCAACGTCCAGTCTCTGTGCCATGTCCTGCAATTCCTTTATGGTGCAGATGTCCTCGAAAAACTTATAGCAGTCCTCGGTTGTTTTCAGGTTTAGTATAGCCTCAAAAAGTCTGTCAATGGATGCCGATTGCAAATTAACCATTAGCGTGGTTTCCTCGCTTTCATTTTAATGTGTTAACATATTAACACTTTACAGTGCTAAAGTCAATAGGATTTTGCACATTTACTTCAAAGATTTTAAAGTTTTTACTTCAAAACTTTGAACAGCCGCGCGTTTTGTTTTTAGTTTGACATGCAGTTGTAAATTATATATAATTAAAATGTAATTTTTTGTGCAAGGGGAACGTATGGAGAAACTGATTGACAAAATCAAAGAGCTATCAGCGGGCAGGGCAGTAGTCATGCCTGTTTTTGGTGATGCCGAAAGTATGGCTACAGCGGCTGTCTGCGTCAGTGCGCTCGGCGGCGATAGGGTAAACGCCGTGCATATCGACCACGGTATGCTTCGCAAAGGTGAGCGAACCGCTGTTCGTACCTCGCTTGAAAAAATCGGTGTCGGCAATGTCATCTCCGTTGACCTTGACAAGTTCTTTTTAATTTCCTCGGTTAAAACTTCGGACGGCAGGGTGATAGGGCCGCTTTCCACCGTGTGCGACCCGTCCGACAAAAGAAGCATCGTCGCAATTGCTGTTGAAAAAGAATATCGCAGAGTCGTCAAAGAAAACTTCAAATCCGATATCTGTATGATAGGTGTTCACTCTGTCGGAGGTACTCCGCTTGACTTTGGAAACCGCGCCGCCGAAATCGCAAGGAAAGCGGGCGCGGATGAATTTTTGCTTCGTCAGCCTTTCCCGCTTCAGGCGCTTGCAATCCGTATGCTGTGCAACGACTACGCAATTGCGCTTACCACTGCGCAGAGAGTTGCCCTTGAAGTAGTTGTGTCGCAGTACGGCGGCTTTGCCGCTAAACTTATCCCGTTTCGCTCTGTCGGCGTGCACGACGGTGTGCGCTCATATAAAAGCATGGCTGTGCTTTCGGGCGATGGCGCAGACACAAACTTTAAAAAAGCGGCAGAGGTTGCCGCGGCGATAGATGAAAAGCTTGGCTACATCAACCGTGTGCTTGTCAGCGTAGACTGTGACGCAAAGGCTCCCACATACCACGGCAGTCCCATGCATATATCAAAGGAAACGCTAAGGGTTCTCCGCGAGGCTGACGCGGTGGTCGCCGAAGAATTTGCATGCACAAAAGCCGTACAGTTTTTTGCAGTGTTGCTCCCGTTTGTTGCAAATAAAGAAAAGCGTTATTCGATAGTGATACGCGCTATAAAGACAAATGATTTTGAAACCGCCGAGGCGCTTATTCCCGCTGAGGATTTTGACGCAAATATTTTAAAACGCACCGCGGAAAAGATTAAATACGCTGTTCCTAGCGTAGATATGGTGTTCTACGACATCACCTCAAAGCCCCCCGCGGCAATTGAATTTGAATAGAGAAAAAGCCGAGGTGTTCTCCTCGGCTTTTTTATGCTATTATATCAATAATATCATATATCGGTATAATTTGCAATATTTTTTTGCAAACTATTTTTCGAAAGAAAAAATTATGTAAGATACTCCAAAAACAGTGCCTGAAAAAAAGATATTTTTTTCGATTTTTTTGAAGGGTTTCTATTGAAAAAAAAGCAAAAAAGTTGTAGAATATAGTGTAATTGTTTTTTTACTCATTCTATTAAAGAAAGAAGAGCTGATTATGGCAAACAAAGAGAGAAGAGTTGGTACGGTATCGAGAGGTATCCGTTGCCCTATTATCCGTGAGGGAGACGACCTTGCGGCTATCGTATCCGAAAGCGTATTGCTTGCGGCTGAGTCTGACGGCTTTGAACTTCGTGACAGAGACGTTATTTCGGTTACAGAGTCTATCGTAGCACGCGCACAGGGTAACTATGCAACCGTTGAAGACATCGCGGCTGATGTTCGCGCAAAACTCGGCGGTGAAACCGTGGGCGTTATTTTCCCCATCCTTTCCCGTAACCGTTTTGCTATCTGCCTCCGCGGTATCGCAATGGGCGCAAAGAAGGTTGTTCTCATGCTCGCATACCCCTCCGACGAAGTAGGTAACGAGCTTGTTAACCTTGATAAGCTTGATGCTGCAGGTGTTAACCCCTATTCCGATGTTCTCACTGAAGCAAAATATCGCGAACTTTTCGGTGTTAACAAGCATGAGTTCACCGGTGTTGACTACGTTCAGTATTACGCTGACCTCGTTCGCGATTGCGGTGCAGAGGTAGAGGTTATCTTTGCAAATCAGCCTAAAGCTATTCTTGAATATACAGATAAGGTTATTAACTGCTCCATCCACACCAGAGTTCGCACCAAGCGTATTCTTATGGAAGCCGGTGCAAAGCAGGTTCTTAACCTTGATGAGATTCTCAACGCTCCCGTAAACGGCAGCGGCTGCAACGAAAAGTACGGTCTTCTCGGTTCCAACAAGGCTACCGAGGACAAGGTTAAACTTTTCCCCAGAGAGTGCAAGGGGCTCGTTCTTGACATCCAGGAGCGAATCCTCAAGGCTACCGGCAAGCACGTTGAAGTAATGGTTTACGGCGACGGCGCTTTCAAGGACCCACAGGGTAAGATTTGGGAGCTCGCAGACCCGGTTGTTTCCCCTGCGTTCACCGACGGCCTTATCGGCACTCCCAATGAGCTTAAACTCAAGTACCTCGCCGATAACGACTATAAGGACCTCTCCGGTGAGGCTCTTAAGGAAGCTATTTCCGCAAGCATCCGCGCTAAGGAAGGCAGTCTCGTAGGTAATATGGCATCTCAGGGTACAACTCCCCGTCAGCTCACTGACCTTATCGGTTCGCTCTGCGACCTGACCAGCGGCTCTGGCGATAAGGGTACACCCGTTGTACTTGTACAGGGCTATTTTGACAACTATACTAACTAATTGGGGAGAAAAACAATGCAAGGTAATGTAAGACCTGAAAGCATGGAGCGCATCACAACAAAAGCGCTCGCAGATGCGTTTATTGATGAACAGATTAATGAGATCCGCGCGCAGGTAGGAGACAAAAAAGTTCTTCTCGCGCTCAGCGGCGGTGTAGACTCCTCGGTTGTTGCCGCTCTCCTTATCAAGGCTATCGGCAAGCAGCTTGTTTGCGTTCACGTTAACCACGGTCTCCTCCGCAAGGGCGAGCCCGAGCAGGTTGTTAAGGTTTTCCGAGACGAGATGGATGCAAACCTTATCTATGTTGATGCTGTTGACCGCTTCCTCGATAAACTCGCAGGCGTTAGCGACCCCGAGAAAAAGCGTAAGATTATAGGCGCTGAGTTCATTGAAGTTTTCAATGATGAAGCAAAGAAACTTGAGGGCATTGAGTTCCTCGCGCAGGGTACAATTTACCCCGATATTCTTGAGAGCGACGGCGTAAAGGCTCACCACAACGTAGGCGGTCTCCCCGAGGGTATGAAGTTTGAACTCGTTGAACCTGTAAAACTTCTCTTCAAGGACGAAGTTCGCGTAGTAGGCGAAGCACTCGGTCTCCCTCACGGTATGGTATACCGTCAGCCATTCCCCGGCCCCGGTCTCGGCGTCCGTTGCCTCGGCGCTATCACCCGCGACCGTCTCGAAGCACTCCGCGAAGCAGACGCTATCCTCCGCGAAGAGTTCGATAAGAACGGTCTTGCAGGCAAGGTGTGGCAGTATTTCATCGCCGTTCCAGATATCAAGTCCGTAGGCGTTAAGGACGGCAAGCGTTACGAAGGCTGGCCCGCAATCATCCGCGCCGTAAACACCACCGACGCAATGTCCGCCACCATCGAGGAGATCCCCTATGCGCTCCTCCACCACATCACCGACAGAATCACCCACGAAGTAGACGGCGTAAACCGTGTGCTCATGGATCTCACCCCCAAGCCGATTGGAACAATCGAGTGGGAGTGACCCAAAGTGGCTGTTGAGTAGTCGCAAAAACCTTGATATTACAAGGGTTTTTGGCTCTCACAATTTGAAAAAATCAGCGAAAATCGCTCGTTGATACCAAATTGATACCACCACTATCCAGGGATAGAATAATACCAAAGTCTCTCAAAGCTCGCAAATTCGTTTTTCTCAAGACGAATTTGCGGGCTTTTTTTACTGTAATTCTCCGTATTCTCTGAAACACCATGAAACGAGGAGCAAACAAAAATTTTTCAAAAATTTTCGTTGATACCGTTGATTTTTACCCTCTGAAATTCCGAATCAGTGAGAGGACTTGAAACCTTATCACGATTTAGGAGGTTCAGAACATGGCTGAATGTTTGTTTATTAAAGCTGATGAAGTTGTAAAGATGTTGGGAGTATCCCAGTCGGAGGCATATAGAATCATTAAGAAATTAAATGAGGAAATGGCTGCGAAAGGATACATCACAATAAACGGTCGTGTAAATCGAAAATACCTTGAGGAGCAAATATACGGCTATGAGTCGGTAAATCGTCAAGGAGGTAAAAAGTAATGGCTGTTTACAAAGACAAAAACGGAACGTGGTATGTCTCCGCAAGATATACCAACTGGAAAGGCGAAGCGGATCGCAAAGTAAAGAGAGGTTTTCAGACCAAGCGTGAAGCCGCCGAATGGGAGAAGAACTTCTTCCTCGAAAACGCAGGAAACCTCGATATGACTTTTGAGGCTTTCTATCAGCTCTACAAGCAGAACACCAAAGACCGCATCAAGCTCAACACTTGGAAGATGAAGGAGAGTGTCATTGAAGGCAAAATCCTTCCTTATTTCAGAAGCAGGCGCATGAACGAAATCAAACCGAGAGACGTGGTAAACTGGCAGAACACAATGATGAAAATGACCGATGAAAACGGCAAGCCTTTCTCTCCCGTGTATCTCAAAACAATCCACAATCAGCTCAGTGCGATTTTCAATCACGCAGTTAAGTTCTACGATCTTCCGAGCAACCCTGCACAGAAAGCCGGTAACATGGGCAAGGAGAAATCCCGTGAAATGCTTTTCTGGACACAAGCAGAATATCAGCAGTTCGCAGAAGAAATGATGACCAAACCGATTTCATTCTACGCATTTGAGGTTCTGTATTGGGCGGGTCTCCGTCTCGGTGAGCTGCTTGCCTTAACCAAGAAAGACATTGATTTCAGACGTGGCATTATCCGCATCAACAAATCCTATCAGCGTATTGATGGCGAAGATGTTATCACCGAACCCAAGACCCCCAATAGTGTCCGCAACATTCAGATGCCGGAGTTCCTTGCAGAAGAATTAAAGGATTACATTGAGAGCTTGTACGGTGTCGATGAAGATGATCGCATCTTCCCGATCAGTAAATCCTATCTGCATCACGAGATGGAACGTGGCTGTGCGGCAACCGGAGTAAAGAAAATCAGAATCCATGACATTCGACATTCTCATGTATCGCTCTTGATTGATATGGGCTTTTCCGCAGTTGCCATCGCAAACCGTGTCGGACACGAGAGTATCGACATTACCTACCGCTATGCTCACCTGTTCCCGACCCGCCAGGGCGATATGGCTTCCAAATTAAATGATGTGAGGTGCTAACTATGTCTGCAAGAAATCTTGATAAACACAACCGTTTCCGTTGTATCACCGTTGGCTTCCGTGTTTCTCCCGAAGAACACGAGCATATAAACAAGGCAGTTGCCATGTCGGGACTTTCCAAACAAGAATACTGCTACCGCCGTTGTCTCGGCAGAGATATTATTGTACAAGGCAACCCCAAAGTGTATAAAGCACTCAAAGATCAGCTTGCCGCTGTTCTTGATGAATTGAAGCGAATCGAAGCAGGACGATCCGTTGATGATGAACTGCTTGAAAATATCAACCTTATTACAAGAACGCTGCAGGGGTTAAATAAGTAATGAATACGGCATAGCCGGTTTCCAGAAATGGAGACCGGCTTATTTTTTTGCATTTTTTCAAAATTTTTTTGAAAGACCGTTGATTTTTGCCCTTTGAAATTCCGAATCAGTGAAAGGGTTCCCCACCCAAAGCGGGAACGGACTCTTTCACCGTTCCTTGAAAACTGAATATACAGGTCGGCAGGTACGTTACTGTATGACGAGCCACACAGAGGGTACGCCACGACTCCGTTCATCGGACGAGCGATAATTCCAACTGAAAATACCAAATTGCCATTGGTAAGGCGACGACATCATACATGGGACAATGATACTTCTCTACGGAGCTGGCGGAGAACCCGGCAGAGGTGTAAACCTATGAGTTCGGCAAGCAACCGAACGCCTGTTGACTTCCCGACCCGAAAGGTATGCACATTGGGGTGTTGAGAACAAATAAATGTGCCTATTACATAATCGGATTCATCCATTATGTACCTTTACAAAGACACCATATTCCGTAAGCAAGGAGGTATTATGAGTAAGAAAGAACCCTTGGAAGTGATTGAGCAAATCGAACTGACGAAGCTCCATCCCTTTCCAGACCACCCTTTCGGTGTGCGAGACGATGACAGTATGCAGCAGACCGTAGAGAGCATCCGTGAATACGGTGTCCTTGTTCCTGCGATTGCCCGTCCCCGTGAAGATGGTGGTTATGAACTGATTGCAGGTCATAGG
>JAFTXX010000050.1 GCA_017461475.1 Clostridia bacterium
AACATCTGTATTTGATTGCGTTTTTTCTTCTCACTTGTCAGCATTTTTATCCCCTCACTTCCTTGTCTCTATTATACCACTTCTTCGCTTTATATGCAAAAAAACAAAGCCACTTCTCAGTGACTTTGTCTTCAGTCTGAAGCCGATGCTTTCGCATCGGCTTTTAGTTTAAGGATGGATAATATAGTTTACATTGTTAAATGTGCAAATGTAATAGTTATTATAACCGAGGGCGGTTATTCTGTCATAATAGAAAGGCTCTTTTGCGTATCTGATTACGACTTCGTCACCGTACTTAACGACGGGCTTGCCGTTTTCCTGTGATATGCTGTAATTAAGCTTTGCACTGTCGCCCTTTGCTGCCGCTTCGGGAGTATCATGTACTGCGGGAGTCGCACGTCTTGCCCAATAATAGCCATACTTACCGTCAAGGCTCTTATATACACAGGTTCCATTTACAACTGCAAGCTCTACAGCCTCAGTGCCATCTTCGAGTATGATTCTGTCGCCATTAGTATAGTATGCCTCATAGTTGTAGTCGTAGGTTCCGATTCGTACATATTTCAAAACCTCATTGGTTTCGGTATCGTATGCAAAGTTATATTCATTTTTAAAATAGTCGCTACCCTTGTAGTGCATATATCCAAAGCAAATAAGGTTGCCCACCGTCTTGTAGTTTACTCCAAATGGGCCATCTGCGCTTGCAAGAACATCACCGGTTACATCAACGATATCCACACCGCCGTCACGGGTTCCAACTGCAAAGCCGTAATCAGTGTAAATTTCGGTATACTTGCCAAGGTCAAAAATAATACCGTTCAAGCTTGCAAGAGCGCACATTGAACCGTATCTGAGCACTGCAAAGTCGCCATTAAGCGATATACCGTCATAAAGCGCATCTGTAATCTTGCCATATGGAGATGCAAGACCGTACTTTCCGTTTTCAACAAATGTAGCAAGTCCTGTTGTTTCCGACACCTTCTCATAAGCACCATACGAAATAAGGTTGCAGTTTTTATCATAGAAATAGTAGTTGGGATATTTATAAACTATGATATATTCATCGGTAATGGTAAACCATTGGTTTTCTTCATATTGGAAAAGAACTTTACCGTTTTTGTCGACAAGTGCACGCGCGCTTTGTGCATATGATATAGCCTTATCAAGAACGAAGAAATCGCCATTGCGCTCTACTACTGAAGTGAAGTTTTCAGCAAGCACCTTATTTCCGCAGTAGAGTTTAGCTTCCGTACCAACGGCAGTAACGCCCGTTACATAATAATCGTCACCGAGGGATTCAGCGTAACCATCATAAGTATAGAGCACATTGCCGTTTATATCAGCGATTTTATATGTGTATGGGTCATATGTCTCAAGATGAAATCTGCCGTTTTCAAGGTACTTTACACTATAGTACTGAGCAGGAATAATAACACTGCCGTCTACGGTCATTACGCCGTATTTACCATCGTTTGAGAAAATAATCTTTCCGTCAGGGGTTACACTGCTAAATGTGCCATTGAGAACAACGCCTTTTCTCTCGGAAAGGGGCTTGAGATTTACCGAGATACGCTTGTCCGCATCTGCCATTCTTACAACGAGTGCCGCAAGCTCGGCTCTTGTAATTGCCGCATTCGGCTGGAACTTGCCGTACTCATCGCTGCCTGCAAGGATGCCTGCGTTATAAAGTGTGAAGATTGCTTTGGAATTCTTGCTGTTATCGTTTTCAACATCGGGAAGAGCTGTTACATTGTTGATAGCCTTCCATTCGCTGCTCGGAAGTGCGGCTACCATAATGCCTGCTGCTTCGGCACGGGTTGCATAGCGATTATAATCGCTGAACTCGCCTTTTGCGAAAATGCCGTTCTCGATGCAGTAATTAACCGCACCGTTATACCATGCACCCTCGCCTGCGGGAATCTTGCCGTCGCCGCCGCCGTAGATATTGTGCATACGTGCCGCTATTGTTGCCGCCTCTGCGAGAGTGAACATGCCCTGCGGGTTAAAGGTTGTAGCGCTTGCGCCGTTGATAAGTCCGATTTCGTAACAGGTTTTAACAGAGGGGGCATACCATGCGCTTTCGCTTACATCGGTAAACTGTCCCTCATATGTTCTTGTGGTTTCAAATGCCGCGCTTGCAGAAATTGCAAGTGCACCAAACACTGTTGCTGCAGAGAGAACTAAAACTAAAAGCTTTTTCATTTCTTTTTCCTCCAAAAAATTGTTTTCATTTACAAAGACAACGAAAAGTAGTGTTAGGTTTTATTTATTTAAAAAAGTTTTAAATTTTTTCAATTGCATCTGCTGCGGTAGCGAGATAGGTCTCCTCGCAGAGTTCAAGCGCGCCCTTGTCGCAGAGTGCGGCAAGGCGATGGTCAAACGGAAGTTTGCCGAGGACGTTGTAGCCGTACTCAGCGGCAGTTTCATCGATGTGGCTCTTGCCGAACACCTCGATGTGCTTGCCGCAATCGGGGCAAACTGCATAGCTCATGTTTTCAACAAGTCCGAGCACGTTAATGTTCATCATACCCGCCATGTTTGCTGCCTTTTTGACTATCATCGAAACGAGTTCCTGGGGAGAACTTACGATAACGATGCCGTCGAGGGGAAGGCTCTGGAAAACGGTGAGCGGAACGTCGCCGGTTCCTGGAGGCATATCGACGAACATATAGTCAACCTCGTTCCAGACTACATCGGTCCAGAACTGCTTAACGGTGCCTGCGATAACGGGTCCGCGCCATACGACGGGGGCGGTCTCCTCTTCGAGGAGAAGGTTAACGGACATTACCTCAATGCCTGTCTTTGTGATTACCGGGTAAATGCCGTCGGGACTTCCCTGCGCTCTCTCGTGCAGACCGAAAATCTGAGGAATCGAGGGACCTGTTATATCAGCGTCGAGAACCGCGGTCTTGTATCCGCGGCGGCTCATTTCAACAGCGAGAAGCGAAGTTACGAGCGACTTGCCTACGCCGCCCTTGCCGCTGACAACGCCGATGACTTTTTTAACGTTGCTGAGTGCGTTCTGAGGCTCGATAAGCGATTCGGGTTGCTTTTTGGAAGGGCAATCCGCACCGCATGTGGAGCAATCATGTGTACAATTTTCTGCCATTTTTATATTCTCCTTGTTTTTATATGCAATTGATAATGAGTTTTTCACCGTCCGAGTCAATGCTTGCCGAGCTTACGCGGACGCGGTAATTTGAAATAATTTTCTCGGCGAGCGCGTCCTCGACATTGGTCTGGATAAAGCGGCGCATGTTGCGCGCTCCAAACTTCTGCGAGAATGATTTCTCGGCGATAAACGAAGCCGTCGCGTCGGTATAGGTGAGGGCGATTCCCTTTTCCTCAAGCGCTTTTCCGAGCTCGGACAGCATGAGTTTTGCTATCTTACCGAAATCTGCCTTGTCAAGTGAACGGAAAGTGATAACCTCGTCAACGCGGTTGAGAAACTCGGGGCGCAGGAACGAAAGGAGCGCTTTTTCAGTCTTATCGTTTGCTGCGGCGCTCTCGCCTGTAAGGAAGCCCGAGATAGAAGAGGAAACGTCGGAACCGGCGTTGGTGGTCATAACTATTATTGCGTTTTCAAAATTGACTTCCTTGCCGTGAGCATCGGTAATTCTGCCGTCGTCAAGCACCTGAAGCAGGATATTGAGCACATCGGGATGTGCCTTCTCAATCTCGTCGAAAAGTACCACACTGTAGGGACGGCGGCGAATCTTTTCGGTGAGTTGCCCCGCGTCGTCATAGCCGACGTAACCGGGAGGCGAGCCGATGATCTTTGACACGCTATGTTTTTCCATAAACTCGGACATGTCAAGTCGGATAAGCGTTTCGGGCGAGGAGAAAAGGTCGTTTGCAAGCGTTTTTACAAGTTCGGTCTTGCCGACGCCCGTGGGACCTGCGAAGATGAAGGACACGGGTTTACGCTTATAGGAAACACCCGCGCGGTTGCGCTTTATCGCGCGGGCAACCGCGTCGACAGCCTCGTTTTGACCGATGATTTTTTCCTTCATACGGTCGGCGAGTTTATCAATGCGGAAGAACTCATTTTCGGTTATTTCGGTTGCGGGAACGCCCGTCCATATCTCGATAACTCTTGCAAGGTCTTCGGCAGTGAGTTCAACTGCTTCGCACGCAGGGGTTATCTCTGCAATGCGGTCGTTGACACGTGCTTCGCGCACGCGGATATCGGCAAGCTGACGGTATTTTTCCTGCATATCGTCCATTTCCTGCTCTGGTGCGCTCTCTGCCATTGCACGTTCTTTTTTAAGTTTTTCCAGTTCGTCGCCGAGCGACATTTTCTCATTGAGTTCGCTTGAGGAAAGCGCGCGGTAAGACGCTGCCTCGTCGAGCAGGTCAATTGCCTTATCGGGGAGATAACGGTCGGTGATATATCTCTCGGAGAGGTTGACTGCAAGTGAAAGTATGCCCTCGGGGATATTGATATTGTGATAGGTTTCGTAATAGTGCTTTATGCCGCGGAGCATTTCGATACTGTCAGCAACCGACGGCTCGTTTACCATTACGGGTTGGAAACGGCGCTCAAGCGCTGTGTCCTTTTCGATGTGCTTGCGGTACTCTTTAAGCGTGGTTGCGCCGATAACGCGTATCTCACCGCGGGAAAGCGCGGGTTTTAAGATGTTAGCCGCGTTCATGCTTCCCTCAGCGTCGCCCGCGCCAACGATGTTATGAACCTCGTCGATAACAAGAATGATGTTGCCCGCTTCCTTGACCTCGCGGACAAGTCCTAAGATACGCGACTCAAACTGACCGCGGAACTGCGTTCCCGCGACGAGCGCGGTAAGGTCAACAAGGTAGATTTCACAGCCTTTGAGTTTATACGGTACATCGCCTGACGCAATTTTTTGCGCAAGCGCTTCGGCAATGGCGGTCTTACCTACGCCGGGTTCACCGATAAGGCAGGGATTGTTCTTCTGGCGGCGGCAAAGTATCTGAATAACTCTCGCCATTTCGCGCTCGCGGCCAATGATTCTGTCAAGTTTGCCATCGCGCGCCTTCTGCGTGATATTTTCGCAATAGGTATCAAGGAATTTTCGTTTTTGCTCCTTTGCACCCTTGCCTTTTTCCTGTGCGCCCCTCGGAGGAACGTTGCCGCCGAGACCGCTGTCACGCAGTATCTTACCGAAGTCAACAGCAGGCGCTCTGCCGTCTTCCATAGACGGCTCTTCGCCGTCCTCGGAGGGCACAAGTCCCTGCATCATTTCTTCGGCGTCCTCTGTCATCTGGTCAAATTCTTCATTGGATATACCCATTTTTTTGAGTATATCATCTATCGGCTTGATGCCGAGTTCCTTTGCGCATTTAAGGCAAATTCCCTCGTTTTTGCTTTCGCCGTTTTCAAGCCTTGTTATAAATACCACAGCAACACGCTTGTGGCATCTTGCACACATTTCCATTAATTAATCCTTTCCTTAGGAACTCACTTAGTATTTTTAGACTTGATATATTCTCTGAAATACTGTATCAGCGCTACCACCGCAAAGCAAAGCATTATCATGCTGATTGCAATGGTCCATGTACTTTTTACTTCCTCGGATGCTTTTTGCAAAGCGACAAGCGCGGCTATCGACACATAGAACACGCACACCGCAAATTTTCCCCAAAAACTGCTTTTTACAACCACGCTTTTTTTGCGGAACACGAAAAGTGCACCCGCGCCGATAAGCAGTTCCTTACATATATATATAAGCGTCAGCCACAGCGGAATGATGTTTTTGATACTGAAGCAGATAAGCGCCGTGCACTGCATGGTTTTGTCCGCGAGCGGGTCGAGTATTTTGCCGACATTACTGACCCAGTTGTTCCTTCTGGCAAGCCAGCCGTCAAGCACGTCAGTGGCACCCGCGAGGAAAAACACAAACACTGCTGCCCAAACATGGCTTGGGTAATTCCAAAAGAACATCACTGCGAAAAGCGGCACAAGGCACAAGCGGATAAATGACAGGATGTTGGGAATAAACTTTTTTTGCATGACAGACCTCCAAAGTTACCAAGGGCAAATTGATAAAAGGAATTTTGCTACAACGGTTTTTTCGGCGACTTCCAAAAATGCCGCGTCATTATTTATCGCGCCGTAAACGCCGCAAAGAGATACCGCAACACTTGCTATTATCATGCCGAGCACAAACGCTTCAACCGCGCCGAACAGGATGCCGAGAGTTTTATTTAAGCCGTGCAAAACGGGAAGCTTTGCGACGATATCAAGCAGCAGGCTGACGAGCTTGAGTACAATAAATGCTGCCAAGAAGATGATAACAAACGCCAATATATTTGAAACGGTGGCAGCAATTTTCACCGCAAGACTTACGGCAAACGTCTCAGCTTCTCCGGAAAAATCTACAAGCATTTCGTTAATATCAACGCCTATAGCATCAGCCGCGGTAAAAATTCCCTCAGGGAGCGCCGAAAAGTCAAACGTGCCGCCGTTTTCTGCCACGGTGTCGGCTATAAGCGAAAGCACATATTCTTCAACAGGCTTATAAATATGTGCATCGTTTATGTAAACGCTGAGTTCTTTATAAAACATCATTGCCGCGATTATAGAAACCGCAACGGTAACAAGGCTGAACAGCGAACCTATAAAACCACGCTTTGCCGCTTTGAAGAGTGTTGCCGCCATTACAGCAACAAGAACTATGTCAATTGCTAAATACATCATTTCACCTCATATATTTTCGCATAGTCACTGTAGCAGACTATGACGTTTTTTTCATCAGTTAAAAGTAGCTTTTTTGCCCCGCTTGGGACGGTTGTTTCGGTAATTTCGTCTCCGCAAATCAAAAGCTTTTCGTCGTAAAGAATTACCGCTTTTTTGCCGCAGAGCACAGCTCCTTTTGCTCCATATGGAACAGAAGTACGCTGAACGGTACCGTCAGCGAAGCAGACCATCACCTCTTCGGCGGCACCGACTTCATTTTTGTCAAGCAGGACGCACACTCCCTTTTCGGTTATTGAGCCGTAAAGTACATCCGATGTGCCAAACGATGTGTATGCGGTTTTGGTCATATCTGTGTCAAGGAAAGACACACCGAGCGTCGATATTACGGCAAAGCCGTCCCCGCATATGTCAAAGTCGAGTGCGGTGCCCTGCACGGCAAAGGTAAGGTCAATGTCCTCGGTTCCCATGGTGTAAACAGAAATATTTGTGTACAGAGTTGCGTCGGACGAAAAACTTTCACAGATGTAAAGCCGTTTATCGCCAAGGAAGCCGACGGAATAAGCATATCCCGCACGGGTAACTTTGCCTACAAGGTCAAAGTCTTTGTTGTAAATAAGCACTACGCAGTCGCCTACATCATTTTTAGTCAGCACAGCGAAACTGCCGTCCGATGCCGCGGCACAAGAAATGATAGAATGATCAAGCGTCTCACTGTAAACCCGGCTGATGGAGTTATATACGTAAAATGAAGTTCCGCCCGCATCGTAGGCAATCATGTATTTATCCGAGCCTGTAAGAACGGGTGAGCGGAATGTCACCTTATCTTCAAACGAGCGGCTGCCGAGAGCACGGTGGAACGAAACTCCGCTTGAAGAACCCACAGCGAGGTCGCCGCGGAAATACAGATAAACGTTTGTGTCGTTTGCCGTATAGTAAACCGCGTCGGTACTCAGCGATGTATGCCCCGCCTCGTCGATATCGCGGAGAATGTAGCGGAAGTTATCATAGGTAAGCCGCGAACGGTATGCCCAGAGTGTGAGTATCAGCGCAGCCACCATGAAAAGGAGCAAAAGATATTTGACATTGCGAAGCTTTTTGCTTATTCGCAAATAATACTCGTTAACCCTCGGGACTTCGCCTTCCCCCTCGGGAATACGGCTGATTTTCGCCATATCTTTTCTCCTTTCTGCATTTAATATATTACTTTATTGAGGTACAAACCGTCGGGCGGCGCGGTAAGTCCCGCCGCGGCGCGGTTCTTTGACGCGATTATTTTCTCCATGCCGCCTTTATCAAGTTTACCCGCGCCCGCAAGCACAAGTGTTCCCGCGATTATGCGCACCATGTTGTAGAGAAAGCCGTTGGCGGCGATTTTCACGGTGATGATGTCATCGTTTTGTTCCACGGTGCAGTATTTCACCGTACGTACGGTGTCCTCAATTTTTGACCCTGCCGCCATAAACGATGCAAAATCGTGGGCGCCGATGAGCGCCGTGGCGCACTCGTTCATGCGCTCTGCCGCATCCGGCAAAAGCCGTCTGTCATAGTGCCACACTCTGCCGAAAAGGAAAGGGTCGCGGATGGGGGCAACATGAATTTTATAGATATATTCTTTGTATTTTACATCATATCTCGGGTGAAATCCGTCGCTTACCGCCTCGGCGCTGCTGACCGATATATCATTGGGCAAAAACGGCGCAAACGCCGTCGGTATACGCTCGAGCGGTATACGGTTTGCTGTTTTGGACAGTTCAACAGTTGCGGCAAAATCGTTTGCATGCACGCCGCTGTCGGTGCGGCTGCACCCTGTGATATCGGAATGTTCACCGAAGAGTTTTTCCGCCGCTTCGGTAAGCGTACCCTGCACGGTACGTGCGTTAGGCTGATATTGCCAACCGCAAAAGTCGGTTCCGAGATACTTGAGTCTGAGTAATATCTTCATTATATTGAGAAATAAGGCAGATAGATGTTGCAAAGGATTATTCCGCTGACAAACACCGCTGCAAGCATCAGAAGTACAACGTCACACTTGCCGTAGCGAAGCTGTTTGAGTTTGGTTCTTCCCTCTCCGCCGCGGTAACAGCGACATTCCATTGCAATCGCGAGGTCATCTGCGCGCTTGAACGATGAAACAAACAGCGGAATGAGAATAGGAATAAGCGCCTTTGCTTTTTTTACAAGTCCGCCGCTTTCAAAGTCTGCACCGCGTGCCTTCTGTGCGTCCATAATCTTGTCGGTCTCCTCGATAAGAGTGGGGATAAAGCGCATGGCAATGGTCATCATCATTGCAAAATCGTGAACGGGTACTTTGAGTTTTTTGAGCGGGTTTAAAAGCTCCTCAATGCCATCGGTAAGCGCAATGGGCGTTGTGGTATATGTGAGCGCAACGCTCATGCCGACTACCAAAAGTATAATGCGGACTGCCATATACAAGGCGAAAATCACGCCTTCTTCGTAGATGTGGATGAATTTCCACTCAAAGAGAAGCTTTTCGCCAGTGGTCCAGAAAACATTAAGCACTGCGGTAAACAGTATGATAAACGCAAGCGGTTTTACCGCGCGGATAACGCTTTTGAAAGGTACGCCGCTTATGATTATCATTGCCACAGTAAAAGCAAGTGCAAATGCGAAACTTGCCGCACTCTTGGCAAAAAACAGCACTACGATGTAAAGCACAGCAAACAAAAGTTTTGCACGCGGGTCGGCGCGGTGCAACAGCGAATTGCCCACGAAATACTGACCGAGGGTAACGTCTTTAATCATTTGCGTCCACCTCCGAGCATAGAAATCAGCACCGCCTTTGCGTCATCGACGGTGTAAATCTCCTGCGGAATGGGCATGCCCCCCTCGCGGAGAAGCGAGATAAGTTTTGTCACTTCGGGTACGCCGAGACCTATCTGCATAAGTTTTTCGGCATCGCCGAAAACCTCACGCTGTGTGCCTTCAAGGTAAATTTCACCGTCGTTCATCACAACAAGACGGTCGCAGTATCTCGCCATGTCTTCCATGCTGTGACTTACGATTATGACCGAAGCGCCGCTTTCACGGCGGTAACGGTCAAGTCCTGTGAAAATGTCCTCGCGGCCCTTTGGGTCAAGCCCCGCGGCGGGTTCATCAAGCACCAGCACTTCGGGTTTCATTGCCATAATTCCCGCGATTGCCACGCGGCGTTTCTGTCCGCCCGAAAGCTCAAAAGGCGAGCGGTCGAGCATATCGCGGCTTACTCCAGCAAAAGACGCGGCTTCTTCAACTCGGCGGGCGATTTCGTCCTCGTCAAGTCCCATATTGCGCGGTCCGTATGCGATATCCGAGCGCACAGTCTCGTCAAAAAGTTGGTACTCGGGGTACTGCATGACAAGTCCTACGCGGAAACGAACTTTGGAAATCTCCTTTGGATTTTCCCAAATATCTTTGCCGTCAAGCAGTATCTTTCCGCTATCAGGTTTCAGCAGACCGTTGAACATACGAAGCATTGTCGACTTGCCGCAGCCTGTGTGTCCGATAATGCCTGTCATAAGACCTTTTTCAATTTTCAGATTGATATTGACAAGTGCTTCATGCGCCATAGGCGTGCCCTTATCATATGTGTAACACACATCCGAAAGTTCTAAGATAGTCATTTTTCCTCTTATTTCTGCGCACCGAACTTTTCTAAAATAAGTTTTGCGCAGTTCTCTATATCAATGGGGTTATCGTCAAATTCTATGCCGCACTCGGAAAGTTCGTAAAGCAGTTCGCGTCCCTGCGGCACGTCAAGACCTACGCGGCGAAGTCCTTCGACATCGCAAAACACCTCTTTGGGGGTGCCGTCGCGGTAAATCTCACCGTCGTTTACAACAATAATACGGTCAGCCATCACCGCCTCGTCCATGTAGTGCGTAATATGAAGCACGGTGATACCGAAATCGTCATTGAGTTTGCGGATATTCGCCATAACCTCGGCGCGTCCGCGCGGGTCAAGCATGGCGGTGGACTCGTCAAACACGATACACTTCGGCATCATGGCTATCACGCCCGCAATGGCTACGCGCTGTTTTTGTCCGCCCGAAAGTCTGTGAGGCTGTGCGCCGCGGTGTTCATACATTCCGACGGTTTTGAGCGCGTCGTCAACACGCATTCGTATTTCGTCGCGCGGGATCCCGAGGTTTTCGGGGCCGAACGCCACGTCTTCCTCAACAATAGTGGCGACAAGCTGATTATCGGGGTTCTGAAACACCATTCCGACATCGCGTCTTACTTCAAAAACATCGTCCTCGCTCATGTCCGCGTGTATCTTGTGACCGCCTACGGTAAGTGAGCCGCCCGACGGTGTAAGAATAACGTTAAGCAGTTTCGCAAGCGTTGATTTACCCGAGCCGTTATGCCCAAGCACCGCAACATACTCGCCCGAGTTTACGGTGAATGAAACGTTTTTCAGTGCCTCGGTGGAGTCGCCTTCGTCGTCGGTGTAGGTATATGATAAATTTTCAGCAATAATAAAAGGTTCTGCCATAACTATGTCCTTTAATCAAATTCATAGCGCACGCTTGCACCGCACGGGAGCAAGCCTCCGCTTGATTTTACGGGGAGCGCAATTTCCATTGCGTCGCTATGTCCGCCGCGAGTGGGTTTGATGCGGATGTCGGCGATATATTTCATTGAAAGCGGCGAAAGTCCGGTGGTGTAGGAGTTGATAAGGAAGAACAGAGGTTTATCCGAAAGTACCTTTTCGGTGAGGGTGATAAACTCGTCTATGCTGTCTTCAATCTTCCACACTTCGCCCGTGGGGCCGCGTCCGTATGAGGGCGGGTCCATGATAATGCCGTCGTACTTGTTTCCGCGGCGAATTTCGCGCTCGACAAACTTTTTGCAGTCGTCAACTATATAGCGGATAGGCGCATTTTCAAGTCCCGAAAGGCGCGCGTTTTCCTTTGCCTGCTGCACCATTCCCTTTGCCGCGTCAACATGGCAAACCGATGCGCCCGCGGCAGCCGCCGCAACGGTTGCACCGCCGGTATAGGCGAAAAGGTTGAGAACTTTTATCGGGCGTCCCGCATTTTTGATAAGGTCGGAAAACCAGTCCCAGTTTGTCGCCTGCTCGGGGAAAAGTCCGGTATGCTTAAAGCCCATCGGCTTTATGAGAAATTTGAGATTTTTGTACTCTATAGTCCATGTCTCGGGCACGCGGCTGTCTTTCCACGCACCGCCGCCGCTGCGCGAACGCTTGTACGACGCGTCAGCGCTCTTCCAAAGTTTAGACTTTGCCGCGCCCTTCCAGATTACCTGCGGGTCTGGGCGCACAAGGGTGTAATCTCCCCAGCGCTCAAGGCGTTCGCCGTCAGTCGCGTCTATCAGTTCATAGTCTTTCCAGTTGTCGCTTATCCACATATCAATTCTCCAAAGTTATTTGTTGAAATATCCGCCTATGCGCGAAAACGCGCAGTGCCCGTGGCACATCGCTATTGCAAGCGCGTCCGCCGTGTCGTCGGGTTTCGGCGGTTTAGGCAATCCGAGCATTGTCGTGACCATTTGTATCACCTGCCCTTTCTCCGCGCGTCCGTAGCCGACAACCGCCTGCTTTACCTGAAGCGGAGTGTATTCGCCGATGCGAAGTCCGTGCTGCTTTGCCGCAAGCAGAATTATGCCGCGTGCCTCGGCAACCACAATTCCCGTGGTCTGATTGGTGTTGAAGAAAAGTTCCTCAATTGCAAGATGCTCAGGCTTGTATTTGTCAATTATGAGGTTTATGCCGTCGTATATTTTTTCAAGGCGGTCAACCGTGTCGGTGCCAGCTTTTGTGCGTATCGAGCCGAAGTCAACAGTGCGAAAGCGGTTGTTTTCAAAGTCCACAATGCCCCATCCGACTATCGCATACCCAGGGTCAATACCAAGTATTCGCACCGCTCCTCACCGCCTTTGCATAGTTTTGTCATTATATCATAGTATTATATCACATTATTATATAATAGTCAAAGGATTTCATAAAGATTTCACAAGGGAATTTTGCAATTTTTCCCGCACAACGACTTGACTTTTGTGAATAGTTTGTATATAATATAAAAGCAAATATTTACGGGATGTAGCGCAGTTGGTAGCGCGCCTGCTTTGGGAGCAGGATGTCGCAGGTTCAAATCCTGTCATTCCGACCAAAATAAAAAGGTCTCCGAGCGGAGACCTTTTTATTTTAACTTTTTCTTTGCTTTTTCGATTACGGTATTGCCTTTTAAAATCAGTGTGTCTTTATTTTTCTTTATAAAGTGACGGAGTTGGGTTTTGTGGTGACAGAGTTTTTCGGTGCAATTTGTGCAGGAAAGTCCCTCGTTTGTACATTCATAGAAGCGTTCGGGGTGCGCACGGTAGGTTATTTCCCACACGGCGAGAAGCAAGAGCGCTATGCCGAGCAAGCTCCATGTATACATGTGCGGAATGAACAAAAACGGGGTGAACATCATTGCAAAATCCCAGTTATAGATACGGCAGGAGCCGCAACATTTATTCTTCAAAAACCATGTCTGGAACGGACAGAAAAAGAGAATACATATCATATCGCACACCGCGTATGCGAGGGAGATAAGCACAAGTATGCCTTGGTCGATAATACCCGTGAAATAGAGCGCACCTACGACCGAGTTAAGCACTGTCCACACTGCCGCACAGATAAACGTTCTCTGCCACGTGCCGCGCGGAACGGTGCTGTTTTCTACGGAGATGTAATTTCTTTTAAACTGCTTTTGACAACCGGGGCTTTCCACTTTTGACGGGAAAAAGCGAAGCAGCATTTCAACAGCAAATCCTACCCATATCACCGCGAAAAGCACGGGGTATTTCTCTGTTTGTTCAAAAGTAAAACGCTCTCCCTTTATGCGTCCGCCTATATAAGAAACGAGCACAACAGCAAACAAAACCGAGCGAAGAACAAGTTTGTAATAGTGTAAAAGCGACACTGTAGAAAGTTTTATTTTCCTTGCCATAACAATGCCTTTCCGAAAATGCAACAATAATAGTATTTTATCACTGCATGGTGGTTAAAGCAAGATAAATGTTAACATTTTGTTAAGAAAGCGCATATAATGTGGTATGAACTTATATCAATTGTTTTATGAATGCGTGCATATTCCCTACCTTGCGGCGGGGTGCTGTGCAAATTACGCGGTGCGGCGGGAACTTAACACGCTGTACATATTTTTTGAAAAATCGGTTGGAAAGGCGGACTGGAAAAGCAACTTCGACTTCCCTGCCGCGACGCAAAAAAGAATGGGCAAAACCGTATGGTTTGCCCACCGTGGATTTTTGGCAGTTTGGAAAGAGATTGAACCGCGGATTTGCGGTTTTATCACCGACGAAAGCGTGCGCAAAATCGTTATTGTCGGATATTCGCACGGTGCGGCGGTCGCGGTACTGTGCCACGAATACGTGTGGTTTCACCGACCGGATTTACGAGACACGCTCGAAGGTTACGGATTTGGTTGCCCGCGGGTATTCTGGGGTGTACGCCGCGAGGAACTCATGCGGCGATGGGAAAGGTTCACCGTAGTGCGCAATATCGACGACATTGTGACGCATGTGCCGCCGTTTATTTTCGGGTATTCGCATGTCGGGAACATGCTCAAAATCGGTGCGCGCGGAAAATATTCAAGAGTAGACGCGCACAGAGAGGAAAATATTTTGCGTGAACTTGAGGAGTATGAGGGGAGGTAAATTAGTGTTTATGCGAGGGACTATACCAATCTAATCTGTAGGGGCCGACGTCCTCGACGGCCCGTTTAACCGCGGCTCATGCGGGTTGTCGAGGACGTCGACCCCTACGAGGTTGGTGCGTCACAATTACTCGCATAAACACCAATTTTCTTCACTCATCCACCGTTTCTATCAAAAAACTTACAGGTCTGAAGCCGTCATTGCAGGAAATCATGGCGGATTTCTCGTTTTTCATCCAGCCGTCGTAGAAGTTTCCCCCGCCGTTTGAGAGAACTTTCACAAACTGTTCCATGCTTTCCCACGCGCTGTCGCAAAGGTCTTCCGGCTTTTGCCCGTTTGCCGAGATGAAAACGTCTCCGACTTTGATGTCACACGCGTGCTCTATGGGATTTTCGTATTTTTCCATGAGGTCGGCGTAAACAGTTTGCCGCATGGCTGTGATTTTTACTTTTTTCATATTATCTCCAGTTTTGCTCGCTGCGAAATCGCGCGTGGCGTGTCTATGCCGTCAAACTGTATCAGATACGCCGATTTGCCCTCGTCGATATCAACTACGGTTCCTTTGCCGAGGATGGGGTGCTTTACGCGCGTGCCGACGGCGATATACGGTCGCTCGCTTTCGTCCTTCAGCCACTTTTGGCTGTTTTCGATATGCTGTTTTGCTTCCTCGATAAGGCTTTCGCGTGGCTTTGGGACATAGTTCAAAAGACCGTCGTCCACATCCAAAATAAAGCGTGACGGATAGCGTGGAGTACCGTCAAAATTGCGCCCGTCAGCCTCGGTTATGTAAAGCATTTTCTTTGCTCGCGTCATGGCTACAAATGCAAGTCTGCGCTCCTCTTCCATTGCCTGAAGGCTTTGCGTTTTGCGCGTCGGGAACATGCCCTCGTTCATCGCGCAGAGAAACACATACGGAAATTCCAAGCCTTTTGCGGTGTGTACGGTCATAAGTTTTACCTTGTCGCCCGTGTCCTCGGTGTCACTGTTTGTAAACAGCGCGATATGCGCAAGATAATGTGTGAGCGTGCTTTCCTCGCCGCAGGAGATCTCGTATTCATGCACCGACTGTTTGAGTTCGGCGAGGTTATCAAGCCTGTCCTGCGCACCCTCGGTGCGCAGCATTTTTTCATATCCGCTCTTGTTAAGAATATCCGCAAGTACCTCGGATATCTGCCGTCCCTCATACTCGGCGGAAAAACGCTCGATAAGTTCGACGAACTTTGACGCGGATGTGCCTTTGAAAATTTCATTGTCAAGAGTTTTTGTCAGTGCCTCGTAAAGCGTACATCCGCTTGCATCCGCGTACTCGCGCAAAAACTCCATGCGGCGTTTTCCGAGATTGCGCTTTGGGGTATTGGCAATTCTCGCAAAGGAAAGGTCATCCTTGTAGGCTATCATTCTTAGATAGGAAAGCGCGTCCTTTATCTCCTTGCGGTCAAAGAACTGCACGCCGCTGTAGATTGTGTACGGAATTTTTTCTTTGAGAAATACTTCTTCTATACTGCGCGTGATGTAATGTGCGCGGTACAAAACGGTGATATTGCGGTAAGGCACGCCCTTTTCGCAAAGTTTCTTTATTTCATCGGCTATCCAAAATGCCTCGGCCTCGGAAGTGTCGCCGTGGTGACAGACCACCGTTTCGCCGTGTGCGCACATTGAAATGAGATTTTTCTCAATGCGACTTTTGTTTTTATTTATAAGCGAGTTTGCAACCGCTAAAATCTCGGGGGTTGAACGGTAATTCTGCATCATCATTACGGTTTTGACATTTGGGAAAGCCTTGTCAAAATCAAGCAGATAGCGCACATTTGCTCCGCGCCATGTGTAAATGGTCTGGTCGGGGTCGCCGACGATAAACAAGTTTTTGTGGTAACCGCAAAGCACTTCCATAAGGCGGTACTGCAGTTTGTCAATGTCCTGAAACTCGTCTATCATTATATACTCAAGCCGTTTTTGCCACTTGAGTTTGATATCTTCGTTTTCCTCAAATATGTAGAGCGAAAACTTGATAAGGTCGTTGTAATCAAGTGCAAAGCACTTCTTTTCCTGATAGAGATAGCCATAGAAAATGATATCTGACGCGGTGGTCGACTGCTCATATTTTTCACGCAGGGTGTCAAGCGACATCTCTATCATGTCAAGGTAATACTCGGGTTCTTTAATGCACTTGCGTATCTCTATCATATCGCGCGCGTTTGAGAAGGTCATGTCACGCAGGGTGAGTCCGCGTTCCTCATAGATGATGCCGAGCATTGCGTCAATATCGGAGTTATCGAGAACGATGAAGTTTTTGGGATATTGCACGGCGTAACTGTCCTCTTGCATAACCGAGACGCAAAAGCCGTGGAAAGTGTTGATGTAACCCGTGTCGTTGTCGCCCGTGAGGTTGTGGATACGCTGACGCATTTCATTTGCGGATTTGTTAGTAAATGTAACACAGAGGATGTTTGACGGCAGTATGCCCATTTCGTTTACAAGGTAGGCAAAGCGGTGAGAAAGCGCACGCGTTTTACCCGAACCCGCACCCGCAATAACGCGCACAAACCCCTCGGTGGAAGTAACAGCCTCGCGCTGGGCATCGTTTAAATTTTGTAAAATGTCGTACATAGTTGTTACCTCCTGTTTTTATTAGTATATCATATTAATTGTACAATAAAAAGGACAAAGCGCCAAATATTTTTCTTTTTCGAACTCTGCATAAATCTCGACCCTCAAACCCACTCTATTATTGAGGTGTTAATATGGATTACAATGAACTACCGATTGGCTTTAGCTTTTCGCTTGCGCAAAATTCGGACGCAATGCAAAATTTTGCAAAGCTTTCAAAGGAAGAGCAGGACGGCATTGTGCAAAAGGCGCGCGCCGTGACATCTAAAAAAGAAATGCACGCATTGGTAAACAGCCTTTCGACAATCGGATAGAATTTTTTGTGTTGTAAGAAAACCGTCAAAGGGACTGCTTTGATAAGCAGCCCCTTTCTTTAATTATCCAAATGTTTTTCAAGCAGCACAAGGCGCACGCCTTCTATGCCGTTGAAGTTACATGTGACAAAGCCTATCTCGCTGTATCCGAATTTTTTGTATACCGCGCGGGCGATAACATTGCTTTCTCTTGTGTCCATTCTGAGGTAGGGGCAGCCGTGCGCGAGCGCGTATTCCTCGTAGAATTCGACAAATTTTCTGCCATATCCTTTTCCCGATGCGGATGGTGAAATTGCAAGCGTGTGAAGAACCATGACCTTCTCACGCGGTGCGGGATACTGCCAGTTTGCGCCCGCATAAGCGTCGTCCTGACATTGGTTGATTATCGCGGTGCCGACGGTTTTGCCGCCGTCCTCCAAAGCGAAAAGGTCATCTCTTGCAAGTGCCGCTTCAGCGGTCTCAGCGGTGGGGTAAACTCCGCGTTTCCAACCCGTAGTCATTGTCCCGTTTTCGCATGCTGTCTGCACCTCGGTGTAGATGTCGGCTATTGATTGTATGTCGTTTTTTGTTGCTTTTCGTATTGTCATTTCAGCTTACTTATCCTTTCCGCAGCTTCTTCGGATGTAATGTTTGACACATCGACTTTCGCAGTATCAAGGGAGTAATACAGCGGAATTCTTTCTACGCTTCGCTCTATCACATCGGATTTACGAATTCCCGATTTTACATCGGCGGTTATCCGTTCACGCAGCGCATCTTCGCTGCAAACAAGCGAAATCGAGTGCAGTTTGCAATCTGTGAGGTCAAGACGGGAAACGATATCATCAATGATGCTTTGCTCGTGCATGACCCAACAGAAAATGATGTTTTCATAGGCGCTGCAGCGGATGAAGTTGCAAAGTATGTGACAGATATTATCCATGACCATAGCTTTTGTCTCCTCGTTCACTTGAAAGGGACTTGAATCCCAGCACCAGTCGCCGTCGAGGAATACTGCATTCGGAAGTTTTTGTTTGAGTATTTGGCAGGTGGTAGTCTTGCCGACACCCATAGTCCCGCCGATAAGGTATATGTGTTTCATTGGTTTTCGTGGTGTAAATTATTGTTTAGCGGAGTAGCAATACCAATCAAATCCGTGGGGGAAAGGAACCTACGGTTCCTAACGTCCTCGACGTCCCTAAAAGTGAAATATTTAATCAGCGCATGTGACTGTAATCCAAACAACGTAGGGGCGATTACTAATCGCCCGTTTGTAAAACATCTAATCCTTGCTTTTCGGGCGATTACTAATCGCCCCTACGGTTTTTTGCTACATTAGCATCCATTTTAAGGGTTGCTTTTTAGGGTCGTCGAGGACGTCGACCCCTACTTGGTTTGTGCGCCGCCGTTACTTCGCTAAAATTAATTTACCGTTCCTTAATCTTTCTTATTCATACCGTCTACAAAGGCTATATCTCTTGCGGTTAGTTCTGCCCAGGCGGGGCGGAAACCGCATTTTATCGCGTTGCGGACGGATTTTATATTGCACCATGCAGCACAGTAAAACGGCACTTTTTCAAGTGCGAATATCTCGAGTGCGAGGCGGCTTGTGAGCGCGGATGCTATTCCTTGCTGTCTGTATTGGGGCAGGACATCAACGCCGATTTGGTACATGTCTTCGCAATCTGCGGAGCAACCTGCTAGTCCAACGAGTTTTTCGCCGTTGTATGCGCCGACACCTAGGACGTCGAGTTCGGCGCGCTCTTTGCATAGTGCATTGCTCCACTCGGCAGTATAAAGGTCGGCAAAATCCGCCTTATGCAGTACGCGCATTTCGTACGCACACGGCAAAGCCTTGACCGCGTTTACATCTGGGAGAAAATACTCCGCCATAAAGCAGACCTTTAACCCGTACGGCAAAAGCGCGTCATTCAAGGCATTGATATGCGGTGTTTCAAATGCGTGCGCGGTGTCGTATTTTTCTATGTATTCGCGCGCGACGCCGCAAAGGCGTTCGCTCGTCTGTGCAACGATATTTGAACCGTAGGACACCATATCGCACTCAAACGGGAGCGGCAGATATTTGCGTGCCTTGGGATGCTTTTTTGAAATTGTAACAGTGTTTTTCCCCGAGAAAAAGTCCTCGGGAGCGCAGCTCATATCGTATGCCGACTGCTGCAGCGCGATTTTCCAAATTTGTTCGTTAGTCATATCACTCTGCAGAAATAAGTTTTTCTACCGCCTCTTCTTTTGTACCTACAAAGAAAATATCCTTGCCTTTGTTGCTTTCGTATATGAAATCTTTCAGCGGCTTGCTTGTGTACTTTGAAAAGTCGCCGAAGATGGCGATTTTTGCCTGATAGTTGATAAACTTTTGAAGTATCTCGCCTGCGAGTCCGCGGCTGAGGATAAAAAAGTCTTCGACAATCGCGTTTTTATCAACTGCCACAAGATTTGTCCCCGCCTCGTATTTTGCGGTCATAATAAGGTCAAGCGACGATTGCACGTCGGTAATTACCTTGTCCTCACTTGTAATTACGGCAACGATTTTGCCGTTTTGTGTGATTTTCTCAATGTTCATATTAATACTCCTTTTTAACTGTCGTTGCAAAAAGCGGGATGTAAAAACATCCCGCTTTTGCTTACATCTTTTTGATTTCTTCGATAAGGCGGGAAATGATGTCGCCCTCGGATATCTTTTCAACTACTTCGCCTTTTTTGATAAGAACGGCTTCGCCCTTGCCGCCCGCGATGCCGATATCGGCTTCACGCGCTTCGCCGGGGCCGTTTACAACACAGCCCATCAGGGCAACTTTGATATCTTTTTCAAGCAGGTTTTCACGTTTTGCCGCTTCTTCAAACTCTTTTGAAAGCGAGATAAGGTCGATTTTTGTTCTTCCGCAGGTGGGGCACGAAACTATATCCATTCTGCGGCGGTGGCTCATGCCTAGCGCGGCGAGGATATCGTGCGCAGCTTCGACCTCGTCTGTGGGGTCTGCGGTGAGCGAAACGCGAATTGTATCGCCGATGCCGCGGAGCAGTGTGCCGCCGATGCCTATTGCGCCTTTGACCAGTCCCATTTTGCCGCCGCCCGCCTCGGTAACACCGATATGTATGGGGTATTCGCAGCGGTTGGCGAGAATTTCGTTTGCCTGTGTCATTGCCGCAACATCCGAGGATTTAACGGACAGAACGATGTTATTGAAATCAAATTTTTCAAGCAGTGATACGTGGTACATTGCGCTTTCCGCAAGCGCTTCTGCGGTGGGGGAACCGTATTTTGCGAGGATGTTTTTTTCGAGCGAGCCGCCGTTTACGCCGATGCGGATGGGAATATTTTTGGCATTGCAAGCTTCAACTACACGCTTGACGCGCCTTTCGTCCCCTATGTTGCCGGGGTTAATGCGAATCTTGTCCACGCCAACGGCGGCACATTGAAGCGCAATGCGGTAATCAAAGTGGATATCCGCGACGAGCGGAACCTTTACGCCATGCTCTTTGAGATAAGCGAAAGTGCGCACACTCTCCTCGGTGGGCGCGGTAATACGCACTATGTCACACCCCGCGTCCTCAAGCGCGCGTACTTGCGCAAGAGTTGCGTCGCGGTCGAGTGTATCGGTATTTGTCATCGACTGCACGGCTATTGGATTTTTACCGCCGATTGTAACATTGCCTATTTTGACTTCCTTTGCGCCGCGGCGCATATGATTGTATGCTGTAAGCATGGTTATCCTTTCGTGAGAGGAATATGTTTACGCAATGCAAACAGAAAAAACAAAACCGTAGGGGCGATTATTAATCGCCCGTTTAGCCGCAGTTCGGCGGGCGATTAATAATCGCCCCTACGATATTTGTAAATATCCGTTACTTTGCTAAACAATTCTTCTTATCCAAATAATTTTACTATATCCTTGAATGTTATAAGCACCATAAGCCCCATGAGTAATACTATGCCGATGAAATGCACCATACTCTCGTATTTTTCGGGGACTTTGCGGCGGAATATCATCTCAAAGAGGATGAACACAAGTCTGCCGCCGTCGAGCGCGGGAACGGGGAGAAGATTGAACACGCCAAGGTTCATTGTGAGCACGCAAAGCAGGTAGAAAAGGTTGTATGGTCCCACAGACGCGGCAGTACCGACCGCCTCTACAACTCCTACGGGCCCGCTGACGGCTTCAACACCAACTCTGCCCGTTAGAAGGTCTGTGAGAGACTCCCATATCATTTTTACTGTCGAAACCGCGAAATACCATGTGTGTTTAAGCACATTTTGCGCGGTCTTTTCAGCGCGGTACAAACTAAAGTCAAAGTCTCCGTACACCATGCCGTCCGAAATCTGTGTCGGGAAAGTTACGCCTTTGAGCGTTACTCTCTCGCCGCCACGAATAACGACAACATCAACAGGTTCGTAACAGTCATGCAAAATTTCATAATGAAGTTCGTTATAGGTATGAATCTTTGAACCGTTTATCTCAACTATTTCGTCGCCGACATTCAGCCACTCGCTTGTAATCGCTCCTTCAGCGAATTCGGCAACAACCGTTGTGCCTATGTCGCCTGCGAGCACTAGAGCGAAAGAGAGTACCAAACCAAGCAAAATGTTCATCACCGCGCCGGCTGAGGTTATCACAAATCTCTGCCACGGCTTTTTCTGCGAGAATGAATCCTCGCCCTCGGCTTCCTCGTCCTCGCCTTTCATGGATACGAAACCGCCTATCGGAAACAGACGGATATTGTACTTTGTACCGGTTTTACCCGTCCAGCCGAAAAGGCGCGGCCCCATGCCGAGCGAAAACTCATATACCGCCACGCCGCATGCGCGCGCGGTGAAAAAGTGCCCCGCCTCGTGAATGGCGATCATCACGCCGAATGCGACAATAGCGATAATTATATAAAGAATCGTTGTCAAGGTTAATTCCTTTCAGATTTTATTCTGTCGCGCACTTCCCTGTCGGCTTCAAATACATCTTCTATAGTGAAATCCGCCTTGTTTGCAAAAGAGTTCATTGCCGCTTCAACTACCTCGGCAATCTCGTAAAACCTGATTTTATCATTCAAGAAAAGTGCAACCGCCGCTTCGTTTGCGGAACTTAGCACTGCGGGGAGAAGTCCGCCCGTTTCAATCGCCTTGTACGCAAGGTCGAGGAGACGGAAGGTCTTTCTGTCCGCTTCCTTAAACGTGAGCGTGCCTACCTTGAAGAGGTCGAGCGGCTCAATGACCGCGTCGCATCTGTTGGGGTAAGTAATGGCAAACTGCACGCACTCTCGCATGTCGGGGTGGCTGAGCTCGGCAATTACAGCATTATCAATATATTCCACAGCGCTGTGAATTATACTCTCGCGGTGAACTACTACCTGAATTTGCGACGATTTTACATCGAAAAGGCGTACCGCCTCGATAACTTCGAGACCTTTGTTCATCAGCGTTGCGCTGTCGATAGTAATTTTTGCTCCCATTGTCCATGTCGGGTGTTTAAGCGCGTCGGTACGGGTAACCGCGCGAAGTTGCTCCGCGGTGTATCCGTAAAAAGGTCCGCCGCTTGCGGTGAGCAAAAGGCGTTTTACCTCGCTCTTTTTACCCGCGTGAAGGCACTGGAAAATAGCGCTGTGCTCGCTGTCAACGGGGATAAGTTCGGCACCGCCTGCCTTTACCTCGGCTTTGACGATGTCACCCGCGGCGACAAGCGATTCCTTGTTGGCAATGGCAATTCGCATGCCGCGTTTTGCCGCGGCTATTGTGGGTGCAAGACCCGCGAGACCGAGAATGGAGTTTACCGCGGTGTTCGCATCCGTAGCATTTATTGCTTCAATAATGCCCTCGTTGCCCGCAAACACTTTTGTGTCGGTGTCTGCGATGCGTGCGGAGAGGTCTTTTGCCGCCATCTCATCAGCCATTGCGCAAAAGCGCGGCTTAAACTCGCGTATCTGCTCCTCGACGAGTTTTACGTTTTTACCGCCTGTGACGGCGTCAACTTTTATATTGTGCGCTCTTGCAACATCGGCCGCCTGAGTGCCTACCGAGCCGCTTGAGCCGAGAATTATAAGTGAACCGTTCATATACTACCTTTAAAAAATCGTAAGCAAATCTGGATTTGCAAGCATGAAATACATTATCGGCGCAACCGCGATAACACTGTCAAAACGGTCAAGCACGCCGCCGTGACCGGGGAAAAGTTTGCCGTAATCCTTGACATCACGCTCGCGCTTGATGTACGACGCGATAAGGTCGCCTATCTGCGAAACGAGCGAAAGCGCAACACCGCAGACAAAGAGCGGAAGCGCGTGGGGGGTAACGCCGTCATAGATGTGGGAATAGAGATATGCACAGCCGACAAATGCCGCCGCGCTGATAAGAGTGCCGCCTATCGCTCCCTCTACCGTCTTTTTGGGGCTTACCGCTGGAATAAGTTTGTGTCTGCCGAAAAGCATACCCGAAAAATACGCAAATATGTCGGTGGCAAACGCAACTACAAGCACCATTGTAACAAGGAAAGTACCGTGTTCGAGTCCGCCGGTTGCGACAAGGCATGCGAAACCGCAGATTATGTACATGGTTGACATGAACGCTTTTGAAGCGTCCTTAAAACGTATTTTACCCTGCGAGAACATTGCGCATGCAAGCACAAAAAGCGAATAGAGATAAACGGTGGCAAGCATTGCAAGCCACGCATTGTCAAATCTTCCGAGATGGCGCACCGCCATAGGAATAGCAAGTGCCATAATGTACGACGGCACGGAAAGCACGTAATTTTTGTGCAGTCCAAGACAACGCAGCATTTCAAACACGCCAATGCCCGAGAGCGCCGCCGCCGCGATTTCAAGCGCAATTGTATCCGAAAAAATTATAACAGGAACTGCAACAAGTACAAGGAAAAATCCCGTGATTATTCTTGTTATCATTTATCAAGTCCTCCGTAGCGACGTTTTCTCGAATAGAAATCGTCGATGATTTTATCTATTTCGCGCTCATCAAGGTCGGGCCATAGAGTGTCGGTGAAATAAAATTCGGCGTATGCCGCCTGCCAGAGTAAAAAGTTTGAAAGTCGAATGTCGCCGCCTGTGCGCACGATAAGGTCGGGGTCGTCACAATGCGAGGTATAAAGCGCGCCCGCGACATCTTCCTCGGTAAACTTTGTCTTGCCGCTTGCCGCGAGCACCTCGCACGCGTGTGCGATTTCGGCGCGGGAGCCGTAATTGAGCGCAATATTGAGCACAAGTTCCTTGTCCGCGGAAACGGCTTCTGCGTTTTTGATTTTCTCCTGAGTTTTGGGCGGGAAGATGCTCATGTCGCCGAGGAAGTGGAGTTGAATATTGTTTTCGTCAACCATTGCAACCGCGTCATCGATGTAATCCGAAAGCAGGTTCATTATTGCGTCGACTTCGTTTTTCGGGCGTTTCCAGTTCTCTGTGGAAAAGGCATAAACGGTGATTATTTTCACGCCCTTGTCGCCGCAGTAGCGAATGACTTTTTTAAAATTCTTAGCGCCGTTTATATGGCCGAACTCGCGCGGCATGGAACGCTTTTTTGCCCAACGTCCGTTGCCGTCCATGATGAACGCAACATGTTTCAGCCGCTCGTCGACCGCTTTTACGGTTTCTTTTTTCTTAAAAAACATACGGAAACCTTTCTTACAAAAATATTCTCTGCGAAACAGCAACAGAGCCGGAGTTTTGCCCCGGCTCTAAATTCTGCTTATATGGACATGATTTCCTTGTTCTTCTCTGCGCCGACTGCGTCAATTTCCTTGATAAACTTGTCGGTGAGGTCCTGAACCTTCTTGTCGCTGATTTTAACGTCGTCCTCGGTGAGTTCGCCGTTCTTCTTAAGTTCTTTTACCTTATCGTTGGCATCACGGCGAAGGTTACGGATTGCAACTTTCGCGTCCTCGCAAAGTTTGGAAACCTGCTTTGCAAGTTCCTTTCTGCGCTCCTCGGTGGGCTGAGGGAATGCAAGGCGAATTACCTTACCGTCATTTTGAGGAGTAATTCCCACATCGGATGCGAGAATTGCCTTTTCAATGCTCTTAACGGTGGTTGCGTCCCAAGGGGAGATAACAAGGGTGCGGGGGTCGGGACACTGGATAGCCGCCATCTGCGCGATGGGAGTAGGAGTGCCGTAATAGTCAACGGAAACGCGGGAAAGCACGTCGGGGTTAGCCTTGCCTGCGCGAACGGTATTAAGATTCTGTCTGAGCGAGTCAATAGTTTTGCTCATCTTGCCTTCAAATTCTTTGGTATCGAAACTCATGTCTATATATCCTTTCAAAAATTATTTTACAACAGTACCTATCTCTTCGCCCATGACAGCGCGGTAAATATTATCGGGGTCGTCAAGTCCGAAAACAAGGATCGGAATATGGTTATCCATACAGAAAGAGGTTGCCGTGGAGTCCATTGCCGCAAGTCCGCGGGAAAGGATCTCCTGATATGTAATCTCGTCAATCTTTGTTGCACTTGCGTCCTTGCGCGGGTCGGCGGTGTAAACACCGTCAATGTTCTTGGCAAGAAGCACTACGTCCGCGTCAATTTCAGCCGCGCGAAGTACCGCCGCTGTATCGGTGGAAAAATAGGGTGAACCGAGACCGCAACCGAAAATGGTAACGCGTCCCTTTTCAAGGTGGCGAACCGCTCTCGAACGGATATAAGGCTCTGCCATCGCCTTCATCTCGACCGCGGTCATAACTCTTGTGGTAACGCCCGCACGCTCAAACGCGTCCTGAAGCGCAAGCGAGTTGATAACGGTTGCAAGCATACCCATGTGGTCCGCACGGACTCTGTCCATGTTGACACCCTGGCGTCCTCTCCAAATGTTGCCCGCGCCGACAACGACGCCTATCTCAACGCCCGAGTCAACACACTTTTTTACTACCTGTGCAATCTCGTCAATAAAGCCGTGATTGTAAATTCCGTCTACATCTTTTGCGAGCGCCTCACCCGAAAGTTTGAGAAGCACGCGCTTGTATTTAGGCTGTTTTGTATCTGCCATGAGACTTTCCTCTCCGTATGTACATATTTCTTCCTCTATTTTATACGATTATTGTCGGTTTGTAAACTGTTTTTTTAAAAAAGATGAAAAATAGATTGTAATTAGTGGTTATGTTACAAACATCTCCGCCCGAGATCGCAACGCTAAACATTTACCCCTCTCTCCGCCATGCAAAAAGCGGCTGCAAATGCAACCGCTTTTATCCTTATTATATTCTCGCAAGTTCTTCCGCGATCTTACCTATTACCGCGGGGATGTCACTTCCCTCGCCTTTCACGGTGATGTCGGCGTACTTTTCGTAAAGCGGAATGCGCTCATTGTAGAGGTCGCGTACGGTCATGCCGTCCTTTATTGCAACGCCGCGCGCCGCAAAGTCTGCAAGTCTGCGCTCGATTTCCTCTTCGCTGACTTTGAGATAGACGACTTTGCCGCTCTTTTTGAGGTGGCGCATCGCCTCGTCCGAATAAATTGCACTGCCGCCCGTTGCTATAACGGTGTCGTCGATATCAAGCGAGAGAAGTGCGTTCTTCTCGCAGACGAGAAATGCGTCATTGCCGTCGCTGTTGATGATTTCCTGAAGTTTTCTGCCATCGCGCTGTTGGATAACTATATCGGTATCGCAAAAGTGCATACCCATAACCTTGGCAAGCACGACCCCGACGGTGCTTTTGCCGCACCCCGGCATACCGATGAGGATGATATTCATTTAACTTTGCCCTGCTTTCATGCGATATTCGACAGGCGCAAGCCCCGTCTGTTTTTTGAATGTATTGGAAAAATGGTGGCTGTCCGCAAAATGCAACATTTCGGCGATTGCCTTTATGCTCATGTCGGTTTCGAGAAGCATATTTTTCGCGGTTTCTATCTTCTTTTGAATTATGTACTGTTTCGGCGAAATACCAAACTCATTTTTAAAGCAACTTATGATATACGATTTGCTGAAAAAGAATTTGCTTGCGATATCGTCAAGTCCGATGTCCGCCTGAATGTTTGCGTCGATAAAGTCGCGTATCTTATACGACGACGGTGCGAGCATATCGCACGCGGAATCGCTTGTCAACTGGTCGAGAATCCGCGCGATCAATTTGAACACGCTGCGGTAGATTTCAGATTTGTTATCACAGTTGATACGCGAACATTCGTCGAAGATCATATCAAATGTCTTGCGGCAGTTCATCTGCTTTATCACGATGCCGCTCTGCAGATTATAAAGTTGCATCATCTCATTCATAAGACGTCCGCCGACATTTATCCATATCTTTGAATACGGGTTGTCGGGATTGCAGTAATAGCGGTGCAAATGACGGCTCGAAAGCATATAAAAATCGCCCGCTTTGACCTTGTACACCTCGTGGTCGCACTCAACGTATCCCTCACCGGAAATTACATATTCAAGTACGTAGATGTGGCGGTAGAAATAACGTCCGTAGTTCTCGCGGTCGATAAGATAACGTTTGTCAGGATATGTGATGCCCATTTTCTCAATGCAGAAATTGCCCTCATACTCCGAGTGTAAGTTCTCATATGCATATTTTTCAGTGCCGAAACTGTAAATTATGCCATCAGACATATTGCACCTCCACACACTAATGTGTATAATGTGTTTTAAACTTTTTTACAAAGCGCATAACCAAATGTAAACAAAATTAAACCACAAATTCCTTGTATTTCAACAAAATTATACAACCACAATGAAAAAAAGTCAATATCAATTTATACATTTATTGAATCCGTGTGTAAAAAATTTATCGAAACCGCCCGAACGGTTTTCAAACTATTTTTAAAAAAGTGTTGACAAGTACACTAAAGTGTGATATTATATTACCGTTGCCGAAAGGTAATCGTGCCGGAGTGGCGGAATAGGCAGACGCCCGGGACTTAAAATCCCGTGAGGTAACACTCGTACCGGTTCGACCCCGGCCTCCGGCACCAATTTAATATCGCGGGGTGGAGCAGCCTGGTAGCTCGTCGGGCTCATAACCCGAAGGTCGTGTGGTTCAAATCCCGCCCCCGCAACCAAACAAAGCCTTGTGAACACTGGATTCACAAGGCTTTTTGCTTTTTCTGCCATTCGGATGTAGACCGTTCTAAAAGGAAATAGTCCTGTCTTTTTGGGCGGCAAATGGGCGGCGTGAGTCAAAAAGCGAGTCAAGAAATGAGTCAACGGTTAAAACCAAATCAAGTCAAGCACTATGAATTACCAAGTTCCCGATAGTGTTCCCTACCCTTGGGAATAGCATCGGGAATTTCTCATAACGAGAATAGCAAAGCAATCAATCCCAAAGTCAGTTGAAAGTATGCAAATTCCCGATTTCCCATCTTAAAAACTACAACTCTACTAACTGCAAAAATACTACTGTATGTAATTACATATCTATGCCCGATGGTCATTAGCCTTCTTGGTTAGGATATCGATGGAGAAACATTGTCGCTTCTCTTATGTTGCCGTCCATCTGCCGCCCAAACAGAAAAAATAGGTGTCACCCACTATGAGATGACACCTTTATTATTATCGTATTCAGTTACAGTAGCGGCTTATTCAGCCTTCAAAATCATATTATCAATCTTTTCAGCAGCTTCCTTGTCCATTGATGGAAGCACATGGGTGTATGTATTTAAGGTAATATTTATATCGGCGTGTCCCAGTCTTTGTTGAACTACTTTGGGACTAACGCCAGCCTGTATCAATGCCGTAGCATTACTGTGTCTGAGACCATGGAGTCGCACATGTTGTAAATTATTCTTCTCTACAAAGCGTAGCCATTTTTGAGTCAGCGAGTCTGGTCTATACGGCTCGCCGTTCTTTTTACAGATTACATAACCGAGGTCGTGAAAACCTGCGCCGTATCTCTCTTTTTTATCGTAATATTCTTCTCGTGCTTTTTCAAGCGCAGTGATTACTTCATCGCCAACGGTGATAGTTCTGTTACCTGCTTGACTCTTCGGAGCCTTGGTTACGGTAATATCTTTAGTGACCGTTCTGCTCTCACAGATATTGATGGTCTTTGCCTCGAAGTCTATATGCGACCATTTAAGCGCATCGAGTTCACCTCTGCGAAGTCCTGTAGTAACTAACAGTAAAACCATGAGGTAAATGTCGGTATCTTCTGCTTTCTTTAATACTTCACGGATTTCTGCATTGTCGTAAACCTTATCTTGATGCTTCACAAGCTTAGGCAGTACTGTTCCCTCACAGGGATTGTAGGGTATCATGCGCAAGATTACCGCCTTTTTAAGTGCCGCATTGAGGTTGTTATACGCATTGCGGATTGTCTTTGGCGACAGACCGCTTTGTTGCATACCATTGATGAAAGTCTGCACATTATCAGCTTTCAACGCCTTTAAGGGAATGTGACCGAGTGCTGGAATGATATAGTTGTTTATCTTTTCTTCGTACCCAGCCCTTGTAGAAACTGCGAGATTGGGACAATATGTAGCTAACCAATGCGTCAGCCATTCACCGAGTTTCATTGCTGATGGTGTTGTGATGTTACCGCTTTCAAGGTCAGATATCATTTTACGAAGCATTATTTCTGCCTGCTTCTTAGTACCCTTGATTGTCTTGTATGTACGCTGACGCTTACCCGTAAGCGGATTACGCTCAACCTCAACGATGATTTGATAACTGACATCACCATTTACACCTTCTCTTTTATGAATATGTCCTGTAGCCATTGTTTTTACTCCTTTCTTTATAATTTTATAATATATATCTCAAACAGCCAACTTATCGTTATGGCTCGTTCAAGTCGATGTGAATTCTGCCCTTTTTACTAAGGAAGGCGTTAAGCTTGTCCTCGCTTACTCGATACTGTCTGCCGATTTTTACGTAATCAATACCCGCGTATTTTATGAATGCAAGTGCTGAATCATAAGAGATATTCAAACGCTCGGCAACTTCATGCGGACTTAACATTCTCATTGTTAGCACCTCCGCTTTCCTGTGATGTGAAGTCAAGGTTTGCTTCATCATCAAACACATTGAAAACAAATACGTCCTCAGTTGGATCTCCCGAGGCAATTTTTCTGCTTCTTGTGGGACGGTCACTGTCACAGGAAATCAAGCCTTCCTTTTTCCATGCATTAACACAGGTTTCTTTGGTATATCCATCATCCTTCAATATTTTTTCGACAACCGATGGATATACCAATATTTCACCTACGATTACTCTGCCTGTAGACAAAACTTTTTTACGTCTGCATACCCTTCCCCAACATTCATGGCTTGATGGCTCTTGGCTTAAATCATGAAACTTCTTATAGTTCTTGCGACATTCTTCTATGACTTTTTGATAGCTCGCCATGCCCGAATTACGCTTCTGACCATGCTTGCCTTCATATTCCAAGAAGAAATCTATAATAGCATCCTTACTAAAGGATACTCCTAACGCCAACTCTGCTAAATCCGCCGTTGTAAGAAACAATGCAACAAACTTAGCAATAAATCTCTCTTTTGACGGAGTATCAATCCAAATATCAGAAAGACCTTCTCGATAGCTTTTATATATCGAAAGCACATGCTTCATGCCGCCGTTATTAAGGATAAATTCGGCAAGCATGGGAGCCGCATGACCGTTATGCTTGCAACAAACCGCCTTTATATTGTCAGCATGTTGTGCACTACTTGTCATCGGATTGTTAAGTTCCAAAACTCGGATTTTCAATCCATCGTCTTGGGTTTTGCACCTATCCAGCAGAGAATGCTCACCTACGCTTATGATAGTGGTGGAATAACCTTCTGCAATGTATTCTTGCATATTAGCGTCTTTGCGTTTCTTATCAGTGCCTTCACTCAAGTTGTAAATTATGCGTGTAGCATCTTTACATTCAAGCTTACCTAGCTCGTTAAGAATAATCACGCTACCACGGTTACCTGCACAACTGCCAACAACTGCGTTTTCAGTCGCACTCCAACTGCCGTATACGCTTTGCCATTTAACAGCCATGCCATTCTCGTCTGTGGTATGGATTTCCCCATCAAAAGGCTCGCCTGCCGTCGAAGCCGCCAAAAAAGCACCCGTAGACTTACCTGTACCTGTGGTACCACACAAGTGAACGATGGGATTTTCATGTGTAGTAGCTGATGATATTAAACCATTAACCACCGCAGATAAAGCCGCCAAAAGAACGATTTCAAGAGGGATATGACCGATTACCTGTTGTAACACCATTGACTTCCATGTTTCAAATGAGCCCATTGGCGTTACCTTTAGATTGCCGACATATCTCGCCGTATAATCACCGAGCATCTCACTTGCACGATAGCAAAGAACTTTTTTAAACAAACCTGTCTGTGCATCCTTAACCTTCATAGTCTTCCAACCGAGATGTTCATAGACTTTTTGAGAACCTTGTCCATTGGCTTCCATATCTTGCTCTTGCAAACGAAGCGTATCAACAAAGATATCGAAGTTTTTCTTTGAAACATCTGCACCTGCATCTGATAACTCTTGAATCAGCTCATAGCCAACGAGATTTTTTCTATTAACCTTTATGACTTTTTCTTCTCCAAGATAATTAAACTGTAGGTGCAGTGTAACCGACTCGGTTTCAATGTTTGAAGTCACCGATTGTACATAAACCGCTTTGCCAAGAGATACAAAAACCGTCTCGTCATCGGTATCTTTCTTTTTAACGATTTTCCAATAACCATAGTAACCGTCCTCAATACCTGCACTTGTGGCTATAGCATGTGAATTGTTAACAAACATACTTCTCACCGCCTTCCATGCACAATGCGGAGTATGTAAAGCCGAAGTCATAAATGTAAAAGCAATACTCAAGCATTAAACGATCCATTGCTTCGTTAATTTCATTAATCAAACTTTGACTCAAATGGTAATCATCCGATCTCACCAACAGCTTGGGGAGAAGCGGCATTAGACGCAGTTTCTTTGCATCATCATTTGATTGATTAATAATATTAAATACCCTTGTCATTGCCCTACAGAAATATTCCTTTAGGTCTTCAAAGGCTTTTTCATCTACAAGCATGTTGCTTGCATATACTGCCGCCATTGCTTCTTCGGTGTCACGAGGATACTTCTCTACAACTTCTTGAATTGCCCCCATACCCTCAATCATGAGCAAAAACGCCAACATGATATAGTCCTTACCTGCAACCTCTTCAAGACTTGTGCCCTTAACAATACAAATGCCCTCACGAGCTTCAAAAAATGTTTTCTTCATAGCGAAAACCTCCTAAAATATTTTTTGCAAGCACTGCTTGCGTTTCTATATTATACTCCAGTAATTTAAAATGAACAAACCGCAAAACAAGCCAAATTCGGGAATTTATTTTTTCGCCAACCTCAACCTCCCGACTCCATCGTCGCCGAAGTGCCTTACCAAAAACTGTAAGTCTTGTGTTTTTCCGTACTTTCTTTTATTTTCTCGTTTTTTCTCTTGTTTTCTCCTTTTTTATTCTCAAATCACTATTTGTAAGAATATCATTTTTGCTTATATATTATTATTTGGAAAACTATAGCGGTACCTATGACCGCTATAGTTTATTTCTTTATCAGGAGATATTAACAGTTGCTTTATCGTATTGGAACTTTAGAGGGAATCGCCAAGGTATCTTTTCTTTTTCCCATCGAGATTACAGAAAAACTTACTGAATGTATCACCATTTTGGATGATGCCTATGGTACTGACAGGGATTATTTACATATCGGCGGCTATGCCCTGCTCGCTCAAACCCGTGAGGACTTTTCTGCAATTCAGGACATTACCAAAAATCCGTATGAATGGATTATTCAGCTACATGATTATCTTTGCATCCTATATCTTTTAGGTGATGATTTCTCAGTAGTACTCTTTTTACCCACCGCTGTTGCACCTGACAATATCAAGAAACATTTACAAGGAGAAAAACTATGACATCTATTGCAACCACACTAACTACTAAAGCAGTTTTCTCTGCTGATGGTAGTAAACGTTTCCTTTTGAACAAAGAATGGGACTCTACCAAACCTATGCTCACCATTATCATGCTCGCACCGAGTGATGCATCGGGAATTGAACTTGATAGCACCACCTTGCTTGTTCTCAACAACACCGCTCGACTCGGTTATGGTAGCGTAAGCATCGTTAATTTATTTGCTACTCTCAATGACTTTTCCCTCTCCGATGCAGAAGATGAAGACACCGAGAATATGGAAGTTATTCTTGCAGAAGCTAAGAAATGCGATACTCTCGTTTATGCTCCAGGTGTTGGCAAAGCAAAAAATCAAGCATTTCAAGAACGCTCCATGCAAGTGCTTGAACAGTTGAAACCATATTCCAAAAAGTTAATGTGCATTGGAAACAGTACAGGCTCAGTTAAACTTATGCATCCATTAGCACCTGTAGTGAGAACATGGCATTTACACAGCATCTCTATAGAAGAAGCCTTGCAAATCTCGACAAATGATACCGTCAAGAAAACACCTAAGCAAAAAAAGAACAACAAAGAAAAAAGCTCACCTGCCTCACAAAAGTGAGGTAGGGAGCCTTTTCATAGGAACACAGAAAACGAAGGAGTTTGTGTGTTCCTAATTATCATTTTTGTCTCTATCTTTTAGTCCTGCCAGTTGCATTATTTCATCAATTTTACCACAATCACGCATATATGCGGCTCTATCTTCCAACAAGACCACACTATGACTTCGTAGCAAATCATCCATATAAATACGCCCTTGCAAATAATTATTCAGCGCGAGCAAAAACTTTTCTTTTCCTTCAAGCTCTTCGTGATAGTATTCCAAGTTTAAGTATTCGTGACCGTGGTCACAAACTATCTCGCCGTAATCATCCTGTTGCCATATGGTAGTTTGCATGTCTGTCCAGTCACCGCCATTAGTAACAAGCCTATTTACATAATTGGTATAGTCAACACCACACTCGCACTCTGTCCAATACGGAATACTTCTCAGCACAAACGGCTTTTTCTTTGTATCGGTTGCAACAGTAACAATATCGCCTTGCTTAAACGGTGTAGGAATTTTAACCCACATGTTATAAAATCCATACGGACAGTTTAATATTTTTCTTTCGTCATCATCGTTAACGTCAAAATCAATGTCATACGGTTCCAAAGTTTTAGTAAAATATATTTCCGCACTAATTGTCTCTTCATTGGGATTATGAAGTACTGTTCGCCGCCTTACCTTAACTTTTAATATCTCATTATAAGAATCGTCGTCTACCTTTGCCTGAATAGCCGAAATACAGGTATTGTACTCACCGAAAAACTGCTCACTTTTCACCCATTCTCCCAAGTTTTTGTTAAACACTTCATATGTGTAAAAGCAATCTGCTTTACTTGTGCAAAAATCCGCAACAAGCTCTTTTTGTAGTCTCATATATTCACGCAAGAAATTATGCAAACTATGGTCATCAAAATCCCAATTCGAAGGAAGTGACTCATCAGCCATTGTATCTATAATTTCTTGCCATGCACTATGTTTTTGCTTGATTGTATGTGTATGGCTACTCCAAATGATATATGCGGTTTCCGTTGCGGTGAATTTGTAATCAAGTTTGCGACAATGTTCAGCAATATCAGCAGAGTCAAAAAAATCGTATATGTTCATTGTACACCTAAATTTAAATTCTCTCATGTTCTAAGAAAAAACGTCCCTACCTCACTTCGGCAAGATAGGGAGCCTTTTCATAGGAAACGGGAGTTTGTATGTTCCTTATTATCAATTCATATGTCACTTGGCAGCATGTGTTGCTATCAATACAGCCTTTATATCAGCATCCTGCGCTTCGTTAATGTTTACGCCAAAAATAAAGTTGACATTGAGGTCAGCCGCATCAGACAATGCAGTGGAAATCTCATCTATTTCTGCAAGCGAAATATCTTGAGATATTGTAATATATAGCAATATTCCTGTAGCATTTTCAACCGAGGAATTAAGCAAATTGTTTGTCTTCAAGCAAGTAACGATTTTATTCACACGGTCTATCCCAGAAGCTTTAGCGGTTACAGTATGCATATACCCAGAGGCTTTAATAATACTGCTCACATCAGCAAAATCGCAGTTAATATAAGCGCTTTGCTGAATTACTTCAACAATATTCTTAATAACCTGTGCAAGCACATCATCTACTGTAGAGAAAGCATTGTCCAAAGTAATTTTTGTCCACGAAAATTTTTTGATGTTTTCGTTAGGTATCACAATCAATGAATCCACACAGTTTTCAAGTTTTGTAATGCCTGACAATGCATTCTTCATTCTCTTATTTCCTTCAAAAGAAAAAGGCAAAGTAACAACAGCTACTGTCAATATACCAAGGTTCTTTGCAATCTTTGCTACTATCGGTGCCGCTCCCGTTCCAGTACCGCCGCCCATACCTGCAGTTATAAAAAGTATATCGCAATCCTGAATTGCCTTTTCAATTTCTTTTCTACTTTCTTCTGCCGCAAGCTCGCCCACCTCAAAATTAGCACCTGCACCATGACCTTTTGTCGAATACCGTCCAATTTGAAGCTTAATGCTTGCGTTAGATTTTTTTACTGCACCATTATTTGTATTTGCTGATATGTATTCAGTCATCGGTATGTTCTGCGTTATCAAACGATTCACTGTGTTGCTTCCACCACCGCCGACACCTATTATTTTAATTCTAATCGCATTCTTGTCAGTTTTATTAGCGTTCATGCATTTTTCCTATCGTAGTTTTTATTAAATTTGTAATTGTTCTTGGAACAATATTCAACAGCATCGCAAAAGTTAAAGACTTCGTATATATTCATTGTACACATAAACTTAGCTTCTCTCATATTCTGAGAAAAAGTTCCCGACCATGCTTCAACAAGATAGAGAGCCTTTCATAGGAACACAGAAAACGAGGGAGTTTGTGTGTTCCTATTTTGTCACAATAAATCTCATATAGAATTATTGACGAACCTATGTATATTATTTTTATTTCTGTATTGCTATATCATATTCTACAATCGCAATAACTTTTGCACTTATAGTATCTGAATCGGGCTGCATAACTTCAATGGTAAAATATGAATCAACAGATTCATCGGTAAAACTGTGAATCACATTACAAATACGTCCAACCTCATTTTTTTCCATGCATAGTGGCACTTTCAATACAAAAAGCAATGCTTTTGCGCCATGCAATGATGTGTTAAGTAAATTATTAAATGAAGCTCTATATCTAAGAGTATCTAATCCATTTTCCTTTAATGAAATCGCTGATGCCATATGGACAACGCCAGGAAGCGAAATCACACGACATATATCATTCCATGTTGCATTAAAATACTCCTCATGAAGCATGTCCAATATTCTATTTAGAAAGAACACGCCAACAAGCGTTTCTTTACAAATATCTGCATTGAATAGACAGCTTTTTTGATACCAACGATAAAACTCTACTTGTTCAAACACATACTCGTCTATTAGATAACCATTTGACACGCTCCATTGACAGAATTGATTATTAGGTTCTTGATATTGCGGCACCACTTTTTGCGGAATGACTACGGTTGCAATAGTGTATAATATCCAATCAATAGTAGTGTTTATTTCTTTTTTTCTTTTTCGGTCAATTTTTCCAAACGGCTTAAGAACAATTCCAAGAACCAATATATTCAGTGACTTTAAAAACTCTGCAATACGAGGAATAACATTCGGTTTCGGCAAATCTAACGGATTGGTAACGATAAAAACTATATCACTATCCTTAACCGATTTTTTCAGCTTTCCTTTTATTCTTTCAACCGTGTCTGTTTCAGAAAGCCTTTTGCTAAGTTGTATTTTGTTTTCAATAGATACGGTATTTAGCAAAGTTTTATTAGTATCTACAGCAATCACTTTTGAACTTTTTACTTCTCTTTCATATGCTTCAATTACGGAAATGCCATATGCACCTATTCCTATTACTACTGCGTTCAATCAATTATCCTTACTCTATTTTATAATCTTATTTAAGTCAATTCCATCAATATCAGCGTGTTTTCCATCCGATATTACGGTGTCAAATTTTTTATTTACTTTTTTCTTATGAATCAAAACAAGAATCTCCTTACCATTCATATCAGTGCCTTTGTGTGCGGAGTATTCCTTTATATCATTTTTCAACAATCCACCTGCCAGCAAACTGCCAAGTCCGAATATCCAAACCAACGGATTATATAAATTAAGAACTAACAAACCTGTAATACCTGCAGTTTTTAAAATGTTTTTTGCTTTCCCTTTATTTTGATTCAATTTGAGCTCTTTGTCCAGCTCAATTAAAAGTTGATTCCTTAAAACAATAGCTTCTTTCTTTTCTTTAACACAATCTATAAAGTCATTTCTTGTAGTTGGTATATTCGCTACATATGTAAAATTCTTTCTCATACCGTGCTTCCTTTCAGACTTATTACTTTTCTTCATTTATACTGTCTGTTTTCTCGTTGCATTCAGGTTCTTTCGTAGACGTCTCATTACCACTAAAAAATCCTTCAGAATTTCTATTCGTATTTTTGAATACAATTTCTTTTAATCGTTCAAATAAGGACTTCATATGAACCTCCACAAATACATTAAATACTAGAATGATGCCAATTATTCATCATCAATATCCACAGACTCCAAACTGTCCTGTATCATTCTGCGAATGGTTCTCTCGGAGTAGTCATATTTCTGTGCTAACTCTCGGATATTTGTGCCATCGTATTCTTTGATTACACTAAGCTGAATCAGATGTGGATTGTAAAGACGTACAGGGAAAGTTACCTGTTGTCCTTTGAAACGCAGATAAATTTTCAATGTAGCATCGAGTCCTATCATCTCGCTGATTTCTTTGTACACTGAGTTGTATAATTCAGACTCTTTTTCCAAGGTTTTCCCTCCCTTTTTGACAATTTTATCACTATGATATTGTCAAGTAAAATGCAATTTACATTATGTTTGTCACAAAACAAAAAAGCAAGCAAATGCTTTTCTGCACTTACTTGCTCTTAGTTTGTGAGTAGAAAAACTCACCGTTTTTTCTTACCCAAAGCATTTAGTTTTTGTCTTCTTTTGTAGATGATTTTTATTATTTATCTCTCTACTGCAGAAGTAGTGGGAATTTGGGAATTTTGTAGAGATTTTTTGTATTTGTCTTCCCTTGTGTCGCTGATTTGTGCACCTGTTTTTCCCGATGCTTCTCCCGATGTTATGGACTTTCCCCACTCGTATTTAGGAATCCCTGTGACACCAACTCTACACCACACCCCAAGCAAAGATTATTTTGACAGCATTTTGAGTAGTTCGTCGGCAAATGGTCGGCAAAAAACAAGCAAAAAGTCCGAGATTGCTTGCCTTTACTTGCTGATTACCATTTATTCCCATGTGCTCATAACCCGAAGGTCGTGTGGTTCAAATCCCGCCCCCGCAACCACAAAAGTGCGTAATCGTTGATACAAACGGTTACGCACTTTTATATTTTTCCTATTGAAAAAGCATTGTGATACAAAGAGTTCTGGTAACAGGGGGTTCAAATTGAGCCTCTTGCTACCAGAACTTTTTTGCTTTCCAGAGAAATACATACATTTTTATGATTTTCAAACGAACCCCCTGCTGAGGAAAAATTTGATTGTACGGTGAACAATTTGAAAGTTTAGGGAAAAACTTAATTGTTTATGTTTCCTCTGTTTCCGTTGTCGATTGCGTTTTTTGGAAAGCATATCCTTCCTGCAAATCCGTGAAGCAAATGAAGGAAAAAAACAAGGGCTTCTACACTGGTACGCGCGACGAGCTTATTTCAATGGGCTACGATCCGTATTGCAACTGCCATCCGTAATTGAAAAACTTCCCCGATAGCACCAATTGCTATCGGGGATTGTTATCATGCACAATATTCTTATTCCACGCGCTCGCTTTTGAGTGCAATGCGGGTGAAGATTACACATGCCTCGCTTCTGGCAATCTCGTCATTCGGGCGATATGTACCCTTGCCGGCATCGCCGCTGACTATGCCTGCCTTATAAAGCTTTGCCACGGCATTGTAGCAACCCATGTCACTCGTTACATCAACCGCTGCTCCGCTTACCTCACCGGCATACTCACTTTCCGGAAGAATATTGGCAAATACAATTGCCATTTCTCCACGGGTAATGTTCTTACCGTAATCGGCAAACTGTCCTACGGAAATAATACCATTCTCAAGGCAATAGTTGACATACGGTGTATACCACTGCTCGCCGTCCTTTGTCGCAGGAACACTCTTGCCAAAATATGTAGTGTGAATATTAGCCGCAGCAGTAAGTGCCTGCGCTACTGTGAACTTGTTGTCCGGAGAGAACTTAGCAGCACTTGTACCGTTAGCGAGCTCATACTCATAAGCGTTCTTCACATAAGAGTAAAACCAGTGATTTATAGACACATCCGTAAATCTCTCATCATATGCACGCTTCTTTTCAAATCCAACCGCCTTGTCCTTAGGCACAATGACGATACCATCGCCTTCAATTGTATCAAAACCAATTTCGGCAGTTTCGAATACTACGGTACCGCCATTTTCAACCACAAGCTTCATATTATAAAGCTGGCGAGTCATAAAAATGACATTTTCTCCAATAGTAAGTTTGCCGCCGCTTGCAACCTTAATTGCATTCTGAGTGCTCTCTTGGAACAAAATAATGTTTTCGAGTCGAACCTCGCCTGCTATTGTGAGTGTCTTTCCTGATAGTATCTTGATCATACCGCCTGCAGGATTGTTTGCCGGCTCGGCATTAACATAATTTACACCGCCGTACTCGCCTGTAATGGTAAGCTCGCTTCCAAGATTGGGAATCGTATAATCGGAACCTATGTATAATCTACCGGTAGAAACGATAGTTCCTCCACCGCGAACGATATGCATTGCAGCATTTTCTGTATTCACATTGCCAAATGTTTTCTTTTGTGTAGAAGATGTAAGACCGTCGTTGGTGTCTTTACCTGCATTAAAATCAATATATGTTACACCCGGCTGTACATCGGAATAGTCAACGGTTTCTTCCTGCTTTACAGTCTGCTTAACCTTATTATAGTCGTAACTATAATCTTCGATAACTTCGCCGCCGTTGTTCTCTACATCAAACTCTCCGCCGCCAAGGATAAGACGCGAGCCTGCCTCAACAACGATCTTGACATTGGCGCCCGTCTTAGACATGGTTTCAACATTTTCTCCCATAACAAGCGTAGCGCCGCCTGTGACTACAAATGTTGTAGCAGCAGCATATTCCTGAAAAATGATTATATCATCAAAGATTACATCGCTTTGAATCGTAAATGTTACTCCGGATGCCATCTTAAATGCGCAGCTTGGATTGTTTGCCGGCTCCGAATTCTTATAATTTGTACCTGCATAATTCGAGGTGATCAATAACGGTGTGGAAAGTTTAGGAAGAGTGTACTTAGCGCCAACATAACCTTTTCCACATACAACAATGGTACCGCCTTTAGGCACCAGACCGAGTACACCGCTTCCGTTTGTTTTACCCCAACTGTTTTTCGCAGAAGAAGCTGAGAATCCCGATGCATCGTTAGAACCGGAAAAGCTCATAAATCCCACATCGTCTTGCGTAATATATGGGAGGTCTTGTGGCTCTGCTGCAGCAATTGAAAAAGGTATAGCCAATACGATCAACAATATCCCCAGAATAATATATACTCTTTTTTTCATTTTCGATAGCCTCCTTATCTGCCAAAGCCTTTGATTGCATCAATAATGCTGATTTTGTTATAAATGCTGAATACGGTATCCTGGCTATAAGGACCGCCGTTCATATCAACCGTAGTTCCGTCAAGTGTCCAAGGCTGAATAAAGACATACCGTCCGTCTCTCTCCCAGGTAAGATATGCGTGGTAAATCATCCAGCGATTGCCTTCTGCATCCGTAGTATATGCAGCATGTCCGGGACCGAAAATGCCGTTTTGATGTGTAAATACAGGCTCCGGAGATTTTATCCAGTTGTCCTTGACAAGCGGATCGGCTCCCTCCTTAAGTGTAAGAGTGGCAAGGCAATAATAGTTCGTCCAATATCCACTTGCAGAGTAGATAATCATAATCTCTCCGTTATCACCGTATACCGCGGTTGCTCCTTCAACCACTTTGGGATAAGCTGCACCGGTGCTTGCATTATACGCATAACCGTGCATCTCCCACGGATAATCCGAAACACAGATAACCTTTCCTTCACCTTCAATGGTATATGGATTTACAAGTTTTGCTATATTAAGTGTTTGGTGGAAATCCGCTGTTCCTCTTCCTTTTTCACCTGTCCAGGTAAGATAAGTGCTTCCGTTCGCTCTGAGAAGCGACTGACCTATCGCCCATTCATTATCGTTATACACAACCATCTTCACAGGCTCGTTAACCTTGCCTGTAATGGGAGAACCGTACTGTCCGCATCCGTCATCGGTAAGTGCACGTACGGTGTAAAGACGGTGGTTGGGATTCTCTCCGTTATCGGCACTGAAATAGAGCCACCAACCTGAAAGCTCCTCGCCGAACTCATCTGCCTCTACATAGTGAAGCTCGGGAGACCAAATTCCACGGGAGTAATACAGATTGCTTTCATTAACCTCGTCTTCTTTCGGTGCTGTCCAAATAGCAACACCGTCTACATATGCAAGTCCCTCAAGAGTCGGTGACTTGTAGCAGTATATAGTAGCGCCGCTTACCGTGGTCATATAATAATATCCGTCACGGTAAATAACCCACGGGTCTGCACCAACGCGAAGCGGGTTTGTAAACTCCGATCTTACTGTATATTCTCCTGCCGCAATCGCGGGAGAGAGTGTTAATTCGGAAGAGTCAGAGCCTGAAATACTCTCTGCCATTGATATACTTCCACCTGTGATGCTAAGAGAATACTTGCCCTCAAATGTCACGCTGTTATCCTGGTTTTCATCAAGTCTCTTGCCGTTAAGAGAACCGCCTGTCACATGAATAGCGACATTGCCTGTTACCTTAGGAGTCTGAACGGTATTATTTGTTCCGCCTCTTCCTACACCGAAAAGCGAGCCGTAAAAAGTACCGCCTGCGATATTCATTGTAACATTACCGCTATGCTCGTTCATGCCTGTTGCGGCAGAAAGGTTTGCGCTGGAATCACGCGCTGTAAAGGCACCACCGGTAATATTGACAGTGACATCTCCCGAAATCATACCGAAGGGAGATTTGCCGTCAGCACGGCGATTACCGCCTCGAATGTATGAATAATTACCGCTTGCAACTGAAATTGTATAATCGTTTTCAATGCTGATAGCCTTTACATCGTCGGTTGCAAGTACATTATATCCGCCAAGAAGTCCTATTGTACCGGTTGTTTCAATGTTATTGCCCATCGTCAGATTGTGACCGCCTGCGGCAATAAACACGGTACCTGATGCTGCAAGTTTTATATACTCAAATACTGTGTCACCGGACAGAGTAAGCGCTCCAGAAAAAGACAATTTTCCAAGATAGTAATAGTTTTCATCATCTGCGGCTGTAATTGTAACTGTACCGTCATGCTTTGGAAGCATTGGATTACTGCCAAGATTTATGTAGTTACATACAACTATAGTTCCGTTATCATTCCCTATAAGTTCATATGCCTGCTCTAAAGTATTTACTGCAGTCTGATATGTTGTACCGTCGTTTGTATCGTTTCCGCTGGATGCAATATATACCGTTTTATCCGCAGCAAAAACACAAACAGATAACGCTATACAAAGCATAGCAATGACTAGTGCTGCTAAAATCTTTTTCATTTTTCCTCCTAAATAATCCCTGAATTAGTCAAACAACAATTTAAAGAACAATCCGCCTTGAACCGAGCAATGCTTAAAACCATGAAGCTAAATAAACCTTGCTATCATTTCGTCCTGTAGTTCTTTTGGCAGATCAACGAAATGTGCGGAAACGCCCCAAAGGCGAACTATGAGGTCCTTATACTTATCAGGTTCAAGCTGTGCCTGCTTCATAACAGAAGCATCCATGACATTCGGCTGATGCTGAAGACCGCCGATCCCGAAGTACTCACAAAGCAAGGTTTTGAAAATCTCCTTGCCGTTATTTCCTTTGAAAACGGATGCAAAATAGTTAACCATTACGCAATAGTTCCACTGCACAAGTGACGGATCTATTTTTGCCGCAGATTTGAGTGCGGCGGTAGGTCCGTTTTTCATAGTGCCGCTTTCGGGAGTAAGCGTAACTGCCACCGGAGTATAAGCATTTCTGCCCTCTGGAGTTGCCATGATCTTTGCACCTGCCGGAATGGGATGCGGCTGATGAATACCGCCGAGAATCTGTCCGCCAAAATGCGTCTTATATTTTTTACATTCGGTAAGACAGAATTCAAGCAGCTCCTTTGCGATACTGTCAACGTAATCGTCATCATTACCCCATTTCGGAGCATTCCAAAGGAGGCTTTTGAGAAGAAGTCCGTCCTCACCTGCAAAGTCATTTTCACAAGCGGCATATACTTCGCCAAGCGTATATCGTTTTTCGTCAAAAACGATTTTTTTGATTGCCGCAAGTGAATTTACCGTTTCCACCGAGGTGCCGAAGAAAAAGCCTTTTTCCTGAAGCATATAGGGATGAAGCGTTACGTCAAGTGCTTTATCTATAGTGCCATGGAACAATGCGGATAAGTACGGAAGCGGCGCAATAGCACCCGCCTGAACTCCCCAGCCGTGGTTTTTCACTCCGTCAAAATAAACTTCGGGATTCCCTTTTGCGAAATTCTCTATGCGTGACTGCCCAAGATTATAGATTTTAAGTTTTCTCTCAATCTCTTTGGCGATTCTGCTCTTAAACTCTGCGAGGAGCTCCTCAAACGAGCCAAAGTCCCGTTTTGCTTTCAGCATTTCCATAAAAAATGCCGCAAGTCCAAGAGAACCGGCAAGCCAGAAATCGCCCTTGCCGGGAATGTTGATGTCCTGACAGAGGTCAAAGCCGTACTCTCTTGCATTCTCTATCGGAATGCCTGCACGGTGCAGACTTTCCACAAACAAGTCATCGTTATAATAGGACACCTGATTGCAACCGGATATGGTGAGCTCTGCGGCTTTATCCAAAAATTCAGGAGGATTGTTCCTGCTGATACGCAAATTGAATTCGGGTTCGGGAAGACGAATTTTGTCTATAGCATTTAAGAACATCATCGTAACTTCGCTTACCGCACTTTCACCGCTGCTAAGCACGCCGCCGAGTGTTACAACAAGCTGCCCTGAATATTTATTAAGATAGGAAGTCGCAAGGTCTGCCTGGTCATACATCTTGAGAAGCAAGCATTCGATAAGCTGTTCGGCTTCTTCTCTCGGTGTATCCCGTAGGAACTTATTCAGTATAACGTCAAGCCTGCCATAGTTGATAAAACAAAAGCTTTCTATGATAGTTCCGAGATGTGCAAACCACAAAAGCTGAATTGCTTCATGGAAGGTTTCGGGCGGCTCTGCGCTGATTTTTTTGCAAACACCGGCGATCTTAAGCAAGTCGTTTTTGTCATCGCCGCTTGCGCTCTCTGCAAGTCGCAATGCTTCATCTCTGTAGCGAATTATAAGTGTTTTAAGTCCTTTATACGCTACGATAACGCTATTCAAAAAATCGATATTTACTGCATGCAAAGAAGCGTCGTTTTTTCTTTCTTCCGCTTCGTTTAATATACCGTCAATTCCCTTATCCAGAATAATAGCAAAATCCGGAGTATAGTGCGTTTTGTTCAGATAACTTTTATCAACGCCAAAGCGTGCAAGTTCTTGTTCATTTACATATGGAATTTTTGTATCAAGTGAATATGCGAAAACATCGTGTCCGTCTTCATTGCCCGCATTGGCTCTGTAAAAAGTCCTTGTACCGACAATGAGTTCTTTCTCGCCTATGAAAACGGGCATGTTTTCAAAAATCCATGCGAGCGCCATTGCCTTTCTTTCAGGCAAACTGCACTTTGCATCCGAAACAGACACCTTCGGTATAGGTGTTCTACAAATTTTATTTTTGGCAGATACGGTCTGCTCTTTTAAAAACTCTGTTCTTGTCATAGTATTCCGCCTCATTTCAAGGTTAAATTCTTATCTGCAAAAATCTTGCGATAGGTTTCAAGCTCGCTTTCGGTTATTTTCTTTGCGACATCAAACGGGTACGCCATACCGAGCGTTTCATATTTGCTTGCACCAAGCGTATGATACGGCATCAGGGTGACCTGCTTAACCGAAGGAAGCGAAGAAACAAACTCGGCAACCGCGGTCATTTCGCTTTCGCTATTGTTAAAATCGGGAATGACGGGCACACGAATCCATATATCCTTGCCCATGTCCGAAAGCTTCTTTGCATTTTCCAGAATAAGCATATTGGGAACACCGGTGTACTCCTTATGCACACTCGGTGTAATACATTTAATATCGTAAAGATACAAGTCGCAAAATGGCAGTGTTTTTTCAATCTCACTCCATTTTGCATAGCCCGATGTATCAATTGCAGTATGTATACCGAGTTCTTTTATGCGTGAAAGCGCCTCGGCAACAAAATCCGCTTGCATAAGGCACTCTCCGCCTGAAAATGTTACGCCGCCGTCCTCTGCATAGAAAATGCGGTCTTTTAACACTTCGCCTATGAGTGTGTCCACATCTATTTCCCTGCCGCATACTTTCAGTGCATCGGCAGGGCATTTTTCTGCATCTGTAAGATTCTTTTTCTCGCCGCAACGTTTGCACCCGATGCATTTTTCTGCAAAGTATTGCAGTTTCGGGGACGGTGTAAGCCCCTCGGGGTTATGGCACCACTTGCAACGAAGCGGACAGCCTTTCATAAAAACGGTTGTTCTTATCCCGGGTCCATCGTGCGTGGAGAATCTCTGTATATCAAAAATCGTTCCTGTCATTTTCTTTCTTATCAGGGTTCTTTGGGAACCAACCTTTTTTTACACGTTTTCTTTGCTCAAAGAGCTCCTTAATGCTCCAAAAGCAGGAGCAGCCAACAACTCCAAGTGCAGATGAAATTACCGTACTCTCTACAAACAAGGATAAAACGGTAAATAATATGCCAACCAGGAGAAAGGCAGGCCACGCCTTACATCCTATGTAATATTCAACTTTAATAACGATCGGATGGAAGAGTCCAATACACAAAAAAGATATTATAGCTATAATAAAACCTGTTAAATTCATGTGGTCCCCTTTATTTTTCAGGCGGAACTGTTTTGACTATAAAAAGCATGCTTACTAAAAATCCAATATATAGTGCAAATACAACTATTAATCCTAAAATGCTGTTTTTTAACAAAAACGCCGCAATTGCAATTTGACAAGAAACAAATAAAATAAGCAAAACCTTTTGGTGCAGTGATAATCCGCCCTTCGCAAGATATTTTAACAAATATCGCTTATACAACTTACCTGATTTAAACTTTTTATATAGTTTTTCGGAGCTGTTCAAAAACGAAAAAGAAGCCAATAAATATAATGGAACCGTAGGCAGTATGGGAAGAAAAATGCCAAGCGTACCCAATACAAATGAAAGGCTTCCGACAACTATCCATACAGCTCGTTTCATCTTGCACGACACCATTTTACCCCAAATAGTACTCCCGATATAGCAAGTGCCATTCCAAGCCCTGTATAAAAGAAAGCAAAAAATTTTTCCGGAAGAAAGTTACCTTTTCTTAAAACTATTCCTAAAACCATCATAAATGCCATAGTCAAATAACCTTTGGCATCGAACATATGTAAAAACAACATTTTTTCATTTTTGTAGTTTAAAATTCTTATTTCGTTTTTTGAAACGATTCTCCTAAACATAAATACAAAGCCGACAAAAACTAAAAACGATAAAAATACTAAAATCGCATTATGTGCCGCGTTATTAGACCAAGATCCGACAAAGGAGTTGATACCGATACTCAAAATATTACATCCGGCTATCAGCCAAACAATTGCTGCTGCAAATAACAAGTTTTCTTTCTTGATTTTTAACATACAATCCTCCAAAACCAGCGGGCTACAATACTTGCAATCATTTCTTCCGTAATTTGTTATACCGAACCGCGGCTTTCGCCGCAGTTCGGGTATAACCGTAACATTATTCAGCGCACAATTTCAAGACGCGAAGTACGTCAATAAGCGACTGTTTGCCGTCGCCGTTCAAATCTCCGTTTGCAATATTACTGTCGTTGAGAACCGCTCTAATGAGCATCATAACATCCGCTATGGTTACGGAGCCGTCATTGTTAATGTCTCCGACTATGGTCTGCTCAAACTCTGTACCGATGCTGAGCACGAAATTGCAAAGGTCGGTGAGTTCTTCTTCGGTTAAATCATTGGCATCGCCGTGTGTTCCCGTAACATTTCTTGCCGTGAGAACGTCCATTATGGTTGCGGCACTGCCGTCATGCAGATACGGAGCAGTACGCCAAGCCTCAATGAGCGGAGGTACGAGGAGTCCGCGTGTTTCGGTTTCGGACTGAACATAGTTGTCATACACAAGCATGTCTGCACCGTAAAGCTCGCCCGAATGGCAGCTTGCGCAGTTTGCTTTGCCGTTAAAGAGTGCTTTACCGCGCAGAGCACTTGCGCTAAGTTTTCCGTCTTCAAGATACGGGCTTTCCACTGCGGTTAGGCTCTCGGTAAATGCATCAATCTTAAGCATCTCGCTTTCAGGGAAAGACGCATTGAAGCAAATGTACTTAAGTCCTGCACGGTTAGCGGTAGCGGTATCAGCACGGATACCCGAAGCCATTACTCTGCCACGCTCCCATGAGCCGACCATGCTTCTTGCCTGCTTGGGTGTACCGATGCCGTCATTCATATTATCCCAGTTCAGTGCATCTGCACGTGCATCTGGATGACAGCTTGCACAGCTCTGCCACTGTCCCATACAAATAGTCGCATCGTTCCAGAGTCGTTCGCCGCCGCGAACGTCGTCCTCTGCCTTGTTAGTTTCAAGCGTAATGGTGCTCAACTTTTTCGTGTCAATATCATAGATGCTGATGCTGCCGCTATAGTAGTTGGCGGTATAAACCTTGTCGTTCATAAGCTCGATACCGCGAGGACCATCCTCGCCGAGAGAAACACGCTTTTTGAACTCGCTTGTAAACGTAAGGTCTTGCGCAATATCTTCGGGAGTTTCAAGGAAACCGTTACCACCGAGAGTGCCTGCGTGAACCTTTTCAATCTTTTCGCGGAGTCCTTCTCTGTCAAGAATAATAAGATCTCTTGTGCCTGAAATGGAAAGCACGATTTTGTCGTCACTAACATCAATGCCCCATGGATTTGCAGCACCGAGGTCTAAATCATCGACAAGCATCGTTGCACGGACAGTATTGTCCAAAGTGCGAATCTCTGTTACTGCATTTGTATAGATCCAACCGCGGTCAACATGGGTTGTCGCAACATTCCAGCGGCCGAGTGCATGCGAAACGTAGAGATATTTACCATCGGGCGAAAGTGCAATGTCCTTAAGGTTTGTGGAACCGCTGACCATAGTAACCGTTTTGCTTACCGACATATCGGCAGTATCAAGCAAAACAATTTCGGATGAAACGGTATCATCGGTCATGTCCCCTGTCGGCAGATGACCGCCAACATAGAGGTCTGTGCCTCTTATCGCCATGCTCATCGGCTCTCTTGTTACATAAACCGCTCTGCCGGCAAAAGTACCGTCTACAATGACTCCGTCTGTAAGCGCCACAGCCTGTACAGTTCCGCCGAAACGGTTGGCAACGTACAAAGTAGCACCATCCTCGCTAAGTGCGAGTGCGCTCGGAGTATGTCCAACTTTTACACTGCCGCACGCTACTCCCGAAGCGGCATCAAAAACCTCTACCTTGCCGTTTGCAACGCCGGTAGCAACATAAAGATACTTGCCGTCTGCGCTTAAAGCCAAAGTGTTCGGCTTATCGCTGACAGAGATTTCATTTATCAGTTTACCGGAAATATGGTCAACAACTTCAACGGTATTATTGGTTTCATCGGCAACATAAACACGGTTTGTAAGTACCGAGCCAACCACATCAATAGGAGAACGGTAGTTCACCGAACTCGTTTCGGGAGTAAAAGAAGTATCATTACCGATGCCGGCAAAAACACTTTCATCTATATGGTCAAGAACCTGAATATTCGATGCTTTAGTGTCGCAATCAAGGCTCCATACGATTTCAGTTCCGTTTGCGTCTACGGGAAGAGTAACCTCTATCGCCGCATGTCCTTCTGCGCCGCCATGACCGCCCCAGTTTACAAATACAAGATTTCCGTTATCCAGAACGTCAAGCGCTCCAAGGAATGCAAGTGTTACGCCACTGAGGTCATCCTGACCGATTTGCCAAAGCTCTTCTTTAGTGTCTGCATCAAAGCATGTGATAAGGCAGGAGCTGCCTCCGGAAACAATAACATTTCCGTCAGCATCTTTCACAGCGGTAAAACCGCCTGCAGGATATTCCGCAAGCTTCTCACCTGAAGAAGAATACTCTATGGTTTTGTCTGCACTCATAGATGCAACCAGATATGTGCCCTCTTCGGTCTTATGTATCTGGCGGACTTGTCCGTGTGCGCTTGTCGCACCCGGCCAATCGGCAAGCTGCTCATCGGCACTGCCAAGGCTCTTGCGAACATTACCCTGTGCGTCAAGCTCAACTATGCGGATATGCGTGCTGTACGCTTCACAGATAAGCACGCCTCCGTCGGAGAGTACCTGCGAGGTATGGTTCTCACCACCATCCGGAACAGTATATGTCCAGAGTATTTCATAACCGGTGGTATTCGGATAATCCGGTCTTACCATGTACACAGTCGAGCCAGTGGAGGCACGCGATGCAAAGACGATATTGCCGTTCGAAAGCATGTCTGCATCGTTAACCTCTGTCCAGCCAATATCAGCCTTCGGAAGTTGCCACACAGTCTCGCCGTCTTCATCGACGATTGCAATTTTGTCCATACCGCTGCCGCTTAGGAGCACCTTGTGCATATCACCGGTTGTGTTTGCTACAGCAAGAGGTACGTAGCAAAGTATCATAACCACCGCAAGTAAGGTGGCAATTATTTGTTTAGATTTTGATTTCATTTATTCTGCCTCCTTTACTCCGGTAAATTGGTATACGCATTCAGCGGCTTGCTCGCAGTTGGCCAGCCGGGCCATTTTGCATTATGAGATGCCAATGCCGATTCATGGTCGCTGTCATAAAGCTTTGTTCCGTTTAGGATAGCGGCACGGTTTGCGGCTTCCATAGCATTATAAAGGCCTACTCGCTCTACTCTCCATGCATCCATATCGTTATAAGCATACGGATTGATTTTAAGAGCGGGGTTACCGGGCACCACGTCAAGGCCACGCCAGTCCACGTCGGGATTCGTCCGTAGTCTTTCAAGACCGCTCTTGATAATAGCAAGTGCGTTATCGTATTCTTCGCCCGTAAGTCCGCTTAAAATCGGACTCTTTTCGGGATTGTCGAAATAAATCAAGCTTGTAATCTTGCGGTAATCTATTGTTCGGGTGTCGCCGATTGCGGTACGCTCTGCCGCAGTCAAGGGCGATCTGCCGCCTGCGTTAAAGGTGTAGTTGGAGCTGTAATCACCGTAGTATGTACCGTTAAGGTCAACCCATTCGGCAATTCTGCGTTTTTCTGCATCTGTCAGAAGGCTCGCATGGCTCTCGTCTTCAAATATCTTTGCAATGAGAGGGCTTACATAGGAACCCCATGTCTTTGCGGAGTAGAAGGTTGTATCACCTGCGCCCACCGCACCGACAAGGTTTTCATGAGGGACACCGCTCTTGTTTCTGTCCTGCCACAAATTGATATATGCGGCATTGAAAATAATATCCTTATCGGGGACAAGCGAAAGACTTGCCGCAGGAGTATCATAACCGTGACAAGCAAGACAGTTGTTTGTGAAGATAGGCTGTACTTCGGTTAAGAAGTTCATAGTGGGAAGATCGGTATATTCAGCGAAATACGTAGGGTCATTATAGTCCACAAGTATTTCGGTACCGGTCTCAAAATCAACGATGCGTCTCTTTGGAACATCGGGAGTGTTCACTGCTATGGTCTTTGGCATATCGCTTCCCTCTACATAATCGGGATTCGGAACTACCTCGACATTTGCTTCAAGTGCCATGGGGGTATTTCTGCCGGTAGAAGTACTCGGTGCGGTACGTCTGTCCTCATGACAGCCAACGCATCCGGTCTGTTCGCCCGACTGTACCAGAGTACCTGTACGCATGGACTGAATCATCCTGCCGTCTTCATCAAGAAGCTGGAAGTATACAAACGCATCCTGCGGTACTTCAAAATATGCCGAGCCGTCCTCGTATACGGGAACCTCACCGATAACACGCTTTGCTTCAAGGCTATGCCAGTTTACAGCAGGAAGCTGGCTACCCTGACCGCCATATGAGTTTCCGGAAGCAACAAATTCTTTTGCCATAGATTCAACGATGCGAAGAGACTTAACGGTTCCGCGCTCTACGCCTTCCATGTGCGTACCCTGATATACATCCTGTACAAAGAAGGTACCGACCTCATCCTTATAATTACGGCGCTCGCTTGTTGCGATTTCCTTTTCACGGGGCATAATGACTCTTGCATCGAATGCACTCATTTTGGTAGCATCCTCGTAAAGCAGCGTTTCATTGCCGTAGGTATCAATAAGATAAATGCCCATCTTCTCGCTGCCACTCAGCATACGGGATACAAGGAACTGGTTTTCGCTAAGCGGTTCGGGGTCTTCGTACTTGATATTCAGGTTCAGATATGCGTCAATGTTAAGCTTATCGCCGGGTTCGGCAATCTTATCTTTGACGCTCTGCGGCCATGTCATTTCTACAGGTGCCTTACCGTCAACACCGCCGTTTGTACGGTCGATAATTGCAATAGCACCCCATGAACGGTCGTGGCAGGAGCTGAGTGTAGCAATGACCTTATTTGTACCGGGGATTGCCTTTGCCTCAATAGTGGCACCTGTGGGAGAGTTGTTACCGTAGTAGGTATCCTGCTTTGTGCCGTCCTCATATACCGTCCAGAGTCCCTGTGCACTACCAAAATCACGGTCGTTGTATTCCCAGCGGTCATAGATAATTCTGCCATCGGGAAGTACATCTGTAGGTCTCTCGAACAACGTACTGTTCGTAATCTTTACAATGTTTGCGCCGTCAGCCTCCATGCGATAGATATTGGCTGAAATTCTCTTGTGACACATAACGTATTTCGGGTCACGTGTCGAGGAGAACACGATATTACCGCTCGGCATATAAAGCGGATCCATATCGTCCGCGGTTGACAAACTTGTAAGCTGCTTTGTACCCGTAACAGACAGTCTGTCATCGCTGAGAGTGTATTCTACGATATTGTAGGTAGAATCACGGCTTTCGCGGTAGGACAAAAGTATCTTATTACTGTCATAAGAAACTTCAAGGTCACGGAAAAGACCGTCGCTATCCTCAAGAAGTGTTGTTACCTCGCCTGTCTTAAGGTTCAGCACACGCACAGCACCTCCGGGAGTGTAAAGGCTCTTTCCGCCGGTTTCTCCGTTATATGCGGGGAACATGGTGTGCGTATTATGATGATCCTTAACATACTGATTATGTACGGTAAAGATTATAAGACCGTCGCCGAATACGGGCGTCGAAATCTGAATTTCCTTTGCAAGTGCTTCCATCTCGGAAATCCACTCTGCAATTTCGGGTGAGTTTTCGGATATACCTCTGCGTGCCATATCCTCTTCGCGAGTGCGCATGGATGCAAGTGCATCAAGATATGCCGCACCACTTGGATATTCTTCTTCGGTGTACTTTTCGATATTCGCATTTACAAGGTCACTAAGGCTGGTAAAGTTTTCTTCCTTCCAACCTGTTGCATTCTCTACCTGCTCTACTGTGTTAAGCGTAAGTTCTTTGGGGAATGCAAAACTGCCGCGAATATCATCCACGCAAACCATGCCCCAGCTTGTAACGCCTTCGACATCTTCGATCTGCATATACAGAATCTGTCCTTCCGTATATGTAAAATCGGCATTCCACTCAACCGTGCATGTTGTCATTTTCCAACTCTTTGCCGCCGAAACTGCTTTGCCGACCTGCTCGCCGGTTACATAGTCATAGACCGCTACACAGTTTGAGGGGTTACCGCCAAGCTGCATGGTAATGGTCATATTTTCAGGATTCAGCAAAAACGGAACAGACTTTAGAACACCATAATGCGCCTCGCTGCCCGAGCCTCCGGAATAACCGGTGGATACGCCGTTTGACTCCTTTATAACGGGTGTTGTGTTAAAAAAAGTATTGAGCCAGTATTTTCCGTGCTTGCCGATTTCATAACCGGTAAGCGTCTTTCCTGCCGCCTTTCTGTTCCAGTCATAGGAAAGGTCGGTTATCATAACCTTGTTGAGGTTCTCAGGGGTTTCTGCAGTGAACGGAAGTGTTGTTCCGTTTTCAAAGCTCCAGATAGTGTCGGCATATTGATATTCAAGTTCACAGCCGGAGAAGCTGATATTATCCACGCATACCATGCCCCAACCGGTGACGCCCTCAACGTCTTCGATCTGCATATACAGAACCTGTCCGTCTGTATAAGTAAATCCCTCGTTCCACTCAACCGTTTGTGTTGTCATTTTCCAGCTCTTCGCCGCAGAAATCGCTTTGCCTACCTGCTCGCCGGTTACATAGTCGTATACTGCCACACAGTTTGCGGGATTACCGCCAAGCTGCATGGTAATAGTGGTATTTTTAGGATTGAGCACAAACGGTATTGACTTCAGAATGCCGTAATGCGTTTCTTTACCGGTACCACCAGAATATCCGGTAGATACGCCGTCTGCTTCATTGATAACCGGCGAGGCATTAAAATATGTGTTAAGCCAATATGTACCAAGCTTACCAATTTCTCTGCCGGTAAGAGTTGTTCCGCTTCTTCTTGCCTCCCAGTCGTATGAGAGGTCAGTTATCATAACACTGTTGAAGTCTGAGCCCTCTGTCACGGTAAACGGAGCGATTGTGCCGTCTTCAAAACTCCATACGGTTTGCTTGAATTTTTCAACAACAGCTCCGGAGAAACAGATATTATCCACACAGACAAAACCGTAGCTCGAAGTAGTAGCATCCTCAATTTGCATATAGAGAATCTGACCTTCTTCATAGGTGAAGCCTTCGTTCCATACTACGGAAACGGTGCTCATGATCCAACTGCCTTTCGCTGTCTTTGCCTGTCCTACCTTTTCACCTGTTTTGTAGTCATAAACAGAAACGGAATTTGCGACATTACCGCCAAGCTGCATTGTAATAGCAGTATTTTCGGGATCGAGTACAAACGGCACAGAAATCAGGTTACCTGTAAGCTTTTCGCTGCCTGCACCTCCGGAATAACCGGTGGACTTTCCGTTTTCCTCGGTGATAGTAGGATAGGTGTTAAAATAAGTATTGAGCCAATAAGTTCCTACCTTGCCTATCTCCTTACCGGTGAGCGTTGTACCTGCCGCTTTGGAGTTCCAGTTGTAGGAAAGGTCGGTTATCATTACAGAGTTAAGAGTTGCACCGCTTGCAATACTGAACGGAGCAATAGTTCCGTCCTCAAAGCTCCATGCGATATCGCTATAAGTATCGGGAATTTCCATTTCGGGGGCATACATCTTGGTGGGGTTTACAAGTTTACCTTTTACCTTGATGTCGTCAGCCGATATAAACGCCCATGTTTCAGTAGCGTTATCTACGAGCTTGATATATACTCTTTCGCCCTCGACATACTTATCAGAGGGAATAGTAATCGTAACATCATTAAAGAGATGTCCTGAATTATACACCTTGCCGCCAAGCGTATATTCTGCCATTTCGGGCTGTGTATATTTCACTAAAACCTCGTCGTCAGATGCACGCACAATCGCAACGTACAGTTCATCCTCAGTATGATGTGTGAGCGCTCCGCCGCCGATTTTCATCGTCATAGTAGGCGAAGTGATATAAAAATCAGGGGAAACGATTTCGCCGACATACGCCTCGTTAAACGATATTGATGTATCGGTTTCAACAGTAGAAAGATAGTAGTTTCCTTCCTTGTTTATCGGTACATTCGCATTGTTTCTGTTTGCATTCCATGATGCGATAATGCCTGCACCGAACTCACCGTCTACCACTCTGAAGGGAGCAAGCGCACCGTCCTCAAAGTTCCAGTGGATAGTATCGGGGTCCACCGTTTCCTCACTGTCGGGCGTTTCGGTTTCTTCATCGATAATTCCGCTTGCGTGAAAAGCATCAAAGGTAATATAGTCGGTCGCGCTGTTGTCCACTACCTTTACATAAACGGGAAGACCAACGATTGAGCCTTGAGAAAGATCCCACGTGGTAAGAGTCATCTCTGCACTGCCCATGCCGGATGCACGCATAAGCTCGGTGCCGTCTGTATCGCACAGTGCAACATAGGTATTTTCGGAGCTACTACCGCCGATAAGAAAATCAATTGCACCGTCTGTCAATGTAAAAACGGGCGAATGAAGTTCATATATTGCAGAAACCTCGGGAGCCGTCATGCTTACTCCGTCAGGCGAGCCGCTTACAAGTTCAAAAGGAGCTATCTCGCCATTTGCAAAAGTCCATGAGATTTCGCCAGAATCGCTTGCAAAAACAGGCGTAGCCGTTCCAAGATACAGTCCTGCACTTACCAGCACAGACAGTATCATAAGAACAACAAGCAATACCGAAACACTTTTGTTTAAGATGTTGTTTTTCATTTTTACCTCCAATTAAGTATATGTGTGCATTGAACCGCCGGCATTGGGAAGCACATTTACACAAAGGAATGTGAACACAAGTGCCGCAAAGCCTACTGCGACAAATACAAGCGAATACTTTTTCATCTTTGGCACTTTTCTTGCGTGGAAATAGCAAAGATAAAATGCGGCGGTAATCAATGACCACACTTCTTTAATATCCCATGTCCAGTAGTTGCCCCAGACCTGATCTGCCCAGAGTGCGCCAAGCAAAAGTCCGAGAGTCATAAACGGAAACGCAATCTTCAAAATGAGATATATCGCTTTTTCGTATCTGTCCTTTTCGCTTTTCTTAATGAATGCGAAGATGCATAGCAGAAATGCAACTGCGCACAGTGCATATGACAGCACATAGCTGAACACGTGCGGAACAAAATACGGAGAGCGAAGTGCAGGCATGAGCGACCAACGCATATTTCTGTCCATAAAGAGCGTGCCGATAAGCGGTATAATTGCGCCAAAGCAAAAATACGGAGCAAGCCACTTTTCATTCGGCTTAAGCCACACGATCAGCACCATAAGCACTGCAAAAAGAAGCGAAATATCGCTGAGTACCTGATACATGCTCGCAAACGGCGGATATCCGTTTATGTACCAATTCTTGATAAAAATTCCGAGATTGGCAAGCCACCCTATTGCGGCAAAAAAGTATGCCGTTTTAAGAGATTTTGTAACAAAGGAAAATCCTGCACCGAAATAACCGAGAATGGCTATGATGCATACAGTAGTTGCGAAAAGTTCTAAAGCGTTCACTCTTTTTCCTCCTTTCGCAAAATGGGTAAACACTCGGCAAATGTGCCGATTATAACCATCCAGATGCCCACCGCAAACGGAATGTTTGCTATATCTTTTTTAACGTAAAGATTAACATAGCTAAGGTTTTGTTCATCATAACCCATCAGATAGAATTTCCATCCCTTGTACACATAGGGCTTGTTTACCGCAAGTTCTACGGTTTCGATATCACCGTCAAAAATCTGCAGTGCCGCACTGTAGGACTTGTCAACCTCGGCAAGCTTTACGAGTGTGTAACCGTTTTCAAGCTCATAAAAATCTATGTAGCCGTTTTCGTCTTTGAGGCTACTTGCAGATACGGTGCCATATTCCCCAAGGTCGTATACACTTTTTCTATTTTGAAAGACAAGGTCTATAACTACGTTTTCATCGGTAAGCTCGTGCGGATTGTTAAAAAGTCGGTAATCGGCTTCGTACTTCTCAACCTTGAAATCCGCAACGGAAATGTCAAAGCCAAACTCAAGCATACTGCCGTCATCCTGTGCTACCTCTCCGTAAAACATTCCATTGTTTACGGGAATGGAAAAAGACGTATCTTTTGTGAACAGCCAGGAAACAACTGCGCTTACAATAATAACCACAAGTCCGATATGGCAGATAAAGAAGCCCATCTTCTTAAACGAAAACGGAAAGCGTACTATACCAAAGACTAAAACCACGGTGAATGCCGCTACTGCCGCAAGAAAAGTCGGCGATGTATAAACATTTTCGGCTTTTCCGAATGACACAAGCAATGATCCTATAACAAGGAGCACCCCTATTATCGCCATCATCCAAACCGATAATTTTAACTGTTTCAAACGCTCTACCTCCTTATACAAACATCTATAAACTAAAGTGCAAGTCTGTAAATTTCGTATGCCTCATTACGGGTAATGGGTGGAATGCTTGCAAGGGTTCCGTCAGCAGAGAATGAAACCTCCACAAGTCCCTCTGTCAGTCCCTCAATACTTCCTTCAGTACAGCCAAACTGAGATATACGAGTCTCTACACCTACCGATTTGATATACGCTTCAAACAGATCCGCAGCATGCAGAAGATCGTCAGTTCCCCACATTTCTCTTGCGAAACTAACAAAACGCTCGTTATCTTTTCTGTTTGAAAAATACCTCATCCAGGCAAGCATCATAGTTGCGAGAGTCGCACCGTGCGTAGCATTGTAATGTGAAGAAAGAACATGTCCCATCTGGTGCATGGGTGTCCAACCCTGTACACCGCAGGTGAGCCAGCCGTTCAGCGCAACCGTTGCAGAAAACTGCATTACAGAGCGAAGTTCAATATCCGTCGGAGTTTCAAGCACCTTTGGAAGATTGTCATATATCGTCTTTATAACACCAATCTGCATATTGGACTGCAGATCAATATTACCGAAAGTTTGAGCGTTGCTGAAGAAAAACGGCTCTATAGCATGGCTGATGGAATCAATGGCTCCTGCCGCCGTCTGGTAGTCAGGGAGAGTAAGCGTGAGCGTGGGATCGAGGATCGATACCTTGGGATAAAGGCAGGACGGCTCCCAGACATAGCTTTTTCTCATGGTATCATCGTCTGTAATAACCGCCGTCGGATTCATCTCGCTTGCAGTTGCAGGCAAGGTAGGAATCATAATCATCGGAAGCGCCTCTACAGGCAAAACCTGCTCCTCGGCAGAGTGACTGAATTTAATCATTTTCCTTATATCGTGCGGATATTTAACGCCTGCAGCGATAACCTTGGTAAGGTCCATAACACTGCCACCGCCAACACCGACAAGCATATCCACATTCAAACCTTTTGCCTTCTCAATGCCTGCAAGTGCTTCGCTGATTTTCGGGTTGGCTGTTGCACCAAAAAATACAAAGGACTCTATTCCGTTTTCGGAAAGCGATTTTTGTATTCTGTCAAAAAGGTCGCCGTAAAAATCCACCTTGGCATACGATACGATAAGTGCACGTTTACCAAGTCCGTTTGCATGCACTCCAACGCTTGCAACTTCTCCCTTGCCAAATATGAGTTTCACTGGGTTGTAAAATTCGAAATTATTCATGTGCGTTAATTCCCTTATACCTATATTTTCAAAATTTCGCCCACATCCGAGCTTATATCAAGCAGTTTTCTGTATGTGGGGAGGAACGCTCTGTATATTTTCGCCGCATCTGTGTCAGGCGCAGTCAGTTTTTCGTTTTTAACGATTTTCTTGACCTTACTGTAATCGCTCCAAAGATTTGCACCTATTGCTGCAAGCACTGCCGCACCAAAGCTGCCTGCGTCCTGTCCTACTCTGGCAGCAGCAATATTCATAGCGTAAACATCGGCAAAAATACGACGCCATACCTCACTGTTTGCGCCTCCGCCGACAAGCAACATCTCATCACCGACCGTGACATACTTTTTCAAAACATCTAAAATCACGCCGAGATTAAGTGCGATTCCCTCTAAAGTAGCCCTTGCAATATCCTCTCGGGTATGCATAAGGTCAAGTCCGAAAAAGCATCCTTTTGCATCGGCACTTTTGTCTATCGAGCTTCCGCCTGCAAGTGTGGGTACAAATACAAGCTTGTTTGCACCTACGGGGCTTTCCGATGCAAGGCGGTCTATTATCTTATAACTCGGCTCGCCGCCGTTCTTTTCTGCTTCAAGCAAATCACAAAAGAGTTTGTCGCGTACCCATCTCAGACTGTTTCCGGCGGAGAAAATTGCAACTGCGGAAACATATTTTTCCGGCAGGCAATGTGTAAAAACGTACGGACGGTTCTCTGTATCCACAACCGCCTTTTTATCGCATACTGCAATCCATGCCGAGGTGCCAAGGCTTGTATATACGTCTCCGTTTTCAATACATCCTGCACCGAGTGCCATACATGCATTATCTACGCCGCCTGCAATGACAAGCGTTTTGGGCGAAAGCCCAAGCTCTGCCGCAACATTTGGGAGCACGGTGCCGACAATGTCAGTACTGCAAAGAATCTTCGGAAGCTTGTTTTTATCAACCTGGCTTATCTCAATATACTTTTCGCTATATGCATTATCGTTTAGCGAAAAAACGCCCGAACCCGATGCATAGCTTCTGTCGGTTGCAAGCACGCCTGTCAGTTTATAATTAATGTAATCTTTTGTTCCGATGAATTTGTCTGTATTCTCATAAACCTGCGGCATATTCTTTTTATACCAGAGAATTTTGAAAATACTGTACAGTTCGGGAGGAAAGCCGTTTCCGGTGGTGAGATACCACTCTTCTTCCGAGGTCTCTTTAAAAAACTCTTTAGCCTCGTTCTTCGCTCTGCTGTCGTTCCATATCGGCACGTACTCCGTGAGCAGCTCGCCGTCAAAGCCTATCGGCAATGCGCCAAGACTATGCCCCGAAACTGCAAGCGACAGGATTTCCGAAGGGGCGATACCCGTATCTGAAAGCACCTCTTTAGTTGTCGCCTTCACCGCTTCCCACCAAGTGTCAGGTCGTTGCTCCCTGAAGCCCTCTTTCGGAAAAGAAGTTTCATACGGCTTAAAACTAAAACCCTTGGATAGTCCGTCTTCGCCGAAAATGCTTGTTTTAAGACCGCCTGTTCCTAAATCATATGCGATTACGTATTTCATCTCAAACCTCGTATTTCCACGGGAGATTTTCTCTTGCATATGCCTCTTTCATAATGGATAAAGCGCTGTTTATACCAATTCCAAACCGTGAAGCGCCCTCTTTGTGCATTGCAAGCAGCGTGTCGAGGTCTCGCACTCCGCCTGCGGCTTTTATAAGCGCCGAGTCGCCGATTTCGGACTTAATAAGCTTTATCGTATCCACAGTGGTCGGCTTATGCGCCCAACCTGTACCGGTCTTGACATATGTAACACCTGCACGCACCGCAATGGAAGCACCTCTCTTGATTTCATCGTCCGTAAGGTGTGCAATCTCAAGAATACATTTAACAGGCATACCGTCCGCAGTTTCGACTACCGAATGTATATCGTTATAAACCTCTTCATAAAGTCCGCTTTTCAAAGCACCGACATTGATAACCATATCCAGTTCATCAACGCCTGCCGCCATCATTTCCTTGGCGGTTGCTATTTTTATTGAAGTAGTGTCTGCACCGGACGGGAAACCGACAACGCCGCCGACCTTGATGTCCTTGTCATCCGAAAGCAATCCGACAAGTCTTTTCGTAAAGCATGGCATGGCAAAAGCGCAGATAAATTTAAATTCCTTTGCCACTGCTGCCATACGGTTTAATTCTTCAATTGTTGCTTCAGCCTTTACCGTGCTGATATCTATCATTCTTGCAATATTTTTTGCGTCCATTTTATTCCTTCGCCTCAAAATCGTTTCTGTATTCGTATTTACTTGCAATAATCTTTACATAGTCAACCTCAAAGGGCGTTTCGTTCATATAGCATACCCGCCTTACAACAACAAGCGCACTTTTGGATTCGATACGCAATGCAACCGCTTCATCAAAGCTCGCTGATGCCGCACCGATTCTGTCCTCAACCTTTGTAATCCTAAGTCCGTATTTTTCTTCCAGATACTTGTACAAAGAAACAATATTCTCGCTCTCTTCCACAAGTCCGGGAACAAATTTTTCGGGAATATAATTTTTTGCAATTGTTATCGGCTCGTCGTTTGCAGTCTGGATTCTGCTGATTTGTATAATAGGCTCGCCAACCTCTATTTTCAGTTCATTTGCAAGCTCGTATGTTGCATAAATGCGCTCAATGTGCATGTGTCCTACACCGACATCGTTGCCCATTTTACGCAAGGTTTCGGAAACAGAGGTGATACTGTTAAGGCTCTGAGATATCTTTCTTCTCACAACCTCTGTGCCATACCCCTGCCTGACCTCAATAAAGCCATCTTCTTTTAACAAAGCGATAGCGTGACGCACGGTAGTACGGCTTGCAGAGTACTCCTGCTGTAGCTCTTCCTCATTTGGCAAAAGCATTCCGACAGGATAAAGCTCTTTCTCTATTTTCTCTCTTATGCTCCGATACATACTCTTGTACATCGGCATTTTTGAACTGTTTTTCATCAAAAGTCACCTCGTTTTTAGATACCTTTTAAATACCTTTAAGCAAATTGTAACATATACATATTCAAAAGTCAAGTGTTTTTTGGGAAAAATACCCACAAAACTATACTAAAAATGCATAAGAAATCCGACCGTCTAAGCGGTCGGATTCTGGCTACTTACTCATCAAACGTCTCAAACATATTTTTTCACCTCTGCGTTGCCGTCGGTGCTATCCTCCAGCGGATTTATGTTTCCGTACCACAATTCTTCAAGTATCATTTTGTTGTCCTTCCCTTCCTTTATAGTAAAACGACCGCATCACCGAGATGTAATGTCCCCGGTAATACGGTCGTTTCTTCACTTGTTGTCTTCTGCGCTTCATAGTGTCGCACCCCCTTGTAACGCAACACTATACCACAAGGTTGAGGGAAAGTCCAGAGAAAGATGATTACTTTATTGGGATTGTTGGTATAATCTAACAGTCATGCGCTCTACCGACTGAGCTAAGGAGGACTATGGCGGCTGCGGCTTTGCGCCACTTCCGCATTTTTGCTTCCAACCTGTCGCTCTGCTCGGTAAATCTTCGTATTAATCTTATAGCGCTAACTGCATCAAGAGACACTAGATTCAACAGTCATGCGGTTCGATAAATTAGAGTTTATAAATGTTTTCTTTCAAGTTCGTGCTGCACTTCTTCGGCACGGGCTATCTGGTCATTTAGATTCCACTTGCCGATGTTGATTCCGTCCTTATAAAACGCCGAGCCGCATTGATGGAAATAAAACTCGATGCCACGCTCTTTGGCTTCAAGGTATAGTGCTTCAACCCATTCATATCTTATGGGGCGCACATCTGCCTTGGGAGCCATTTCGCCGCCGACGTTTACGCATTTGATAAGTCCCGTGTCGAGATATTTGCCAAGTGACATGGGTGCAATCAAAGGAGAGCAAAAGACCTCACGGTGTGCGAGAGGTGCATCAAGAAAATACGGCAAGCGCTTGTCTGCCATCTCTTGATTCTCAATGGATATACTCAAATGAAAATGCTCCCATCCTTCGCCCCAATCGGACGGAAGGCACTCTTTTATTCTTTCGGGGCGTTTGGTAGTGGTGACAAAGATACAATCCTTTCTCCGTCTGATAAAATCCCAACAGCCCTCGCGCCATTCGTCTGCTTCTTCAATAAAGAAGTCGGACGAGAAGCAGAGCTTTACAAGCGAGTTAGGCGGACAATCCTTGTCCTTTAGCTCGTATGTAGTTTTTCCTTTAGCTATAACCGTGGTATCACGACCGTATCTTTGATCCATTTTGAATACAAAGCAATTTTTACAGCCGGGACTTACTTTTTTGCAACCGTGCCATGGATTCCACGGTATTGCTTTTTCTATTTCTGTGTTTTGCATGGTATCGCCTCTAAAAATTATGATTGTTCGAGCCTTTTTCCTCATTATATCACACCGTCTCGGCAGTTGTAAACAAAAAATCCGACCACTTTCGTGATCGGACTTTGGCTCCCCCTGCTGGGCTCGAACCAGCGACATCATGATTAACAGTCATGCGCTCTACCAACTGAGCTAAGGAGGATTATGGCGGCTGCGGCTTTTGCTCCGCTTCCGCATTTTTTGCTTCCAACCTGTCGCTCTGCTCGATAAATTTCTGTCAATCTACTTACCCTTCGTGTAACAAGGGACATCATGATTAACAGTCATGCGCTCTACCGACTGAGCTAAGGAGGACTATGATGGAAATTTGGTTTTCAGTGGTTAAATCCTCCATAACCACCAAATTTCCGGTTTATTTGCTTACAATCGGACTACCGACTGAGCTAAGGAGGATTATGGCGGCTGCGGCTTTGCGCCACTTCCGCTTTTTACCTCTTAGTTTCGCTTTCAGGCAAGGAAATTTTTGTGTGTTTTCCTTACATTCGCCCTACCGACTGAGCTAAGGAGGACTAGGCTCGTCATTTACCGAAGTATAACTCCGATATATCGAATAGATACTTTGCGGCTTGAGGATTTGTAGGATGAGCGCAAAAACAGTCATATCTTGCCTTTTTCAGTTCTTCTAATACCCTATCATATTGCTGCACTTTATCCCTCTTTTTTGCCTTAAAACCAAAGCTTCACTTTGACAATTTACGCCAGTATTACTTATATAATAAAACTTTATGTGTACCAAAAAACGGACTAATCTTCAACAGTCTCCATAATATCCTCAAGGTGACAGTTCATTGCTTCACAAATCCGCAGTAGAACATCTGTGGTAATATTGTCGCCTTTTCCCAGCTTTGCAAGTGAAGCAGAACTGATTCCGGCTTTTTCTTTCAGGTCACTCTTTTTCATGTTCTTGTCAATCAGCATTTTCCAGAGTTTGTTATAGCTGATACGCATATTGTGTGTCCTCCTTTATTGATTTTCCATCATCATATCGTAGTGTTGCTTTTGTTCCATCAAGGTAAATATCATACGGAAGGTTTCCTTCGTTTGCTCCACATCCACGCAATCATCCACAAAATTAATGCCATCGTTGAGACCAACGGAATTGGCACTGATATAGGAGAGCATCGCATGAGCCATTTGGTACAGGGTGTAATCTTCTTTCCCTGTTTCGTCTACCTTAATGAATTTATCCTTATTGTCTGTCAGAATGCGGCTACGGAGCGTAACTCCGTCATAACCACAAAGCTGAAGAAAATAATACTCCAGAATGCGTCGTATAACATTCATAAGAGGAATGGGAGCATTCAGCACCTTGTATTCCTCCCACAGTGCGGCATAGGAATTCTGAACAGGATTGTAATTCATATACTCTGTCAGAACATCTGGGTTCGGTTTGGTGCAGCACTTGATGGTGGATCTATTTTCCACCTTGCTTATCAAATAGAAATTAACATACTGGTAATTCCGTACCCGATTGTATGTAATTTCGCGGTGGAAATAGGCGTTGTGGGTCAGAATAAAAATCTGCTTGATGTGGTTGCTTTTAGCAACGGGATCACCGCCGATAGCATTGTTCTCACAGACCTCAACCATTTCGCGAACCAAGGCACTCACAATAAACAGGGCGCTGCTATCCATACTGGAAACCGGGTCATCAATAACAACGATTCTGTCCCGCTGGATTCCATCCGCAGACTTACTGCCCTTGACCTGGTGATAAAAATACAGAAACGCAATAAAGTTCCGTTCACCCTCACTGAGGTTTTCGGCTATGCTACCATTCGGACGGACAACTTCATATACATGAGGAGTATGCTCCTTTTCACGAATACTGAAGCCCTGAAAACCGGAGTCTCGAAGCAGTAAATTGACGCTGTCAATGGTTGCCCTTGTATTCACATAATCTTTATTTAACTCTGCAATCTCACCATCAAGTTTAGAAACGAGATATGCCTGCTCACCAATAATATCGTTTGCAGCTGTTGCCTCTGCCGCCAGGGCTGCGTCACTTGCTCGGTATCTGCTGACCACATCTGAAAGCACATAGGCAATATGCTCCCAAACGGCGGTCTTGCACTCAGCCTGCTTTTTGGGTTTTTGGCTGATAACCGCATTATTCTCACGAATCAGTTTATTGAATGCTGCAATTATATCGGAAAGCTCCTGTAGCATAGGTGCTACATCTTCGAGTTCTACCACCGATGCAGGATCAGACATCTTCTCCGTGATTTTCTGAAGGTTTGCGGAAATAACGCCTTTAATTGCAGCGAGTTTATCCTTGTATCCTGTGGTATCAGTTCCGGGCAACAACTCTGCAGGAATGTTCTGTAGCGGAACAATCAGAGCGTTGGCGGCATTTCTATAATCGGCAAAGAAACGGTTGAGGCAATCAATTGCATCCTGATACTGGGTATCAAAGCAAGCACGTATATCGTCCTCAAATGTATCCGGCAACATCTGCTGACAATAAGGACACTTGCCATCACCGCTTTGATGGTATTGTGCGTGTCCTTGCTGCACCCAGGTGGTCGCATTCATTGCTTTAATAAACTGAGCAAACGGAGTATCCGCACTACTCACAATCTTCTGTGCTAAAATTCCATTACCAGCTAGGGTGTCCAACACAGACACATCTGCAATAGTAGCGAACTCATCGTATTTCTTGGCATCATCAGAATACGCCGCAGTATAGAGGCGGTGCAATGCATCCAGGTCGTGTTCAGCAGGGGCCTTTATTTCCAGAACAGCCTCTGCAAAGGTCTTTTTCGTTTTTCTTCTCTCTTGAGTTCTATCAAATGCCTGCCGAATATTAGCTGTTTTATCCCAGCATTCTTTTTGAAACAAGTCAAGTGCCTGTCTTCGAGCATCCAACTTTTTGCCCAATTCCACATGGGCCTTTTCGCCAGTTTCCACAGCAGCCTTCCGAGCGGCGGTCTTTTCGTCTACCTGCCGCTGAATCGCAATATTAACTGCATTCACAGTAAACACACCGGGCAACTGGTAATAATTTTGAAAATTGGCGTTGATGTACTCTTGATTGTAAACATGAACAACATAGTCTGTTGATGTTTTTCCTTCTTTCCAGGTAACCCCGGCACCGGCTTTGATCGCTCTGGCAACCGTTGATTTTCCAGTACCGTTATTTCCAAAGAAGAAATTTATAAGGGTTGGCGTAATAGATACTCCACACCCTTCGTATGAAGCATCACTAAGAGCCAACTGGATAATTTCAGATGGGATTTTTTCTCTCACAGTGATTTCACCTCTTTATACAAACCCAAAAAGGGAAATTCCTGCGTCCTTCAACTCCTCAAAAAGATTGATACGCTTAATAGCCCAATGGGTATGATTCAATTCTGATATTGCTTTCGTCATATTCAGCATTCCGAGTTCAAAACCTATACTGCTGATTTGTTGCATCGGAACCGGCCAGATCATACGCCACCGAATTTTGATGCCGTTATCCTGCACTCGAATATCCTCAACAAAGCCCAAATATGCCTGTTGCTCATCAGAAGGCTTGGCGTAGTAGCCATCCGCCTCCTGCATGAAGAGCGCCGGAAATGTTTTCAGTTCTTCTATACTTTCTGCCGTGAGCCGACCGTACTTGTTTCTCACATCTTCTGCTGTCCAGTAAGATGCAAGCGCCCGATCTGGGGTACAAAGGAAGTGATCCTGTTCAAAAGTTTCACCACCCATAACAAACAAATGATAGTACTCATTGCTGACTGTCTGTGAAGACGCTTTCATGCCGCCCACGCTGGTTCGTTGCATGATGGGAAGAACGGTCACATTTTGGCTCATGTGCGTTACAGTATCAATATGTACGCTTTTATCGCCATACTGATTAACGGTTGTCTGCGCCGGAACGGCCAATTCACCTGGCATAACCGGTTGTAATTCCTTTTTCTCCATCATACCACCTCTCACAGTTTGAAAGTATCCACATGATCAATGTGGACACAGTTCGCACCGTATTGGTTTACAACGGTAGCTTTTTCGATAATCTGTACCTTCGTTTCCGGGCATTCGGGTTCTTCAGCGGCACCGGATGACTCGGCACCATCCACGACCTCCGCGTCTGCAGTATCTGCTCCACTCATATCAACAGCAATTGCCTGCATTGCTTTTCCCCAGGCATCGGCCATCGCTCTTCCCGAAGCAAGTATCTTTTCAGAGAAAACATCATAAGACGTTTTGCCAGCACTACCATTAGCGTCCTTCGGGGCGCTTTTTCTTTTTGTCCCGGCTGCAGTTTTCAAAATAGTAAGGAACAGATCTGCAAGTTCTCTTCCTGCGTTGAAGTTGTCGATTTCAGGCAGGTATTCCCGAAAACTATCACAAAGGCTTGAAACAGTCTCATCGGAAAAATCATGAATGTAGGTCACGAAGTTTTCGGTTTCGATATACGGGCTGATTTTCTTTGCAATTCTGGAGATGCCTGTCTGACCATTAAAATAAGAACGGTAAGTAACCTCGGACTGCTCATCCAACACGCTCTGACCATCTTCCGTAACGATGACATCAAAGAGTGTTTTCACAAAAGCCCCCTGGCTGCTTGACCCCCCAATGATCGGATGCAGTATTTGCACAAAGTCCTTAAATTCCATGTTTTTCATCTCCTTGCCGAAACCTATCAAAGCCTATCAACGGCTATCTGATCCTATCAACCCGATTTTCTATAATGATTACAGAAGCTGACACAAAAACAGCTTCTACGACAGGGCAAGCCCCTGCGACAATAACTGTAACATATATTGTAACAGATATTTGTGAACTTTTCTACCCCTTTCGCTAATTCTCTTTCTGCGTTCGCAAATTTGTTGTCGCAATCGTAAACTTACCCTTTCACACCGACTGGTAACGCATCACTTGATCACTGATGGCTCAACGGTATCTGGCGGACAAGTGAATACTGTAGCTGCCTTTTGAGCGGGTTTGCTGCAATCCGAAACGGAGAACTCCGTTAGGACTGCAGTCGGTTTCTTATACCCATTTTCGGCAGCACCCAGAGTCCTCCGTTTCGAGAAATCGAACATCGGAGGACTTTTTTATGACAAGCAGAGACAACCAGTACCAACGTAAGGCTCGGTACAACCCCACTCGCGAGACATATGTAGACGGGAACGGCAACTATGTCTATCTCATCTGGGACGAGGAACTCCAGGATTACCGCCATGAGGTCATCGTAGTCGGTGATGGCGGCATTACCCCCGAACTCCGTGCCATGCTCGATGAGATGGATGCTGAAGAGGAGCGCCGCCTGGATGCAGATGACCACCACATCGACAAGGTCTTTGAAATTAAGAAGAAAGACCACGGTGCTGACAAAAGCGGTCACACCAAGCATCCGATGGACCTCATTCCCCAGCGCAAACAACGTACTTTCCAGGATGCCCTTCGTGAAGACCCCCGCATCAGTCAACTGCTCCTCGCAATGGAAAAGTTGACACCGGAGCAGGTTGACCTGGTCTATGCCATCTATGGTGAGATGCAGTTCGGTGCTGATGTAGCCCGTGAACAAGGGGTATCCCGCCAGGCCATTAACAACCGCCTCAAGAAGATCCACACCCGCCTTGCCAAGCTGATGGCGGAGATGGACGAGGCTTAAGTACATCGCACCTCCCGGAGGGGGTTGACATTTTTTCCATGTAAATGGAGGCGGGTCGCACAGCGAAACCCCAGCCGCCTTCGGGAGGTGAAAACGATGTACGAGACCGACAACAAGATGATGACCCACGAAGAGGAACTGGTTGATATCCTCCTGGACTTCATCATCGTATCTGCAAACCTGGCAAAGAGTATCAACCGCACCATGAAACAGAAGCAAATCAAGGAAGGAGGCAACGGCAATGAGCAGAATCAACAAATTGGAACTGGTTGCCGAAGAAGAGGTGTCAGGGATGGCAGTTAAACACGCTCTGCTCTCCGCTTCCTCTTCACACCGATGGCTAAACTGCCCACCTTCTGCAAGGCTCGGCGAAGGCTACGCAGATAAGAGTAGCGACTTTGCAGCCGAAGGCACCGATGCACATACGCTATGCGAATACAGGCTCAAACAGGCACTCGACATCGAATGCGAAAACCCCATCGAAAACCTCACCTGGTACAACGAGGAGATGGAGGAATGTGCATCCGGCTATGCGGTGTATGCACTTGAAGTTTTAGCCGAAGTAAAACGTACATGCAATAATCCCGTAGTGCTTATCGAGCAGAGACTTGACTACTCGAAGTACGTTAAGGACGGCTTTGGAACCGGCGACCTTGTAATCATTGGAGACGGAATTCTCCACATCATCGATTACAAGCACGGCCGCGGTGTACTTGTAGAAGCAGAATCCAATCCTCAGATGATGCTCTATGCACTCGGTGCCCTCAGCCTGTATGACGGCATCTACGATATTGACACCGTTAGCATGACAATCTACCAACCCCGCCGTGCTAACATCAGCACCTGCACGATGCCCAAGGATACCCTTTATGCCTGGGCAGATGAAGTGCTTATCCCCACCGCAGAACTTGCTTTCAGCGGAAAAGGCGAGTTCAACTGTGGTGAGTGGTGTCAATTCTGTAAAGCAAAAGTAGACTGCCGCGAACGTGCAAATTTCAACATGGAACTTGCCAAATATGAGTTTGCCGAACCGCCACTACTTGCTGATGAGGAAATTGAAGAAATCCTCGGAAAGCTTGATGGTCTGGTTTCCTGGGCAAACGACATCAAAGACTACGCTCTTTCTGCCGCGGTCAGCGGTAAAGAATGGTCAGGTTGGAAAGTAGTCGAAGGTAGGTCTATCCGCAAATACACCAACCCAAGAGAGGTCGCTGCACTTGTAGGTGCAGAAGGCTACGACCCGTATGAGCACAAGTTGCTCGGCATTACCGAGATGCAGAAACTCCTCGGTAAAGCAAGATTTGAAAAACTCCTTGGCGGTTACATAGAAAAACCGCAAGGAAAACCTACGCTTGTACCGGAAAGCGATAAAAGACCGGCAATTAATACTGCAAAAAATGATTTTAAGGAGGACAACTAATATGTCTAATTACGCTAACCCTATGAAGGTCATCACCGGCAAGGATACCCGCTGGTCTTACGCAAATGTATGGGAACCCAAGTCCATCAACGGCAGCACCCCCAAGTACTCTGTATCTCTCATCATCCCGAAGTCCGATACCGAGACCGTGGCAAAAATCAAGGCTGCTATCGAAGCTGCTTATCGTGAAGGCGAAGTAAAGCTCCGTGGCAATGGCAAATCCGTACCCGCCCTCTCCGTTATTAAGAACCCTCTCCGTGACGGCGACACCGAAAGACCCGATGACCCCGCATACGCAGGTTGCTATTTTGTCAACGCAAACTCTGCAACCGCTCCCGGCATCGTAGATGCAGCTCGTAATGTAATTCTGACTCGCTCCGAAGTATACTCCGGCGTGTACGGTCGTGCAAGCATTACCTTCTATGCTTTCAACTCTAACGGCAATCGTGGCATTGCTTGCGGACTTAACCATCTCCAGAAGATTCGTGATGGTGAACCTCTCGGCGGCAAGGCATCCGCAGAGTCCGACTTCGCTACCGAAGAAGAAGACGGATTCCTCGAATGAGAACCATAAGCATAGACATCGAAACCTACAGCAGCATAGACCTCGCCAAGTGCGGGGTCTACCGCTACTGCGAATCGCCGGACTTTGAAGTTTTGCTTTTCGGATATGCGGTAGACGGCGGTCCCGTTACTGTTGTAGATCTCGCCTGTGGTGAAACCATCCCGAAGGATATCATTTCGGCACTCGAAGACGAGAGCATCATCAAATATGCTTTTAATGCAAACTTTGAGAGAATATGCCTCTCTCGTTTTCTTGGAAAAAACACAGGTGAATATATCGACCCTCACGCTTGGCGATGCACGATGGTATGGGCTGCGTATATGGGTCTTCCTCTCTCCCTTAAAGGCGTGGGTGCAATATTAAAAACCGACAAGCAGAAACTCGTTGAAGGCAAGAACCTCATCCGATACTTTTGTAAGCCTTGTGCTCCGACAAAAACCAACAAAGGACGTACACGTAATCTCCCGGAACACTCTCCCGAAAAATGGGAAGAGTTCAAAGCCTATAACCTTCGAGATGTAGAAACCGAAATGGCGATACAGCAAAGGCTTGTAAAATACCCTGTCCCGGATTTTATATGGGAGGAATATCGCATAGACCAGGAAATCAATGACCGTGGCGTTTTCTTGGATATGGAACTTGTGAGGAATGCCATCAAGATGGATGCACTGTCTAAAACACATCTCACATCGGCTATACGAAAAATCACCGCCTTGGATAATCCCAACAGTATCCCCCAGATGAAGTCCTGGCTTTCCGACAACGGTCTCGAAATTGACAGTCTGGACAAGAAGTCGGTTGCAGACCTCGTAAAGAACGGTCCCGACAGATTCACCGTACTTTTTCTACTCCGACAGCAACTTGCGAAATCCTCGGTAAAGAAATACCAGGCAATGCAAAACGCAGTCTGCAAAGACGGCAGAGCCAGAGGAATGTTTCAGTTCTATGGTGCAAACAGAACCGGGCGATGGGCAGGCCGTCTCATTCAATTGCAGAATCTCCCGCAGAACCATCTTGACAATCTTGAATTTGCGAGGGAGCTTGTCCGCCGAAACTGGTATGCGACTCTCCGAGAAAAATATGAAGATGTGCCGGACACGCTCTCGCAGTTAATCCGCACAGCTTTTACTGCCTGCGGAGATAAAACCCTATTTGTAGCAGACTTCTCCGCTATCGAAGCTCGTGTCATTGCTTGGATGGCAGGCGAGGAATGGCGGCAGAAGGTATTTTCCGAAGGTAAGGATATCTACTGTGCTTCCGCATCGCAGATGTTCCATGTTCCTGTTGAAAAGCACGGAATTAACGGTCATCTGAGGCAGAAAGGCAAAATCGCTGAACTTGCTCTTGGATACGGCGGTTCTGTGGGCGCTCTTAAAGCTATGGGTGCTTTAGATATGGGACTCGAAGAGAAAGAACTGCAGCCCCTTGTTAATGCGTGGAGAGATGCGAATCCCAAAATCGTCCGCCTTTGGTGGGATGTGGATCGAGCGGTAAAAAATGTTGTGCGCAATAAAACCGCCGATGAAACACACGGCATCCGCTTTATATACCAAGGCGCAATGCTCTTTATAATTCTCCCCTCCGGCAGAAGGCTTGCATATGTAAAACCTCGTATCGGAGAAAACCGCTTCGGCGGTGAAAGCATCACATATGAAGGTGTTGGAGCAACAAAAAAATGGGAGAGGCTTGAGAGCTATGGTCCCAAGTTTGTAGAAAACATCGTACAGGCAATAGCAAGAGACATCCTCTGCTATGCAATGTCCACCCTTCAGCATTGCTCCATTATTATGCACATACACGATGAAATCGTGATTGAAGGCAATAGAAATATGTCTCTTGAAGCCATCTGTGAACAGATGGGCAGAACCCCTCCCTGGGCAAAGGGACTTTTACTCCGTGCAGACGGATATACAACAGATTTTTACAAGAAAGATTGAGGAAAAAACATGGGAATCAGTATGTATAACGAGGAGAATATCATTGACCCCACTCCTTGTATTGCAATTGCAAACATTGAAAACAAGAGAAAAAGAGAAATCGCCGAACTGAAAAAACATCGTCCTTTGGTGTACATATGTTCGCCATTTGCGGGCGATGTCCGGGCAAATGTAAAAGCCGCAAGAAAATACTGTCGTTTCGCAGTCCTTGAAGGGAAAATCCCCTTTGCTCCGCATTTACTCTTTACGCAGTTTCTCAACGACAAGAAACCTTTTGAACGTGAACTCGGCATGGTCTTCGGAAACATTATGATGGGCAAATGCACAGAGGTATGGGTTTTCGGCGAAACCATATCTCCCGGTATGCATTCCGAAATAGAATATGCAAAAGAAAGACACTACCGCATCAGATTCTTCAATAAAAGATTAGAGGAGGTAACCCCCAAATGCGTGATTTGAACATTGCTTACGGCAATAGCTGCTTTGCAAAAAACTGGTCGAATAAGACAACAACCTGGGCAGACTTGTGTGCAAGACTTGCCACTACAATCCGTACAACGGAAACCGTAGAAGAATACCCCAAGATGAAAAAGGCAGACCGCGACCGTGCAAAAGATAAGGGCGGTTTCGTGGGTGGTTTGCTTAAGGACAATCGGAGAAAAAGAGAGACCGTTATCTGTCGCTCTATGCTTACCCTTGATGCCGACCATGCAGAACCCGGCTTCATCTCCGACTTCATTTCCGAGTCCAAGTATGCAGCTTGTATCTACACAACGCACGGTCATACACACGAGGCACCGAGATGCAGAATTGTTGTTCCTCTTACAAGGGATATCTCCCCCGATGAATACTCTGCTGTCGCCAGATACTTCGCAGCCGAACTCGGTATTGACCAGTTTGACGAATGCTCCTACCGACCGCATCAGCTTATGTACTGGCCTACTACTCCTGCAAACGGAGAGTATATCTGCAAGTGCATAGACGGCAAATGGCTTGACCCCGATGTATTTCTTTCAGCATACCCGCACTGGCGAGACTGCTCTCTTCTTCCGACTTCCTCCCGCGAAAGTTCTATTCGGACAGCAGCACAGAAAAAACAGGAAGACCCCCTTACAAAAAAAGGGGTTGTCGGAGCTTTTTGTCGCACCTACGGCATCGCCGATGTAATTGAAAAATATCTCTCCGATGTATATGCACCTTCAGCCATGGACGGAAGATACGACTACATACCCGCTGACTCCTCTGCCGGTGTGGTTGTATATGATGACAAGTTTGCTTACTCGCATCACGCAACCGACCCTGCTTGCGGTAAGGAGCTGAATGCATTCGACCTCGTCCGCATTCACCTCTTCGGCGATGATGATGAGAAAAAGTCATTCAAGCAGATGACCGACCTTGCACTTGCGGATACTGCGGTAAAAACAACACTCGCAAAAGAGAGAGCCGAAACCGCAGGAAGCGACTTTGAAGAAGGAGCTGATTGGCAGACAGCTCTCACCCTCGACAAGACCGGCGGTGTTAAAGACACCCTCGATAACGTGGTGCTTATTCTCCGCAATGACGAAGGACTCAAGAACCTCGCTTTCAACTGCCATCGTGACGGCATTGATGCACGTGGGGATTTGCCGTGGGAGCAGTTGAAAGAAGGTTGGAGCGATTCCGACTATGCAGCTCTCAAAGTGTACCTTTCTAAAAAATATGGTCTGTACTCCCCCACCAAGACAAAGGATGCTATCCTCGCTGTCGCGGCAGAAAGAGCATATCACCCCATTAAAGAATACCTCGAAGAACTCCCCGATTGGGATGGTACTCCTCGTTTAGACACCCTGTTTATTGATTACTTCGGTGCTGAAGATACAACCTATACACGTGCAGTGAGCAGGAAGTCGCTTGTGGCAGCCGTTGCCAGAATATACTCTCCCGGTACAAAGTTTGACAGCGTACCCATCCTTAATGGTCCCCAGGGCATCGGTAAAAGCACATTCTTTGCAAAACTCGCAGGCGAATGGTTCTCGGATAGTCTTACGCTTACGGATATGAAAGATAAGGCGGGAGCAGAAAAAATCCAAGGTTACTGGATTCTCGAACTCGGCGAGCTTGCAGGTATGCGTAAAACCGATGTCGAAGTTGTAAAATCCTTTATTTCCCGTGTGGACGATAAGTATCGTGCTTCCTATGGTGTAAATGTGGAAAGCCATCCTCGTCAGTGCATTATCGTAGGCTCTACTAATGCAGAGACAGGCTTCCTTCGTGATATTACAGGAAACCGCCGCTTCTGGCCTATCAAGGTTGAAGGTACGGGTCCGAAAAAGCCGTGGCAGCTTACAAAGGAAGATGTACAGCAAATCTGGGCAGAAGCAATTGTCGCATACAAGCGTGGTGAAAAGCTCTACCTTGAAGGCGATGAAGAGAATATTGCAAAAGCAGAGCAGGCTTATGCTATGGAAACCGATGAGCGAGAAGGCTTGGTGCGTAAGTTCCTTGACACCCCTCTCCCGGCAAACTGGTCTGACATGGACTTGTTTGAAAGAAAGAATTTCTTAAGCGGTAACAGTCTCGGCGAAATAGGTGCAAACGGTACCGTTCAAAGAGACACTGTGTGCAATATGGAAATTTGGTGCGAGTGCTTCGGCAAAGATGCTGCAAGTATGAAAAAAGCCGATTCCTACGAAATCGCTGCCATCATGCAGAAAATAGGCAACTGGACCAGATACGGACGAGAATCTCTGCCGATTTATGGTCGCCAGCGAGTCTATAAAAAAGCGAAATAGTCCTTTAGTCCCCTCGTCCTGTCACCTTGTTCAATGTGCTAACCCTTGTAAATAGGCAGTTTTCGATGGTGGCAGGATAAGCGGACAAGAATTAACCTATTTAGGTATTTATTAAAAAAACATAAAAGGAACTGGTCGCAAATGTATGTACACGCGCATATAGAAACCCAAAGTCCAAAACGTCCATTCGTCCAAAGGAGCATAAAAGTGACCGAAAAACAGTTAGAACAAAAACTCGTCAAGGCAGTAAAAAATATGGGTGGTTTAGCTCTCAAGTTTACAAGTCCGGGAAATGATGGAATGCCCGACCGCATTATCCTCTTTAAAAATGGAGTGGTAATGTTCGTAGAAGTGAAAGCTCCGGGTGAAAAACCAAGACCCTTACAGCTTGCACGGCACCGCTTGCTTCGCAGACTCGGCTTCCGTGTTTTCGTCCTTGACGATGAAAAACAGATTGGAGTGATTATCGATGCGATACAAACCGCATAACTATCAACGTTATGCAATCGAATATATAAAGACACATCCCATTGCAGCCGTATTTCTTGACATGGGTCTCGGAAAAACGAGCATCACGCTTACAGCCATAAACGACCTTATTAAAAGCGGTGATGTACATAAGGTGCTTGTGATTGCACCACTGAGAGTAGCAAGAGAAACATGGACTGCCGAACAACGAAAATGGGACCATCTCAAAAACCTTACATGCACCGTTGCGGTTGGTAGCGAAGCCAATAGGTTATCCGCACTTAAAACAAAAGCCGACATTTACATCATTAATCGTGAAAATGTGCAATGGCTTGTGGAAGCAAGCTCCCTTCCGTTTGACTACGATATGATTGTAATAGACGAGCTTTCTTCTTTCAAGAACGGAAAAGCAAAACGCTTTAAGTCCCTTTTGAAGGTTCGCCCTTCCGTAAAACGCATTGTGGGTCTTACGGGTACACCCGCCGGGAACGGACTTATGGATTTGTGGGCAGAATTCCGTATTCTTGATATGGGCAAACGCCTCGGCAGATTTATTACCGCCTACCGCACAAATTACTTTGCCCCGGACAAATACAATGGGCAAATCGTATATACCTATAAGCCTTTACCGAATGCTGAAAAAGCAATCTACGATGCAATATCGGATATTACGATTTCCATGAAGTCGCAGGATTACCTTAAAATGCCTGAACTCATAACTACAGCATATCCTGTAAACCTCAATAATTCTGAGAGGAACATCTACAAAAAACTAAAAGATGACCTCGTGTTAAGTTTCGGCAGCGAAAAGGAAATCACCGCAGCCAATGCTGCCGTACTATGCGGTAAACTCACACAGCTTGCCAATGGTGCAATTTACTATGACAATGGCGAAAAACTGCACGTACATGACAGAAAACTTGATGCCCTTGAAGACATCATTGAATCCGCAAACGGAAAACCCATACTTCTTGCTTATTGGTATCAACACGACCTTGAGAGGATTACCCAAAGGCTCAAAGAGATGCACATACCTTTCTCCCGTCTGGACACCCCTGAAAGCATCGCAAGATGGAATAGAGGTGAACTCCCGGTTGCGTTAATACACCCGGCATCTGCGGGACACGGCTTGAACTTACAGAGCGGTGGCAACACAATCGTCTGGTTCGGTCTAACTTGGAGTCTTGAACTTTACAGCCAAACGAATGCACGACTATGGCGACAAGGGCAATCTGCAGACACGGTTGTAATAATACATATTGTAACTGTAGGTACGATAGACGAACAGATTCTTTCAGCTCTTGAGAGAAAAGACCAAACACAGAATGCCCTAATCGGTGCAGTAAAAGCTAACCTCGAAAAATAATGAAAAAATGTGCCAATCCGAGGATATTTCAAATTCGGAGGTACAATTATGAACCCTTATGAAGCTCTCGCAAATGCGATTGTTGAACAAGCAGTAGTAGACTATAAAAAAGCCTTGAGATATGCGTATATGCACCCCTACGATGAAGGATATGCCGCAGATGTAAAAGAAGTTGAAAATTTCTTCAGCTCTCCGTGGTATCAACTTCTTACAGACCTTGATAGCGAATTCCTTATGGAGAGGATTCAAAAAATGGTGCGTTTGGAGGTGCGTGTATGACGGCAAGCGAATATATGTCGCAGGCATATCGCCTCGATCAGCGAATAGATGCAAAAATTGACCAGATAGCATCGCTAAACGAACTTGCGAAAAAATGCACTTCCACATTAAGCGGTATGCCACATAGTCCCAATCGTGGAAACTCAACTATGGCAGATGCAGTATGCAAAATAGTCGATTTACAGAATGAAATACACGCAGATATGGAAAAACTCGTAGATTTGAAGCGTGAAATTGTAACTGTAATAAAAGCGGTTGAAAATCCCGAATATCAGGCGGTTTTAGAAAAGCGATATTTGTGCTTTCACACATGGGAGCAAATAGCCGTAGATATGGGCTATAATGTCCGCCACCTATACCGAATTCATGAAGAAGCCTTGAAAAAAGTGCAAATTCCTTCATCATGTCACTAAATGTCACTATAAGTCACCTCGCCTTTTGTGATATAGTATAATTGGAAAAACAGAATAGAGCGAACCTCTGTAGGAGCCCCTCTCCTATAGGGGTTTTTATTTTGCCAAGAAAGGAGAAGCTATATGCCGAAGAAACCCAAGCGACCGTGTTCCCACCCCGGTTGTCCCCGCCTTACAGATGGGCGGTACTGTGAAGAGCACGGCAAAGCCGAAGCCAAACGCTACGAGAAGTACGACAGAGACCCTGCTGTACGCCGTAGGTATGGTCGAGCCTGGAAGCGCATCCGTGACAGGCACATAGCCGCACACCCTCTGTGCGAAGAGTGTAAGCGTAAAGGGAAGCTGATCGCAGCCGAAGAGGTGCATCACATCTTACCTTTATCACGTGGCGGTACTCACGCAAGCGATAACTTGATGTCGCTGTGCAAATCTTGTCATTCCGAGATTACTGCTCGTGACGGCGACCGTTGGAATAAAAACGGAGGGAACCATGGCTAAAGAAAAAACCTGTGCGATTTGTGGTAAAAGTTTCACCCCCAAGAACCGAAAGCAGCAATGCTGTTCTTCGGAGTGTGCCAATAAAAAAGCGCATGAAAGCATGAAGAAATACTATCTTTGTCAGCATTGCGGTAAGCCTTTCTGGAAGCCCAACGCTTTTAGAATGAAATATTGCAGTACTGAATGTCAGCGTGCAGCATACGCATTATCACAACCCAAGAAAGAAAAGCCTATGCCTACGGTTTATAAACGAATCTGCCATTGGTGCGGTAAGGAGTTTGAGACAACGCTTAGAAACCAAATCTACTGCAACAGCACGTGTAGTTACCAAGGCAATCTAAAAAAGAAGCGAGAACAATGGACGGAAGCGTACGTACCTCGTACCTACACTTGCAAAGAATGCGGAACCGAATTTACGACAGAGTGCGGAAATATGCACTCTGTTTTTTGTTGCCAATTGTGTGCAGATAGGTATGAATCTCATCAAGAGAGCAAAACATTGCACCACAAGAAGTGTTTAAGAAAGCATAAAAAGCGTCGTGAAGAGCAAATTGCTCACGCCTTTGTTGAAGTTGTTAATTACAGTGAAATTTACAAACGCGACAACGGTATCTGTCAAATATGTGGTATGCCTGTGCATCCCACCAAAGGTATCGACAACAATTGGGACGGCACCATTGACCATATCGTTCCGCTCTCCATCGGTGGCGAACACTCCGTTGACAACTGTCAGTTAGCACATCGGATATGCAATTCTCTCAAAAGCCAAGAAACAAATAAATTCACTATCGACTGGAAGAAAAAAGCAACCGAGAATAATTACTGGCGCAAAAAACTTGAAAGTTATAAGACTTTGATGGAAGCATGAATGCCGTAGGGCGGTCAACATCCTAAAACAGAACATAAAAAATAACGGGCGTGGGCTATCACGCACAAATTCGCATAAGTTTTCAGGGGAATAGCCTGAAAAGTTTAAGGAGGTGTGAAAAACATGGGTCAAAGAGGACCTAAACCCGGTTCCGGTGGCAGACCGAAAAAGCCAATTGCTGACA
>JAFTXX010000051.1 GCA_017461475.1 Clostridia bacterium
ATATGAAACATTGTATGTTTCTACTGTTAATCCATAATCCTTGTTATGTTCTATGCAAAATGCTACTATCTCTGCTCGTTCTTCTTGTGTTGTCTTTCTTCCTTTGGTCATATAGATTTCTCCTTTGGCGGCACTCCGCTCGTTGATTTCTTTATGACCATTATACCACTTTACCCAATTCCTAAGTTGTCTTGTGCTTAAAATCCCATACTTTTTTATTAGGTTTTCATAACTTCCTTGCCCCGATAAGTAATCTTTTACTGCTTGCAATTTTAATTCTGCTGAATACTTCTTATTCTTATGACTTCTTCTTGGCATAAAACAATCCCCTTAGTGTAGTCTTGAAATTTTGTTTTTTCAAGTGTCTACTCTAAGGGGATTATATCAATTCGGGCAGTGTAAGGCTTTTTTGTTTGTGAAGTAAAGGTAAAGTTAATGCGAAATGGCAGACATTTCCCCGCCAGATCCTTCACTCCGCCCATACTCGCTTTGCGAGTATGGCAGTGATGTAAACATTAATTCGGCAAGAGACTTTTACTTATTCTTAAACTTCGGTGCGGGAGTGGGGGTCGTGGTGGGGCCGTAGACCTTCATTACGTCGGGGCCGCCGTCCTCGGAGGGGACAAAGTAGATGCGGTCGATGCAGATGTCGCGGTCAAAGCCCTTGTTGCCTCTGTCGGAGTGGCAGTGGTATACTACGTACTGCTCTTCAAGGTCGGGGCAGGTAACAAACATGCAGTCGCCGACACCGTCGATATAGCGGTTGGACGCAAGCACTTCGTTGTACTTGTATTTTGTGTAGGGACCGTAGATGTCCTTGCTTATCGCATACGATTCGCCGTAGTGTCCGCGGAAGTGACCCGATGCGTACATCATGTAGTAGTAGCCGCCGTGCTTTACTATAACACCGCCCTCTGAGATGGGGGCATATTCGTCAATTTCGTAGTGCTCGGACGGGCTTATGCAGTGGACAGCTTCGCGCTTGGTGCTGAGCACGCCGTCTTTTGCGTCAAGTTCCTGAATGTAGATGTGGTTGCCGCCGCCGAAACGTACGGTGGTGATGTAAACTCTGCCGTCGTCGTCAACAAAAGGCGCGCCGCCTATTTCGGGTACTTCGTTGACATTGGGCTTTTGGGGGTTCATAACAAAGGGACCGAGAGGAGACTTCGCGCTCGCATAGAAAATGCGGAACTCGGTGGGGCCGAAACCGCCTGCAAACTGCGACGCGATGAGCAGATAGAACCAGCCGTCTTTATGGAACACATTGGGGCTCATAAAGTAGTGGATGGGACTGTTTTCGTTTATCTCAAATGCAAATCCCGCCTCTTCCCAGTCGTAGAGGTTCTTTGATGTGCGAACTCTTACGCGGCAGTAGGGGCCTGTCTGGTCGAGGGTGTAGAGATGGAATGTGCCGTCGTGGTAAAGTATCTCGGGGTCGGCACCGTATGTAACGGGGTTTGTGTATGTGGGACCGTCATATAAAGCGAAGTCCGAAATTTCAACCGAAACGGCGTCGGTCGAGCCGATGTTGAATGCCTTCGGCTTCTTATTCTGAACCTCGATAACGGGGTATTTGTCATTGCCAAAGTAAAGCGCGATAACATCGCCGCGGTTTTCAATAATGTAGTCGTAGGTATTTCCCACGGTCAGTTGCATTGCGTGCTGTGCGATGTAAAGGCACTTGCCGTGGAGATAGCGGTATGCGAGCACGCGCTCGGCTTTAGCGTCGTAGGAGAATGCAAATCCCTGACCGTCTTTTGCGAGAACTATCTTTTCTTCGTAGTCGGTCGCGGTAACTTTTGCGGTGAGTTTCTGTGCGATTCCGAGAGTAGCGTCGCTCATTTCCACTGCCTTTGCGTCATAGAGTTTAAGGTTGGTAAATCCGCCCTTACCGCCGTCGTTGTTAATGCGAATGGCGATAGAACCGCTTTCAAACGGCGAGCCGTCATGGCGGCTGTCGCCCTTGTGATACTCGGCTCTGTAAAGTTCCTCGCCGCTCCCACAGTCGGAAACCGTATAGATGATATAGTCACCGGTCACGCGGATATAAAAATGAAGGTCCTGACCGATGTAAAATCTGTCGCCGTTGCGGCTGGCTGTTATGTTGCCGTTCCAGCGTCCCACAGGACTTGTGCAGCCGAGCGCACCGGTGAGACCGTCCTGACCTACAAACGCGTAATAACCCGCGGTTCTGTCCTCTTCGGGAGTGCTGGATCTTGCGTATCCGGGTACGCCCGCAAAGAAAATTCCGCCTCCTCCCTGATGGTTTACAAAGTCAGTCTCAAGTACAAAGTTAGGCTTGTTTGCAAATTCGAGGAGCGCTGTAGAGTGACCGCCTTCCTTAACAGTACGGAGCGCGCCGTCCTTGACTTCCATCTCGCCGTAAACAACGGTGAAGTCACGCATCGCGTCAGCCGATGTAAAGTTGTTTTCGTAAGTAAGAATTTTTTTCTGTGCTTTTCCAATGTTGTAGGTTGCCATATTTACCTCCGATTAGAATAATTTTTGCACTGTACAAGTAAATTTTAGCATTCACCCAGAAAATCGTCAATGTAAAAACTGTAACAGAATTTATATAATCTGAACATAATTTGAAAGGGAAGTAAATTAATGTTTATGCGCACTCTCTGTCATCCTGAACGAAGTGAAGGATCTGCACGGCGTAGCCGTGTCAACGTGATATAACTAACTTTTTTTGACGGACTTCGTCCGCAGATCCGTCGGCAAAGCCTCAGGATGGCAGGTAAAACTATCCGCAAACTTCGTAGGGGCGATTATCAATCGCCCGTTTGTACAACATCTGCACTTTGCTTTTCGGGCGATTGATAATCGCCCCTACGATGGTTGTATGCCAGCCGCATGCGCTGATTGAATATTTTACCTTTAGGGATGTCGAGGACGTCGTCCCCTACGCGGTTTGCGCGTCGCCATTACTCCACTAAACATTAATTTACCCCATCCAAAATCAAACAGGCTGTTGCGTGTGCAACAGCCTGTTTGACTTATTTATTCTTTGCGAGTTTTCTCTGTACGAACTTGACTATTTCAACAACGGGAACGGTGAGAACCGCAAGTCCGATTGCGATTGAATATTCGGTGAGGTCGATGGTCGAGAAGCCGAATGCGTTTGCGAGGAAAGGAATCTCGCACACGAGGGTAGTTGCGATAAGGCTGCCTACTGCGGCAAAGCCGAGTACCTTATTGAAACTGCCGAGGGTGAAGATTGAGGCACGCTGTGAACGCATATTGAAGCTGTGGAAAATCTCAGCCATGGACATGGTGAGGAACGCCATTGTCATACCGTGTTCAGCGGGGTCAAGCGCGCCGTGAGCGCCGCCGATGTGCGCACCGATGAAGTAGGAAATGAGGGTGAGCGCCGAAACCATGAGACCCTGATATGCAACGTCAAAGCCCATGCCGCCTGCGAATACGCCTTCGTTTGCGGGGCGGGGTTTACGCTTCATTATGCCGGGTTCAGCCTTTTCCATACCGAGTGCGAGAGCGGGGAAGCAGTCGGTGACAAGGTTGATCCAGAGCAGGTGAACGGGCTTGAGAATGGTGAAGCCCATAAGAGTTGCAACGAAAATGCTGATTACCTCGGACATGTTGGAGCCGAGCAGGAACTGAATAGCCTTACGGATATTGTCGTAAATGCGGCGGCCTTCTTCAACCGCGCCTACTATGGTTGCAAAGTTGTCGTCTGCGAGTACCATGTCGGCAACGTTCTTTGTAACGTCGGTACCTGTGATACCCATGCCCACGCCGATGTCGGCGGATTTTATCGAGGGAGCGTCGTTAACGCCGTCGCCGGTCATTGCGGTGACGTAGCCTGCGCCGCGCCATGCGTTGACGATTCTTGTCTTGTGCTCGGGCTGTACGCGTGCGTAAACGCTGATGTTTGCAAACTCTTTTGCAAATTCCTCGTCGCTCATTTCGCTAAGCTGCGTACCCGTGATAGCGCGTCTGCCCTCGGTGAGAATACCAAGTTCTTTTGCTATTGCGGTAGCGGTGTCGATGTGGTCGCCCGTGATCATGATAGCGCGGATGCCTGCGCTGTTGCACTCAACTATAGCGTCCTTGACCTCGGGGCGGACGGGGTCTATCATACCCGTGAGACCTACAAAGCAGAGCTTTTCTTCAAGGTCAGCAGGTTCAAACGATGCGGGTTTTGCGCTGTAAATACGCATGGAAGCGGCAAGTACGCGGAGCGCGCGGTCAGCCATTTCTTTGTTAGCCGCCATGATTTCGGACATTTTTGCCTCAGTCATGGGTTTTACTTCGCCGTTTTCAACGTATGTTTCGCAGCGGCGGAGAATTTCGTCGGGCGCACCCTTGGTGTACTGCACAAACTTACCGCCGATTTCGTGAACGGTGGACATCATCTTACGTCCGCTGTCAAAGGGAGCTTCGCCGACACGGGGAGAAGTGGTTTTGAGCGAGTTTTTGTCAAGCTCAAGTTTTTTAGCATATGCAACGAGCGCCGCCTCGGTGGGTTCGCCTGTTACAACGCCGTCGCCGTCGATTTCTGCGTCGGAGCAAAGCGCCATCGCGGTAGCGAGAAGTTTTTCGTCGTCGCCGAAGTGGTCAACAACGGTCATCTTGTTCTGGGTCAAAGTACCTGTCTTGTCGGAGCAGATTATTTGCGCACAGCCGAGTGTTTCAACCGCGGTAAGGCGGCGGATTATAGCGTTGCGCTTTGACATGTTGGTAACGCCTATCGAGAGAACGACGGTAACTACCATCGCAAGACCCTCAGGGATAGCGGCAACCGCAAGCGATACGGCTACCATAAAGGAGTTAAGGATAGTTGCGGGAGCAACGCCGTCGCGGATAAGCTGAACGCCGAAAATTACGACGCAGATGCCGAGAACGAGGTATGTGAGAATCTTTGAAAGCTGAGCGAGTTTTATCTGGAGAGGGGTCTGACCTTCGGCGGCGTTTGCAAGCGCGTCCGCAATCTTACCCATCTCGGTGTCCATGCCCGTGCCTGTTACGACAAATGTGCCGCGGCCGTATGCGACGGTGGAACCCATGTAGACCATGTTTTTGCGGTCGCCGAGGGGAACTTCCTTGCCCTCTTCTTCGAGGTTGATTATCTCGATAAACTTGGTTACGGGAACGCTTTCACCCGTGAGGGCTGCTTCCTCAATTTTAAGGCTTGCGCTTTCGATAATGCGTCCGTCGGCGGGAACAGCGTCGCCTGCTTCAAGCAGAACGATGTCGCCGACAACAATGTCTTCGCTCTTGACAATTGTAACTTTGCCGTCGCGCAGAACTTTCGATGTCGCCGCGCTCATTTCCTGCAATGCTTCGATTGCTTTTTCAGCCTTCGACTCCTGATAAACGCCGAGAACCGCGTTCATAATGACAACAAAGAGGATGATGAATACATCGACAAAACCTTCGTTTTCAAGCGCCGCAGTGACGCCGCTTATCGCCGCTGCAACAAGCAGAATGATTATCATCGGGTCTGCGAGCTGCTTCAAGAAACGCTTTGCAAGCGAGTCTTTTTTGGCTTCTGCAAGTTTGTTCTTGCCGTTTTTCGCAAGCCGTGCTTCGGCTTCGGCGCTTGTTAGGCCGCTTGCGCTCGACTCTGTCGCCGCAAGAACTTCGTTAGTGCTTTCGGTGTAGAATTTCATGTGTTTTCCTTCCTTTTATATTATAAAATAAATTTTGTATACTAAAACAAAAAGACTCACGGATAGGGATAGCCTACCCATGAGTCTTGTCATTCCATTCAAGCCAGATGTAAAAACATCGAATGTTGTACTTGAAACTTAAAGCATTGTATATGCGTGACTACTCCCTCACGGAATATTACGTGTATATTTTAACATGTATGAAACAATTTGTCAAGAGGATTTCGCTCGAATAAAATGTGAACTTTTTTGCGAAAATCGGAGACAAGCGCGCAAATATGTGTTACAATATTATAATACGATAACTGTCACCTTTTTATAACCTTTTCTGTAGGGGACTTTTTATGGACAAATTCAAGCTTGTATCAAAATACAAACCCACCGGCGACCAGCCCGAGGCCATTGATAAGCTCTCGGCGGGCGTCGAAGCGGGCATTTCCGAGCAGACTTTGCTCGGCGTTACCGGTTCGGGCAAGACGTTCACTATGGCAAATATCATTGCCAACATCAACCGTCCCACGCTTGTGCTGGCACACAACAAGACGCTTGCGGCGCAGCTTTGCTCGGAGTTCCGCGAGTTTTTCCCCGAAAACGCGGTTGAATATTTCGTTTCCTACTACGACTACTATCAGCCCGAGGCGTACATCCCCGGCAAGGATATGTACATCGAAAAGGACGCGATGATAAACGACGAGATAGACAAACTGCGACACAGCGCGACCAGCGCGCTTTTTGAGCGGCGCGATGTCATTATCGTTGCCAGTGTTTCCTGCATTTACTCACTCGGTGACCCGTCGGAGTATCAGGAATTGCAGATTGTAATGCGTGTCGGCATGGCAATGGAGCGCGAGGAACTGCTTCGCCGCCTTGTTATGATAGGCTATGAGCGCAACGACGTCGGTTTTGTGCGCGGCAAGTTCCGCGTGAGGGGCGACACGGTTGAGATTTTCCCCGCAAGCGAAAACGAAAAGACTGTTCGCGTTGAATTTTTCGGAGACGAAATTGACCGCCTCAGCGAGATCAACGCGGTGACGGGCGAACTTCTCCGCTCGCTCGATGTGTCGGTCATCTTCCCCGCGACGCACTATGCCGTCACCGATGACAAGAGGGAAGAAGCGCTTAAAGACATCGAGGACGAACTTGACGAGCGCATTGACTTTTTCAAGTCGCAGAACAAACTCATTGAGGCTCAGCGCATTGAACAGCGCACGCGCTACGACCTTGAGATGCTCCGCGAAGTAGGATTTTGCTCGGGCGTTGAAAACTATTCGCGCGTGCTTTCCCGCCGTCCTGCGGGTTCAACGCCGTACACTTTGCTTGACTATTTCCCCAAAGATTTTCTCATGTTTATCGACGAGTCGCACGTTACTCTCCCGCAGGTTCGCGGCATGAGCGGCGGCGACAAGGCGAGAAAGACCAACCTTGTTGAATACGGTTTCCGCCTGCCGTCGGCTTACGACAACCGTCCGCTGTTTTTCGACGAGTTTGAAAGCAAGATAAATCAGGTGGTTTACGTCAGCGCCACCCCCGGTGAGTACGAAAAGAGCCGAAGCGGACAGATAGTTGAACAGATAATCCGTCCTACGGGACTGCTTGACCCCGTGGTCGAGGTTCGACCCATTGAGGGGCAGGTGGACGACCTCATGGGCGAGATACGCGCACGCAGCGCGCGCGGAGAACGAGTGCTCGTCACAACACTTACAAAGAAGATGGCAGAAGACCTCACAGGTTACCTCGATGAAAATGGAATCAAGGTAAAGTATATCCACCATAGCGTTGAAACCATGGAGCGCATGGAGATAGTGCGCGACCTGCGTCTCGGCATTTTTGATGTGCTTGTGGGAATCAACCTGCTTCGCGAGGGTCTTGACATCCCCGAGGTATCGCTTGTTGCTATTCTCGACGCAGACAAGGAAGGTTTTCTCCGCAGTGAGACATCGCTTGTGCAGACGGTCGGTAGAGCCGCAAGAAATGCAAGCGGCAAGGTAATAATGTACGCCGACACCGTCACCGCGTCGATGAAAGGCGCAATTGACGAGACCGAGCGACGCCGCGGCATACAGGACGCGTACAACAAGGAACACGGCATCGTACCGCAGACCATAATCAAGGGTGTACGCGACGTGATAAGTCTCGGCGGCAAGAGCAAAAAGGAAGCCGCGGAGGCAAAGAAGAAGCTCACCAAGGGCGAGCGCGAAAAACTTATCGAAGAACTCACCAAAGAAATGCGCCAGGCATCGCAGAAACTCGAATTTGAAAAAGCCGCGTTCCTCAGAGATAAGATAAAAGAATTGAAAGGAATATAGGTGCCAATGAAACCCGCAAATTGTAGGGGCGATTATTAATCGCCCGTTAGCAACGGTTAGATGTTGTACATGCGGGCGATTGCTAATCGCCCCTACGTATTTGATTGGTATTTTTACACCGCTATAGAAACACAATGGCTAAAGATATAATCATTAAAGGCGCGAGGGTCAACAACCTCAAGAATATTGACCTCACTATTCCGCGCGATAAACTTACCGTGCTGACGGGACTGTCAGGCAGCGGTAAATCCTCGCTGGCGTTTGACACGCTTTACGCCGAGGGGCACCGCCGTTTTGTAGAGTCGCTGTCATCGTACGCGCGCATGTTCCTCGGTCAGGTGGACAAGCCCGATGTTGACAGCATTGAGGGGCTTTCGCCGTCAATTTCAATCGACCAAAAGACCACGTCAAAGAACCCCCGCTCGACCGTTGGCACAGTCACCGAAATTTACGACTACCTGCGTCTGCTTTACTCCCGCTGCGGCGTGCCGCATTGCCCTGTTTGCGGCAAGGAGATAAAGCAACAGACGGTTGACACTATCATTGACAACATTCAGAGTTTCCCCGAGGGCGAGCGCATGATGATTCTCGCGCCCGTGGTGCGCTCGGCTAAAGGTATGCACGAAAAGGTGCTTACCGATGCACGCCGAAGCGGATATTCCCGTGTGCGGGTGGACGGCAGTTTGTACGATCTCTCGGAGACTATCACGCTTGACAAAAACATCAAGCATACCATCGAAATCGTAGTTGACCGCATCGTCAACCGCCCCGATGTGCGCAGCCGCATCGGCGACTCTGTCGAGACCGCGGTGGGACTTACTGACGGACTTGTCCGCGTTGTAACCATGCCGCGCGAGGGCGACGAAAAAGAGTATGACTATTCATTAAAATACGCCTGCGAGGAGCATGGCATCAGCTTCGGCGAGCTTGAACCGCGTATGTTTTCGTTCAACGCGCCGAACGGCGCTTGCCCGCGCTGCTCGGGTCTCGGTGCGCTTACCCGCGTTTCCGAAAAGAAGCTCATGCCCGACAAGTCGCTGTCACTCCGCGAGGGCGGTATCGCCTGCAACGGCTTTAAGACCATGGAAGAGGAAAGCTGGAACGGTCCGCTTATCGAGGCGGTCGGCAAAAAGTTCGGATTTACCATGGACCAGCCGCTGAATACCTTTACACGCACGGCGATGAACGCGCTTCTCTACGGTACGGGCAAGGAAGTTTACAAAGTTACCCGCTATTTCGGCGGCACCGCGCATCATCAGACGGTTGCGTTTGAGGGTATCATCCCAATGATAGACCGCCGCCGTGAGAGCTACGGACTTGAATATTACGAAACCCTGCTTGAAGAGCAGGTCTGCCCCGAGTGCGACGGCGGACGTCTCAACAAGATGATGCTGTCTGTCACCGTCGGCGGCAAAAATATCCATGAGATATGTCTCATGCCCATAGACAAAATGCTCGAGTTTGTGGAAAATCTGAAACTCGACGCTGAAAAAGAGCAGATTGCTACGGAGATACTCAAAGAGATAAAGGCGCGCCTTTCATTCCTTTGCAGTGTCGGTCTTGAATACCTCGACCTTGCGCGCAAGGCGGGAACGCTTTCGGGCGGTGAGGCGCAGAGAATTCGCCTTGCAACTCAGATAGGCTCGTCGCTTGTCGGCGTGCTTTACATCCTCGACGAGCCGAGTATAGGACTTCACCAGCGCGACAACGATAAACTTATTGCAACGCTGAAAAAGCTCCGCGACCTCGGCAACACCGTCGTTGTAGTTGAGCATGATGAAGACACGATGCGTGCGGCTGACTATGTCGTTGACATCGGTCCAGGTGCGGGCATCCACGGCGGTAAGGTAATGGCGGCAGGCACTCCCGCGCAGGTTGCAAAGTGCAAGGATTCCATTACGGGCGCATATCTTGCGGGACGCAAAACCATTCCCGTGCCGGAGACGCGCCGCGAGGGAAACGGCACATTCCTCACCGTTAAAGGCGCGAGCGAGCACAATCTCAAAAATATTGACGTTGCATTCCCCTTAGGCAAGTTTATCGCCGTCACGGGTGTGTCGGGCAGTGGTAAATCCTCGCTTGTAAATTCGATTTTGTACGAGAGCCTTGCGGCAACGCTCAACCGCGCAAATACTTTCCCCGGCGACCACGATTCCATTGAGGGAGTAAAGTCGCTTGACAAGGTCATCTGCATCGACCAGTCGCCGATAGGACGCACTCCGCGCTCAAATCCCGCGACTTACACGGGCGTGTTCTCGGATATCCGTGAGCTGTTTGCAAAAACGCGCGAGGCAAAGGCACGCGGTTACAAGTCGGGGCGCTTCTCGTTCAACATCAAGGGCGGACGCTGCGAAGCCTGCGAGGGCGACGGCGTAAAGTGTATTGAGATGCACTTTTTGCCCGACGTGTACGTCAAGTGTGATGTCTGCGGCGGCAAGCGCTACAACCGCGAGACGCTCGAGGTCAAGTACAAGGACAAGAGCATCTACGACGTGCTTGAAATGACTGTTGAGGAAGGTCTCGAATTTTTCAGCGGCGTTCCCTCTATCCAGCGCAAAATTCAGACACTTTTCGATGTCGGTCTCGGCTATGTTAAGATCGGTCAGTCTTCGACCACCCTTTCGGGCGGTGAGGCACAGCGTGTGAAACTTGCAACCGAACTTTCAAAGCGTTCGACGGGACGCACAATTTACATCCTCGACGAGCCCACAACAGGTCTTCACACCGACGACGTTGCAAGGCTTATCACGGTGCTCAACCGCCTTTGCGACGGCGGCAACACCATGGTTGTTATCGAGCACAACCTCGATATGATAAAGATTGCAGACCACATCATAGACCTCGGCCCCGAGGGCGGCGAGGGCGGCGGCAGAATTGTCGCCGAGGGCACCCCCGAGGAAGTGGCAAAGGTCGAGGGGTCGTACACGGGAAAGTATTTGAGGGAAAAACTGAGTCAGTCGAAAAAATAAGATTTTTTCGACTGGGGCAAAACCGTTCGCTCACGCCGCGCTCACCGCGCGGTTTTTAAGGAGTTTTTGGGTCGGCGCATGTCCGCCCCAAAAACAATTTTATTATATTTTTGCTTGTTGAGAGTTTTTCGACACGCTGATAAAATTAAAATTCCGTCGGGTTATTCCGACGGAATTTTTGCTTCATTTTACCTTATTTATGTCTTCTTTCAACAGCCTATACGCCGTTGCGGCAACGGGGACACCGAGGAGCATGCCTGCAATTCCCATAATGCCGCCGCCTATCGTGACTGCGGTGAGTACCCATATTGCGGGGAGTCCCATTGACGAACCGACTACACGGGGGTAGATGACGTTGCCTTCAAACTGCTGCAAAATTACGAGGAAGATGACAAACACCACGGCTTTTATCGGTGACACAGTGAAAATCATAAACGCGCCGATGCCCCCGCCGATGTATGCCCCCGCAACGGGAATGAGTGCGGTGAACGCGATAAGCGCGCCTATCATCGCGGCGTACGGCAGGCGCAGAATGAGCATACCGAGCGCGCAAAGCACGCCGAGGATGACCGCTTCGGTGCACTGACCGACGATGTACTTGTGGAAACTGTCGTTTGCCGCGGCGAGGACGTGCATTGCCTTATCATACCATGTCTTTTTGACATAGCGGTTTGCAACGCGCTTGATTTGTCCGCATATCTTATCCTTGCCGAGGAGCAGATAAATGGCAAAAATAATGCTGAGAAAAGCGGTGACGACACCGGAAAATACGGTTGAAACCGCGCTGATAACGACATTCATCACGTTGCCGATGCCTGAGGTGACGGTGCTTGCTATCTGGCTTATCTTGGACTGCCAGTCGATTGAAAGCAGGAAGTTTATAATGTCTTCGGGCAGGATATTGAGAGCTTCTATCCACGTTACAAGTGTTTTGAGAGCGTCGGGCAGCTTTGCAAGCAAGAGTTGAACGCAGGCGGAAAGCTGAGGAATAATAAGCACAAAGACAAGTACAATGACTGCGATTACAGTCACAAACGCCGCCGCCATGCAAACGGGTCTGCGGCCATTGATAAGGAAACGTTTTTTCGCTCTAGGGAAATAGTGTCGCTCATAAAAGCTCATAAGTATGTTTACTATGTAAGCGACAACACAACCGATGAGCAACGGTGCCGCCGCGCCGAACAGGGCAGAGCAAAGACTTGCAAAGTTCGGGAAAAAGTGTATGCACAAATACAGGGCAAAAACGCTTGCGCAGATTTTAAAGCATGTTTTCCATTCGATTTTCATGGAATACCTCCGAAAAGTAAAATCTTGCGGCGAATAAATTACATTATCACAAGTATAATACAAAAATGCAGAAAAAACAAGCACCCACCGTGATGATATGCACCCCAAAAGTTAGACACTTTTGGAGGTGCATATTTTTTATTATGGGAAAGAAAGGACAAGAATATAAAAGATACTCGGCAGAATTCAAAATATCTGTTATAATGGATATGCGAGAACACCATTTGGGGCTCA
>JAFTXX010000068.1 GCA_017461475.1 Clostridia bacterium
GACGGCGCTACTTCGACAGCTACGCTGACGAAGTAGCAGTTATATTCGCCTGACGGCGAGTTATATTGCTCCGCAGTGATATTCGGCTTCGCCGAGTGATATTGCCCTTCGGGCAGTTTATTGTAACTGAAAAAGGAACTCGCAAGAGTTCCTTTTTTGCGTCAATAAGGTAAATTAATGTTTATGTGAGTAATGGCGACGCACTAACCTCGTAGGGGCGATTATTAATCGCCCGTTTGCAAAACATCTACGCCCTGCTTTTCGGGCGATTAATAATCGCCCCTACGTTGGCTGGATTACAGCCACATGCGATGATTAAAGATTTTGCCTTTAGGGCCGTCGAGGACGTCGGCCCCTACAGATTAGATTGGTGTTGCTACGCCGCTAAACATTAATTTACATCATTTTTCGCCGCAAAACCGCCTCGCGAGGCGGTTTTGCGGCATATGCCTTTCCATGGCTGTTTGTCAAGATGAAAATGATGTATTTTAAAAATACAAATTCACCTTGAAAAATTCATGCGATTTTTGTATCATTATAATATAAGAAACGGAGGGTTATTTATGAAAAAAATCATTACTTTCCTTGTGTGCATGCTTGCGCTTTGCATCGGCGCGGGTGCAATTGACACCGTTTACGTCAGCGACAGCGGCAAGTACGACGGGCGCACCGCGGAGCGTCCGACAAACTCGTTTGACGACGCGGTAAACGCTCTCACCGACGGCGGCACCGTTGTCATCGTTGACACATACACCTTCGACAACTCTTACTACGAGCCTTTTCACAACGGCGAAATTACCGTCACCGGCGGCAAGATTATTTTCAACCATGTTGACTACAGCCGTTACTATTTAAGCGGTCCCACAAAGTTTGAGAATGTCACATTCACCTACGGTCCCGAAAACACGCGCAAGACGGGCGTTATCATTTCCCGCTTCAACGCGCTCACTCTCGGCGACGGCATTAAGTCTTCTGACATCGGATTTTATGTTGTAGGCGGCTATCAGCACCCAATTATGGACGGCGACAACATGACTTCCGCCGACATTCAGAAAAACCTTGACTCTTCCATAACCATAAACAGCGGTACATACACCCTCATTGCGGGCTTTAGCCGCGGAAGCGGTTCGGTTGCCTATACGGGCACATCGCACATCACCGTAAACGGCGGCACGGTAAAGAGCCTTTACGGCGCGTCCGTAAACGGAAGTTATTCCGGCAACACCGAAATTCAAATCAACGGCGGCAGCATCGGTGCGCTTTACACGGGCGGCGACTCCACACGCCGTCTTAACGGCAACGCAACTGTCAAGATAAACGGCGGCACCGTCACAAGCCTTATGATTAACAACGTCATGGGCCACGCCGACATCTACTATCTCAGCGGCTCTGTCGGCACCGTTTCAAAGAGCGTTGCCGAATCGCTCCGCGAATTTGTGACAGACGGCACAACATCGCTTATCACCCGCCGCGGCATCAACGTAAGCGAAATTTACGAACTGTTTGACACTGCGACCTACGAGGATGGCAGTGCCGTAACCGGCGCGGCTGACCTTGCAAGCGCCACCTACACCGTGCTCGACAAGGTTCCCGCCGAATCAAGCGCAACCGGCGCGCGCATTTACGTTGCAAACGTCGGCAACGGCGACGGCCTCACCCCCGAGACCGCAATCAGCGACATTAAGCAGGCATATTCGATGCTCGCGGGCGTTGACGGCACCATTGTCCTTATCAATGAAATCGACCTTTCAAGCGCAAATTTCTACGAGCCGGAGCATGACAGTAAAATCGTCATAACCTCGTACGACGGCGAACGCTATTTTGACGGCGGCATCAACACGGGCAAATCCCGCCGCTTTTACTTCAGCGGCGACACCACCATTGAGAACACCAAACTGAATTACCAGTCCACCGCGCTTTACGTCGGCAGATTTAACAACATCACATTCGGTGCGGGGCTTGAAACCGTCGGAAATGGCGACCTCTATGCCCTTGCGGGCCACCAGTTCGGCACCGAGGACCCTGTAAGCGAAACCGTTAACGGCTCCGTAACCATAAAGAGCGGTAACTTCTACTGCGTGCTTGGCTACACCCGTGGCGCGGGCGGCACATACACCTTTAAAGGCACACAGACAGTAAATCTTCTCGGCGGCACTGTCAAGCGCGTATACGGCGGCGTTGTTCAGTCCAACGTTTCCGACGATGTAGTTATCAACATCGACGGCGCAACCGTCACTGACTTTATCCAGGTAGGCGGCGACCAGTCCAACCACTCAAACACCGCTACCGTCAACATGAAGAGCGGCTACGTTGAACAGCTCGACCTGCGCAATGTCCTCGTTTCCACCACCGTGAACTGGACAGGCGGCGAAATCAAGTCGTTTGCGTGCGACAACTGCATCTACAACGGCGAGCGCAACGAGACCGCGTACGCGGCGGCAAACGAGTACAAGGACGCAACCTACACGCTGAATTATAAAAACGTCACTCCCACCGCCGAAGCACTCGGTTTCTTCACATCGGTTAACAAAATCGCTCCCACTGTAATCAGCCTTACCATAGGTCAGACAGTAGGCTATGTAAACGGCGTGGAAAAGGCACTCGACGCGGCACCCATCATCCGCGAGAGCCGCACAATGCTCCCTGTACGCTTTGTTGCCGAGAACCTCGGCGCTGAAGTGCTTTGGAACGGCGAAACAAGCACAGCGACAGTAAAAACCGCCGATACGACCATTGAAATCACAATCGGCGCGAAAGAGGCAAAGGTAAACAGCGAGGCCGTCACCCTCGACGCACCCGCGTTCATCGAAAACAGTCGCACCTACCTCCCCGTAAGATTTGTAGCCGAAAACCTCGGCGCAACAGTCACATGGGACGGCGCTACTTCGACAGCTACGCTGACGAAGTAGCAGTTATATTCGCCTTTCGGCGAGTGATATTGCCCTTCGGGCAGTTTGAGGTAAATATAATATCACTGAAAAAAGGACTCGCAAGAGTCCTTTTTAGTCAATAAGGTAAATAAATGTTTAGCGTATAAGCAAACATCTCCCCGCAAGATCCTTCACTCCGCCCATACTCGCTTTGCGAGTATGGCAGGAACCTTCGGTTCCTTGTGCTCCGTTCGAGGATGACAAGCGGGGGTTGTTGCAATGCGA